>NZ_JAIPME010000002.1:0-650000 GCF_019957155.1 Anaerococcus murdochii | reverse complement strand
GATTAACAAGATTTTTTTCATAAATTTTCCTCTAAATTTTAAAATATCAGTCTTATTTTGTCTAGACTATACCCGTTTTGGGTAAAAATATGATATAATTTAATTAGCATTAGGGGGTGAATTATGACTGATGACATTTTAAATCAAGTGAAAAAAGCCGAAGAATCGGCAGCCCGTGAGCTTGATTTGGCCAAGGAAGAAGCCCGAAAGCTAGTTGAAGAAGCCAAGATTAAGGCTAATGAATCTTATAAGGAAGAGATTGACAGAGCCAAAAATAAGGCTAAAAAACTAGTTGAGGATGCCAAAGCCAAGGCCCTTGAAGAAAGTAAACCGGTGTTAGAAAAAGCAAGTGAGGCGTCTAGTGAGATCAAAAAAAGAGATTTGGCTGATCTATCAAAGACTGTAGACTCGCTTGTAGAAAGGATTGTAAATAATGGCAATAGTTAAGATGGATAAGTTTAGCTTGCTTAGTTTCAATGACAAGCGATCTAGCCTACTTAACATTCTTCAAAATTTTAACTATGTGCATTTTAATGATCTAAAATTAAAAGATGACGAATCCTATCTTAAAGAGGTTGAAAACTCAGCAGTCCTCAATTCTATAGAAGAAAAGCAGGATAAGCTTAAATATGCAGTAGAAACTGCAAGGAAGTATTCAAAAGAAGATTTGCCTAAGGAGCTTAAAAGACTTGATATAGAAAATGTCTATAGACAGTCAGAGAATTTTGATTTTAACCTTATTTATGATAAGTTATTAAAATTAGTTAAAGAAAGGGAAGGTCTGGTTGATAAAAAACAGGCCAATGATACAAGGATAGAGGATTTAAGTCCATGGAAGGAAGTAAATCTAAATATCAATGACCTCTACGAATCAGAAAGGGTCTTTGTAGAAACTGGCTCAATTTCAAGTCAATTCTACGATAGCCTTAGAAAAGAACTTGTAGAAAAGCATTTGGAAAAATCCCTAGTTTATAAACTAAGCGAAAGAGATAAGATTAGTTTTATAGTAGGTATTGCTTCCCTTGACGAAAAAGAAGAATTTAGTGAAATCCTCAGAGAATTTGGCTTTACCAGGATAAGGATAAAGGCGGAAGGACCTGTAGGGGAAGAGCTTGAAAAATTAAAAGCTAATTCTAAAAAATATAAAAACGATATCAGTAAATTAGAAGACGAAATTGGCGGTTTTAGTAAGTATATGGACGACTTCTACCTTTATGAATCTTTTCTTGAAAACGAAAAGAAAAAGGAGGCAAGCGTTGAAAACTTCTTAAAAACCAAGTCGATGGACGTAATCGAAGGCTATGTTCCATCAGATATGGCGGAGACTTTCAAAAAGGACCTTACAAGTGTCCTTGGTGAAGAATATCTACTTGATATAAGAAAAGCCGACCTTGATGACCCCGACGTGCCAATTATCCTAGATAACAATTCTGTAGTAGAACCTTTTGAGTCGGTAGTAGAAACCTACGCCCTACCAAGATATAACGAAATAGACCCATCCCTACTTGTAGCAATATTTTATACAATCTTTACTGGGTTTATGATTGGCGACTTAGGCTATGGACTCTTAGGAGTAATTGGAACAATCGCCATGCTTAAGCTAAAAGATTTTCCAAAGTCTAGCGAAAAAATGGTCAAGTTATTTTTGGCTATTTCCCTTTCAGCTTGTTTCTTTGGAATCTTGTTTGGTTCAGTATTTGGTGGCATAATCGAAGTGCCATTTGGCTGGATTGACACCCAAAAAGATGTATACACCCTAATCGGCATGAGTTTTGCCATTGGTACTGTAGCCCTTATGGTAAGTGTGGGAATGACAATTGTAATTAACCTTAAAAACAACAGGCCACTAGATGCTATATATGATTCACTATTTACATATCTTTTCCTTGGAGGAATTGGATATTATGTTTATAGCAAATCAAAAATAGGTCTTTATGTAATGGCAGCTGGTATGGTGGGCATTCTCCTATTTTCAGGTAGAGATGCCAAGACAATCGGCGGCAGACTTGGATCTGGTTTTTATAATGTCTACGGACTTACATCTTGGATAGGAGACTTTGTATCCTTCCTAAGACTTATGGCCCTTGTTTTATCAGGCGGCTTTGTAGCCTATGCAGTAAATGTTATTGTAAAAATGGTGGGAGGAGCAGGATTTTTCGGCCTCTTGGGCGGAATAATTATCTTTGTGGTTTTCCAAATCTTTAATATGTTCCTATCCTACTTATCAGCATACGTTCACGGCCTAAGATTAATTTACGTAGAAATGTTTAACAAGTTCTACGAGGGCGGTGGAGTTAAATTTAGAGAAATGTTAGAAGATACTAAAAAGATTATCATTAATAAAAGGAGGAAATAATGAGTAACTTTTTTATTGAAAATGGCGGAATTATACTAGCAGTACTTGGAATGGCAATAGCTACATTTTTACCAGGTTCAGGTTCAGCTAAGGGAACAGGTATGGCAGGTGAGGCAGCAGCAGCACTAACAGTAGAACAACCAGAAAAATTTGGTAAAGCCCTAGTACTACAACTACTACCAGGTACCCAAGGTCTTTACGGCTTCGTTATTGCATTCTTTATAATGCTAAGACTTGACGGCAATGTTGACTTTGCAAAAGGTCTATACTTCTTTATGGCAGCCCTACCAATAGCTATAGCAGGCTATACATCAGCAATCGCTCAAGCTAAGGTAGCAGTAGCAGGTATCAACATCCTAGCTAAAAAAGAAGACGAATTTATCAAGGGCGTTGTATACGCAGTAATGGTTGAGCTTTACGCAATCTTAGCCCTAGTTATTTCATTACTTCTAGTTCTAAGAGCATAATATTAGGATAAGATTATGAATAATCTTGATTTAATATTAGAATCTATAAAAAATAAAGCAGAAGAAGAAAAAAATCAGATATTAGATCAGGCAAGGTCCGAGGCCAAGGAAATCGCTGATGAAGCCAAAAACAAGGCAAGCGAAGAGGCAAAATCCATCATGGAAAAGGCAGAAAAAGAAGCTGCAACAACCCTTACAAACGAAGAGTTTTCTTCATCTCGTAAGGCCCGTGATATAAAAATAGGTGCAAAAAACGACCTCATAAACCAAGTTATAGACAAGGTTTTATCAGATTTAAAAAATCTAGATGAGGAATCCTATAAAAAATTTGTCATAAAAAGGCTTGAGGGCTTCCCAGAATCAAATGCAGAAATCATCCTCAAAGAAGGAATGGCATCTGTCTTTAATTCAGACGACCTAAAGGGACTTAAGATTTCAAACGAGACCACAGACGATGGTTTTATAATAAAAGACGGCAATGTCACCTATGACAATTCTTTTTCATCAATAATTGATTATGAAAAAGACCAGATCAAAAAAATAATATCTGACGCACTTTTTACTAAGGAAGAAATATGAAAAGAGAAAACTTCATAGCAGCTTCTACATCCACCAGGATTTATGAAGATGATCTGCTTAAGGCTCGTGACCTTGAAAGACTAAATGACTATGAAAGTTTAAGTGAAGTGTTAAATGCTCTAAACGATTCATCCTATGCCAGCGCAATATCAGAGCTTGATAGGGATGAAGAGTACGAAAAAATCCTTAACAAGGAATTAGTAAAGGTCTATGAAAAAATTGCCGATGTTACTCCTGATAAAAATATCAGCCAGTATCTAATCGAAAAATATAATTTTCATAACCTAAAACTTTTAGTAAAAGAAATTATCCAAGAAGAAGATTTTTCAAAAATCTATTCGCCTATGGCAAATGTGGACACAGCCTTTATTAAAAGGGAATTATTGAAATCTGCGGACGGCCAAGTAAATCTTGCTTCTGTTGGGAAAAAAGAAGACAGGGAAATCTACCTTGCCTATGCCCAAAAGGCAATCAAAGCTTATAGGGAAAGCGAAAACCCAGCCATGATAGACATATCTCTAGATAAGTCCTATTATGAAAGGGAACTCGCCCTTGCTAAGGCAACTGGGATAGAAAGTCTCCTCGCCTACACCAAGGAAGCAATCGACCTTGTCAACATCAAGACCCTTTTAAGAATAAGGGGCCAAAAACTTGATTTTGATCATTTGAAAAATTCCCTAATAGAAGGCGGTAATCTCGATAAGAATGACGTCCTTGCAATGATAAGCATGGATGCAAATGAGATTGTATCTAAGACTTCAAGCCTTAAGGTAAATACTTATCTTAAGAAAAGCCTAGATAGGGATAAAAAGGATTCTGAAAATCTTCTTGACCTAGAAAAGGCCATCGACGATCACTTTATGGACTTTGCAAAAAACGCCAAGTCTATGACCTATGGCCCAGAAGTTTTATTAGGATTTTTGATTGCCAAGGAGCAAGAGATTAAAAACCTAAGGATAATCTTTATCTCTAAGTTAAATTCACTTCCAAAAGACTTTACTAGGGAAAGGTTAAGAGAAACTTATGTATAAAATTGGAGTAATTGGCGATAAGGATTCGATTTTAGCCTTTAAGGCCATTGGAATTGACGCCTTTACAGCCATTGACGAAAAAGACGCAAGTAAACTAATAGACAAGCTAGCCAAGGAAAGCTACGGTGTAATTTTTATAACCGAAGCAATGGCCCAGCTTGTTCAGGAAACTATAGATAAATACAGAGAATCTATGACTCCAGCCATCATCCTAATCCCATCCAATAAGGGATCAATGGGTATTGGCCTTGCTGATATCAACCGCTCGGTTGAAAAGGCAGTCGGAGCCAACATTCTAAATTAAAGGAGCTTAATTTGAATATAGGTAAAATTACTAAAGTATCTGGACCACTAATAGAGGCAGAAGGCCTAACCGATGCTAATATCTATGACGTGGTTGAGGTATCAAAGGATAAGCTCATCGGTGAAATAATAGAGATGAGGGGAGATGTCGCAAGTATCCAAGTATACGAAGAGACAACTGGTATAGGCCCTGGCGATGAGGTTAGGTCAACAGGAAGACCTCTATCAGTAGAGCTTGGACCTGGTATGCTCGAGAGAATGTACGATGGTATCCAAAGACCACTTGAAAAACTTGAAATGCTTGCAGGAAATTTCCTAGAAAAAGGAGTAACAGCACCAGCCCTAGACAGGGAAAAACTTTGGGATTTTGAACCTCTTGCAAAGGTCGGAGACGATGTAGTTGCAGGAGATATCCTAGGAACTGTAGAAGAAACCACAGTAATCACCCACAAGGTTATGGTGCCTTACGGAATAAGCGGCAAATTAAAAGATATAAAAGCTGGCGAATTTACAGTAGCTGACACCATTGCTGTCGTAGAAACTGAAGATGGCGATAAAGAAATAAATATGATCCAGTACTGGCCAGTAAGGCAAGGAAGACCAATCAAGGAAAAAATCGACCCTAACGAACCCCTAATTACAGGTCAAAGGGTAATTGATACCTTCTTCCCAGTTGCCAAGGGCGGTACAGCAGCAATCCCAGGACCATTTGGTTCAGGTAAGACCGTTGTCCAACACCAAATAGCAAAGTACGCTGACGCTGACATAGTAATCTACGTTGGTTGTGGTGAACGTGGAAACGAGATGACTGACGTACTAAATGAATTCCCAGAACTTGTTGACCCAAAAACTGGCGAATCAATCATGAAACGTACAGTCCTAATAGCAAATACATCAAACATGCCAGTAGCAGCCAGGGAAGCATCAATCTATACAGGTATTACCCTTGCTGAATACTACAGGGACATGGGCTATAACGTAGCTATGATGGCAGACTCCACATCTAGATGGGCAGAAGCCCTCCGCGAGATGAGTGGACGTTTGGAAGAGATGCCTGGTGACGAAGGTTATCCAGCTTATCTTGCCAGCCGTGTTGCAGACTTCTACGAAAGAGCCGGCAAGGTTAGGGTCTTAGGAAACAGGGAAGATATTGGTACACTTTCTGTAATAGGAGCCGTATCTCCTCCAGGTGGAGATATGTCAGAGCCAGTTACCCAAGCTACCTTACGTATTGTTAAGGTCTTCTGGGGACTTGATTATGACCTTTCTTACCAAAGGCACTTCCCAGCTATCAACTGGTTAAACTCTTATTCCTTATACCAAGATAAGATGGATAAGTTTATAGATGGAAATGTTGACGAAGAATTCTCAACTATGAGAAAACGTGCCATGAGTTTATTACAACAAGAATCAGGTCTATTAGAAGTAGTAAGGCTTGTAGGACGTGATGCCCTATCTGATGATGATAAGTTAAAATTAAATGTAACTAAATCTATCAGAGAGGACTACCTCCAACAAAACGCCTTCCACGATGTGGATACCTACTGCTCTTTGGCTAAGCAAGATAAGATGCTAGGCATCATTCTTTATAACTATGATAAGTGCCTAGAAGCCCTATCAAAAGGTGTTGAAATCAAACAAATCGAAGGCCTTGACGTTAACGAATCAATCTCAAGACTAAAACTAATTAGCGAAGACAACAAGGAAAGATTTGATGAAATCAGATCTGAAATCGACTCAGCAATTAGCAAGCTAATAAAGGAGGCATAGACGGATGTTAAAAGAATATAAAACAGTAACAGAAGTAGTTGGCCCTCTTATGCTTGTTGAAGGCGTTGAGGGAGTCAACTTCGAAGAATTAGTAGATATTAAACTTCAAACAGGCGAGCACAGAAGGGGCAGGGTTATAGAAATCAACAAGGACCGTGCCATGGTTCAGCTATTTGAAGGATCAACAGGTATCAACCTTGAATCTACATCAGTAAGATTTTTGGGAAGACCTCTAGAACTTGCTGTAAGCGAAGACATGATAGGCCGTGCCTTTAACGGCCTAGGCGAAGTTATAGATGATGGTCCAGAAATAATTCCAGAAGATAAGAGGGATGTTAACGGTACAGCAATTAACCCAGTATCAAGAGACTACCCATCAGAATTTATCCAAACAGGTATTTCAACCATAGACGGCCTAAACACCCTTGTAAGGGGCCAAAAACTTCCAATCTTTTCTGGAAACGGTCTGCCACACAACCAAGTAGCAGCCCAAATCGCTAGACAAGCTAAGGTTTTGGGAGATGATGAAGGATTCGCTGTAGTATTTGCAGCTATAGGTATCACTTTCGAAGAAGCCCAATTCTTTATGGATGACTTTAAGAAAACAGGTGCTATTGACCGTTCAGTACTCTTTATGAACCTTGCTGACGACCCTGCTATAGAGCGTCTTTCAACACCTAAAATGGCCCTTACTTGTGCAGAATACCTAGCCTTTGAAAAGGACATGCAAGTGCTTGTAATCATGACAGACATGACCAACTACGCAGAGGCCCTTCGTGAAGTATCTGCAGCCCGTAAGGAAGTACCAGGCAGACGTGGTTATCCAGGATATTTATATACAGACCTTTCTACAATCTATGAAAGGGCAGGTAAGCTTCGTGGCAAACCAGGAACAATTACACAAATTCCGATTTTATCAATGCCAGAAGACGACATTACCCACCCAATTCCAGATTTGACTGGCTATATTACAGAAGGACAAATTATCCTAGACCGTAGTCTTTATAACCAAGGTATAGCTCCACCAGTATCCATCCTTCCATCCCTATCAAGGCTTAAGGATAAGGGTATAGGCAAGGGCAAGACCCGTGAAGACCACGCAGATACCATGAACCAAATCTACGCAGCCTACGCTTCAGGTGTGGACGCTAGAGAACTTCAAAAGATCCTAGGTGACTCTGCGCTTTCTGATGCAGACCTAGCCTTTGCAGAATTTGCCAAGGCCTTTGAAGAAAAATACATCAACCAAGGTTATTACACAAATAGGTCAATCGAAGAGACTCTTAACTTAGGTTGGGAACTTCTAAAGATAATTCCAAAATCAGAGCTTAAGAGAATTGACGACGCCCTAATAGAAAAATACATGGACTAGCCTATGGCAAGATTAAAAGTAACCCCTACTAGGATGAACCTAAACACCCTGAAGGGAAGACTTGCCACCGCCAAAAGAGGATACAAACTCCTAAAAGACAAGCAAGATGAGCTGATGAGGCAATTTCTTGAATTGATTAGGGAGAATAAAAAACTCAGGGAAGATGTAGAAAAGGAACTATCAGATTCCTTCGCAGCCTTCCTCATGGCATCAGCCTTCATGAGCCCAGAGATCCTCGAAGAAGCGGTAAGCTTTCCTACCCAGGAAGTTGGCGTTGATATTACAACAAAAAACGTCATGAGTGTTAGGATTCCTAAGATGGAATTTAAGGTAAATGTAAACGAAAAAGCTTCAATGTTTCCATACGGCTACGCCACAACAAGCGTGGGCCTAGATGAGGCAATTTTGAAGCTAAACCACGTAACAGACAGGCTTTTGGAACTCGCTGAGCTAGAAAAAACAACCCAGCTAATGGCAGATGAGATTGAATCGACAAGAAGAAGGGTAAACGCCCTAGAATACAGGACCATCCCAGATCTAGAAGAAACAATCAAATACATCAGAGCCAAATTAGAAGAAAACGAAAGAGCAACCATCTCTCGTTTGATGAAGGTAAAAGATATAATTTCAGAAGAAAGATAAAAAAGACCACCAGGCGACTGGTGGTTTTTGTGTGGTTATTTATAGTGGTGATAATCTACGGCTAGAAAATCCTAAGCTTGGTTTTCTTTTTTGCGAACTGAAAAATACTGGCCAAAAGACCCTATAGCTATAAGGCCTGTTCCTATTATCCATCCGTACTCGATTTGGTGAGTTTTATAAGACATGTAGATAGATACAATTAGAACTATTAAAGCAAGGCTTCCAATAATTAATTCTTTGTATATATTCATTATTATCCCTCCTGATATTTTTTACCCGTTTTTTAGACGTGTAATCTTAAAAATACAAAGATTTTTGCAAAAAACAAGATAAAAGCTTATCTTCCTTTCTTATATTTCAAAATTAAGTATAATGTTAACCGTGCTTATCTATAAGCTTTTATTTTTATTACAGATTATTTTAGATTAAGGAAGGTTTTATGAAGAAGAAAAATATGAAACTTGCCCTTTTTGTGGGGCTTGTTTCTATAATTTTATCAATATATATTTCCCTTAGTGGGAAGGATACTTTTGCCACTGCCTGGGCGCTTTTTCCGCCTGTGCTTGCGATTTTTATGGCGCTTTTGACCAAGGAAGTTTATTCGTCCTTGTTTTTGGGGATTTTGGTCGGAGGGATTTTGGGATCAGGTGGGTCCTTGTCTCAGTCGCTTGACAATGTTGTTGAAAAGGGTCTTATAGCTTCTGTTTCTCAGACTGCAGGGATCTTTATTTTTCTTGTGGTTTTGGGAATCATGGTTGTTTTGATAAATCATTCGGGTGGGTCAAGAGCTTTTGGAGAATTTGCCCACTCAAAGATTAAATCGAGAAAGGCCGCCCAGCTTTCGACCTTTTTCCTTTGTTCAATGCTTTTTATTGACGATTATTTTAACTGCCTAACATCAGGCTCTGTTATGAAGCCTGTAACTGATTCCTACAAGATTTCAAGGGCCAAACTTGCCTATATCATAGACTCAACTGCAGCTCCTATCTGTATGATTGCCCCTATTTCATCTTGGGCGGCGGCGGTTTCTGGCTATGCTGAGGGGATTTCAGGGATTGAAATGTTTGTAAGGTCTATTCCCTTCAATTTCTATTCGCTTTTGACCCTAGTTTTTGTAGTGTCAATCATTCTTTTTGACAACGACTTTGGACCTATGAAGGGTGTTGAGAAAAAAGCCATAGAAACAGGTGACCTTGGCGCAGTTAAGACAACAAAGATTACAGCTGAGGATGGCAATCCAAATGGAAAAGTGATTGACCTTATCTTCCCGATTTTGGTTTTGATTGTAGTTTCTGTTTTATCTTTAGTCTACGTTGGCGGATTTTTTGATCCTGCAAGTGAATTTTACAGAGACTTTGTAAATGCCTTTGCCAATACAGACTCATCTGTGGCCCTAGCTATGGGTTCCCTTTCTGCCCTCATCATTTCAATAATTTATTTTGTAATTAGGGGTGTGATTAGCTTTGAAAAGTCAATGGAAAGTCTTTCTGAAGGATTTTCTTCAATGGTTGGGGCGATTTTGATTTTAACCATGGCCACAAGTCTTAAAAACATTTCAAATGACCTTTTGGGTTCTCAAGAATTTGTTGGAAATCTCATGAAAGGGGCTGTTGGCAGCCTAAATTCATTTTTGCCAGCAGTTATCTTTGTGGTTGCGATTTTCCTTGCCTTTGCCACAGGAACATCTTGGGGAACTTTTGGGATTTTGATCCCAATCATAACTGCCATGTTTGAAATGGGTCAGCCTTTATTTTTCATAGGCATATCTGCTTGCCTATCTGGGGCGGTTTGCGGTGACCACATTTCGCCAATTTCAGATACAACCATCATGTCATCGGCAGGTGCAGGTTGCGTCCACGTTGACCACGTCAAAACCCAGTTGGCTTACGGCCTAACTGTAGCAGGAATTGCAAGCCTTTCCTATATCATAGCAGGTTTTACCCATTCGGCAATCATTTCCCTTGCTTTTGGCGTCTTTGCAATTATGGTATTTATGGTAGTTTTAAAATACAAAAACCGCGTCAAATCCCTAGCCTAAGTGCTGGGGATTTTTGACAAGGAAGCCCCCTACCCATAGAATGATTAAGACATTTGAAAAACAGGAGTTTATATGGAATATATTTATAAATTTGATACGGACAATGGCTTTGAAGAAACAACCATGCCAAAGTTTTACGATGCCATAGAAGACGACGACTTTTACCTAATGTATTTGGGAAAGGTTGATTTTATTGACTTTTCAAAAAAATATAAGCTCGATAATGCCTTGGTTGACTTACTTGTCACAGATAATAGCAAAAAATCCTATGTGGCAGTTGAGGATACCTACACCTTTGCGATTTTGGAGCTTTTAGACATTAGGGGCAATCTCGACACATCAGACCTCATTGGTTTTTATATAGAAAATAACAGGCTAGTTGTGGTCGATATGTACGATAAGGACGATTCTACAACCCGCGCCTTTAACAAGATGGTAGCCAAGAAATTTTCTTCAAGGTCGCCAGGCCGTGCCTTAAAACACTTCATCACAGCCCTAATTGACAAACACACAGGAATTTTTGATCAGATAAAAGATTCAACAGCCAAAATTGAGGATTCTATAACAAATAACAAGTCAAGCAAGGATAAGATAGGAGTAATTTCAGATAACAGGCACAAGGCCCTAAATCTTTACACATCCTACGAGAGACTATTGGACACAATCGAAGTTTTTGTAGAAAATGAAAATGAAATCTTTGATGAAGATGACATCAAACACTTAAAATCCCTGGCCTACAGGGTTGAGAGATATTCGTCAAATATTTCTTATTTGTCCGACTACATCACCAATGTCAAGGACTCCTACGATTCAAAAATGGATCTTTCCATGAACTCAACCATGAAAATCCTCACAGTTGTCACTACGATTTTCACCCCAATTACAGTTTTAACTGGCTGGTATGGGATGAATTTTGAAAATATGCCCGAACTAAGCTGGGAATTTGGTTATATGTATATCATAGGCCTTTCTATCCTAAGCGTTATCATATGCTATCTCTTGTTTAAAAAGATTGACAAATAGGGTCTAGCTTTGACAAGGGCCGGTATTGTAGATATAGTCAAGGTATATTACATTTTTTAAGGAGAAAATATGGACTCTGTTCCCTACCACAGTTTACTTTTAGTTTTAATAGTAATTGGATTAATTTTAGTAAATGGGTTTTTTACAGCCCTTCATACTGGAGTGATTAGTCTTTCTCAGGATAAGCTCCGCGATTTAGAAGAAAAAGGCAGCAAGGATGCTGAAGTTTTATTAAGGATAACATCCAACCAAGACAGGCTCAACCAGTCATTTTCCATGATAAATTCAGTCTTATCCCTAATCACAGTAGCTTTTATTGCTGATATGATCAGGGACTCAGAAATAATTATGGATAATATTTCCATGAAAACTGCCCTTTTGATTACTATATTGTTTTACATAGTAGTGAAGATAATTTTTGTAGACAAGATTCCCCAAAGAATTGGAGTTAGAAATCCTTTGGGCTTCGCCCTAAATACTACAGGGACCCTAAGGCTTGTCCTTGGTCTAACTAAGCCCTTTGTTCTTGTCACAGACAAGGTGACAAATTTCATCATGAAAATTTTTGGCATAGAGGCTGGTGTTATCCAAAAGGAAGTCACCAACGAGCAGATAAAGTCAATTGTCCAAATCGGTGAAGACCAAGGTATCATTAGGCCTATGGAATCAAAAATGATCCATTCCATCATGAATTTTGACGACATAATCGTAGAAGAAATCATGACTGCTAGGACCGATGTTTTTATGATTGACATCAACGACAAGGACAGGGAATATATGGATGAATTTATAAAAATTCGCCACAACAGGATTCCGATCTTTGAAGATGATGTTGATAATATTTTGGGTGTTTTGTATACCAAAGACTATTTACTCGAAGCGACCAAGGTTGGCCTTTATAATGTAGACATAGAAAAATTAATCAGACCTGCCCACTTTGCGCCAGATAAGATCGAAGCCGACAAGCTTTTTTCTGACATGCAAAAGGGCCATATCCATATGTCGATTTTGATTGACGAATACGGAGGTTTTTCAGGTGTAATTACCATGGAAGACTTGATTGAAGAAATCGTAGGCGATATGGAAGATAGCTTTGACTACGACATTCCAGAGATAAAAATCAACAGTAAAAATGTATTTGTTGTAAAAGCTTCGATTGGAATCAAGGACTTAAACGAGAAAATTCCTATTGATATTGACGAAGAAAACGAAAATTACGACTCGCTCGGTGGCTTTATTATAGATAAGCTCGGCTATATACCAGAAGCGGGCGACAATGAAACCATAATCTACAACGGCTACGAAATAAAAATCCTCTACATGGAAGATAACAGGATAAAGGCTTGTAGGATTAGAAAATTAAAGGAAAGACCAGCAGAGGAAAATCCTCAACCACAAAGTGAAGAAAAAGAAGAAAATTAAAAAAAGTCCAGCAAAGGCTAGGAACTAGAAATCCTAAAAGGATTGAAAGTTCAGGCCTAAGGCTGGGCGTTTTTTATTTTTTATTTTTTATTTTATATATCAGAATTTGAAAATCAAAATTTTTTTAATCGTCTTTTTCGTCAGGACTTACCTCAATGGAAACAAGGTCCATATCTTCTGTGAAGGTAAAGTCGTAGACGATTTTTTCTATGTTTTCAAAGGTGAAAACCAGGGTGACATCAACTAGGTTTTGGTCGATTGGGGCTGTTTTTATTAGGTCCTTGGCATAGGAAACCTTGACCTTGGATTTATCTGTTAGGGTCTTGCCCGCCATGGCAAGGTCGTTTTTTAGGCCCTCGTACATCTTGTCAAAGTCATCGCCAGTCTGGCCTAGACCCTTGGCGTATTTAGCAAAGGAGTCCTTATCGCCGTTTTTAAGGCAGTCGATAATATCGTAGGCCCTGTCTACAAAGACTTGGTTGTCTTCCTTAAGCTTTTTATTTTTGGAAACTGTTGAAAGAAGTTTGATATTAAGACCTGTTAGGTTATCGCCATTTTTATTTAATAAAATCACCAAGGAATCCTCTTCGCACTTGCAAATTATAAGGAAGGAGTCCTTCTTTTTTGTAACTTCTTTGATTTCTAAAATTGGACCTGCGTAGTCTACTGGAAGGATTTTATCAGAAAGAACTCTCAAATCACCGCCGATTTGGTTTTTAAGAGGTTCACCTAAATTTTTGGAAAGACTGTCTACATCCTTAGTATCAATGGCCTTTATTGTCTTTGCCAAAAAAGTTTTTTCCTCATCGCTTAGGTCCTTGTTGGCTTTATCTACCAAGTCATAAAAATCATCGGTTAGGTTTTCATCTTGGATTTGATCTTCAGTTTTTATTACAGGTGATTTTTCGTTTTGGACTTTGGCTGGCTTATCATTTTTGCAAGCAGAAAAGATAAGGGCTAGGCCCAGAAGAAAAACCAGGGATTTTCTATTCTTCATATATCCTCCTTATTTTATTATAACATAAAGAAAGTATAGAAGAAATTTTGATTTAAAATTCATTGGGAAATTTATCCAATTGTACTTATTAGTACGAAAAAAACATTATATTTATAAGGCTAAATATAGTGGTATAGGAAATAAAAAATCGGTTTCACCAATAAATAAAAAAATAAGTAGAAAAAAAGCTTTAAGGTCTTGCTTTATTTACTTATATATGATATATTTAAATTGCGGAAACGGTACCGAAATACCCCAGTTATGCGATTATCAGCGGTCTTGATTATCACAAATTATCCCTACTTGCCCTTAGGAAAGAATATTCGGAAAAGATTGAAATATTGTTATTGATAATGACTTTTCATTTATTTTAGATGAAAGGGGCCATAGCCTTTATAAAGGAGTTTATATGCAAAAGATTATAAAGAATCATATCAAAATCTTTGCTTTGCTTAGTTTTTTGAAATCTAAAGTATTTGATTTAGTTTATTTTAGCCTAGGAAAAAAATATAGGCCTAGCTACAAATGGAATTTCAGGATGGTAGGTCTATTATGATTAAGCCAACAATCAAAGATATAGCTGATATATGTGGTGTGAGTGTAAGTACAGTATCTAGGGCAATTAATGATGCTGAAGGTATTAGCGCAAAAACCAGGGCTAGGATCCTAAAGACAATTAAGGAAACTGGTTATGAGCCAGATACAAATGCCAGAAATCTAAAAATAAGCAAAAATAAAACTATAGCAGTCCTAATCAAGGGTATTACCAACCCATTCTTTACGCCAATGATTAAGGTTATTGAAGAAGAGATAAGTAAGACTGGCTATTCCTTTGTTTTAAATAAGGTAGAAGAACATTCATCAGAAGTGGATATAGCTTTGAAGATGGCCAAGATATTAAAGCCAGAAGGGATAATTTTCCTCGGTGGTGATCTTAGAGATGACCAAGAAAAATTAAAAACTTTGGGTATCCCTTATTCAATGACTACCATAATAAATAAAGAAATAGTAAACAAAAACTCAACTTGTGTAGGGGTCGACGATTTCAAGGAATCTTACAAGATGGTGGACTATTTAATAAGTCTAGGCCATAGGAAAATCGCCTTTATAGCCGCAAGAGCCAACGACTTAAGTATAGGAAGTTTGAGGTTTGAAGGGTATAAAAAAGCCTTGGCTGATCATGATATAGAATTTGATGAAAATCTTGTAATATATCCGCCAAAGGGATTAAACCCTTATTCCCTTTACCATGGCTATGAGTCTGGTAAAAAAATTGTAGGCCAAGGGCTTGATTGTACTGCAATTTACGCTATCTCTGATTTTGTGGCAATAGGAGCTATCAAGGCCCTAAATGACATGGGAAAGTCAGTTCCAGAGGATTATTCTGTGGCAGGTTTTGATGGTCTTGAGATAAATGAATTTTTAATAAAACCAATCACAACTATAGTTCAGCCAACAAGCAAAATTGCCTACACATCAGTAAAAGAATTATTTAACATAATTAATAGAAAAGAATATAAGAAAGTAATAAACTACGCTGGCGAACTTTTTATCGGCCAGACAACAGCCAAAATAAAGGAGGAGTGAATATGAAAAAAGCAGGAATTTTATGGCCCCTAGCTAGCCTTAACGGCAGCCATGGCATAGGGGATTTTGGCAGGGCTAGCTATGACTTTATAGACACAAGTAAAGAAGCTGGATTTGATATGTGGCAAATCCTTCCCCTAAACCCTCTAGGTTATGGAAATTCACCTTACCAACCTTATTCATCCTATGCGGGAGATGAGGTCTATATATCCCTAGATATGCTCTATGAAGATGGGCTACTAGATAAGAGAATAGCACCACTTAAGCAAAGGGACAGGGTTGATTACAACTTTGTAAGAGAATTTAAAGGCCAATACCTAAAGAAAGCCTTCGAAAAATTTAAGGAAAAAGAGCTAGATCAGACCGACTCCTATAAGGAATTTTTAAAATTTGACTTTGTATACGACTATGCAGTTTTTATAAGTTTCAAAAAAGACAACGGCCTAATCGCTTGGAATGAGTGGCCAGCAGAGCAAAAATCATGGATCATTGACAGAAAGCTTGACCTTAGCCCATACCAAGATCAAATTGCTTATGAGATTTTCATCCAATATATATTTTATCAACAATGGATGAAATTAAAGGCATATGCTAATGAAAAAGGTCTTAAAATCATAGGTGACATCCCATTTTATGTGGGACTTGATAGCCTAGATGTTTGGCAAAATCAAAAATATTTTGAAATTACCGAGGAAGGTAAGCCAATATTAATAGCAGGAGTTCCACCAGATGCCTTCTCTAATCTTGGCCAAAGATGGGGAAATCCAATCTATAAGTGGGATGAGCTCGAAAAAGACGACTTCAAATTCTGGATAGATAGGCTAGCCTACAATGCAAAATTATACGATATTGTAAGGCTTGACCACTTTAGAGCCTTTGACACTTATTGGCAAATAGACGCTAAAAACGACACAGCTGTAGAAGGCGAATGGATTTATGCACCAGGTTTTAAACTTTTTGATAAAATAACAGAAGAATTAAAAGATGTAGAATTTATCGCAGAAGACCTTGGAACAATGATGCCAGGAGTTTACAAGCTTCGTGACCATTATGACCTAAAGGGCATGGTTATCATCCAAGAAAACCTAAGACCTTGGGAAGATCACTTAATAGAAGCGACAGCTAACTCTGTTGCCTATCCAGGCACTCACGACAATAAGACCCTCTTCCAATGGTATGATGAATTAACCGACGACCAGCATGAATCCTTAAAAGAATATTTCAAAGACTTGGGTATTGATCATGGGGACATCAGGGATGATTTCTTTGATTTTGTCATGGGAGTTGAAAGCGACTATGTAATAGTATCTTTGGCAGATATCCTAGGTTTTGGAAAAGAAGCAAGGATAAACGAACCTTCAACCTTAAACGACCTAAATTGGTCTTTTAAACTCAAAGACTTGAATGACTATAGGGAAAAAGTAGAAACTCTAAAGGAAATCATAGAAAAAAATAGGGGCCATGCAAGAAAAAAGTCTGGAAAGACAAGCAAGGTCGAAGAAAATAAAGAGAAATAATTTAAAAACTAATAGAGAATAATTTTTTAAATAAATAAGCAAAAAAGGAAAATCCCGCAAAAGCGGGATTTTTTTGATAAAAGATTTATAAACTTCTTAGCAAAAATTACTTTGACCTAGACTATTGTTTTAGAAATTTTTTCATATTTGTTTTTTTAATTGAGGAGAATTTCTTTTGCCTATTTGCTAGGGAGCTTATAGTATTATATTTAGGCTATCAAAGTAAGTTCTAATGGATTTTATTTTTCTTTCCAAATATCTTTTGGGTAAATTCCCTCATCAAACATTTGCTTAAAGGACTCTTGGGCAGGGCCTAGGTCTTCCTTGTAGGTGATTCCAATCCATTTTTCGTTGGTAGGGATTATTGAAATATCTGCCAAATCTTTCTTGATCCACTCGCCAATCATTTCTGGCAAGACGTATTCGCAAGTATCCAAATTTTCCCTATTTTTTTCAAGATAAGAAATAAAATATTCATAAGCTAGGTCAATAAAGCCTGGAAAAGATGCCCAGAGATTCATAGAAACAAGACTATCTAGGTTTAATAAGTTTGGACCAAGATTTTCCTTGGAGGAAAAAGCCCCATCTTCCTTGTTGTATGATATTTCGTGGGTTTCTATTATATTTATAAGTTTGTTTTCCTTATTGCCGACAGAAACACCCCTGGTAACTGTGCCGTTATCAGATAGGGTATTTTTCAATTTGTAGCCTGCCATGGCAACTTGGATTTTGCCGTCTTTTTCAGCTGGAGAAGTCATCAAAAAATCGTGGAGGTCCCTAAAGACTCCCTTGCCGTAGTAGTCATCGGCATTTATTACCAAAAATGGCTCGTTAACAAGGTTTTTTGTCGCAAGAACAGCGTGGACTGTCCCCCAAGGCTTAGTCCTATCAGAAGGAGCCTTAAAATCAGCTGGTAAAGCCATTTCTTGGTAGGCGTAGTCGACTTCTATGAATTTTTCAATCCTAGATCCGATGACCTCTTTAAAATCTTTTTCTATATCTTTTCTAATTATGAAAACAACCTTATCAAAGCCAGCTTCTATGGCGTCAAAGATTGAATAATCAATAATCGTATAGGAGTTTTCGTCCATCTTTGCAAGCTGTTTGATGCCTGCTCCGTATCTTGATCCTATGCCTGCAGCCAAAACTACCAGACTAGTTTTCATTTCATTTCCTTTCTTCATAACCGTTAGGGTTATTTTTTTGCCATCTCCAGGAGTCTTCACACATTTCTTTGATGCCGTTTTCAGCCTTCCAGCCTAGGACTTTGTAGGCCTTAGTCGCATCAGCAAAACACTTGGCAATATCGCCTTCCCTGCGGCCTACAATTTTATATGGAACCTTTCTGCCAGAGGCTTCTTCGAAGGCCTTCACAACTTCAAGGACCGAATACCCATTTCCTGTGGCAAGGTTTATTATTGAAACTCCGTCGAGACTGTCAAGCTTATCTATAGCGCAAACATGGCCCTTGGCAAGGTCGACAACGTGGATATAATCCCTAACTCCAGTCCCATCTACTGTATCATAGTCATCTCCAAAAACTCTGAGATAGTCAAGTTTACCAACGGCTACCTGGGCTATGTATGGGAGCAAATTGTTTGGTATTCCTTGTGGGTCTTCACCAATTTTGCCTGACTTGTGGGCACCAATTGGGTTAAAATACCTTAGTAGAACAATTTTCCAATCTGGGTCTGACTTTTGTAGGTCAATCATAATCTGTTCCATCATAGACTTTGACCAGCCGTAAGGGTTGGTGCACTCGCCCTTTGGAAAATCTTCTGTAATAGGGACGCTTTTTGGATTGCCATAGACAGTTGCAGATGAAGAAAAAATGAGGTTTTTACAACCCACTTCCTTCATAGCCTCAAGGGTTGTAAGGGTCCCAGTGAGGTTGTTGTGGTAGTATTCAAGTGGTTTTGAAACTGATTCGCCAACGGATTTTAAGGCTGCACAGTGAATTAGGACATCAATTTTTTCATTGACCAAAACTTCTTTTAGCTTGTCTTTATCAAGGATGTCAGCCTCATAAAAACTTATTTTTTTACCAGTTATTTCTTCAACTCTATCAATAGAAATTCTTGAAGAGTTTGATAGATTGTCATAAACTATAACATTGTAATTCTTATTTAATAATTCAACCGCAGTGTGGCTGCCAATATAGCCTGCCCCACCAGTTATTAATATGTTTTTCATTTTTCCTCCTAACTTTAAGGATTTTATCATTTACTTAAGTATATCAAATTCAGGGGCATTTATTCAAGTTTTAATGCCTTAAAAAAACTTTAAGCCTGGGCAAAGAAATTTTATATATTTGATTTTTATTTGCAATACATTAAAGATTGAGTAAAGTATTTACATAATAAAAGACGATGACGGGACTAGTAGGTTGATTTTTACTTGCAGAGAGAGGCTGGCGGTGAGAAGCCTTAGATAAATTTCGATTGAATACCAACCCTGAGTTTCTTGTGAATAAGCAAGACGTATGACTACGATACAGCCTTAATGAGTAAAAAATTAGGTGGAACCACGGAAAATTGCCGTCCTATTATCCTAGAGGGATAGTAGGGCGGTTTTTTATTCGTGATTTAAAAACGAAGGAGAAGACATGATTAAGATTAAATTACCAGACGAATCAGTAAAAGAATATGAAAAAGGAGTTCTTGTTGGTGATGTGACAAAAGACATATCAATGGGCCTTTACAGGGCAGCTGTAGGTGCTGTTGTAAATGGCAGAGTTATGGGATATGCTGAGCCAATTAATGAAGATGCTGATTTTAGAGTTGTAAAATTTGAAGATGAAGAAGGCAAGGAAATTTTCTGGCATACATCAAGCCACGTTATGGCTGCAGCCATTAAAGAACTTTGGCCAGAAACAAAATTTGCTATAGGACCTGCCATAGCAGATGGTTTCTACTATGATATGGACCTTGAACACAGATTTACTCCAGAAGATCTTGAGCAAATCGAAAAGAAAATGAAAGAAATTGCCAAAAAAGACCTTAAGCTAGAAAGAATTGAAATTTCAAGAGATGAGGCCCTTAAGATGTTTAAGGAAGAGGGCCAAGACTACAAGGTAGAACTAATCGAAGACCTTCCAGCAGATGAATTAATCACTCTTTACAAAATGGGCGATGCCTTCACAGACCTTTGCAGGGGTCCACACCTTGAATCTACAAAGGAAATCAAGGCTATAAAACTTAAGGCAATTGCCGGTGCTTACTGGAGGGGAGATTCTGATAAGGCTATGCTTCAAAGAATCTACGGTATCTCCTTCCCAAAGGCAAAAGATCTTGAAGAATACGAAGAATTACAAAAAGAAATAGCTAGACGTGACCACAGAAAGATCGGCAAGGAAATGGACCTATTTGCCTTCCACGAAGAAGGACCAGGCTTCCCATTCTTCCATCCAAATGGCATGATTCTAATGAACGAGCTTCTTGGTTGGTGGAGAGGTGTCCTTGATAATTATGGCTACGGAGAAATCAAAACTCCACTTATCCTAAATGAAGACCTATGGCACAGATCAGGCCACTGGGACCACTACAAGGAAAATATGTACTTTACAAAGATAGATGACGAAGATTACGCAATTAAGCCAATGAACTGCCCAGGTTCAGTTTTAACTTATGCATCTCGTCAACATTCTTACAGAGACCTACCAATTAGACTTGCAGAATTTGGCCAAGTTCACAGACACGAATTATCTGGTACTTTACATGGCCTATTCAGAGTAAGAACTTTCACCCAAGACGATGCCCACGTTTACTGCCTTCCATCTCAAATTAAGGAAGAAGTTTACAAAATGATCGACCTTGCAGACCTTCTTTATTCTACATTTGGCTTTAAATATACAATAGAATTATCAACAAGACCAGATGACTATATGGGAGATATAAAAGATTGGGACTTCGCTGAAGAACAATTAAAGAAAGCACTCGAAGAACGTGGAATTGAATACCAAATAAACCCAGGCGACGGTGCCTTCTACGGTCCAAAAATCGACTTCCACTTATTAGATGCAGCTAAGAGAGAATGGCAATGTGGTACAATCCAACTTGACTTCCAACTTCCAGCCAACTTTGAGCTAGAATATGTTGACGAAAACGGCGAAAAGAAGAGACCAGTAATGCTTCACAGGGCCCTACTTGGTTCAATCGAGAGATTTATCGGTGTTCTTACAGAACACTTTGCAGGTAGGTTCCCACTTTGGATTAACCCTAGACAAGTAGAAGTAATTCCAGTAGCTGACAGATTTGCTGACAAGGCTCATGAAATCGCAAAAGAAATCGAAAAAGCAGGTTTCAGAGTAGGCGTAGATGAAAGAAGCGAAGGTGTAGGCTATAAGATAAGATCAGCTCAAATGATGAGAACAAACTATATGCTAGTAGTAGGAGATAAGGAAATCGAATCAGGACTCCTAACAGTTAGAAATAGGGACGGCGAAGAAACAAAAGACGTTAAACTTGCTGACTTTATTGCGAAAATCTCTGAAGAAAGAGATTCTAAGTCAAGAGAGTCAATCTATTAAGCTATGACTTTTAATGCGATAATCCTAGGCACTGACCACAACTCATATTCGGTGGCAAGGTCTTTTAACGAGGCCTTTGACAAAAAGCCGATTGTAGCTGGGTCAGCTGTCCTAGTTCCCTTTTATAAGTCTAAAATAGCTGATATTTACACCGAGAAAAATTTCTCATCTGATGATGGAGTTTTTGTTCAAACCTTAAATAAGATTGCAAAATCAAGGCCAGAAGAAGATTTTATCTTCTTTGCCCCAACAGAATCCTATGTAGACCTTTTGGTGAGAAATGCCAAGGACTTTGATTTTTCTTTTCACATTCCTTATCCAGAGAAAGATATGGCGGAAAAACTCCTTATGAAATCTGAATTTTACAAGATTTTAGAAGAAATAGGCCTATCATATCCAAGAACATTTCTTGCTGACAGGGAAAATTTCAAAGACCTAAATTTAGATGGAGAATTATTCCTAAAAGCTGATGAATATGATGATTTCATAGGAAGCGATATAAAAATCAAGCAAAAAGGCTACCATGTAAAAGATAAGGCCGAAGCTATAAGAATTTTGGAAAATATCTACGATAGCGACTACCAAGGTCATGTCATAGTTCAAGAATTTATCTACGGTGGCCAAGGCACAGAATATTCCCTAAATGGATATAGGTCAAAAGATGGTAAGGTTTCAATGGTTCTTGCCAGAAACCTTTTATCTGACATGAGGCCAATGTGGGTCGGTAACCACCTAGTCCAAGTCGACCATGATGATAAGGAAATGTATGCTATAGCAGAAAAAATTGTTGCTAGCCTAGATTACCAGGGACTTTTCAATTTTGACTTTAAAAAAGATGCCAAAAGTGGTAAGGTCTATACGCTAGAGATGAATATCAGACAGGGCAGGACTTTTTATTATTCAACCCTTGCCGGTGTGAATTTGATAAAAATTGCCACAGAAGATATGATTTTAGGAAAATCTGTAAGCGAGAGGACCAAAAGGCCTTTTATGCTTACAGCTATTAATAAAAACGTGGCAAGAGACCACGTTGACCCAAGTCTTTTAGAAGAATTTGACGATAAAAAGAGAAATGAAAATTCAGCCATCCATATAATTAATAGTGTGGACGACGGAATTATGAGAAATTTGAGGGTGAAAGATGCTCTCAAACGTCAAGAAAAAGACCTATACGATTAAACCAGAGATAGGCGGCATATAGCCCCTATCTCTTTATATTGTTCACAAGAGAAAGGAGTTTATATGACAGAATCTTTAGAAAATAAAAATAGGATGGGAACAGAGCCAATTCCTTCCCTTTTGATAAAAATGAGCCTACCGATAATTATTTCCTTCTTGGTCCAATCAGTCTATAATTTGGTTGACTCGATTTTCGTAGCAAGACTTTCAGAAAAGGCCCTCACAGCTGTTTCCCTTTGCTTTCCTGTCCAAAATATTATGATTGCCTTTGCAGTCGGCACAGGTATCGGAACAACAGCCCTTTTATCAAGATATTTGGGTATGGATGATAAAAAAAGAGTGGCATCAATTGCGACCCACGGGCTTATTCTGGCCACAATTTCTATGTTGGCCTTTGTTTTATTTGGCATATTCTTTTCAGATTTTTATGCAAAAACCCAGTCCACAGACCCAGAGATTATCCAATATACCAAAGACTATCTCTTTGTAATTTTGTTATTTTGCGGGGGAGTATTTTTCCAAATATTTTTCGAAAAAACCCTCCAATCTACAGGTAACACCGTCTATACTATGATAACTCAAGGCACAGGAGCCATTATCAATATAATCCTAGATCCAATTATGATCTTTGGGCTTTTTGGTTTTCCAATGCTTGGTGTAAGGGGAGCGGCCCTTGCAACTGTCATCGGCCAAATAAGCGGGGCCTTGGTTGGAGTGATTTTCCACACCAAGAAAAACAAGGATGTAAACTTTGAATTTAAGGGCTTTAAATTTCATTTTGAAAACCTAAATATGATTTTCTCCATAGGACTTCCTTCGATTATCATGTCGGGAATCGGATCTATTGTCCTATTTTTCATGAACGCCATCCTTTATACCTTCGGCTCTTCAGCTGTAGCTGCTTACGGAATTATGTATAAGCTCCAGTCCTTTGCCTTTATGCCAATGTTTGGGATTTCAAATGCCCTTTTGGCTATAGTTTCCTATAACTTTGGGGCGAGGAAAAAGGCCAGAATCAAGGAAGCAATCAGCCTTGCTATGAAGGCGTCTTTTGCCATTGTTGGTCTTGCTGCCCTATTGATGTGGATTTTCACAGGACAAATTTTTGACCTTTTTGCAGCCACAGACGAGATGAGGGCCATAGGAGTGCCTATGATTAGGATAGTATCACTTTCTCTAATCGTTTCTATTCCTTCAGTTGTAGGTGTTGGTGGGATTTTTCAGGCCCTTGGCAATTGGAAGTTCCCAATCTTCCAGTCCTTTTTAAGGCAGGTAATAATCCTTCTTCCAGTTTTTTATCTCTTTACCAAAACTGGCAACCTAACATTTTCTTGGTGGGCCTTTGTGGTTTCAGAGCTCGTAAATGGGATTGTTTGTGTAATTTTTATTAGAAGAGACATCAAAAACAAGATTGACGTTTTGCCAGATAATCTATAAATTTCCTTATATTTTGGGAATATTTCGGTGAAAATTTCAAATTTTATGGAAAAGAATTGAGTTTTTAAAAATATTTTTGATAGACCTTTGAAAATTAGAATGAAAAGCAAATTGAAATTGGCCTTTGAATGAAAATGCTAAATTCGATTTAAAAGAATAAAAATTCCAAAAGACCTCAGCTTTTGATAAAAAAAGCGAGGTCTTTTTTGCTGCAAAAAAAGAACCGAGGAGTCTCGGTTCTCTGGCGTGCTATTATTTTATTTTGTAGCTGCTTTGTAGATTTCTTCTAGGTAGCCAACTGTGCTTGTAAGTGTTGCACCTGAGATAGCATCTACTGGTTTACCAGGTTCGCTGCCATCGATTACTTCTTTGATTTCTTCAGGAGTTTTACCAACTACGAATTCTTCGATTGCGTTTAAGCTTTCCTTAAGAGTCTTTGTTGCTTTGGCAATTTCTTTCATTTTACCTGAATAATCATCGTTATTTTCTAGTTTTGATGCTAGGACTTTTTCCTTGTCAGCAAAGTTTTCGCCAAATTTCTTATCAGAGTTTGGAACGCCTTTTCCTTCTATATATTGGTATTCATCAATGTTTGCAGCGATGATTTTGTCGCCTTCAAGGACTACAAATGTATCTGTTATAGCATTCTTGTTGCCAGCTGTACCAAATAGTTGTTGAACCTTGATATCATCAGCATTTGTCGCTTCAAAGATTGTTGCGTTGTCACGACTTTCAGCAGTTTCGATGATAGCTTCTAGGTAGCCCTTTGTATCTACAAGGGTTGCACCTGTAACACCGTCAATAGCCTTGCCATCTTCTGCACCAGCTACAACTTCTTTAAGTTCATCTATAGTTTTGCCTTTGGCAAAATTTTGGATTGCTTTGTAGTTATCAGCGATAGAAACTGTTGATCCTGCTTTTTCTTTCATTAAAGCTGAATATTGATCGTTATTCATAATCTTTGAGCCAAGGATTTTACCTTCTGCATTACCAGACTTGAATTCTGTATCTTCGTCTTGGTTTGGAAGACCTACGAAATCAGAATCAGCGTCAAAATATTGGAATTCGTCGATTGATGCATCCACAATTTTGTCCCCATCTGTAACTACAGCTACTCTTGCGAAAGAGCCTTCGCCGTGTGGAGCCTTAAGGCTTCTTCTAAGAACTAATTTGCCTTCTATGGCAGCGGCAAATTCTTCGTCAGACATTTTATCCTTAGCTTCGTCTACTGCATCCTCTACCGCATCTTTTGCATCTTTTGCAGCGTCTTTGGCGTCATCTTTGACTTCCTTTGCCTTGTCCTTAGCGTCGTCTGCGACTTCTTCTACCTTTTCCTTAGCGTCATTAGCAGCGTCGTCTACCTTCTTACCTGCTTCTTGTGCACAGCCTGCAAAACCTAGTGATAAAGCTAGAGCAAGGGCTGTTAACTTAAATTTATTGTTCATATATATCCTTTCTTCTTCAAATATTATGTATTATGTGAACATTACCAAAAAATTATACTTATTTTCGAACAATATGCAATTGATTTTCAAACTTCTGTCAAAAATCAAAGATATATAAAAAATAAAATTTTATTAAAACTAGGTTCTATTTTGAAAATGCTATATAATTACTAGTGAATAATACAAGGCAGGGAATATTGGCGATGGAAGTAGTTTTTACAAACAAAATAGAAGGCATAGACCTAGAAAAATTAATGGACCTATATGAGGAATCCAACTGGGAAAATTTATCTATGGTCAGCTCGGACTTTGACGAAAAAAGTGATAAAAATATTTTATATCAAAAAGTAAGAGATGCCTACAAGGCTTATCTTATAAATGAATTTTTAAAAAGTGGCAAAAATTATCTGGCAATCCTAAAAGACGAAAAAGACTACCTATCGGCCCTAAGGATTTACGATGAGGGGGAATTTTTCCTTTTAGAAGCCCTAGAAACAAATCCTAAATATAGAAGATCTGGCTACGGTGAAAGATTAGTGAGAGAAGTTATAAGTCTTTTGTGAAAGGGATCTGAAATAAGGTCAGAAGTGGCAATTTCAAATAAAAAAAGCTTGACCCTTCATGAAAAAATTGGCTTTAAAATAAAAGAAAAAAGAAAAAACAGTTTGGTTTTATTTTTGAAAATCAAATAGGTTTATCAATGGTATTTAAATATAGAACACATTTATGGTAAAATATAAAAAAGAAATCTTTACTAGGAGGGTTTATGTTCGGTATATTAGAAGCTGGCGGGACTAAGATGATTTGTGCTGTTGGTGATAGGAATTTAGAGGTTAAAGACGAAATCAGGATTGATACCAGAGGGCCTGTTGAGACTTTTGCTGACATAAAGAATTTTTTTGCAAAGTATAAGGACGAAATTGAATCAATTGCTATAGGCTCTTTTGGCCCAATTGAGGTGAATCCAGATTCGGATGATTATGGGAAGATTTTAAATACTCCTAAAGAGGGATGGAAAGATTTTAATATTATAAAATGTCTTGAGGAAGATTTTTCTGTGCCAATTTATGTGACTACAGATGTGAATGCTTCAGCTTATGGAGAATACAAGGTTGGTTGCGGAAAGGGTAAGACAAGTCTTACTTATTATACTGTTGGAACAGGTGTGGGTGGCGGTTATGTTCAAAATAATAATTTCCTAGGTGGAGCTAGCCACCCAGAAATGGGACACATGATTATAAAAAAAGACCCAAGAGATACTTACGAGGGCGGATGTATGTGCCACGGCGACTGCCTTGAGGGCCTTGCATCTGGTCCAAATATTGAAAAAAGACTTGGCAAAAGTGGTCAAAATCTTGATCCAAATGATGAATTTTGGGATATAGAGGCAGGATACCTTGCCCAGGCTGCCTACAACACAAGCCTTATGTTTAGCCCTGATGTTATTGTATTCGGTGGCGGGGTTATGCAAGTTCCTGGCCTTATTGAAAAGGTGAGAGAAAAATTTAAGGACTTGATGAATTGCTATGTAGACCTACCTGATTTAGATTCTTATATTGTTAGACCAAAATATGATGGAAGATCAGCCACCCTAGGGCTTTTGATCCTTGCTCAAGAAATTTTATAAAAAAACAGGGCCCCATGAGGGGCCTTTTTTAATGAGCAAGTCTAGTTAAAAAAATTTAATAAAGCATTTTATTTTGACCAAAAGGGAGGAAGGTCTTGCTCATTATCCTAAATTTTAGCAAATCTTTTTCTTATCGAGGATGTGGCCAACGAGATACCCAAATCCTAGACAAGCTAGGAATACTAAAATTATATTATCTTTTAAAACTAAGCTAGAATAAGCACCGACGGCTGCTCCTAGTTGGGTAAAAATCATCTTGCATGAATTAAAATCGTTTTCTTTATAGTCAAACATGGAAAGTCCTTTCTATTGAACATAAACTCTAAGTCTGTTTATTATCTGTTTACCTTGCTAACTTATTGATACTTATATTCTACCATACTTTTATTACTTTATCAAGATAATATGATAAGATTTTTCGAATGAGAATAAAAAAAACTCAGACAGCTTGCTTTAGCCATCTGAGATTTGAATTTCTTTTTATTTTTTTATGAAGAAATTGAAACGCTTGTTGCGACTCCATTTTCTACAAAAATTATTAGGGCAAGACCTGTATCCTTGCATTCTTCGAGATATTTGAGGAAGTCTTCCTTGGTGAATTCCTTAGCTGGGGCCATGCCACCAACAGCTTCAAATACAGTTTTGTCGTTGATTACAAATTTGTGGTCTTCTTCATTTTTGATTTCTTCGACCTTTTCGTAGTCTTCTGGATTTTCTAAATAATCAAAGGATCCTGAAACTACAAACCTATCGTCTTCAAACTTATAATCGTAGGCAGTAGATGTGATGTAGTCATCTGCTTCGCCCTTAAGTTTAGCAATCATGGTTGTGACGTATTTTCCGTCTTTTTCATGAAGGTTTTTTTCGTCTTCTTTTTTATCTGCCACTTTGCTATCTTCCTTGCTTTCATTTTCTTTATCATCTTCAGATTCTGACTTATCAACCTTATCTTCGGCAGGCTTATTGTCAGAATTTTGATCCTCGTCGTGGGCTTCTACTACTTGATTTTCTCCTAAATTTTTATCTGCTACATCATTTGATTCGCAGCCAATTAGGCTTATGGCCATAATCGATAAAAGTATTGGTTTTAATAGTTTGTTTTTCATATTACACCTCTTATTCCTATTATACCCTAAAGGCCATTTATGAAACTTAAAACTTTTTTAAGCTTTGATGGGAATGGAATTTACAAAAATAAGCTAGGTGATTTTGTTTTTATTTTTTTGTTTTAAACCATGGAAAAAATGTCAATTTTTTTGTGGATTTTTATTGAAAATTTCCTTATTTTGGTTTAAAAAAAGGCAAAAATGGATATATATTAAAGTAGGGAAAATGTTTTGAAAGACCATCCTCAAATTTGAAACAAATGTCAGATTTTACTTAAATTTCCAGTAAATAATTAATTTTGACAATTAACTTTTAGTTATTTTGGGAGAAAGGAGGGTTTTGCCAAACAAATTTATAAGATATTTGGAATAAAAAATATACTTGACAAAACGTTTTCTTAAGGCTACAATACTTTTATAAGGATAATAATGTAAGGAGGATTATATGCTTTTTAAGACAACAGAACAACACGAAGAGCTTAGGAAAAAAGTCAGAGCTTTCGCAGAAGAAAAGGTAAAACCAATCGCCTTCGACCTCGACCAAAAAAACGAGTTTCCTGATGATATAGTTAAGGAAATGGGCCAATTAGGATTTATGGGTATCCCATATCCAAAGGAATACGGTGGCCAAGGTCTAGATGTAATTTCTTATGCAATTACAGTTGAAGAATTATCAAGAGTAGATGGCGGTGTAGGTGTAATTTGTTCAGCACACACATCTTTAGGTTCCTGGCCAATATTTGCTTTCGGTACCGAAGAACAAAAACAAAAATACCTTGTTCCACTTGCTAAGGGTGAAAAAATAGGTGCTTTTGGTCTAACAGAAGAAAATGCTGGATCAGATGCTGGTGGTACAGAAACAACAGCAGTTCTTGATGGCGATAACTATATACTTAATGGTAAAAAAATCTTTATCACAAACGCTCCAAAGGCTGATACTTATGTAGTATTTGCAGTTACAACACCAGGTATTGGTACCCACGGTATTTCAGCATTTATCGTAGAAAAAGAATTTGAAGGATTCACCTTCTCTGATCACTATGACAAATTAGGTATCAGATCATCTTCTACAGCTGAACTACACTTTGATAATGTAAAAGTTCCAAAAGAAAACTTACTTGGTAAAGAAGGCCAAGGTTTCGCTATAGCTATGGCTACCCTAGACGGTGGTAGAATTGGTATAGCATCTCAAGCCCTAGGTATTGGCCAAGGTGCATATGAATCCGCCCTTGCTTATGCAAAAGAACGTGAACAATTTGGTATGCCAATTGCTCACTTACAAAGAAATACATTCAAACTTGCTGATATGGCAACATATCTACGCGGTGCAAGACTTATGATTTATTCTGCTGCAGAACTTAAAGAAAATCACGAAAGATATTCTGCAGAAGCAGCTATGGCTAAACAAGTTGCATCAGATCTTGCAATGAAGATTACAACTGAAGCAGTTCAACTATACGGTGGTTCTGGATTTATCAAGGGTGTTGACGTAGAAAGATTCTTCAGAGATGCTAAGATTACACAAATTTACGAAGGTACTAACGAAATCATGAGAGTAGTAGTTGGTGCAAACACAGTTGGTCGTGCTCCAAAGATGCAAAGAGCTGGATCAAAAGGATCAGCAGCTCCAATCGCAGGCGTACGTAAAGGCGAAATCTTCGAAGGAGATCCAAAAGAAGCAGTTAAAAATTTAGTTGCAGCCCTTAAGAAAGACGGCTATGACTTCACAATAGGAATTGATCCTATGACACCAATTAACGAAGCACAAAGAGTTGTTGTAGCAGGTCGTGGTATAGGTGAAAAGAAGAATATGAAACTAATAGAAGACCTTGCTTACCAAGCAGGTGCAGCTATTTCATCATCTAGACCAGTTGCAGAAACATTAAAATACGTTCCACTTGAAAGATATATCGGTATGTCTGGTCAAAGCTTCAAAGGCAACCTCTACATCGGTGTAGGTGTATCAGGCGCTGGACAACACTTAAAGGGAATGAAAGACGCATCAACAATCGTTGCAATTAACAACAGCAAGAATGCTCACATTTTCAACAACTGTGACTACGGTATAGTAGGCGATGCTATGGAAATTCTTCCATTATTAATCAAAGAACTTGATAATGGCGAAGCAAAGAAACCAGCACCACCACAACCAAAAATTAAGAGATCTAAACCAAGAAAAATGGCTCCAAAAGAAGACGTTTATTTAGACTTAGGTTCAGGATATGAATATGATCCTCAAGTAGGAGATCCATCTCAAGGAATCGAGCCAGGTACTCCATTTGATAAACTTCCTGACAGCTGGGTATCACCAGTTTCTGGCGAAGAAAAATCCGAATTTATTAAGATGGAATTCCCAGCAGATAGAAAGTAGTAGGAGGTAATAATGTATACAGTTAGAAAAGTAACAGACGATTTATATTATGTAGGTGGAGATGACAGAAGATTAGCCTTATTTGAAAATATATTTCCAATACCTGAAGGTGTATCATACAACTCCTACCTATTAATGGACGAAAAAACAGTTTTAATCGATGCGGTTGACTGGGCAATAACAAGAGAATACATGGTAAACGTAGCAAGAGTATTAAACGGCAGAGACCTAGACTACTTAATCGTTCACCACATGGAACCAGACCACTGCTCATCAATAGAATTGATGCTACAAAGATATCCAAACTTAAAGATAATTTCTTCTGAAAAAGGAGTTATGTTCATGAGACAATTTGGTTATCACGTAGACGATAGATACATCGAAGTAAAAGAAGGCGACACAGTAAGCTTTGGTAAACACGAATTCACATTCGTAGAAGCACCAATGGTACACTGGCCAGAAGTATTAATGTCTTATGACTCATATGACAAAGTACTATTCTCAGCAGACGCATTCGGATCATTTATCGCAAACAACGGTAGATTATTCGCAGACGAAGTAAACTGGGATAGAGATTACCTAGATGAAGGACGTAGATACTACACAAACATCGTAGGAAAATACGGTACATTCGTACAAAAAGCCCTAGCAAAAGCAGGTGGCCTAGACCTTAAATACATCTGCCCACTACACGGACTTGTATGGAGAGACAACTTCGGATACATCATCGACAAATACGTTCACTGGGCAACCTATGAACCAGAAGAAGAAGGTGTCCTAATCGTATATGCATCAATGTACGGCAACACAGAATTTGCAGCCCAAGCATTAGCAAGCAAACTTTGCGAAAAAGGCATGACCAACATCTCACTAAGAGACGTATCAAGCACACACGTATCAACTCTAATCGCAGAAAGCTTCAAATACTCAAACATCGTACTAGCATCTGTAACCTACAACCTAGGAATCTATCCAGTAATGCTAAACTACCTAGAAGATATGAAGGCTCTAAACCTACAAAACAGAGCGATCTCAATCATTGGTAACGGAACATGGGCTCCACAAGCAGCAGAAAAAATGGAAAAATTCATAGACGAAGAAATGAGACTAATGGACGTACTTCCAGAAGGTCTAGACATGGTATCTTCACTAAAGAAAGCAAAAGAACCAGACATGGACGCAATGGTAGACGGTATCTTAGAATCAATGAAGAAGAGAAGAGAAGAAAAAGAAAAAACAGCTTCTCAAAACAAAGGCAAAAAATAAATAAAAAACTAAAGGCGAGGAAAACTCAAGCGAGCACCCTCGCCTTTTTTATTGGAAAAAATTGTAAATCTTTAGATTTAATATGTAGGTGGTTTAAGATTTAAAGCTTATAGCTAGATTTATGATAAATATTAGAAATAAAGGTCTATAAAAAATTTCTCTATAATAAGTCGTGTTAGTAGAAGTAAAAAATGCTTTTTATAGCACGATTTTTTTAATAAAAATATGCCATACTTAATTATTTTTACTGTAATTTAACTAATCATAATAAAAAAAGAATTATAGATGCGTAAAAATCATCTTGTGAGAAAATTGATAAATAAGAACGATGGAAATTTAAAAAATAAAAAAATTTAAAATTGATACTTGACAAGTGAGTGATTTGTAATATACTAAATATAGGTAAAACGTTTTAATGAGGTTAAAATGGCGAATATAAAAGATGTGGCTAAGAAAGCGGGAGTATCTATTACTACTGTTTCGATGGTTTTAAACAAAACAAACAATAAAATATCCGACGCTACTAGACAAAAAGTAATCAAAGCTGCTCACGAATTAAATTATAATCCTAACAATTATGCAAAGGCTTTGGCGAGCAAGAAGGGTAACTCCATTATGGTGGTTATTCCTGATATCGTAAACCCCTTTTATTCTTCAATAATAAAGCAGCTTACATATTTTGCTAGAGAAAAAGACTATTTTTTATATATTTACAATACAAATAATAAGCTTTTGCAAAGTAAAGATTTTGTAAATATATTGAAAAATAATTATTTTATGGCTTCCTTTGTGGTTGATAGAAATATTGTCGGCTTAACAGAAAATGATATAAAAAAGAATAATATTATTTTTCTAGATGAATATGATTTTACAGATAGGAAGAACAATATTGTTACCGGTAATAATGAAAAAGGTGGTTATTTAGCTGTTGAATATCTTATAAAAAGAGGCTACAAGAATATAGGGATGCTCCTAGGTCCTAGATCTACTGCCAACTCATCACGTAGGTTATCCGGAGGGATCAAAGCTTCTATGGATTATGGAATTTACATTGATTCTTCAAATATGATTCACGGAGATTATTCCTATGAAGAAGGCTACAAATCTGGAAGATTTTTTATTGATAAGAATATTGATGCTATTTTTTCCTTTTCAGATATGTCTTCTTATGGACTGATTAATTATTTTAAGGAAAATAATATTACTATTGGGAAAGAGATAAGCATAATTTCTTATGATAATTTATTTTTTGATGACATTATCACACCGGGTTTGACATCTATTGATCAAAATCTTAAACTTTTAGCCAAGGAAGCTATTGATATGGCTGATAATTTAATAAATGATGGAAAACCTGCAGAAAAAGTTGTTATAGATCCGAGGATTGTTGAAAGAGAAAGTGTAGGTATAAAATATGAAAATTCTTAATTTTGGTTCTATTAATATTGACATATTTTTTAGGGTCGAACATATTGTAAGACCAGGGGAAACAATAAGTTCAGAATCAATAGAAAAACGCGCTGGAGGCAAGGGATTAAACCAATCAGTTGCTCTGGCTAAGGTATCAGATAGCGTCTACCACGCAGGAAGTATAGGCACTGATGGAAACTTCCTTATCGAAGAGATGGAAAATTTTGGAGTGGATACAAGCCTACTTAAAAAAAGCGATAAACTTACTGGCAATGCAATTATCCAAGTTGATGATAAGGGTGAAAATTCTATCGTTCTTTATAAAGGGGCAAATTTTGATAATAGCGAGTCTTATGTTGATGAGGTTTTATCACATTTTGAAAAAGACGATATTCTAGTATTACAAAATGAGATTAACTGTATGCCATATATAGTAAATAAGGCTTATGAAAATGGGCTAAAAATTGTTCTAAATCCATCACCTATAACAGATGAGATCGAAAAAATTGACCTTGATAAGATAGATCTTCTTTTAGTAAATGAGACAGAAGCAAAGGCACTGGCGAAAGTTTCTGATGCTAAAAAAGCAGTTAATTATTTTAGAGATAATTTTCCATCTCTAAAAGTAGTTGAGACTTTTGGTAAAAACGGGTCTATGTATTTTGATAAGGATAATTTAATAAATCAAGATTCATTTAAGGTAGATGCTGTAGATACCACAGGTGCAGGAGATACATTTACAGGTTATTTCGTAACTTATTTTTATAAGGGAGAAAGAATTGAAAAATGTTTAGAAGTTGCGACAAAGGCGTCAGCGCTCTCAGTAACAAAAAAGGGAGCTAGTATTTCCATACCAAGTCATGAAGCAGTATTAAAATTTAAGGGGTAAAAAACATGAAGAGAAATGGAATTTTAAATAGTGAAATATCAAAAAGGCTATCAGATTTGGGTCATACAGATTTAATAGCTATTGGAGATTGTGGTCTACCGATAGATCCTAGTAAAAAAATAGACTTGGCTTTGAAGTTAGGAGAACCAAAATTTATTGACGTTTTAGAAGTTTTGCTAGAAGACTTTGGCTGTGAAGCCTATATACTAGCAGAAGAAATCAAAGAAAACAACCCAAGCCAAGAAAAAGCTATCAAAGAATTATTAGGTGATATTAGTGCAGACTATATTAGCCATGAAGACTTTAAGAAAAAACTTGATGATGTGAAATTTGTAATAAGAACAGGTGAGAATACACCATATTCTAATATTATCCTCAAAGCAAAGAATATTTTTTAGGAGCTATCATGATTGTAGAAATGAAGGATATCTATAAATCATTTGGTAAAAACCATGTCTTGCAGGGAGTAGATTTTAAATTAGGAGAAAATGAAATCCACGCCTTGGTAGGAGAAAATGGGGCAGGTAAATCTACCCTCATGAATATTTTATCAGGTGTTTTAGAAAAAGATAAAGGGAAAATTTTAATAGACGGTAAAGAAGTTGATATCAAAGACACCAACGTAGCCAAAGATTTAGGTATAAGTTTTATCCACCAAGAGCTTAGTGACTGGCCAGAGCTTACTGTGATGGAAAATATATTTATGAATAACGAAATCAAAAAGGGTTCTTTTTTGGATATCAAGACTATGAGAGAAAAGACAAAAGAGCTTTTGAAAAGATTTGACTTAGATGTAGATCCAGATACTAAGGTCTCAAATTTATCAGTTGGTCAAAGACAAATGATGGAGATAGCTAAGGCGAACCTAAATAAAGTAAATATTTTGGTATTAGATGAACCAACCAGCGCTCTTACAAACAATGAAATAGATAAATTGTTTTTGCTTATGAAAAGACTGAGAGATGAGGGAGTATCAATGATTTATATCTCTCACAGAATGGAAGAAATATTTGCTCTTACCCAAAAAATTACAGTAATGAGGGATGGTAAATCAGTTGCAATACTAGATACCAACGATACCAATGAAGCTGAAGTTGTTTCCCACATGGTAGGTAGGGACATAGGAGATTTTTATCCGGAAATGGATGCAGAAATCACCGATGTAAAAATTGAACTTAAAAATTTCTCAAGACCTCCTTATTTTAACGATATTAATATCTGTGCTAAAAAAGGCGAGGTGCTTGGTATATCTGGTCTTATGGGAGCAGGTAGGACTGAGATAATGAGAGCACTTTTTGGTCTAGATCCAAAAGATTCTGGAGAAGTTTTTATTGATGGCAAAAAAGTTGAAATCAATAAACCGATAGATGCGATAAAAAACAAGATTGGCTTTGTAACAGAAAATAGACAGGAAGAAGGTCTAGTTCTAGATGAATCAATTAAAGAAAATATCTCCCTTCTCAATTTTAATAAATTTACACCAGGAATGTTTATAGATAAGGCCAAGGAAAACCTTCTATCAAATAAATTGGTAGGCGATTTTAAAGTAAAGACAACATCAAGTGAAGCGAAAGTTCAGGATTTATCCGGTGGTAACCAACAAAAAGTAGTATTTGCTAAATGGTATGCCATAGATCCTGAAATATTGATATTGGATGAACCAACAAAGGGTGTAGATGTTGGTGCAAAAAGAGAAATATATGACCTAATAAATAACCTTACCCATCAAGGTGTAGCAGTCATATTAATATCAAGTGACTTGCCAGAATTGCTATCATTATCAGACAGGATATATGTAATTCATGAAGGAGAAGTTCAAGGAGAACTATTAAGAGAAGAAGCAAATCAAGAAAAAATAATGACTCTAGCTACAGGAGGAAAACTATGAGCGAATTTAAAGCTAAATTAAAAAATAATCAAAATCTAGGCAATCTAATTGCCCTAGTAATTCTAATAGTTTTTGTAAGTTTGATGAATGGAGCATTCTTGCAACCAACAAACTTACTAAACTTAATGCGACAATTAATAATAAATGGATTTATTGCGCTAGGTATGACTTTTGTAATTCTAACAGGAGGAATTGACCTATCAGTAGGATCTACTCTAGCCATTACATCAGCTGTATTTGCAGGATTATTACAAAATGGAATAGGAACTCTACCAGCTATTTTAATAGCTCTTGTAATAGGATTCGGTCTTGGGTTAATAAATGGTATTTTAATAACCAAGGGAAAACTTGCACCTTTTATAGTAACCCTTGCAACTATGACAATATTTAGAGGATTAACTTTAGTATATACAGAAGGTCGCCCAATCCCTGGACCAAAAGAAGATTTTCTCTTTAAATTTTTAGGCAAGGGGACTGTATTTGGTATTCCATTTCCAGTTATACTTTTTGCTATAGTTTTTATAATATTATGGATTATCCTAAACAAAACACCATTTGGCAGAAAAATATATGCCGTAGGCGGCAATGAAAAAGCAAGTTTTATATCAGGTATTAATATTGATAAAGTAAAAACATGGGTTTATATAATTTCAGCTTTAATGGCAGTTTTATCAGGTTTGGTACTCACATCTAGACTAAATTCAGCTCAGCCAACAGCAGGTACAGCCTACGAGATGGATGCCATTGCTGCAGTAGTACTTGGAGGAACAAGTATGTCAGGCGGTAGTGGATCATTAACAGGTACTTTAATAGGTATTTTAATACTCGGCGTTTTAAATAACGGACTAAACTTACTCGGAGTTTCAAGCTTCTATCAACAAATAGTCAAGGGTATCGTCATTTTAGTAGCAGTATTAATAGACAGAAAGAGAAATAAATAGGAGGAACAAATGAAAAAAATTATCAAACGTTTATCATTCTTGCTTCTAGCAGTATTTGTACTAGCAGCTTGTTCTATAGAAGGGGAAGATAAAGCAAAAACAGAAGAAAAATCAACAGAAACAAGTGTAGAAACAAAAGAAGGTGGATATAAAATAGGAGTATCTTTATCAACCTTAAACAACCCATTCTTTGTATCAATCAGAGAAGGTATAGAAGAAAAAGCAAAAGAAGAAGGTGCAGAAGTTGTAATTTCAGATGCACAAAATGATTCTTCTGTTCAATCAAACCAAATAGAAGACTTAATCACACAAAAAGTAGACCTAATAATCATAAATCCAGTAGACTCTACAGCAATATCTTCATCAGTACAAAAAGCAAATGAAGCAAATATCCCTGTAATCTGTGTAGACAGAGGAACTGAAGATGGTGAAATAGTAAGCCTTGTTGCAAGTAACAACGTAGAAGGTGGCAAGATGGCAGGCGAATTTATCCTAGAAAAAGTAGGAGAAAATGCTGAAGTAATCCAACTAGAAGGTATACCTGGAGCAAGCTCTACACGTGAAAGAGGTCAAGGATTTGAAGAAGCAACAAAGGATAAAATAAACCTTGTAGCAAGCCAAACAGCAAACTTTGACAGAGCTGAAGGATTAACAGTAATGGAAAACTTACTCCAAGCACAACCAGATGTAAAAGCAGTATTCTGCCAAAACGACGAAATGGCCTTAGGAGCAAGCGAAGCAATAAAAGCTAGCGGTAAAGATATAGTAATAGTAGGATTTGACGGAAACGATGATGCCGTAGAAGCTGTAAAAAATGGCGACCTTGCTGCAACTGTAGCTCAACAACCTAAAAAAATGGGTAAACTAGCTATGGAAAACGCAATAAACCACCTAAAAGGTGAAACAATAGAAGAACATATCGATTCCCCACTAGAATTAGTTAAATAAAAAAATAAGCTTGAAGCTCTGAGGGAATACAAACGATAGATTTATAATAAAGAAACAAACACCCTGCCAAAAGCTTTAATTACCAAAATGTAAAAAAGATTTGAGCAGGGTAATGTTTTATAATAAAACATAGGAAAAATCAAAAGGAGTAACAATGAAATTTTTCTTAGATACAGCAAACGTAGACCAAATAAAAAGAATCAACGACCTAGGCCTTTGTGATGGGGTTACAACTAATCCTTCACTTATCAACAAAGAAGGCAGGGATTTTAAAGAAGTTGTTACAGAGATAGCTTCATTTGTAGATGGGCCAATCTCAGCTGAAGTAACAAGCTATGACTATGAAACTATGGTCAAAGAAGCTCGTGAAATAGCCAAGTGGGCAGACAATATAGTTGTAAAAATTCCAATGACAGAAGACGGACTAAAAGCAGTAAACACCCTATCAAAGGTAGGAATCAAAACAAACTGCACACTAATCTTCTCAGTAGCTCAAGGACTTATGGCAGCAAAGGCAGGAGCGACCTATATTTCACCATTTATCGGCAGAATCGATGATATGGGAGAAGATGGAATCAGGCTAATTTATGACCTAAAGACAGTATTAGATAACTATGGCCTAGAAAGTGAAATCATAGCTGCCTCAATAAGGACCAACAAGCACCTAGAAGAAGCAGCCATAGCTGGGGCTCATATAGCAACTATTCCGGGCACTCTTTTCGAAAAACTTTGGACCCATCCACTTACAACTCAAGGTATAGAAAGTTTCAAAAAAGACTGGGATAGTTTCATAGAAAAAACAAAGTAGGAATGAAATTTAAGTTTTTTATAGAAAATTGTGTTAGAATGTTACAAATAAGAAAACAATAGTAAATTTCAATTATTTCTTATTATAAAATTTTTTATGGATTTTAAATTAGATATTTAAAAAGCTAGCTTTTAGATTATTTGAGTAATCTTTAGCTAGCTTTTCTTACATTACTTTTTTATTTATAGCATTGACTGTGATTTCTTTGCCGTCTTCTAGTTCGATTTCGTATTTTTCGCCTTCGCCGTCGTTATAGAGTTTCCATTCTTTTACGGTGCCGCCTCCGTTTGATTCTAGGGCTATTCTCATTGCTTCTTCTGGTGGGATGGATTTGCCTAAGTCTACTGGATTTTCCTTGTCGGCTCCTTTTTCTATTTCGGCTTCTGTGGTTTCTGCTGAGTTGGCATTTACCTTTAGCTTATACTCTTTTCCATCTTTTTCACCTTCAAAATTGTAATAAGCCTCTCCATTATCTTCTACTTCGTAGGTCACTTCTGTTAGGTTGTAAGGTGCGCCAACCACATGGCTTTCAAACTTGTAGCTTGCTGCCTTTAATGTTACCTTGTTGTCTGGAAGAACTATGTCAGCTGTTTTTTCGTCTGCTTTTTCTTCTGGTTTTTCTTCTTTGCCTTCGTCTTTTGCGTCTTCAGCAGGTTTTTCTGCTTGTTCTTCTTGTTTTGTTTCTTCCTTGTTTTCTGCTTTATCTTGATTGCAGCCAGCAAAAACAAAGGTTCCTGCTAATAGTAAGGCTAATAATTTTTTGTTCATCTATATACTCCCTTTTAATCGATTTATCTCTTAAATTATACCAAAAGGGCTTAATTTTACAAATTTTAGAGTTTAATGCCAAAACCTATCAAAAAAAGTGAATTTTTGGAAAATAAAGACAAAAAATAGACCCAAGGGCCTATTTTCTAAAATTATTTGATTATTTCGCCTGTCGCTGCGTCAATTTTTATATCTCTACCTTCTGCTATGTTTATGTCGTAGATAGCCTTTCCGTTTTCAATTTTTAATTCGTATCCTCTGACCCAAGCGCCCTTGGCCTGGCTTTCTAGTGCCTTTTCCATTGCATCTACGCCTGAAATTATATTTTTAAAGTCTAGGGCGAGTGTCTTGTTATTGGGAGATTTTTCGATCTTTTCTTCTAGGATTTTGGCGTTGTCATCGATTTTTAGCTTGTATATTTTCCCATTTTTAAATCCCTCAATATTTAGGATGAAGAGTTCATTGGTAAATTCCATTTTGATTTTATCTATATTTATTGAATCCATGTTTGCCTCACCAAAATTGTGGTTGTGGAAGATTTTCAAGGCGTCGTCTAAGCTTTTTGCAAAATCTGGGACGGATTCTTTTTTTATTTTAGAAATTTTCGTATCTTTATTTTCGACTTGTCTTATCCCTGTTTCAGTATTTTCCTTATTTGTATTATTACATCCCGTTAGCAGGGAAACAATGGCTAAGAAAGCTATTAACACTTTTTTAATCATCTATATCTCCATTATAATCTCTTTCTTATTGAAATTATACTAAATAGCTTTGCCTTATCAATTTCTGTTGGTTTGCTTTGACTTTAGCGAAAAAATAGACCCATTCGGGCCTATTAATTTTAGAATTTAGTCTCTTTTGATTATGTCGCCTGTTGTGGCATCAATTTTTACGTCTTTGCCATTATCTAGCTCTATGTCGTAGACTACCTTGCCGTCTTCAATTTTCAATTCATATTCTTTGACTTTAACATCTTCAGCTTGGCCTTCTAGGGATTTTTCCCAGGCTTCCTCACCAGAAATTATCTTAGTAAAATCTATCGCAAGTTTTTTCTTGCCATCATCATCTTCGATTTTTTCTTCTAAAATTTTGCCATTGTTGTTTATCTTAAGCTGGTATTCTTTGCCATCTTTAAAACCTTCAATGCTATAGATTATATCCTTATCTAAGATTTCCACCTTAATTTTATCGATATTTATAGCATCATTAGATCCGTCACCAAAATTGTGATCGTGGAAGATTTTTAAGGCTTCATCTGCATTTGTGGCAAATTCTGGCACTTTTTCTTTTTCTTCTTCATTTGGCTTTTTGTCATTATCTTTTACTTCTTTTACGCCAGTCTTTGTTTCGTCTACTTGACTTTCTTCTTGCTTTGTTTCTTCAGCTGGCTTTGGTGTTTTATTTCCACAAGCTCCTAAAAGAAGGCTTGCTAAAAGAATTAGGCTTAAATTTTTGATTTTCATATTTTACTCCTCTTATATAATATTAGATTAAAAAAGGAATTCCTGTTTTCCTATATATATATTATATCAGAGATCAAGAAATTTTAATGTTTCTTACAAAAGTTTTAAGAATTGTAAGTTAACAACAAAAATAGACCCGATTGGGCCTATTTTCTGAAATTATTTAATTATTTCGCCACTTGCAGCGTCGATTTTTACATCGCTTGCATTTTCTAGGTCTATGTCGTAGATGGCTTTGCCATTTTCTACTTCAAGTTCATATCCTTCAACATAAACGCCATCAGCTTGGTCTTCTAGGGCTTTTTCCATGGCTTCTTTGCCTGTGATTAGGCTTGCTCTGTCGATAGCCATGATTGTATTATCGTCTTCCGCTTCCTTATTTTCGCTTATAACTTCAAGTGTATTTGCATCAAGAACTAGTTCATATTCTTGGCCGTCTTTAAAGCCGTTGATTTCATAGCAATATTTGCCATCTTCTTCGTCAAATCCAGCACCTGTTAGTTCGATTGCATCATCTCCAAAGTGAGTATAGAATGCGTCAATTGCTTCTTCTAGGGTTTTTTCTGTAGCTGGGATTGGGTCTTTGGCTGAAGTTTGAGCTTTGTTTGAAACTTCTTTTACAGCATCTTTATTTTCAGCTACTTGGCTTTCTTCTGTTTTTGTTTCCTCAGCTGGTTTAGCAGCTTGGTTGCCGCATGCACCTAAAACTAGGGCTGTTGCTAATACTAGGGCTAAATTTTTATTTTTCATAAATATTACTCTCCATTTATTTTCTTCATTATGTTCAAGATTAGAAAATCCTTACCTATGATATATATTATACTGGATATTATAAAATGTAAAGTAAAAATTAAAAATATTTAAGATTTCTTATAAAAAATTTAAGATTTGCAAATTCAATATGAAGCAAGAAATCTTAACCATAATTTAACAGTATTGTGATATAATCAAAGTGAAATAAACTACTTTCAAGGAAGGTAAATATGAAGGTATTAATAGTAGAAGATGAATTAGATTTATTAGACTCCATAGCAGAAGGGTTGACCCTTTTGGGCTATGTGACTGATAAGGCAAGTAACGGTGACGATGCAATTGATATGGCTTATGTTGAATCCTATGATCTCATAATTTTGGATGTAAATTTGCCGGGAAAGGACGGTTTTGAGGTCCTTAGAGCTATTAGGGAGGACAACAAAGAAGTAGCTATTATTATGCTAACTGCCAGGTCCGACATAGAAGATAGGGTCAAGGGCCTTGATCTTGGGGCGAGTGACTACATGGTAAAGCCCTTTGCCCTTAGGGAACTTGATGCCAGAATGCGTTCACATTTGAGAGGCAAAAAAATCCACCAGGCCACAGTTATAGATATTTCCGGCCTCTCCTTTGATACAATCAAAAGGCAAGCGTCTTTTAACGGAGAAGTTATTCCCCTTACAGTCAAGGAAACTGGGATTTTGGAATACTTGTTTTTAAATTCTGAGCGTTTTATTTCGGCAGAAGAGCTTATCGAACACGTTTGGGATTCAAATGCGGATGGTTTTTCAAATACGGTGAGGGTGCATATGTCTTCGCTTAGGAAAAAGCTAAGGGCTGCCTGCGGCAAAAACCTAATCGAAAATGTAATTGGTAAAGGATATAGGATTCATGAAACAGAAAGTCTATGATTCTGTAGTTTTCAAACTAATTTCGGCTGTTGTGGTGCTTTTTATAATCATGCTCCTTGTTAGCATGTACCTTATTAACCGCAAGCAGGCCATGGTAATTGACGGTGTTATAGAGGAAATGAACGCAAATATGGGTAATATGGACAGGTCAATGGTCCTTTTTGTAGATACAACTAAGGTCCAATCGGCAAGCGACTTTACAATCTACCTAATTTTTGTGATGTCGACTGTGATTATCCTGGGATCTCTTTCCTTTGCCTTTATAATAAAGAAAATTCTTGCACCCCTCAAAAAGCTCCAGAAAAAGCTAACCGAGGTTGACATAGATAAGCCGGAAAGTTTTGAAAATTTGGTGATTTTGGATAATACTTCAAGTGAAATTGTCGAGCTTTCAGAGGCTTTCAACAAGATGCTTAAAAAAATCTACGCTGATTACAAGAGGCAGAAGGATTTTTCTTCAAATGTGGCCCACGAATTAAGGACACCAATAGCTGTCATGCAAAGCCAGATTGACCTTTATAGGCAAAAGACAAATGACGAAGACGCTCTCAAAATGCTCAGAGTCCTTGATAGCAATGTAGGCAAGTTAAATGGTCTTGTCGATGCGATTTTATCTTTGAGGAAAAAATCCAATCTCAAACTCGACGAGGTAAACCTAGATATATTGATAGATGAAATAATTCTTGACCTGGAAGATAAGGCAGATCTTAAAAATGTCGAACTTATTACGGAAAAAACTGATATAAATCTTATCACAGACGATGGCCTCCTCCAGAGATTGGTCTTTAATATAGTTGAAAATGCTATTAAATATAACAAGCCAGGTGGCAAGGTAGAAATTTCTGCTGTGGAAGATTCTAAATTTGTAAAAATAAAAGTTGCAGACACCGGTCTTGGAATTTCTGATTCTGATAAGGAAAGAATTTTTGATCTTTTCTACCAAATCGACTCTTCTAGGGGGCAAGAAGGCTATGGAATAGGTCTTTCCTTGTCAAAAACAATAGCCGATATGCTTAGGGCAAAGATTGAAATTTCAGACAACGAGCCAGTTGGTTCAATTTTCACTATAATTATTCCCAAGTCTTTATGAGAATTTAACACAGGCTTTGATAGAATATAAAATATGAAAAAGGTGGTTAAGATGAAAGAAAGAAAAATTACAATTGGACTTCTTGCCCTAAGCCTTGCCTTCATTGGCTTTGGGGTCTATAGAAAAGAAGTGGATACGGTTTTTATGAAGGCAATCAATCTGTGTTTGGAGTGTATAGGAATTGGATAAGGTAAAAAATTACAAAAAACTCATTGTCCAAGCCTTATCCACCCTGGCTCACAACTTCCACTTGGATAATTTCTTAAAAGGCAAAATCTACCAGGGACCTGGCAAAAAAGCCTGCCTACCTGGATTAAATTGCTATTCCTGTCCGGGAGCGGCTGGTTCTTGCCCGATTGGAAGTCTCCAAGCTGTCATAGGGTCAAAAAAATATAAGTTTTCCTATTATGTAATCGGCCTTATAATGTTTTTTGGGGTCATCTTTGGTAGACTCATCTGTGGATTTTTATGTCCCTTTGGGTTTTTCCAGGACTTACTCCATAAAATCCCAACAAAGAAATTTTCAACCAAAAAGTTAAAGGCCCTAAGGAGTATAAAATACATAATTTTAACTGGCCTCCTTGTTGGAGTGGGCTTTGCCTTAAAAGGCCAGTACGAAGTTGTGCCTCCATTCTTTTGCAAGTACATTTGCCCTCAGGGCATTATGGAAGCAGCCCTACCTCTTGCGGCGAGAAATCTTTCACTAAGAGCGGCTCTTGGTCCTCTCTTCAGGTTTAAATTTGTAATTTTGGTTATAACAATCATCCTTTCCATTGGATTTTTCAGACCATTTTGCAAGTGGATTTGCCCGCTAGGTGCATTTTATTCGCTCTTTAATAAATTTTCCCTCTATCAATTAAAATTGAGCGAAGACAAGTGCATCAACTGCGGCAAGTGTGCAAGGGTATGTAAGATGGATGTTGATATTAGAAAAAATACCGCACATTTAGAATGTATTAGGTGCGGAGATTGTGTGGAGGCTTGTCCAACCAAGGCCATCACCAGTGAATTCATAAGAAAAAAAGGAGAAAAAAATGAAAAATAAAAGCAAAATTATCTTAGCATTAATGCTAGCAGGCTCTTTAGTGGCATGTGGAAAAAAAGAAGAAGCTAAACCAGAAGAAGTAAAACAAGAAGCTATCAGCAAGAAAGACCTTCCAGAAGGCGCTAAAATTACAAATGATACAACAACCCCAATTGAAGAACCTCAAGTAGAAGGCGAAAAACCAACAACTTTAGGAACTTTTGAAGCAAAAGACCAAGATGGCAAGAAATTTACTAACGAAGATTTCAAAAACTATGACGCAACAGTTATAAACCTATGGTTTACAGGTTGTTCTGCTTGCATCCAAGAGATGCCAGAGCTCAACAAGGTTGCAGATGATCTTAAGAAGGACGAAAAGGTAAACTTCCTTACCCTTTGCACAGATGCTGAGTATGACCAGTCAACCATGGATGCCTTCAAGAGAATAATTGATGAAAACAAACCAACCTACCAAGCTCTAGGCGTTAAAAACGAAGGCGAAATCAAAAAATACCTAGACCACGTATTTGCTTATCCAACAACAATCGTAGTTGACAAAAACGGCAACATCGTCGGCGAAGATGTGGTAGGAGCAATCACAAGTGAAGACCAAATAGCCAAATTAAAGGCAAATATTGAAAAAGCAAAAGAGTCTTCAAATAAATAAGAAAATACTTTCCCTATAAATATTCTGTTGATCCCGACTTTGTCGGGATTTTCTTTTGCCAAAAATAGCCAATCTTTGATATAATTAAAAGAAAAGCCTAGGAGCTTAGATGAAAAAGAATTTATTCATATTAAGTCTGGTAGTTTCTGCTGTCTTAGGTATCAATTCTGCCCTTGCTGCAGAAGAGGTAGTTTACTACGACACAACAAGTCTCGACATTATTTTTGAAAAATATCCAGACCTTAATCATAAAAATAAAAATGCAAAAAAACTTGAAGATAAAAAACCGATTAAAAATGAAAGTGAAAGCCCAAATGGAGTTATTTTAACTGACTCCTATCATTACAAGGAAGATGGGAGTCTGGCCAAGGGATTAATAGATACAGGCGAGGCCCGCAGGTATTTTGACAAAGAAACCGGCCAGATGGTCAAAAATAAAAAGATTGAAAATGAAAATGTCTTTGTAGATGCCGATGGGGAAGCCCACTACATCGGATGGGACTATTACAAAGGCAAGCTAGGATATTACGATCCAGAAAAGGGCTATGCTAAGGGACTTAAGACCATTGACAACATTACTTACGGCTTTGATGAAGATGGGTCAATTTTCAGGAAACAAAATAGGGTTTTTGATGGAATGAACTTCTATTTTAATAATTACGGTGAAGCGACTAAGACTGACGGACCATATCCTAAAGGCTGGCTTGGCGACAAGTATTATTTTGAAGATGGCAAGCCTGCTGAAGGCCTTGTCACAATAGATGGTAAGAAATACGCTTTTCACGAAAGGAGTCTCAACTTACTCCGCAATGTCAACAAGGTTTTTGACCACAAAATGTATTGGATAAATGAAAAGGGCGAAGCGATTTATAAGTACAAAGTCAACCACGCCTACCTATCAAGGGGGACAGGTGGGAAATTTAAGCCTGGATTTTCTCAAAATCTCATGAGAAAAACCCCGTATTTTAGCCAAACCGACAAGCGTTGGGCAGATAAGCCCTATTCGTTAGGAACTATGGCAAATCTGGGTTGTGGACCAACAGTCATGGCCATGGTCTTAAACCGTAAGTTAAATACAAATGACATCTATCCAACAAACACCATGGCTGTTGCCAGAGACTACTCATCTCGGGATGGGACTGACTGGCAATATTTTATAGAAGGCGTTGAGGCTTACGACCTAAAATCTTACGACATTCCAATCCACAAAGAAGCCTTCATCCAGGCCCTTAAGGACAATCCTATAGTTATTAGAGTAGGTCCTGGAACTTTTATAAATGCTGGCCACTACATGGTCGTGGATTCCTATAAAAATGGGTCTTTTCTGATAAATGACCCTATGAATATGAAAAAAACTACCCAAGAAAATATCCCATGGTCAAGGCTAAGAAGTGAAGTGACCGTAGCTTGGGAAATTAAATAAGGAGGAGAAAATGAGATACCTAAAAATTTTTATTATTACTTTGATAGTTACAATTATTATGGAATTTTTGTCAAAATTCCTAGTGAAAAAATACGGAATGGATAAAACCCTATCTATTATTAAAACTATAGCTGTTGTTGCTATAGCAATGTTTCTTAAGGAAATAATTTAAAAAACGCAGGCTAAGAGTCTGCGTTTCTAGTTGATTCCTAAAAGCAAATAGGAAAGATATTTGTTTTTGATTTTGAAAATGCCTTGGCCGATTATATAAGAAGCGAGTATTGCAATTATTGAAATGGCTAACATTTCTATATCAAGGCTCGCTTTGATAATTACAAAAAGGGCCGGGTAGATATAGATTAGGGCAAAAATCAAGTGGTCAATAAGGTCAAAGGCCGACTCGCGACTTACAGTTTTAAGGGCCAGGTAGGATAAAGGGAAGATACTTAGCAAAAATCCATAGTCGATTTTTATATATTTTTCCTTGATATATATTTCACCTGCCACCAAGATTAGGCTAAGGACTAGGAGGACAGGGTTTAAGCTTGCTGCAGATCTCACCCTAATTGCCATTACATAGAAGGAAAAATAGAGGAAAAAATCCTCAAAAGATTCTAGGAAGGCAATCTTTTTGCTAAAGGAAAGGCATAAGAAAATTACAAGCGAAATCCCACCTAAGATTGATGTTGCAAGGCTTCCCAAGAGTCTATTAAAGAAAAGTTCAATGGCAAAAAAGACTCCGACCATGACCAATAATTTATAAAGCGTGGTTATTATTTGGACCATATCGCTAGGAATTTTCTGCGAAGACCCGCCCCTTATAACAAGAGCCATGACTAGGCTGTGAAATATGAGGGGAACAAAGATTAGGCCGACCTTTTTTGTTTCCATATAGGAAATTTTAAAGGCTAGGTAGGCTATGATGTAGGATGTGAGTGTCCTTTCTATTAAATTTTCATTAATTGATAGACCTTGTCCTATAAAAGCCTTAAAGATTAGGCAGATTAGGGCCAAGAGTGCAAGGCCGTTGGCAAAATTATTTTTTACATACTTCATATATTTATCATATCATAAAATTAGAGAAATGGTATAATAATTTAAAAGGATATAATTATGGCTAGACAAAAAAGAAGTGAAGAAAAAGAATATAAAAATCCAAAAACCCGTGAGAGGAAAAGGCGTGCTAGGGAAAAAAGGCGCAAGAGAAAGACCTTTGGTCCTTATATTTTAATCTTTATCCTCCTTGTTGCCGCGGTATTTTTTGGGGCAAGAAGCCTATCTCACAGTGTAAATAGGACTGTGGATAGGATTGAAAAAGCGATTAAAACCGATGATACAGCCTTCATGGAAGAAAACATGGATAGGCTGGATGTGATTTTTGACGTCCTTAAAAAGTCATATTCGGATGATCTTGAAAAACAGGACGAATTTGTCAGAAATAATTTCAAAAACCTTGATATTAAGGTCTTAAACAAGCTTGATATAGATGGTGGCGTGGAAGTCACCCTAAAGATTTCAAATGTAAATTATGTCGCTTGTTTTGACAAGGTCGCCCATCTCGAAGCGGAAAACCAACACGAGGCCTATATGAAGGAGCTTTCCAAGGACGATGCCGAAGTTAAGAGTATGGATGCGAAAATTTTCCTAAAGAAAAAGCTCTTTGGCTATGAAATTTTTGAGTCAAGAGACTTTATCAACGCCATAATCGGCGGTGCCTTGGATTTAGTCAAATGATAAGAAATAAGTCGATAAAAGAGACAGCGAAGACCACCCGAGACCTAAATCCGGTCATTATTACCGTCATCCTTTCACTTCTGGTAATAATTCCCCAATATGGACTCGGGCAAATAATGGGCCTTGGCCGAAAAATCGAGGCCTTGGATGATTTTTTCACTTTTCTTTATCAAAAGGACCTATTTTTCCTTTTGATAATTTATTCCACAGCCCTAACCCTAATTTTAGCCTACATCTTTGCAAAGAAAATCCTAAAGAGATCAAATCTTTCTTTGGGCCTTGTTGATGATAAAAAAATTTCAAATTATGGCAAGGGGATTTTGCTAGGCTTTGGACTTTTAACTTTAATTGTCCTAATCCTAAAGCTGACAGGCCTTGCAGAAATCAGCAAAAATCCATCGGGCTTTGACACAAAACTCTTTTTGCTCTTCATCCCAGCTTGGCTAATCCAAGGATTTGAGGAGGAATTTTTACTAAGAGCAATTTTAATGAACCAAATGGCAGTAAAGGGCAAAATCAGCCTGGCGATGGTAGCCAACTCCCTAATTTTTGCCATCTTCCACTTAGGAAATGCAGGCTTTAGTCCAATGGCCTTTGCAAATATATTTTTACTAGGCCTAATATTTTCGCAAATATTTTACCTAAGTGATTCAATCTATATAGTAGGAGCTGCCCATTCCTTCTGGAATATGACTATGGCCAACATCTACGGCATCACAGTTTCCGGCAACAAGTCACTAGGAGTCACTTACTTTACCACAAAGTTATATGGCCCCGACCTAATCTCAGGAGGTGGCTTTGGAGTAGAGGGCAGTATAGTAACCACAATAGTTCTCGCCATTTTAATTGTGATTTTAATCAGAAAAATAAAACAAAGAGATCTCGCAAAATAAGGTGACCCCACAAAGTTGGACCTAATACCAGAGTTAGAACTAAACTAGCTCTGGTATTTCTTTTTACTTTCCTACCCCTAGGGGTAGGAAATTTTTATGCTGCATTTTTCTTTCTATATTCTACTGGTGATAAGTATCCTAATTTTTCTTTTATCCTTTCTTCGTTGTAATATTTTATGAAATCTTCTATTGTTTGTTTTAAGTGCTCGTATGAGTAGAATTTTCTTCCGTAATATACTTCTTGTTTTAATATTCCAAAGAAGTTTTCCATTGGTGAGTTGTCTAGGCAGTTGCCTTTTCTTGACATAGATTGGGTGATACCGTTAGCTTCTAGTTTTGATGTGTATTGTTTCACCTGGTATGCCCAGCCTTGGTCTGAGTGGAATATCCTTTTTTCTTTACTTTTATTAGTTACCTTTATTGCTTTATCTAAGGCTTTCAGGATTGGTTCTATTGTTGGTTGTTTTGATATTTCATAGCTTAGTATTTCACTGTTGTACATATCTAGGTATGGGTTTAGATAGAGTTTCTTTATTTGGTATGTTCCTGTTTTATCTTTTTCTAAATACTTAAATTCTGTTGTGTCTGTTGTTATTTGAATGTATGGTTTTTCTACTTTGAAATTTCTTTTGATTTCATTTTTAATTATTGCGCCAATAGCAGCTGTGGTTTCATATAAGAGCGAGGAGAAGATTTCAGATTATTCCTCAAACCATTTGGACGATATGAAAAATATGAAGGGTTATCTCTTAGATTCCAACAACCTAAGCAAGGAAGAGATGTTTTTAGAAGATAAACAGCTTCCACCAATTAAAGACTCTTTTAAAGGATTTTTTACTAATCTCATTAAAAAAGTCCGTTATGAAAGCGTGAGTTATAATATTTTCGTTTATGGAACCCTAAATATGGCCATCACCCTTACAACAATTATTTCGATTATCCTTATTATAAAATGCAAGATGACCCCAGGTTCTTATGCGGCTGTTTCAATCTACATTAGCTCCCTTTGGGATCCTATGCTTGATACTTTTAACACCAGGAGAGAATACGTATCTGGCAAGCCTGCCATGGATTCTTATTATGAATTTATAAATATGACCCCTGTGACCTTTGATAAGTCAAAAATAAAATCCTTGGAAATAAGAGATTACACTAGCTTAGGAAGCAGAGGAGAAAAGCTTCACCAAGCCTTTAGCCAAACTATTGAAAAAGGCAAAATTAACCTCATAGTAGGGGATAACGGGATAGGGAAAACTACCCTCATTGAAGCAATTATGAATCTTACAACAAGGTATGACGGAGAGATTTCAATCAACGGCAAGGTCCTTGATAAAAATTCGGGTCTTTTATTTGATGATTTGGTTTATGTTCCAGCCAACCCAACCATAAGCGAATACGGTGCCCTGAAAGATAAGATAAAGGGATCTTCAGGCCAGAGGAAACTCTCCCAATTAAAACACGCCATAAAAACCGACAAGTCCTTATATATATTTGATGAGCCAACAAACTTCTTAGATATGGAAGTTAAGGCCAAGGTCTTGGACCAAATTTGTGACCTTAATAGGAAGGGAAAACTAGTCATAGTTATAAGCCATGATGAGATATTTATGAAGAATTCTAATTTTAAAGTGATTAGGATTAATAAATAAGAAAATAGCCTAGCTGTGGATATTTGTTTATAAAATAATTACTTTTACTAAGATTGTCCCAAGCTCATAGCGCCATCCCGACAGAAAGAGCGAAGCGACTGACGAGGGATCGTATGGCTTAGGGACAAAAAGATTCGAAGAGTTTTCCCAGGCCAACTATAAACTAGGTCTGATCGTAAATTCAAGAGACCTTTATAAAAGCTGTTGAAAAGAAGATAAATTAAAAAGACCTCACTTGAGGTCTTTTTGTATTGATGAAAATTTCTATCTAGCGACTCACAAAAATAGATGCTCCTTTTCGTCGCATAAATTTTTGTTCCCTGCATAAGGTTTCTCATCAATCTATCTTCACACTTCGTGTTCGATATATTGTGAGAACCGCAAAAAAATCGCTTACGATTTTTTTGCTACCATTAATATCCAGGTTTTCCTAGTAGTTTAAACATTGCTGTCTTGTAGGCTTCTACTCCTGGTTGGTTGAATGGGTTTACCCCTAGCATGTAGCCTGATACTCCTACTGCTATTTCAAAGAAATAGAAGAGTTCTGCTAGTTTTCTTTCGTTGATTTTTTCTAGTTTTATTCTGATGTTTGGAACTCCGCCTCCTACGTGGGCCATTGTTGTGCCTTCCATAGCTTGTTTGTTGACGTAGGACATATTTTTGCCTGCTAGGAAGTTTAGACCGTCAAGGTTTTCGGCGTCTTCTTTGATGGTGATGTCTCTGTTTGGATTTTCAACTTCGATTACTGTTTCAAAGATATTTCTCTTTCCATCTTGGATCATTTGGCCCATAGAGTGAAGGTCTGTTGTGTTTGACACGCTTGCTGGGAAGATTCCCTTGCCGTCCTTGCCTTCGCTTTCTCCGTAAAGTTGCTTCCACCATTCTGCCACATAGGCGAGTTTTGGTTCGTAGTTTAGTAAGATTTCAATATCTTTTCCATTTTCATGTAGCATATTTCTTACTGCGGCATATTTGATGGCGTCATTTTCCATAGATTTATTTGTATATTTTTCTCTACCATCAGCAAAACCTGCCATAAATTCGTCTATATCAACGCCTGCTACTGCAAGTGGTAAAAGACCTACTGCAGATATTACAGAAAATCTGCCGCCGATGTCATCTGGCACTACAAAGCTTTCAAAACCTTCTGTATCAGCAAGTTGCTTCAAAGCTCCCTTGGCCTTATCTGTTGTGGCAAAAATCCTTCCTTTTGCTTCTTCTTTACCATATTTTTCTTCTATGGCTTCTCTAAGGATCCTAAAAGCGATGGCAGGCTCTGTTGTTGTACCTGATTTTGAGATTACATTTAGGGAATAATCCTTATCTTTTAGGTAGTCTAAGAGGTCTGCAAGGTATTCTCCAGAAATTTGGTTGCCTGCATAGATGATTTCTGTTTTTCTTTTTGAATTGAAATAAGAATCACAAGCCACATCTACAGCCTTGATACCAAGGTAAGATCCACCTATACCAATTGAAACAAGGACGTCAGAATTTTCACGAATCCTTGCTGCAGCTTTCTTAATTCTTTCAAACTCGTCTTTGTCGTAGTCAACTGGCCTATCAATCCAGCCTAGAAAGTCGTTTCCTTCGCCGTCTTTGTTCATAAGAGTGTCAAAAGCGGCAAGGGCCCTTTCTTCGTATTTTCCTATATTATCTAAATTAACATTGCTAAAATCTAATTTCATATAGCCTCCTTTTGTTACTCCTAATTATACCTCAATTTGCCACGATAGAGAAAAACCATTCAAGTTGATATTTTAAAATAATCAATAATTTTGGATATTATACAAATTGATAATTATTATCACTTCTCTAGACTAATAGGCAAACACTCAAAATCCATAAAATATTTAGAAGAATTAGGTTTTAAGAAACAGCTAAAATCAAATATTTAAAACGGTTGCAAAGATATAATGATAATGATTATACATATCAAGTTTAGATTCATTAAAAGATTAGAATCATTCTTGACAAAACGAATAATTAACAATATAGTATGAATATCAGGAAATGAAATAATATTATAAAGGAGATTATTATGGCAGAACTAAAGGGAACAAAAACAGCACAAAACTTAATCACATCTTTTGTTGGTGAATCACAAGCAAACATGAGATATACATATGCTGCAAAAACTGCAGAAAAAGAAGGTTATAGACAAATCGCTGAAATTTTCAGAGAAACAGCTAGAAACGAAAGAGAGCACGCAGCAAGATTCTATAAATTCCTAAGAGAAGAATTCAAACTTGAAACAATCGAACTTACAGAAGGTTATACAGCTTGGCCAGTAATTTGGCATGACACATTAACAAACCTTCAAGGCGCTATCGATGGTGAAAACGAAGAATGTGAAGATATGTATCCAGCATTTGCAGACGTAGCAGAAGAAGAAGGCTTTGACGAAATCGCTAGAGCATTCAGAAACATCGCTAAGGCTGAAGGTGCACATAGAGATAGGTATCAAAAACTACACGATAACGTAGAAAACGGCACAGTATTCGAAAAAGAAGAATCAGTAATCTGGAAATGTGGAAACTGTGGTTTCTTATATGAAGGCAAAAAAGCTCCAAAGATCTGCCCAGCATGCCACCACCCACAAGAATGGTTCGAAGTAGCAGCATTTAACTATTAATATAAATTTCGCAAGCGAAATTTATATGATTTTCACAATATAACCGAGTGCTTAGCACGAAGGTTAGATTGATGAAAAATTTATGTAATTTTCACGTAAGAACGCGACGAAAATAATGCTAGCAAAAAACATCGGTCAAGCCGTAAGGCAATAAATGACCGATGTTTTTTGTGTTATTCATCATTTTCTAGAAAGCTTTAGCTTTCGTAGAAAATGATAGAATAAGCTTATGTGATATTAAGCTTAAATTGCGACGAAGAGGAGCGATTTGAACTTGATATCACTGAGCATTGATTCTAAAAAGATTACGTACCTTAACCCCAGCCTTAGCTGGGGATTTTAAAACCTGGCTATAAGCTGGGTTTTTTATTTTGCTTAAAAAGGTAAAATTAAAATATATGGGTAATAATATAAGAGCAAAATTAATAGGAGATATAAATGAAAGTAATAGTATGCAAAGATTATGAAGATATGAGCAAAAAAGCCAGTGAGTTTGTAATAAATTACATGATGGAAAAACCACAAATAAAGTTTGGTTTTGCAACAGGTTCAAGCCCAATAGGTCTATATAAAAACCTTATTGCTGCTCAAAAAGATGGGGAAATTTCTTTTAAATATGCAAAAAGTGTGAATTTGGATGAATACGTAGGCATAGATCCATCAAACGACCAATCTTATTCATATTTCATGCACAAAAACCTCTTTGATCACGTAGCTATCAAGAAGGAAAACATCCACCTACCATCTGCACCAGAAGCAGACGAAAAATACGCCGAAAAATACAGAAAAGAACTAGAAGAATTTGGCCAAAGAGACATCCAAATCTTGGGTCTTGGAGTAAACGGCCACATAGCTTTCAATGAACCAGCAGAAAAGCTTAATAAATACGCATCTATCGTTGAACTAGACCAATCAACCATAGAAGCCAACTCAAGATTTTTCGAAAATGAAGAAGACGTGCCAAAATACGCCCTATCAATGGGACTTGCAGAAATTTTCGACGCAAAAACAATAATAGTCCTAGCCAACGGCAAAAATAAACATGAGGCAGTAAAAAGACTTTTAAACGATGAAAAAATCACAACCGACCTCCCTTGTGGACTTTTAAATTTACACCCAAATGTGTATTTGTTTGTAGATGAAGAAGCTTACAATGGCTAGGTGATAAATTTTAAATATTTTACACTAAAAAGACGAGTGGTTAGGCTCGTCTTTTTTTGGTTGTTCCATGCTTTTATTACGAATATAATATTACTATCAATATACTAATCGTTCTAATTTTTCATCTAAAGATAAAACCACTTACTTATAAATAAAATAGTATAATAATAATGTTATCATCGGCCCACAGGGTGGGAGGAGGTGAGATCATGCAATTTATTATGACTATCATTGCCACTGTCACAGCAAATGTAGTTGGTTACTACATTTGCAAATGGCTAGACAGAATTTTGGATGATGATAATTAGCCTTTAAAAAAGACGAGCGGGTAGGCTCGTCTTTTTTGGTTAAGACCATGCTTTTATTACGACTATCATGGTTACTATTAATATACCCACTAAGTCTATTTTTTCAACATTCCCCCTAATTTATCACATTCACCTTCTGGTTTTTAAGCATCTTTACAAGTTCTTTTTCCTTAGCGAAGGCGAAGCTCATGTTGTCTTGGCTGTTGGCAGTTTTTAGGTAGACCATTAAGAGGAGATTCTTGTTGGCCCTTGATAGGGTTACTGACCTTATTTCATCTAGGGGCACTTTTTTGTTTATGAAGGGGTTTAGCTTGTTGGTAAATACATATCCATCGCTAAAGCCCCTGGCTATGGTCCCTGTGTAGTTCCAAAATATCATGGCAAGGGATATGGAGATAGAGTTTATTAGATAAGGTCTAAATACCCAATGGTAAATGATAAACATAACCACCATCATACCTAGAACTGCCAGGTCTGTTGTAGTGAATTTTACTTTTTCTTTGATTTGCCCGAACAAGTACATGTTATAAAGTCCAGCCAAGGCAAATATGGCAGATAGGATGAAAATTAATTGTGGCATCTTATTGTCCTCCTCCTGAGGCAGTCGCAGCTGCGGCGCCTTCCTCGTCGTCTTGGATTTTATTTAGGCAAATTACGAGGGCTATCATGGCTAGGGTGTAGTCCTCGTCATAAACTGTAAGGGCGTATTGGTCGGTAAGTGAAAGAAATTTCCTGTTAACCTCACCAATCTTTTGCCCATCAAGACTTATTAGAAAATTATAGTCCCAAATGGATCCCTTAAGATTTATTGTCCCAAAATCGGTGTCCACATCAATAGACTTTCTAAGCAGGGTAAATCTCTGATTTATAACCATTTCTGACCCGTCTTCAAAGTTTACAAAAAACTTTGGCAAAAGAGATAGGATTTTCTTTTCGATTCTAAAAAGCCTTTGTCTATCAGGTCCATAGACCGCTGCCCTGTAGCCCATAAAGGTGAAATCTTGGTCGAGATAAAAACAATCTCTTCCATCTTCGTCCTTTATCCAATACTTATCTGTGATTTTAAAGAATTTTTCCTTAAAAATATATCTTTTCATTTTATCTTCCTTTATTAATTTTCTACTTACCATATAATATGATTATTGATATTATACTATAAGAGGAGGAGAAAAAAATGGAAATCTCTACAATTACTAAATATATAGAAAATCTTGTAAATACCCCATCACCAACAGGTTTTACTAAGCTTGCTGAAAAATATTTGATGGATGAATTTAGAAAATTAGGCTATGCACCATACCAAAATAACAAGGGCAATGTTATTGTCCCAATTAACGAAATGGAGGGCGATAATGGTCTATTACTATCTGCCCACATTGATACCTTGGGTCTTATGGTAAGGTCAATTAAGGCCAACGGAGCCCTCAGGGTTACCACACTCGGTGGTTTCCCACTAAATTTTGTAGAATTTGAAAATGTCAAAATCCACACCAGAGATGGCAAAGAATATACAGGTGTGGTTAGGCTAAATAACCCGGCTGTTCACGGATCATCTGACCCAAGAGAAGCCAAACGTGATGATACAACCATGGAAGTCGTAATCGACGCTATAACCCATTCAAAAGAAGAAACCGAAAAGCTTGGCATAGGAAACGGCGATTTTATTTCCCTTGACCCAAGATTTAGGATAGACAACGGCTTTGTCAAAAGTCGCCACCTTGATGATAAGGCATCCGCAGGAGTCCTTCTTGCACTAGCCAAGGAGATCAAGGATAAAAATATAAAGATAAATCGTCCACTTTATATGATGTTTACAATCTACGAAGAAGTAGGCCATGGGGCTGCATCCGGCCATCCAGCAGGCATAAGAGATATGGTAGCAGTAGACATGGGAGTAGTTCACGATGATCTTACTTGCGATGAACTAAAATTATCAATCTGCGCCAAAGACTCATCTGGCCCATACAACTACGACTTAACAAACGACCTAGTTGCCATAGCCAAGGACCTTAACCTAGACTACGGACTCGATATCTACCCATTCTACGGATCAGACGCCTCAGCCGCAGTATCAAGCGACTACGACTACAGACACGCCCTAGTAGGATGTGGAGTTGCTGCAAGTCATGGCTATGAGAGGACTCACGAAAAGGCAATCAAATCACTTTTTGATTTGTTGGTAAACCTTGTGGGTAAATAACTTCTAGAATATTATTTTGATATAAAACCAAGTTTTTTGTATTTAAGATTTTTAAAATCTTAGGTAAAAAGCTTGGTTTTTTTATTTGGAATAAGCTATCATTTTATTTTTAATATAAAAACAAAAATCAAGTTAATCTTAGATAAAAAAAGAGAGCATTTTTGCTCTCTCTTTTATCTATTAAATCAGATTTTATTCATCTTCTTTTTTCTTTTTCTTTGTTGCAAGAAGTCCCGCTATAGAAATGCCCATGCTTGTGAATATAGGAGCAACTGATCCTATACCGGTCTTTGGATTGGTTGATTTGGCATTTCCTAAAACTGCTTGTTCTTTTGTTTTCTTAGACATCTCATCAGAGACATTTTCTTTGTTCTCTTCTCTAACTTTTCCATCCTCACTAGGATTTTCTATTGGACCTTCTGGTGTCTTCGGAGTTTCCTTGTCTGGTGTTTTTCCTGGCTCAGCCGGAGTCTCACCTGGTTTTCCTGGTGTACCTGGCTCGCTTGGCTTATCCTCGTTTGGTTTTTCATCGCCTGGTTTTTCAGGTTTTTCTGGAGTTTCCTCTGGAGTACTTGGCTCATCTGGTGTTTCTTCTGGTATTCCTGGTTTATTTGGATTAGGTTTATCTCCACCTGGTTTACTTGGATTGTCCTTATCTCCTGGGTTTGGAGTTGGAGCCTTGCATAGGGTACCGATTTTAACAATCTTCTTAACAGGATTTTTTGTTATTTTTTCTGTTCTTGAGTTTTCCACTTCCTTGCTATTTTCTATAGTAATAGTAGTTTCCTTCTTACCAAGCTCTCCTTCTTGAGTAACCTTTGTTTCTCCAGCTGCCATAGTATCGTCAGGAACAAATTCAACTTCATAAGGAATATCAGTTTCAACAGTTACTTTTCCTTCAGTCTTAGAACCATACTCATACTTAGCAGGAGTTGCTTCAGTTCTAGTAACCTTTGTTTCAAGCTTTCCTGTTTCCTTGTTGAAGAAGGTTATAATAGTTACTGTTCCTGGAGTTCCGTCAGAAATTTTCTTAGTTTCTCCGGCCTTTAAATCTGGATTGTGAGTGTAAGATGTGTCAAATGGAATAGCTTCTGTCTTAACAACTGGTTTTGTACCAATTTTAACTTTTCTATCCTCTTTTTCAGTGATAGTTGTAGTTTCTTCAGAAGTTTCTCCAGTACCGTCAGTAATTTTTGTAGTAATAGTTACTTTTTCTTTACCGACTCTGCCTTCGCTTTCTACTTTTTCACTTCCTGCATCCATAGTATCGTCATAGATATATTTAGTTTCAAAAGGTATTTCTCTATCTACGGTTTTTACTGTTGAGCTTTCCGCAACTTTGGTACCTATACGAACAATATGGTTTTTAGGTTGAGAGTTTATTTTTTCGTTTAGTTGCTTTGGATCTCCATTTGGCTGACCGTTCTTAATATCTTGTTCATAATAAGTTGTCTTAGATCCAGCTTGGCCTTTTTGATCAACTACTTTTTCACCTTTAGCAAGATTTGGATCTTCTTTGATGACTACTTCAAATGGAAGTGGACAAGTTTTTTCATACTTGTAAGTTCCTGTAAAGTCTTTGGTACCTACAATAATCTTTTGGGTAGCTTCTGTGACTTTTTCTTCTTCAGTAGTTGTCACTTCCCCTGTCTTTGGATCGTATTTGTTGACAGTCTTTATTTCTACCTTGCCCTTAGTTAGTTCGCCAACCTTGACTACACCCTTGTCTAAATTTTTGTCGTAAACATATTCAACTTTAACATTTACATCTTTGTCATAGTCTTTATTATTTTCAGCCGGTTTTGTACCAACTTTAATTACTTGTTGAGTAGGATCTGTTGTTGATGTTACTTCAGATTGAAGCTTACCATCAGCTTCGCCGTTTTTAACTGCTTGAGTGTATTTTGTTGTCTTGGATCCGGTTTTTCCTTTTGTAACTACTTCGCTTGTGCCGGCTATCATAGTTGGATCTTCAACGATTTTTACATCATAAGGAATTTCCTCTGTCACTTCGTGGCTAACATTTCCTGTAAAGTCTTTCTTTCCAACTCTTATTTTTGCATTAACGGGCTTTTCTTCATTAGTTACACTTGCAGAACCTTCAACTACTTCTGAATTTTTTATAGTCCATTCAGTTGTTTTTGAGCCTTCTTTTCCTTCTACATCAATGACATATTCTCCAGCCTTTAAGTTAGAATCGTATTCGATTTCATACTTATACGGAAGTTTTTCTGTATAAGAGTGTTTACCATCTGTCATAGTACCTACTCTTATAATTTGGTTTTTAACTTTTTTGGTTTGTTCAGAAACCGGATCATCGCTACTTTCAACTACTCCATTCACTAAATGTTTCTTGGTTTTAGTAACTGTTTCACCATTTTCTCCAGGTTGATCAATTGCTTTTTCTCCAGCTTTAAGAGTATTATCAAAAACTATTTCTGTTTCATAAGGATCGATATTCTTAACTACTTCTTCATATTCTCCGGTAAAGTCTTTAGTTCCAAAGGTTACCTTTCTCTTTCCTGGAATTACTTCAATCTTTTCAGTAGTTTCAATTTTTCCTGTTTCAGGATTATATTCATTAACAACTTTTGTTATAACCTTGCCCGGTACCAAAGCTTCAATGTTACGATAGCCTTTTGGTTTTGTATTGTCGTAAACATATTCTACTTCAACACCAACTTCACGTTCATAGGTCTTCTCGTTATTTGCCGGTTTTGTACCTATTTCTATAATTTCTTCTTGTGGAGCAACGTATTTGTCAGCTACTTCTTTTTCTGTAAATTGTGTACCTTCTTTTAACTCACCATTAAAGATTTCTCCACTATATTCAAAGGTCTTAGAACCTGCAACGCCTTTTTGCTTAACATTGGATTTGCCTGCTTCAAGTTCTGGATTTTCTTTAATTATAACTTTATATGGCACTTCTTTAGTCACTGTGTTTGTCACAGTTCCTGTGTAGTCTTTTTGACCAACTTTAATTACAGCGTCTACTGGTTCAGTTTTATCAATTTTTGGATCGCCAACTTTTTCTGAATTGACAATAGTCCAAGTCTTTGTATTTTCTCCTTCTTTACCGGGTGTAACAATCTTGTAGTTTTCTGTTGCATCCGGATAGTTTTTGTAGAAGTCAGGGTCGAATTCTACCTTGTATCCAAATGGAATCTTGTCTGTATCGACGATTTGACCTTGAGTCTTGGTACCGATTTTGATCTTTTTATTCTTAGCCTCTTTAGTAACATTTTTATTTACAGTAATTGTTCCGTCTTCATTTCTTGTTGTGGTAATGGTCACTTCGCCTTTTTCACCATCATTTACAAGTTCGGTTTTTCCTGCTTCTAGGTTGTTATCAACTTCATATTCTGTATCAAATGGGATTTCTACTTTAGTTGAAGCCGGCTTTGTACCAATTTTTATGATTCTTTTTGTAGGTTCTTTTACCGTTTCAACTACAATTTTGCTTTCGCCTTCTTTAAAAGTTCCATCTTGTTGGAAAATACCTTTTTTGCCATTTAGGGTATCTTGGACGAAAGTTATCTTTAGTTCTCCCTTTTGACCAGCTTGTGTTTCTTTGAAGTAGCCTTCCGGCAGACTTTCATCATATTCGACTTCTGTTTCAAAAGGTATTGGCGAAGTTGTCGTTTCATTGGTTAAAGTCTTGTGTTGCTTTGTGGCAATAAATTGAGCTTTGATTTCTTCAGTTTTTTCTTTCCCTGTCGTTTGGTCAGTATATTTTACTTTAACAGGAACAGTCAGTTTTTCGCCACCATTGATTTCCTTACCATCAGGAAGCTTTGCCGGAAGAGTTGCTGTTACAGTACCTGTTGTTTGGTCAATAGATACCTTCCAAACATTGCCCTTGTTATCCTTAAAGGTATCACCAATCAGCTCGTAGGACTCTGGTTGGTTTTTCTTTAAGTCCTCTTCGCTTTTTGTAATGATTGGCTTATTGACTAAGGTATTTCCTTGTGGTCCTACCTCTGCCAGGTATTCCGGTCTATTGTTGTTTGTTTCTTGGACAACAAAGTGGAACCAGTGGGTGTCTGTAGATCCATTTGTGTAAGTGTATTCAACAGGTAGGGCTAAGAAATCACCGGCCTTGGCTTGTTTTGGAGCTCTTATTGTAAACTTGGAAATATTGTCAGACTTACCAACAACCGTCCAACGCTTGTCTGCGTAATCGTCGCTTGTGATAAATTCCTTATAATCAACTCCCAAATCATCAGCTATTTGTTTGTTGGCTATATCAAGAAATTCTCCTTTTAGTTTGCCTGATGCTTCTCCACGACTATAAGCGCCGTCCATCTCTGCACCAGTTTTTTGAGTTCCACCAGTTTCTGCCGGTTCTTTTATCTCGACACTAAAGTCTTCACCGGGAAACACCTTTGTAGAAGTATGTTCATCAAGTTTATTACCCTCTTGATCTTTAAAGTCTTGATCATAGTAGCGTGTGTCATCAAGGTTTAGCTTAAGCTTACCGATTAAGTTGTAGTGGTCGTAGCGGTCGATGCCTTGCTTATCTATGGTTACATCGGTTCCTTTGTGGTTGATGGTTTCTGATCCTGCGCCTGTCCCTACATAGGTACCTGTTTCACCATTTTTGCCCGGTGTTTCAGCTATGGTTTTAAATTCTCCAGCAGTTCTTGGTCTAGCAAAGAATTTAACATCCAGGTTTTGAATGCCTTTGTAGTCTTTTGTGTTAAAAATTGAATCTTCATTTACTACATACTTACCATCTGCATTTTTCTTAAGGGCACCTTCCGGCATTTGGATATGGATGCTGCCATCATCAGCTATATAGGCCCTTGCTCCCGGTACAACAGCACCTGTAATCGGGTTATAGACTTGACCTACCAGTCGATCCTTGGCGTTTGCGTCAATATTGTCTACCTTAACACCGGTATTGATGTCTTGGCCCTTGACAAATACTTTTTCATTGTATTCGCCATTTAGCTTCATTAATTGAAGCTTGTCATTTTCATTTGGCCATGGGTTGACCTTGTAGGTTATGGCGAAGCTTTCGTCGAAATACTTTTTTTGCGGATTATCTTTAGTGTAGTTATCCTTCATACCAATAACAGTGGTGTCATTGTCCTTGCTGTTGATATGCTTTAGGGTTTCTTCACTTGCTTCGTAGTTATATAATTTTTGTCTTTTTCCTGATATATCACCATCTTCATCTGGCTTGTAAGTAACATCAGGAGAATCAGGAGTAAGTTTTTCTCCCTCTCCCATCATTGGCTTATCCCCTGCCTTTACAGGAACAAGGCCGGAATCTGTTACAACAATTTTAGTATAGGTTCTTTGGCCGGTTTTCTTATCGATAGAAATTACATAACCATATTCCGTCTTGCTTGGGGAAGTTGGTGATGGGTTTAAGGTATCAAATTTGAAACCGTCTTTTGCTACTCCCTTATCGGTAACAACATTTTCGACTATTGTAGATCCTGGTGTAAGGTCAGTTTCCTTATAACGTTCGCTGTCACTATAGTCTTTGATGTTCTTTTCTTCATCAGTATAGTTTGGCTCATTAGTTGAAATTTCTCCCGCCTTTAGAGCCTCTGTTTGCTTTTCTCCTGATGTTTTAAGAATGTCGGCTTCAGCTGGGGTATCCTCTTTATTTGTATTTATAGCCTCTACTTGAGGTCTAGCTGCTTGGTCGTCTTTGCTAGTTTCCTCTGTGGCTTTTTCATCTTGGATTTCGTCTTCTGCAGGAGAATCAGTATTTCCTTCACTTGGAGGAGGGGTTGTTACTTTATTCTCAGAAATTGTCTCAGTAATCCCTTGACCGTCGTTTGGTAGGCTTACATTTTCAGTTTGAGTCTGTGCTTGCTCATTAGCCTCAGCTACATTTGCTCCTGCTAGGACAAAGGATGCGGATAGGGCTATGGCAAGGAGATTTTGTTTCTTGTTCATATTTTCCCTTTCTTCGTTTTATTTTGATTTTAAATTTATCTAACAAAACAGTGTCTACAAAACACATTGTGTTAGGTTTATCATACTTAATTTTAAAAAATATTTCAAGTCAAAAGTGGCTTAAATACAAGTGTTTGAGAGATTTCTCCCTATATTCATCAACTCTTTATCATGATAGCAAATTTCGTTTTATTTATAGTTTTTTAAATTTAGTAAAAAAACAAATGTAAATGGATATTGTTGCATTTTGTTGGGATTTCTCTTATTACTAAGAATTAAAGTATAATCCTAGTAAATATATTTCATGGAGGATTAGATGTTTAGAAAAATTAGAAAAGTAAAAAATGAATTGAGTCCAGAAAGAACAGGGGAAGTCCTTCATAAGGCTGCAAGGGGAGTCCTTTCTCTCCATGGAGATGACGGTTATCCTTATGGTTTGCCTTTAAATTACGTCTATGATGAGGAAAACCAGGCACTTTATTTTCACGGCACCAAGACTGGTTACAAGATTGACTGTATTAAAAAAGATCCTAAGGCTTGTTTTACTGCCATCCTAGAAGAAGGGATTTCAGAAGACGGCTGGTCAAAAAACACAGCATCAGTCGTAGCCTACGGCCTAGTTGAAGAAATAGAAGACCAAGAATTTGCCAGAGAAGCAATGATAAACTTAGCCAAAAAATATTACCCAAATATGGAATTAGTCGATGAAAATATGGCGGCTGGCTTTAAAAATACAAAGATGTTGGCTTTTCACATTGCCTATATGACTGGAAAAAAAGTGAACGAAAGATAGGTTATCTTAGATGAAAAAAACCTCCCAAATTCGGGAGGTTTTTGCTTACTTATACATATTTAGTTTTTTCAAAAGCCCATCAATTTCATCAACGATTTGGCCGATAAAGTCTATTGCGTCTTCTATTGGTTTTGTTGTTGTCATGTCGACACCAGCGGCTTTGGCTAAATCTATTGGTCCCATAGATCCGCCTAGTTTTAGGACTTCTAGCCATTGTTTTCTGTCTTCTTCAGTGCCATGGACTATTTTTTCTGAGATGGCTGTGCCGATTGTTAGGCCTGCTTGGTAGGTGAAGGAATAAAGTCCCATGTAGTAGTGTGGTTGTCTCATCCAGGTGAGTTCTGATCCCTCATTTAAGATTACAGAATCGCCCCAGAATTTTTCTAGTTTTTCTTTGAAAATAGCGTTAAAGTCTGCAGCTGAGAGGCTTTCGCCCTTTTCTACACGTCTATAAACTTCTCTTTGGAAGGCTGCTTCGAGGTAGTGGGTTACGAAGTTGTGGTAGTAGGTCTTGCCAATCATGGTTGATAGGACCCAAAGTTTTTCCCTGTCGTCTTTTGCATTTTTAAGGAGATATCTTTCCATGGTGATTTCGTTGGCTGTTGATGGAGCTTCGACGAAGTACATGGACATATCGCATGATAGGGCGTTTTGGTTGGCATTTGAAAGGATTCCTTGGCCGGCGTGGCCTAGTTCGTGGGCAAGGGTCATAACTTGGCTCATTGAGTTGTTATAAGTGGTCATGATAAATGGGTGGGATGGGTAAGGAGATGAGCAGAAAGCACCTGTTCTCTTGCCGATATTTTGAGAATAATCTATCCACCTATCTTCAAAGGCCTTTTTCATGTAGCCGATATATTCTTCGCCAAGTGGTGAAAGGCCGTCAACTATATAGTCTCTCGCTTCTTCTATAGAAACTTGTGGTTCATATTCTGGGTCTATGGCAAGTTTTAAATCTGCATAGGTCATCTTGTCTAGGCCGTAGTGGTTTTTGATAATATTTGCATATTTTCTCATAATTGGAGCAAGTTTTTCCATAATTATGTCAATATGGTTTTCGTAAACATCAAAGTCCACGTCTTGGCGGGCTAGAAGATAGTGAAATACTGATTCATAGCCACGAAGGTCTGCCATTATCTTTTCGTTTTGGATAAGGTTGTTATAAACTGAAGCGTCAGCGTTTTGGTAAGCTCCTAAAACCTTGTGATAATCAGCAAAGGCCCTTCTTCTTAATTCTGTGTCGGTTTCGCCTTCGAGGTATTCTTCGAAAGTGTTGTGGTTAAGGACGACCTCCTCGCCATTGTGGTCGATGTTTTCAAACTTCATATCCCCATATCTCATGTCGTTGTAATTTGTATATGGAGCATCAAAGGTTGGGGCAAGGGCAGCAAGGGCTGCTTCTGTTTTCTCATCTAAGAGATATTTGGCAGTTTCCTTTACTCTTTTTAGGTAATAAGCGTAGTCTGGATGATTTTCTATAACTTCATCCAAGATTTTGCCGTCAACTTTGACAAGGGCAGAATCATAGAAAGAAAGTTTTGCAAAAATCTTAGAAACTTCGCTTCCAAATTTGGCATCTCTTTTTGCCATAGCATCGTCTGTGGCATCTGTTTCCTTAGAAATTCCAGAAAAAGTACCAAGACCGTCTGTAAGGGAAATTATATCAGAATAAGCCTCAAGAGAATTATAAACATCCTCGCTAGTCTCAAGAACTGAATATTTTTCCTTAAAAGCATCAGCCATTCCAGCTAATTTTTCAAGATCAGCATAAAAAGCTTCATCAGAAGTGTAAAGGTCTTCGATGGCCCAAGTTTCCTTAGGGTCAACATCACATCTTTTTTTCATTTTTTCTCCTCTCATAAAAAATAATTTTTAATTCGTTTTAACTATTAACTATTATATCACTTTGTTCGCTTAGATAAAGATTTTAGTCTTAAGTAAAAAAACTTATCTATTATAAGTAAAAAAATAATGTTATTGAAATTCCACCCTAAATAAGTATAATAATATTAACCATGAATTCCAGAGATATTGCATGGTCTCAACCAAAAAAAGACGAGCCCGCTTTGCTCGTCTTTTTTATTTATGCTAATTATCATCATTGATTTTGCTATCTAGCCATTTGCAAACATAGTAACCAACTACACTTGCTGCGATAGACAAAATGAATTCCAAAAATTCTCGCATGCTCTCACCTCCCTTCCATGCTAAAAGGGCTGATGATAAATGCTTCATTATACTCCATTATTTATCTTTCTTCGATATTGATGTTTTGAAAGAATTATTAAATCTATATTTTAAGAATGATATGAAATTTTTATAAAAGGTATAATATATAAAACTATTTATATAAGGGAGGAAATATGCAAAAAAGAATAGAAAATTTTGCCAGGCTTGCTGTTGAGTTTGGTGTTAATGTGCAAAGTGGGGAGGATGTTTTAATTTCATCTCCTGTGGAATCGCCTGAACTTGCTCGTCTTATGGCTAAGGCTGCTTATGAAAAAGGAGCTCGTGCTGTTTCTGTAAATTGGGTTGACGATGCCCTTACTAGGTTTGCCTACGAATACGAAAGCCAGGAAACACTTAACGAAGTTCCTGACTGGGTTGTGGAAAAATCTCGCTATCAGATTGCTGAAAAGAGGTCAAACAGGATTTCTATTGTTTCTGATGATCCAGATTTACTCAAAGGCCTTGATGAGGCTAAGATTTCTGAGGCTGTCAAGGCTCGTTCCCTAAAATTAAAGGACTTTGTAAAATACACCATGAATGACATTGTCTCTTGGCTTGTGATTTCAGTTCCTTCTGTAAAATGGGCAGAAAAAGTATTCCCAGACCTTAAGGGCGAGGCTGCTTGCGATAAGCTTTGGGAAGTTATCCTTGATGTGTGCAGGGTTTCCGAATCTTGGGAAGAAACTAAGAAAAATTGGGAAGACCACATTAAGACACTTGATGATAAGGCTGACTTTTTAAATAGCCACCAATTTGACTATGTCCATTACAAATCAACTAATGGTACAGATCTTAAGGTGAAATTACCAAAAAATCACATTTGGATGTCTGCAGGATCTAAGAATGCAAAGGGTGACAGGTTTATTCCAAATATGCCAACTGAGGAAGTCTTCACAGCTCCACAATATGATGGCGTTGACGGCAGGCTTGTAGCAACTAAACCTCTTGTTTACAATGGTGTGGTTATAAATCACTTTGAATTTACCTTCAAAGATGGCAAGGTAATTGATTTTGAAGCCAAAGAAGGCAAGGACACCCTAGCAAAAATGCTTGAATCTGACGAGGGCTCAAAAAACCTTGGAGAAATCGCACTAGTGCCTTATGATAGTCCAATTTCAAATTCAAATATTCTATTTTACAATACACTTTTTGACGAGAATGCTTCCTGCCACTTTGCCCTAGGCAAGGCTTACCCAACCTGTGTTGAAGGCGGAGCTGACCTTGACGATAGCGAAGTAAATTCAGTAGGCCTAAATGATTCCCTAATCCACGAAGATTTCATGGTTGGCGATAAGGACCTTGAAATAATAGGCTATAAAGATGGCCAAGCTTTCCCAATTTTTAAGGACGGCAACTGGGCATTTTAAGTAAATTTTAATTTGAAGAGACTTGGAAGATGTTTTTCAAGTCTTTTTTTGTTGTTATATTGAAAACGATTTTAATAATTATTATCAATCGTTAAACAATAATGAACTTAGGTGTTGAAATTGTTTTCATATTCTGATATTATGAAATTATAGAATATTAATAAGGAAGGTAATCTTTTTCAACGAACGCTCCTTTTCGTCGCGTTCTTATGAAAAAATTACATAAGGTTCTTCAACAATTTATACTTCGTGCTTTGCACTTGTATATATTGTGAAGACCATAAAAATTTTGCCTTCAAAATTTTTATTACCATTAATAGGAGGTTAAGCTATGAGTTTTTGTTTTAAGAAAGATCAGGAAAAGTTTGATCAATTTGTAGAATTCTTGGATGCTAACAAGGACAAAAAGGGCGCTGTTATGCCGATTTTGCAGAAGGCACAGGAAATTTTTTCCTACATACCGGAAGAAATTGTGGACCTCATGGCCCTAAGAATGGGTGTTCACTCTTCAGAAATCTACGGCGTGGCAAGTTTTTATTCCCAATTCTCCTTTATTCCAAAGGGAGAACACGAGATTTGCGTTTGCTTGGGCACAGCTTGCTATGTCAAAGGTTCTGATAAAATCCTTTCTAACCTTGAAAATGAGCTTGGAATCAAAGTTGGAGAGACTACAGCTGATGGCAAGATTAGCCTTGCCGAGGCTAGGTGCATAGGCGAATGCGGAATAGCACCTGTTTTAAGTATTGATTCATCAAAAAATATCGGCAATGTGACTAAGGGCATGGCAGCTGATATCATCAAGGAAGTTTTGGAGGAAAAAGATGAAGTCGAGGCTTGAAAATATCAAAAAGGATGGATTTGCCAAGCTTATTTCTAGGCTTGATCCAGAAAATTATTACATAGACGGCGAAGATATCAGGCTTAAGGGCGAATTTTATCAAAAACAAACCAGGCTTGTTTTGAGAAACTGCGGCATAATTGACCCTGGATCAATAGAAGAATACATAGGCCGTGACGGATATTTTGCCCTAGAAAAGGCCATTTACGACATGACCAGGGAAGAAATTATAAAGGTCGTCACAGACTCAGGCCTTAGGGGCAGGGGCGGAGCAGGTTTTCCGGCTGGTCGCAAGTGGGAAACTGCCTTTAAACAAGATGTCGATACGAAATACATAATTTGTAACGCTGACGAGGGCGACCCAGGTGCCTTTATGGATAGGTCAGTTCTTGAAAATGACCCTCATTCAGTCCTTGAGGCCATGGCGATTTGTGCCAGAGCTGTTGGTGCAAACCAAGGTTTTATCTACGTTAGGGCCGAATATCCAAAGGCAGTCAAGGCCTTAAGGCACGCCATAGAAGACGCTAAGAAATACAATTTGCTTGGGGAAAATATCCTAGGATCAGATTTTTCCTTCGATATTGACCTAAGGCTTGGAGCTGGAGCCTTTGTTTGTGGCGAGGGTACAGCCCTTATGGAATCAATCGAGGGCAAGCGTGGCCAGCCAAGAAACAAGGAATTTAGGACAACAGTCAAGGGTCTTTGGGGAAAACCTACTGTAATTAATAATGTTGAAACTTTGGCAAATGTGGCCCAAATTATCCTAAAAGGAGCGGATTATTTTAGGGCCTACGGTACAGAAAAATCCCCAGGAACCAAGGTCTTTGCCCTAGTTGGAAAGGTCAAACATTCTGGCCTTGTAGAAGTGCCAATGGGCACATCTATTAATACAATTGTCTACGACATAGGCAAGGGCATCCAAAATGACAAGGAAGCCAAGGCCGTCCAAACCGGTGGCCCATCAGGCGGTTGCATACCAAAATCACTTTTTGACACAGGTTGCGATTTCGAATCCCTAAAGGAAATTGGCTCTATAATGGGATCTGGCGGCATGGTTGTCATGGACGAAGACGACTGCATGGTGGATGTGGCGAGATTTTTCCTAGAATTTTCTGTGGATGAATCTTGCGGCAAGTGCACACCTTGTAGGATTGGAAATAAAAGGCTCCTTGAAATGCTTGATTTAATCGTAACAGGAAAGGCCGGCGAGGAAACACTTTTTAAACTCAAAGAGCTGTCAGAAATTGTCTCTGAAACCAGCCTTTGCGGTCTGGGCCAAGCTTCGCCAAACCCAGTCCTTTCAACAATGAACTATTTTTATGACGAATACCTAGCCCATGTTGGCAATGTCAAAACCTGCCCTGCAAAAAGGTGCAAAGATTTGCTTTCCTACGAGATTACAGACACCTGTATCGGCTGTACCAAGTGTGCCAAGGCGTGTCCTGTTGGGGCGGTATTTGGCAAGGCCAGGGAAATCCACCACATCGACAAAAAAGTCTGCATCAAGTGCGGTACTTGCATGGATAACTGCCCAGTTAAGGCCATAGTTTTATGCTAGGAGGAGACATGATAAAATTAAAAATAAATGACACAGAAATAGAAGTCAGGGAAAAAACTACCCTTTTATCAGCCGCCAAGGCTTTAAATATCAATATTCTTACCCTTTGTCACATGGACCTATCTGGCATTAATTTTGTAAATAAACTCGCATCTTGCAGGGTTTGCCTGGTAGAAGATGTGAATAAGGGAAATCTCATCCCAGCCTGCGCCACCTTTGCCAAGGATGGGATGGAAATTAGGACCGATAGCCAAAGGGTAATCAGGGCCAGGCGTGCTGTCGTGGAATTAATCCTCTCAGACCATCCGACTGATTGCCTTAAATGTGCGAAAAATCTCGACTGTCAGCTTCAAAAGTTAGCTGCAGACTTAAATATTAGGGAAATAAAATATCCAGGTGAAAAGAGAAATCTACCAATAGACGATTCGTCTTATTCTCTTGTAAGAGATCCGAATAAGTGCATACTTTGTAGGCGCTGCGAGACCATGTGCAATGAAGTCCAGACTGTGGGAGCCCTTGCTGAAATCGGACGTGGTTTTATGACCCATGTCGGTTCGACTTTTAATAGACCAATGTTTGATACAACCTGCACCTTCTGCGGCCAGTGCCTGGCTGTTTGCCCAACTGGAGCTCTGACTGAAAAATCAAATGTATCAGAAGTTTGGAATATCCTCCACAGGAAAAACCATGAAGACCTTGTAATTGTCCAGGTTGCCCCAGCTGTGAGGGTGGCTTTGGGCGAAGAATTCGGCCTAGAACCAGGAACTGAAGTTACAGGTCAGATGGTGACAGCCCTTAGAAATCTCGGTTTTGACAGGGTTTTTGATACAAACTTTGCAGCAGACCTCACAATTATGGAAGAAGCCCACGAATTTATAGAAAGACTTGGGGAGGGCAAGCCAATTCTCACTTCATGTTGCCCAGGTTGGGTAAATTTCATGGAACACCAATTTTCTGACTTAATTGATATTCCATCAACCTGCAAGTCTCCACACGAGATGTTTGGGGCCATTGCCAAGTCCTATTATGCAGAAAAAATCGGTATGGATCCTGCAAAGATAACCGTTGTTTCAGTCATGCCTTGCATAGCCAAAAAATATGAGGCTAAAAGGGATGAACTCAACGAAGAAGGCTTCTCCGATGTTGATATAGTCATCACAACAAGGGAGCTTGCCTCAATGATCAAAGAAGCGGGCATAGATCTTGCCAATACCGATAAATCCGACTTTGACAATCCTTTGGGCGAATCTACAGGCGGCGGCACAATTTTTGGTGCAAGCGGTGGTGTAATCGAAGCCACAATCAGGACGGCCTATGACACCCTCACAGGAGCTAGCCTTGATAAGGTCGAATACGAGGAATTAAGGGGCCTTAGGGGAGTTAAAAAGGCGGTTGTGAATATAAATGGCAAGGAAATTCACATTGGCGTTGTAAACGGCCTTGGAAATACCAGAAAAATCCTAGAAAAAATCCGCTCTGGCGAAGAAAAACTCGACGCCATAGAGGTAATGGCTTGTCCTGGAGGTTGTGTAGGTGGCGGTGGCCAACCTTACCACAAGGGAGACCTAACAATCCTAAAGAAAAGAGCAGAGGGCCTTTATTCCATAGATAAGGAAAAAACCTACAGAAAATCTTACGAAAATCCTTCAATCAAAAAACTCTACGAGGAATATTTGGGAGAACCGGGTAGCGGGCGTGCCCACGAACTACTCCACACCTCCTATAAGGAAAGGCCAAGATATTAATACAAAGGGATCTTCCTTAAATTTTATGAAAGAGAATTCCTCGGCGTAATTCTTACGAGAAAAGCGAGGAAGAATCATAAAATCAAGGGAAATTTAATATATTCTTACAGACAAGGGTGAGCGTTGGCTTGCCCTTTTGTGATATAATATGAGTAGAAATGTTTTTATGTATGGAGAAAATAATGAAGAAAAAATTTATAAATGCAGTAATATATGGCCACGAAGATTGTGACCAAATTTTAGTTGAAGATGGAAAATTTGTGGGTTTTGGCAAAGATTTAGGGGAAGTTGACCAAGTAATCGACCTTGAAGGTTCTCTTGTAATTCCACCTTATGTTGATAGCCATCTTCACCTTGACTATTACATGGTAGGAAAGACTGACAAGGCTAAAAACGAGTCGGGCACACTTTTTGAGGCCATTGATATTTGGAATGATTTTAAAAAGGGAACTACCAAGGAAGAAATGAAGGAAAGGATAAAAGCTGCTGTTCTTGAGTGCGCAAGCCACGGCACCCAATATATCCGTGCCCAAACTGATTGCACCGACCCAAATTTAACAGGCATAAGGGCCGCCCTTGAAGTGAGAGATGAACTTAAAGATAAGATTACAATCCAAGTCGTAGCCTTTCCTCAAAATGGTATGTATTCCTACAAGGAGGAAGGAAAAACTGGTAGAGATTTGGTAGAAGAAGCCCTAAAGCTTGGCGCTGACGTGGTTGGAGGTATTCCTCACAATGAATGGTCCTGTGAACTTGGGGAAAAATCCATCAAGGAAATTGTAAGATTGGCCATGGAATATGACAAGCTAATCGACGTCCATTGTGATGAAACAGACGATCCTATGGCACGCTTTGTGGAAGTCCTAAATGCCGAGGCCCTAATCCACGATATAGGAAAAAGGGTCACAGCAAGCCACACCTGCTCTTTTGGTTCGGCTGACAATGCCTATGCCTTTAGGATGATGGGACTTTTTAGAAAGTCAAAGATGAATTTCGTGGCCCTTCCAACAGAAAATGCCTACCTTCAAGCGAGACAGGATACCTATCCAAAACGCAGGGGCATGACCAGGGTTCGTGAATTTGTCGACAATGACATAAATGTATGCTTTGCCCAAGATTCCATAGTCGACCTTTGGTATCCAGCCGGCAATGGCAACCTCATGAATATCCTAGATAACGGCATCCACATGGCCCAGCTCATGAAGGAAGAAGATTTTGAAAAGGCTCTTGACCTTGTGACCATAAATGGGGCAAAGGCCATGAATTTGGAAAATTCTTACGGCTTAGATCTTGGAAAATCCGCCAATTTCATAGTCTTAGACGCATCTAGTCCTTATGATGCCATCAGAAATAGGGCAGAGTGCTTGGCAAGTGTGAGAAGCGGAGAATTTTTGTTTAAAAAGGCCAAAAGGACCTATGAAATAGACTTAAATTTATAGAAAACTTAAAAATTGATAAAGAAATTAGCCCCACTCGGGGCTTTTTTTGATAAAAAGTTTTTTAACAAATAGAATGCAATAATAAACATACTAAACCCAAGTCTATGGGATTCCTCTTCACTTCGTTCATCGGAATGACCTTGGATATTTTTCTAAGTCTTTAGGGTGAATTTTAGGTTTTTCTTGGGATTTCAATTTGATTTGCAAAAACAATTCATAATTATTTCCCAAAAGTCTTGACAAATTATAACTGTTAATATACACTATATACAGATGGAGGATATATGGACATAAAAATAAATTACTCGAGTAAAGATCCGATATATTTACAAATCAAAAATCAGATTAGGGATGCAATCTTAGATGACAAGCTAGATATTGACAAACCCCTGCCTTCCATAAGGCTTCTTGCCAAGGAGCTTAGGGTGAGCGTGATTACAACCAAGAGGGCCTACGACGAATTAGAAAAGGATGGATTAATCAATTCTGTTCCAGGTAAGGGAAATTTTATCAAAAGCCAGGACCCACAAATGGTCAAGGAAAAATTCATGGTTAAAATCGAAGACCATATCAAGGAAGTCATCAAGCTTGCAAGACTAGGCGATATTTCAAAAGAAGAAATCCTCGCCCTAGTTGATATATTGGAGGATACTGATGACTGATGCAATAAAAATAAAAAATCTAGGCAAATCTTTCGGCAATTTTAGGCTGGGCCCTGTCGATTTAGGGATCAAAAAGGGAACTATAACAGGTTTTATCGGCGAAAATGGGGCTGGAAAGTCTACCACTATCAAGCTTATCCTGGATGTAATTGGCAGAGATAATGGAGCGATAGAAATTTTTGACAAGGACATAAAAGACTTGTCTGTTGACGAAAAATACAGGCTTGGCTTTGTCTACGATGACCTATTTTTGCCGGGATCTATGAAAGTGAATGAAATAGAAAAATTTCACTCATTGCTCTATAAGGACCACTGGGAGAAGGGTACTTTTTATGAATTTATGGAAAATTTTGCCCTTCCTGCCAATATTCCAGTTAAGGCTTTTTCAAGAGGGATGAAAATGAAGTTGGGACTTGCCCTTGCTATGAGTCATGGGGCAGAAATCCTAATCCTTGATGAGCCTACAAGCGGCCTTGACCCGGTTGTAAGGGATGATTTTTTGGATATCCTCTTAGATTTTATCCAAGATGAGAACCACACAGTTTTGATTTCTTCTCACATTTTATCAGACCTAGAAAAAATCGCCGACTACATCGCCTTTATCCACAAGGGCCAGCTTATTTTTAACGAAGAAAAAGACGGGCTTAGCGAAAAATACGGCCTTGTTTCCCTAGGAGATGATGAATTTGAAAGCCTTGATAAAAGTGCTCTTGTAGGTGTGAGAAAACATCAATTTGGCAGGGAGTGTTTGGTAAGAAGAGTAAAAATGCCAGCTGGTTTTGACATAGAAAAACCATCAATCGAAGATATCATGGTCTATATGATAAAGGAGGCCTACAATGAAAGCCTTGATATATAAGGACTTTACAACAACAAAGACATCAATTGGGCTAATGACATTAATCATGGCAGCCATTGCCTTTGTTTTCAACAATGAGGGCCAACTAGAATTTTTCCCTCTGACCTTTATCCTACTTCCAACAATCCTTTTGGGAATCTTGTTTGGAGTCGACTCCGAAAGCCACATTGATAAGTATTTGATTTCGACAGGAATTGGCAAGGAAAAAATCGTTGGATCAAGATACGCCTTTGTTTGGATTCTTTCAATCTTTGCCCTTATCATAAGCATAATTGTTGGCTACAGAGTAAAATTGCCCCTTGCCCTTTACTGTGCAAGCGTCCTATTTTTCTCAAACTTCATAGCCTTAGTCCAACTTCCCCTCATGTATAAGTTTGGGGAAGAAAAGTCCAGGATGATATTCGTCCTATTTTACTTTATAATATTTGGAAGCTTTTCCTATTTTGGGGCAAACAAAGAGAAACTTTTAGACTTGATAAATTTTGGTGTGAGTTTGAATAAGAATATCTTGGCTCTAGGCCTTGTGATTGTAACAATTTTAATAAGCTTTCTTTCCTTTAAAATTTCTAGCAATATTTATAAGGCCAAGGAATTTTAAAAGCAAAATGGTCCCGAATTTGGGACCATTTTTACTTGCTTATAACATTTTATTGATTTGACCTATCATATTTTTTTCGTAAATGTAACAAGCGAAAGATATTAATAAATAAACACCAACAAAGAAGATAACAGAAATTGCTAGGCTTAAATTATATTCAAACCATCTTAGGTAAAGACCTGCAAAGATAAAATAGACAAGCATTGCACAAAAGTGGATGGTTTGATTTAAATAGGATGCCCTATTTTCATTTTTGAAAATTGCCCCCATTAGGACAGATACCAAACCAAAGCCACCGTAAACTAAGCATTGAATAATTTTTGCATAACCTGGAGCTTGGCTTGCCACGAAGTCAGAAACTCCAACTATATTTTCTTTAATTAGTATAGATAAAATTGCCTCGATTAAGGCTCCGATACCTACACCTGCCAAAAAACCGACTAATAAATCTTTAAAATTTTTCATAATTCCTCCTTATAGACCCAAGGCCCTCCTAAATTCTTTTAGATTTCGCCTAGAAACGTAGGCCACATCACAATTTGTAAGCTCGACTGCTATTGTTCCTGTGAAGGAAAGGTCGAGTTTTTTTACAAAATCTAGATTTACAATATCTGAACGAGAAATTCTTATAAATTTTTTCTTATCAAGCCTCTTATCCAATTCAGAAATAGTAAGCCTTGACGAAAAAGTCCCGTTTTTCGTTTTAATAAAGACGAACTTATCTTGGGCAAAAATTCTTATAATTTCTTCGTGAGAGAGGATAAAAACTTCCTTATCACGAAAGGCCACAAGCTTGTCAATCAGCCTGTCAGCCAGCAAATCCTTTATGGTTTCGACTTCCTTTGAATATTCTTTGGCGAATATTTTTACCTGGGTTTCGTCGATGGTTTGATCAATTATTATGTCAACTTTCATCCCTACCTCCTGATTCTATTATAAAGCCTAGGTCCAACTTATGCATTGATTTTCGGATAAAAGGTCAAAATTCGGCGACAAACGGTCGGGGAAGAAGGTTTTAGATGAGTTTTGGAATACTTTAGGTGAATTTAGTTGAAAAACTCGTATATTAAAAAGGTGTTATTTTTTTAAGAATATAAAAACACTATTTTAATATATAAGGAGGACTTATGTCTAAGAATAAAAATAAGGGAGGGGTTCTGGCTAAGATCGAAAGAGTCGGCAATGCCTTACCCCACCCTGCTATAATTTTTGTCATTATGATTGGAATCTTAGCCATCATTGCACAAATTTGTGCATCGGCTGGAGTTTCTGTATCATACTATGACGCCAAGGCAGAAGCGGAATCAACAATAAAGGCCATTGGACTTTTAAATGCAGAAGGCATCCGCTATATGTTTTCATCCCTAGTTGATAACTTCACATCCTTCGCACCTCTCGGTGTAGTTTTAGTTGCTATGCTTGGTGTGGGTGTGGCTGAAGATGCAGGATTTTTTGACGCTGGCCTTAAGAAGATGCTTTCAAATGTGCCACCAATGATCCTTACAGCAGCAGTTGTCTTTACAGGAATTGTTTCAAATATCGCCTCTGATGCAGGCTATGTAGTGGTAGTTCCACTTGGAGCAATGATTTTTGCGGCAGCTGATAAGCACCCAATAGCTGGTCTTGCAGCAGCCTTTGCAGGTGTATCTGGTGGATTTTCTGCCAACCTCATCTTTGGGCCAACAGATGTGCTTTTAGGTGGAATCACCAATGAAGCCCTAAGAGCGGCAAATATCGACTATACAGTATATCCTCAAGCTAACTGGTATTTCATAATCGTTTCTACCTTTGTTTTAACAATCGTAGCGACACTTGTGACAGAAAAGGTCGTAATTCCAAACCTAGGTCAGTACACAGGAGCCTATGTCCACGAAGATAAGCCACTTACAGACCTTGAGAAAAAGGGACTCAAAAATTCTTTAATTGCATTTTTAGTCTTTGCTATTGTTATGGCAATATTAATGGTGCCAGAAAATGCGATATTAAGAGAGGCAAACGCAGAGGGCAAGATGACCCTAGAAGCCTTTATGGGCAAGGGCCTAATCGCAGCAATTCTATTTATGTTCCTCATACCAGGCTATGTATTTGGAAGGACAACAGGCAAGTTTAAGAACTCAACTGACCTAATAGGAGCTATGACCAAGTCTATGGAATCAATGAGCGGATTTTTGGTACTAGCATTTTTCGCAGCCCAATTCGTGTCATTTTTCGCCTACACAAACCTCGGCACAATCCTATCTGTAAAGGGAGCTGAATTTTTGGAATCGATAAAATTAACAGGAGTACCATTAGTAATCCTCTTTATCATCCTATCAGCCTTCATCAATCTATTTATAGGATCGGCCTCAGCCAAATGGGCAATCATGGCGCCAATCTTTGTGCCAATGTTTATGAACATGGGACTTTCCCCAGAACTAAGCCAAATGGCCTACAGGATAGCAGACTCATCAACCAACATCATAAGCCCACTAATGAATTATTTCGCCATGATAGTAATTTTCATGCAAAAATACGACAAAGACAGGGGACTTGGAACCTTAATTTCAACCATGCTACCATATTCGATAGCATTTTTAATCTTCTGGACCTTGCTATTAGTTGGATGGATGATATTTAAAATTCCATTAGGACCAGGAGTGGCACTATTTGTTTAGGATCTATCCGAGATAATGGTAGTAAAAACTTTGCAGGCAAAGTTTTTGCGGTTTTCAAAATTTCTCAAGGGGCAAAGCACCGCAGTAGAAATTTATGAAAAACCTTATGTAATTTTTTCTGTAGGTTGCGACGAATAGGAGCAATCGAAAGAAAAAGATTACGTTCCTTAAGTTGTTAATCCGAGATTAACCATATCTTATAAATATTCTAGGTCATTTACATGACCCCTCCGTAAAAAAGGGGAGGCCCAAGGTTGGATTTTTTTATCCTAGATAAATTATATTTTTATCTAGGATTTTTTTATTATATCTTTAATTATTTCTTAGCCATTTACATGGCTGCTTCGTAAAAAGGGGAGCCCTAGGGAACGTTTCGCACGTTCCCTCATCGGATCCCCTTAAACCCCTTCCGTTACACCCTCCGGGCGACCCCTCGCGGGGAATAATGTGTTTGCCTATCGGCAAACGTGTTGGTATGGAGGAGTCCTTGTTTAGGAATAATATTTAGTTAACTTTTTAAAATCCCAAGCCTCCTAAAAATTGCAATCTCGTCTGACTTGTGTTTTACATTTGAAAATTAGTTCACAGTAGTTATTGTAATCTTAATTGTAATTGACTGTCAGTGTAATTTTCTTCACGGATGCTTGGGATTTTAAAATACTTGGTCTTAAGTTTTCCACTCTTTGCTTGAGAATGCAAAGCTCATATAGCAAAGTTTGGCGAAGCCAAACGAGCCTGGCAAGTTCTGGAACTTCGAGACCAATCCACCCCTTTATCGGGCAAAGATTTCTAATCAAGGGTTGCGTAAAGAAAATCGCTTGTTTGAGCGTAAGCGAGTTTGCGATTTTTAGCAACCCGACGATTAGAAATCTCTATGGAAAACCGACAACTAATACAGGGAAGTTCTCCATACTAAAAAAAGCTTGCCGAAAAGGCAAGCTTCCTTATTTGCCCTCCGCTAAGGAGCCGCTTGTGGGGTGTAACGGAGAGGGGGTTTAAGGGGGAGGACGATGAGGATCCATGCGGAAGGGTCCTTGGGCCTCCCCCTTTTTACGGAGTGGTCATGTCAATGACCTTAACTTACACAAGATAAAGATATTTTATAAAAATAAGAACAAATAACTTATCTTGGATAAGATTTACCTTCCTCCTCCTCCTCCACCACCAAAGGATCCGCCGCCTCCTCCAACGGAAGTTTGACCTCCAAATCCTGCATTTGAAAATCCTGTAGCATTGGCATAGGATTGGTTGATGGATTTTGAGTAGGATCCTGCGTTTGTGTAAAAGTATGGGTGGTAGATGAAGTATGGTTCCTCTTTGTAGTTTTCGTCTACAAAGCTTTGGAAATTGCTATCCACATTCAAAAGTATAGAGTAGAGGAGATAGTCTTTCCAATTTTTAATCTCTTCTGGGGCTTTTGTGCCGACTTCGGCATAGTCTCTTAAGTATGACTTAAAGCCCAAAATATTTTCATATAGTTTAAGCCCCGTATCTGTAATCCTTAGTTCCTTGCCGGTTTTTCTTGAATTTAAGAAGGTCTTTTCGTATTCGTAGTCTTCGATGTATCCAGCATTTTTCAAGGCTTCTATAGACTTATCTTCAAGGTCGTCATAGATATTATCTATATCATCCTTCTTGGCTTTTAAATATTTTGAAAAGTCGTAGTCAGTGAGTCTCTCGCCATTTTTTCTAAGACTCGCCTTATAAAGCATTTCAAAAATACTTTTTTCTATATTACCCATGTCTTCTGGTTTTGATAGGATTTTTATGGCCTGAGATTCCAAAAAGCCTGGCTCGCCATCACCTAGGTCAATATGGCCTTCCATGGCCCATTTCAATATGAAGACATTCATATAAGCTGTTCCAAGGTCGCCGCCTATGATTGGGATTTGTTTTATTAGGTAGGCGAGATTTTCTATATGGCCCTCGTAAGGAAGGCCCCTGTAATACTTATCTTTGAAATCTTTTGGATGTGGGAGGTCTTTGGCGTTGGCTAGGGCTTTTTTGTCAAATGTTAGGGCCCCTGCTCTGATTAATGAAAATATTATAATAAGACCCACTCCTATTCCTGTTCCTATCAAGGCCTTGGCCCAGATTGGTAAAGGAATTTTATAGGCGGTTCCTTCATTTTCTTCCCATTTTGACCCCTTGACTGCCTGGTTGGCGTAGTCGGCGAAATTTTTATCTTCCCTGTAGGAAGTGGCAAAAGTTCCCTTTGGGAATTTCACCATGACTGTTGTATATGATATGTCTCCAGTTGATTCTAGGATGATTTGACCATTTTCTTCGTGGATAGCACCCCTAAGGCCAAAGGCCCAAAACTTTATATCTGAAAATGGTTTATAGCCCGTAATTTTGATATTTACTTTCTCAGGCTCAGGGTCAAAATTATCTCCGACAAAGGTGAAAAACACCATGTCTGAATCCTTTAATCCGATTGCTAGAGGATTTATTTTGTATTTTAGCTTATAGGTATTGTCAGCATAATTTGAAATGCCCCAACAAAGCTCGACTTCGTCCTCGCCCCTTGTGATGACGCCGGACTTGTAGGCCTTTTCGTCAAAATCTAGGTCTGTATCCCAAGGATCCCTATTTTCGAAGGTTTTGCCAAAGGCCTCTAGGCTAAAGTCTTCGATTTTTAGTCCTCTTAGGTTATTTATGGTCTTGTATCTTTCTGTATAATCTTCGTTGGTTTCGTTGATTTTCCAAACCTCTTCAATGGAGCCGATGCCTTTTTCATCTATATTTGCCTCTATTGATATTTCCCTAAATTCGTCAGCGTGGGCGCTTTGTGGGATAAAAATCCCCAAAATAATTGCTAGTGTTATAAAAATTTTTTTCATAAATCCTCCTTAAAAATATTATACAAGAAAAAACTTCTTTCCATAGTTTTCATTCTAAGAATAAGTTTACAATCCCTTTGACCAATAGGATTTGAGGGGTAAAATTGCTCTACAGGCAAGAATTTTAGGAGCTATTATGAACAGAAACTTTATCAATAAATTATACGATAAGATTAGCCTTAACCCGCCAATGGTCTTGAGTCTGGGTTTTGCTATCCTTATTACTGCGGGCGGTTTACTTTTATCCCTCCCATTTTTCACCAAATCTGGCCAGGCGACACCCTTGGTCGACTCTTTATTTGTAGCGGCAAGTGCCTCTTGTGTAACAGGCCTTACTCCCGTTAACACTCTTGAACATTGGAACACCTACGGCCACATTTTAATCATTATCCTAATCCAAATAGGGGGACTGGGGGTCATGAGTTTGGCCTCAATTATTCCTTTGATTTTGGGTAAGAAAATCGGAATGAAGTCCAGGCAAATCTTAAAGGAACAGCTAAATGTCGAAAGCCTTGAAGGCATGATTGTCCTTTTTAAATACGTTTTGGCCTTCACTTTTGGGACAGAAGTTCTAGGAGCAATCCTCCTTTCCATAAAATTTGTGCCCTTGTATGGGGCTGGCAAAGGCGTCTGGTATGCGGTATTTCATTCAATCTCAGCCTTTTGTAATGCGGGTTTTGATATTTTGGGAGATTCCATTTTCCCATTTAGGGACGATTTATTAATTAACCTCACCCTTTGTGCCCTTGTAATAGTCGGTGGTTTGGGTTTTGTGGTGACAAGTGAACTTTTTAGACGTAGATCATTTAAGAAATTATCAACCCACTCCAAATTGGTCCTTATGGTAACAGCTATCCTTTTGGTATTAGGAACTGTCATGTTTCTATTTTTGGAAAACGAAGACGGGGTCCTTCAATACGAGACCTTGAAAGGGTCAATCCTTGAATCCTTCTTCCAATCAGTTGTGGCAAGGACTGCTGGTTTTTATTCGGTAGACCTATCCAAGATTAAGGATTCGACAGCCCTTATGCTCATGGGACTAATGTTTGTGGGAGGTTCTCCAGGATCAACCGCAGGTGGTATCAAGACAACAACCCTAGGCGTTCTCGTTTTATCAACCCACGCAGTTGTTAGGGGCGAAAGCGAACCGGTAGTTTTTGGCAGACATATTGGAACAGAGACCGTAAGAAAGGCCCTTGCAATATTCTTGGTTTCTATAGTCATTATCCTTTCTGTAAGCTTCATGCTCACCATTACAGAAAGTGCGCCCCTTGTAGATATTTTGTATGAAACAGTATCAGCCCTAGCCACAGTCGGGGCAAGCAAAGGAATTACACCACATTTAACAGATGCAGGCAAAAATTTAATTACCTTGTGTATGTATTTGGGCCGTATCGGTCCAATGACCATGGCCTTTGCCTTTGGCATGAAGGCTAAAAAGAGCCTAATTAGGTATCCAGAGAGTTTTATAAGTATAGGTTAAGGAGAAAATATGAAAGAAAAAAACGTACTAGTATTGGGTTTGGGCAGGTTTGGATCGGCACTTGCCAAAAAATTATTTGAAAAAGGCGTGGAAGTCATGGCCGTTGATAGGGACTATACCAAGGTCCAAAGGATGGCCGACCAAGTGACCTATGCCGCTCAGGCTGATATGACTGACGAAGAAGCTATGAAGGATTTGGGCATCAAAAACTTTGACATAGCAGTAATTGCAACAGGGTCGAATATCGAAGCATCTATTGAGGCTACCTTGCTATGCAAGGATGCAGGGATTACTACAGTAATTGCCAAGGCTACAACAGCCACCCACGAGAGAATTTTAGAAAAAATCGGGGCTGACAAGATAATTTTCCCAGAACTCGACAGTGGTGAGAGACTTGCCAGGGTGATTTCAGGATCAAACCTCCTAGAATTTATAGAATTTTCTAACGAATTCTCTCTTGCAGAAGTCAGAGTCCACCAGGCTTGGATAGGCAAGGACCTTAAGGATTTGGATTTCAGAAACAAATACAACTTAAATGTGGTTGCCTTTGAAAGAAGTGGGAGCACAATTATAAACCCAGGTCCACACACAAAAATCGAGAAAAATGACCTAATTGTTTTGCTGGGCAAAAAAGAAGATGTAGAAAAAGTTTCTAACGAAAAATAAGTTAAAAAGAAAGGGAAAACGACAGGAAAACAATCAAATGTTGAAAAACACTAATTAATAAAAAAGCCTGAAAAAGTTTGCATAAGTTGAAATTTATGTTATAATATAAACAGCTATCAAATAGCTAGGTTTTTCATTATTAATTCCTTATAGTTTTCCCTTTTGAAAACTAGGACTAACTTATTCTTTTCTATTGGGAAGGGGCCTTGTTGGCCCTTTTCTTATGCGAAAAATCATGAAAAGGACAAAACTTGTTTAAAATTTTGCCTTAAATTTATTTCTTCTTTAAAAGTTTAAAAAATAAGGAATTTATGTTATAATAATATCAATAGAATAGAGGTTATATGAAAGTATTAGTAATTGATGCCCAGGGCGGAGGTCTTGGCAAACAGCTTGTTAGCTCCATTAGAGAAAACCATAAAGATTTAGACGTCACCTGTGTAGGGACAAATTCCCATGCCGCAAGTGCTATGTTAAAGGCAGGAGCCACTCGCGCAGCCACAGGAGAAAATGCACTAATCTACAATGCTCAACTGGCAGATATAATCATAGGCCCAATTGGCATCCTACTTACAAACTCAATGTGTGGGGAAATTACCGGCAAAATGGCAGAAGCCGTTTCCACATCAAGGGCAAAAAGAATTTTGATCCCCTTCCTCCACGATGATAATGTTATTGTAGGTGTGAGCGATTATTCTATGAAAAAATTAATAAGTCTAGCTCTAGAAGAGCTCGAAAAAAATATATAGCTTTTATCTGTGGCCTACAAGAAAGTAATGCCAGACGGCAAAGCCGTTATTATCAGAAGATGAAAGTTTAATTTACATTTATACTATGAAGGTATAGAAAAATCCCCCAGGGATATTTCTATACTTTTTTTATTTTACAAAGCTTAATTTAATACAAATAAGTTAGAAAATGAATAAACTGGGAATGGCAATTAGGAAAAAGTAAAATAAAGTCTCAAATTTCTAAAAAGCCCTCCTAGGATCCTATAGATATGCCTTGTGGATGAGCAAGGCGGCTGGTTTCTACACATTTTCCAAAATAGACGATTAAAGGTCTTAGAAAAAGTCGTCTCACCTCTTCAGTAAGGAAAATAAAAAGAAACCATATAAAAAAATAAAACCACATAGCCTTTCTTTCTGTCTATAATAATTAGGGGCCTTGAGGATTTAAAGTATATTTCCTTTCTTCTCTCAATCCTCAAAGTGGTTTTATTCCTTTCTTCTCTGGGCGGGGAACTTGGACTCTCACATATTTTAGTCCTTTCTTCCTTGCCCAAACAAACAAAAGTGGGATCAATCTCCCACTTTTTATATATTAAAAATTATTTATTTTGGCAAATCTGCCAAATGACCCGACCTAAATTCTGATGGGGTCATGCCCAGGTGTTTTAAAAAGTTTCTCAAAAGGGTCTTTGGTGAATTGTAACCAACACCTATGGCTATGTCTGTGATTGGTTCGTCAGTGTTGACTAAGAGATCACAAGCAGCATGAACCCTTACTTGGTGGAGGTATGAATAGAAGTTTTGTTCCATAAAATAAACGAAAATCTTGTTGATATTTCTAGGTGTGATGTCAAATTTTTTGGAAACTTCCATTATATCAATGTCTTCTGCATAGTTTTCATTTACAAAGTCAATTAGTTTTAAATCTTCAGGCTTAAAAGTGAAAGACTCCTTGCCTTCAAGTAGCTGGTTAAGTCGTCTAAAATCTTTGGTAGAAATGGCTTGCTTGGACTGGAATACCTTGGAAAGTTGGGCAGGATCTGAATAATGAACTGCATTTGCAATCTCCTTTAGGGTCATATCTGTGTGGCTTAAAAGGAATTTTGCCTTATAAATCCTAATCTCATGGAGTATATCAAGAAAACCAAGCCCGGTCACATCTTTGATGTATTGGCTAATGGCCGATTCTGACATGAGAAAAATTTTTGATAAGACTTCAAGACTTATATCCTTGGATGAGTTTAAAAACATGTACATAAAGATGTTTTCAGGTCTTGCGGCGATTGATTCGCCAAAGGTGTCATCGTCGTTTATATATCTCATGAAGATTATCAAAAGTTCACTAATCTTGCACATAAGATAGATTGTTGAGAATTTTTTCTTGGTGTGGATGATTAGGTTTAGGGAATGGACCCCCACTTCTTTTCTTATATCCTCAAAGATTTCCTCGATTTTATCGCAGGCTTCGAGGTCGTAAAGAGCTGATTCGCTCGAATAGAGACACTTAATAAAGTCAACATCTTCTTTGTTTAGATTTAGCTGGCTTTTAGTGTAAATGTTTATCAAATTAAAGTTGTAAACTAAAAGGTAGTAGGAAATATTCTTTTCTACTTCGATTATTTCTGAAGTTTGCCAAGGAAGGATAGAGATAACTGCGCCGGGCGCCATTTTATAGACCTTATCTTGGATTTTAATCTTGCCTTCTCCTTCTAGTATGTACAAAAATCTACTGTGCTTGTGCATAAGGGGCAGGGTCTTTCCATTATCTGACTGGATGTCAAAACTAATGAGGTTTGACTCGGTCATAGATGAGGAAAACGAATCCTGCAAGGTTATATATTTTTTGCCCATAAAAGAAAGCCTCCTTATATTATGGTATTTTTTCTTTTTTTATTTTCAAGATTTTTTGCGATTTTTTTATAATATTTTTACAAAAAACGTTTGCTTCTTCTCGAATTGCCAAAAAAATCAATCAAAGTGGTCTTTTTGACGATTTTTAAATTTCTGACAAAAAAATTCGACATTTTTGTCCGAACTCGATTTTAAAATTGTGATATTATATAAATGTGAAATCGTTACTAAAATCTATTGGTAACAAATAATAATAAAGGAGAGATTATTATGGCAAAGAATTTTAGAGGAAAATCATTCTTAAAATTAATGGATTTTTCAACAGAGGACATCAGATACTTATTAGATTTATCTAAAAACTTCAAGGACATGAAGAGAGCTGGTATCCCACACAGATATCTTGAAGGCAAAAACATTGCTATCATATTCGAAAAAACATCTACAAGAACAAGATGTTCATTTGAAGTAGCTGGTTATGACCTAGGTATGGGAGTAACATATCTTGATCCAACAGGATCTCAAATGGGCCACAAAGAATCTGTAGCTGATACTGCTAGAGTTCTTGGAAGAATGTATGATGGTATCGAATTTAGAGGATTCAAACAAGAACACGTTGAAGACCTTGCTAAATACTCTGGTGTTCCAGTATGGAATGGTCTAACAGACCAATGGCACCCAACACAAATGCTAGCTGATATGCTAACAATTGAAGAACATTTTGGACGTCTAAAAGGTCTAAAATTTGTATACTTTGGTGATGCTAGAAACAACATGGCAAACTCTTTAATGGTAGTTTGTGCTAAACTTGGTGTTGACTTTGTAGCATGTGCTCCAAAAGAATTATTCCCAGAAGAATGGCTAGTTAAAGAATGCGAAAAAATCGCAGCAGAAAACTTCTCAACAGTTACACTTACAGAAGATGTAGAACAAGCAAGCAAAGACGCTAACGTAATCTACACAGACGTTTGGGTATCTATGGGTGAACCAAAAGAAGAATGGGAAAAGAGAATTAAGATTCTTAAACCATACCAAGTAACAAAAGAAGTTATGGCTAACGCAGACAAAGAAGCTATCTTCCTACACTGCCTACCATCATTCCACGATAAAGAAACAAAAGTTGGACAAGAAATATTTGAAAAATATGGTATGGAATCAATAGAAGTAACAGACGAAGTATTTGAAAGCGCACAATCATTAGTATTTGAAGAAGCAGAAAACAGAATGCATACAATCAAAGCAGTTATGTATGCAACACTTTGCTAGTTTTTAGACGAAACTAGATTATAAAAAAAATACAAGGATGGGGCTGGCCTTAGGAAGTAAACTTAGATTCTTGAAAATCTTCATTAGTCTAAGAGGAAACCTTTTGGCCAAGGCTCCATAAAATTAAAAAGGAATTATTATGCAAGCAATATTAGATATGATATCAAAACTTACAGGTTGGTTCTGGGGATGGCCTATCCTTATAGTATTACTAGGCGGCGGTCTTTTAATATCATTTAGAATGGGATTTGTACAACTTAGATACTTGCCATTTATTATTAAGCAAACGTTTGGAAAAATGTTTGCATCAGATGTTGGCGGCGAAGGTTCAGTTTCACCATTCCAAGCAGCATCAGCAGCCCTTGCTTCATCAATAGGTGCAGCAAATATCGTAGTTGCTCCATCAATTATATTTACAGCAGGTCCAGGAGCAGTATTCTGGATGTGGATAGCAGCTATTATCGGTCAAGGAACAAAATTTGCAGAAATCGTATTAGGTATTAAATACCGTGAGAAAAACGTAGATGGCGAGTTCGTAGGTGGACCAGCTTATACATTCAAAAAAGGTATTGGCGGTACAGCAGGTAAAATCATGGGATTCTTAGTATCATTTTTCTTCATGCTTGAAATCCTACCATCAATCACTCTACAAACAATCTCAGCAGTAGGCCCACTTGAACAATTAGGACTTAGCCGTTTAGTAGGAGCTGTAGTAATTACACTCTTAGTAGTACTCGTAGCTTACGGCGGAATCAAGAGAATCGCTCAAGTAACAGAAAAAATGGTACCATTCATGGCAGCCCTATACATCATCATGGGTCTTGTAGTTATAATCATGCACGCTAATCAAATACCAGCAGCTTTCAAAGCAATCTTTGTTGGCGCATTTAACCCAAGAGCAGTAGGTGGCGGTATCGCAGGAGCAGGTATCTCAGCACTTATCAAAGCCGGTGCAGCTAGAGGATGCTACTCTAACGAAGCTGGTATGGGTTCAGCTCCATACGCACACGCTACAGCAGTTACAGACCATCCATGCCGTCAAGGTATGTGGGGCGTATTCGAAGTAATCGCTGATACAGTTATAGTTTGTACAATCTCTGCCCTAGTTGTTTTAACAACAGGTCTATGGCAAAACCCAGACATGAAAGATATCGGAGTTGAAAGAGCGTTCAACACAGCTTTCGGTCAAATCGGTACAGCTGTTATAGCTCTTTCCCTATTCCTATTTGTACTTTCTACAATCGTAGTAATCGTATTCTACGCTGAAAAACAAGGTGAATACCTATTTGGTACAACAGTAGGTAAAATAGTAAGATTTATAGCATGTGCTATGATCCTTCTTGGTGGATTCGTATCATTTGATAACGCAGGTGTATTCCTTGATGCGACCCTAGGATTAGTAGTATTTACCAACATGGTTGGTATGATTCTTCTAAGTGGTGAAATTAGAGAACTTGTTGATGAATTCTTCAATGACCCTAAATTCTACCCAGGAGCTAAGTAAAATAATAAATTAAACTAAAGTTTAATTAACAGGTGCATAAAACTAAAAATGTCCGATTCTTTCGGATATTTTTAGTTAAGGCATTTGAAAAAAATATAAATTCAAGATTTATCTTGTTAAGGATGATTTAATGGAAGAATTAGATGAAATAAGAGACGAATTAAAAATGGACAAAACCATAAAGAAAGATGTTGGCCCAGAGGTATTTATATTTCTGATAGCCTTCTTAGGCCTCTTTATCTATATGGGTTCTATAATGGGCGGGACAAACATGATCAAAACCATGATGCTTACATCATATGATCTTTTGATGAATGTCTGCCTATATTTGATGGCCGTTGCAGTTTTAGCAGGTGGTATATCTGCTATATTTTCAGAATTTGGCGTTATTGCCTTAGTAAACAGGCTTGTTTCAAAGATAATGAAGCCTATATACGACCTACCAGGTGCATCTTCTCTTGGTATGCTAAATTGTTTTATGTCTGATAACCCAGCCATATTAACACTTGCAGCTGATGATAACTTTAGAAAATATTTCAAAAAATATCAGATGCCAGCCTTAACCAACCTAGGAACTTCCTTTGGTATGGGACTTATCACAGTTACATCTATGATGGCCTTACCAGTTGACAATGCTATGAAGGGCGCCCTTGTCGGACTCCTTGGTGCTGTAGTTGGTTCTATCATATCAGTTAGACTTATGATTTCTAGGACCAAAAAGTATTACGGCACAGAAGAAATGGTTGAAACCAAGGGAGCAGCAAACGTACCAGATGGCTATAGAAAAGTCAGAGAAGGATCAGCAGGAGCTAGGTTTATAACAGCCTTCCTAGACGGTGGTAAGGTCGGAGTAGACATGGGTGTTGCAATAATCCCAGGTGTTTGCCTCATTTGTACCCTAGTAGTTATGCTTACAAATGGCGCAGGCCCAAATGGTTATACAGGCGAAGCCAACCAAGGTATTGCAATCCTACCAATGATAGGCGAAAAACTTGCCTTCCTCATCAACCCACTATTTGGTTTTAATTCACCAGAAGCCATAGCTGTGCCAATTACAGCCCTAGGTTCTGCAGGAGCAGCCATTGGTGTTGTAGCAGATATGTCTGGAAGAGGCGTTGTAACAGCAAACGACATAGCAGTATTTACATCAATTTGTATGTGCTGGTCAGGCTATTTATCAACCCACATAGCCATGATGGATGCCCTAGAGACTAAAGAAATGACAGGTAATGCAATATTGTGCCATACTATAGGAGGACTCGGAGCAGGTATAGCTGCCCATCTTATATTTATGGTGATAGGATAGGTAAATATGGACATAAGTAAGTATTCACAATCTTCTGTGGAAATTATTAAAGAAGCTAATAAGGTTGCCATCAGGAAAAACAACGTAGAGGTATCTGACCTTCACATTTTCTATGCGATTTTGACCTTAGAGGAAAAATTAATAAGAACCTATTTTAAGGAACTTAAGGTAATCTACCAAGATGTTTTGGATGATACAGAAAATGCCCTGACCAAATTAAGGTCAGCTAAGGGGATTTCTTCCCTCTACACATCAAGGTCTTATCAAAGAGCTCTTTTGATAGCAGAAGAAATTTCTAGAAACCAGTTTGAAGAAAAAATCAAGACCGAACACTTGGTTTTGGCCCTCCTAAGAGAAGCCGATATGCCAACAGCAAAACTTGCGGCGACACACGGTCTAACTTATCAAATTTTTAACGAATTAGTTGCCAAGAAATTTAACGAATACCTACTAAAGGGCGTCGACCAAGAAACTATAATCAACCTTGAAAAATACGGGACAGTCCTCACCAAGGAAGCCATCGAAGGAAGGCTTGATCCGGTTATCGGCAGGGAAGAAGAAACCAGAAACGCCATCAGGATTTTATCTAGAAGGATAAAAAACAATCCGGTTTTAATCGGGGATGCAGGCGTTGGTAAAACTGCCATAGTTGAAGGTATTGTCCAAAGGATTGTGGCAGGCGACGTGCCAGATGATTTAAAAGATAAGATTATATTCTCCCTAGATATGACAGCCTTAGTTGCTGGAGCAAAATACAGGGGAGATTTTGAAGAAAGACTTAAAAAAATTCTTGAAATTATCAAGGACTCTAAGGGAAGGATAATTCTATTTATAGATGAAATCCACAACATAATAGGTTCAGGATCTGCATCGGGAACAATGGATACAGCCAATATGCTGAAACCAATGCTGGCTCGTGGAGAGATTTTAACAATAGGTGCAACTACCATCGAAGAATACAGAAAGCACATTGAGGTAGATAAGGCCCTTGATAGGCGTTTCCAAAAAATCCTAATCGAGGAGCCAAGCGTTGAAACAACAATTGCTATCATGAGGGGAATAAAATCCAAATACGAAAACCACCATATGATAAAGATAACAGACCCTGCTATCACAGAAGCGGTTAAATTATCAAAGAGGTTTTTGACTGAGAGGAAACTCCCAGATGTGGCAATAGACGTCATAGATGAGGCTTGTGCCCAGGTAAAAATGGCGAGGGACCAAAAACCAGAAGAGCTAGATAATCTCCACAGGGAAATTGTCCAGCTTGAAATGGAAAATATAGCCTTAAAAAACGAAAAAGACAGCCTATCAAGCCACAGGTCCAAGGAAAAAGAAGAACAGATCAAAAAGCTTGAAGAAGAGCTTGCCCAAAAAACTGAACTCTATGAAAAAGAAAAAGAAAGACAAGAAACTATAGTCAAGCTTGAAAGAGAAATCGACATCATTGGCTTTGAGATAGAAGAAGCCAAGGATAAGAGAGACTTTGAAAACCTTGATAAGTTCGTAAGTCTAAAAGAAAAAGTAAGCGAAAAATTAAAGAAAATAGAAGATAAAGGAGAATATTATCCGCTGAGGACAAAAGTTGGCGTTTCTGAAGTCAAAGATATTATTTCAAAGATGAGCGGAATGCCAAAGTCTAAGCTCCAATATGACAAACTTGATTCTATTAAACTTGTTAGAGAAAAACTCAAGGAAGAATTCGTAGGCGGCGATGATATGATCGATAAGATTATAAATACCTACATCATATCAGAAGGCGGTCTCTTTGAGAGAAAAAGGCCAGTCCTAAGTTTTAATGTTTCAGGACCATCATCTTCGGGTAAGTCTTATATAGCCAAACTTTTGGCAGACTATCTCTATGAGGGAGAAAAATCCCTACTTAGCTTCGATATGAGCGAGTTTACTGATAAGTCATCAATCACCAAGCTGATTGGTGCCCCTCCTGGCTATGTTGGATACGAATTCGGAGGAGTATTGACCCAGGCATTAAGGACCAGACCTTACAGTGTGTTGGTTTTTGAAAATATCGAAAACGCCCACTTCGAGGTGCAAAACTTGGTCCTACAAATCATCCAAGACGGCACAATCAAGGATAACAAGGGACGCGACATCAACCTTAAAAACTCAATCGTAGTCCTAACCATGACTGTAGATAGTGACGAAGATTACGAAAAATTAGTCAAAGAAAAATTTGACGTGGACTTTGGCAAATATGTCGATTACGTCTTCAAACTAAGCCCTCTAGATGATGATAAATTAGATAAGCTTATTTACCTAAACTTTAGGGAATTAGAAAAAGCCCTAGCAGAAAGACAGATAAAACTCTCCTATGCGGACGGATTTTTTGATAAATTCGGCGTCTATGCCAAGGAAGAGGGTTTTGATGCAAGGAGCTTAAAGAAGCTTATAGAACAGGATGTTTACTTTTTGATTTGCGAGAAAAATCTCGAAAGCGAAATTAAAGCATTCTCAGAATTAACTTTGGATTTTGATAGTGAAAATAAGTTCACTGTCGAATTAAAAGAAAATAAAAATAAGGAGTAGAAGAATGGAATTTAAAGTACCAGAATTTGTTACACCAGACTTTTCAGAAGAAAAGTTCAAGAAAGCAGCAGACATTAGCCTACAAGAAGTAGAGAAAGACGGTGTTGCACCTGATGATTTCTACCTAACACGCCATATGCCAACATTCTATAAAGTAAATGGCGAATGGCAACTACCTGAACATACATCATTAAACTGTGTTGCAGTCCTAAAAGACGGCAAAATCGTAGTAGAAGAAATAAGAGACCTTAAAAAAGGTGATCAAGTTGTAGTAAGCGAAGACGGCAAAATCGAAGACGGTATCTTTGTTTATAACAACGCCTTCCCAGACGATGTATATTCTAAACCAGGTAAGGCCGTAGAAACATCATTCTCTGAAGACTATGACAACCTATTTGAACTCTTACAACACGAAAGAGATTCAGAAGATGGTTATATAGTATGGGTACTAGGTCCTTCAGTAGTATTTGACTATGATACTAGAAAAGCCCTTAACCAACTTGCAGAAAATGGCTATATCAACTGCCTATTAGGCGGAAACGCTATGGCAACTCACGACCTTGAAGGTGGATTCTTAAATACAGCTCTTGGTCAAAATATCTACACCCAAGAAAACCAACCAATGGGTCACTATAACCACCTTGACCTATTAAACGAAGTAAGAACAACAGGTTCTATAAAAGAATTTATCGCAAGCGGAAATGTAAAAGACGGTATCATCAAGACCCTATCAGACATGGACGTTCCATTTGTACTTTCAGGATCAATCAGAGATGACGGTCCACTTCCAGAAGTAATAGGCGATGAAGATAGAGCACTTACAGAAACAAAGAAAGAACTTGATAAGGCAACAGTAATTATTTGTATAGCAACCATGCTCCACTCCCTATCAGTAGCCAACATGGCATCTAGCTATAGGGTAAGAAAAGATGGAAAAATTTCACCAGTTTACCTATACTGTGTAGACGTAACAGAAAACGTAGTACACAAAGTAGGAGCAGCTAGAGAAAATCTTGCATACGTGCCAATGGTAACAAACGTACAAGATTTCGTAGTAAACTGTGAAAAAGCTCTAATAAGCCCAGCAAACAAGGCTTTTGCTAGAGAAATGGAAATTCCTGAAATGGAATACGTAGAAGCTGACAAAAAAGCAGATAAAAACGAAGGAGAGATACAATAATGAAATTTGAAATGCCAAAATACCATCACCCAGATTTTGAAAAAGACTTTCTTAAAAATGCACCAAATGTAACCCTAGAAGAAGTAAAAGAAGATGGACTTAGCCCAAGAAACTACCACGCTCTTTCAGTTTATCCAGAATACTTCAAAATAAATGACAAATGGGTATTAGCTGCTCAATCTAGAATGGATACAGTTTGTGTAGCAAACGACACACCAGGTGAAGAAAGTGTAAACATAGTTGAATTTAGAAACCTTAAAAAAGGTGACAAGGTAGTAATCGGACGTACAGAAGATGCTTCAGAAGGTATCTATGTATGGACCCAAGGCTTCCTAGAAGGAGATGCCCACCAAGATACTTTCGCATTTAGAGCAGGAAGATCAAGAGAAACAGCCTTCTCAATCGACTATGACAACCTATACGAAGTACTAAAATATGAAAAAGAACACAATGGTTATGTAACATTAATCGTAGGAGCAGCCCTAGCACTCGACAGAGACTCAAGAGCAGCCCTAGAAAGATTAGTAAGAAATGGTTATGTAAATGCAATCTTCTGTGGTACAGAAACTGCAGCATTCGACCTTGAAAAAGGAATCTACGGCACAACTTGGGGCCAAGAAAAATTCGAAAAAGAACAAAACACAACCAAAAACTTATACAAAACAATCAACCTAGCAAGAAAATACGGCTCAACCAAAGCCCTTGTAGAAAGCGGACTTGTAAAAGACGGCTTCATGAAAGCTTGTGTTGAAATGGACGTTCCAGTAGTAATAGCAGGCACAATCCGTGACAGACTAGGACTCCCTGAAACAATCAACAACGTATATGCTGCTCAAAACGAAATGAGAAAACACGCTAGAAAAACATCTACAATCATCATGATGGGCGCAATCCTCTACACAATCGCAACAGGAAATATGACCCCATCCTACAACGTATTTGACGGCGTAGTAAGACCAGTATACATGTACACAATCGACATCCAAGAATTCGCTGTAAACAAACTATCAGACAGGGGAACAGTTACAGCCGTATCAATGGTAACAAATGTTCAAGACTTTATCAGAAATGTTGACAGAGCCTTAAACAACTAAAATCAAACTTAAGGAGAAGCAATGAAAAAAATCGTACTTGCCCTAGGCGGAAACGCACTAGGAAATAGCCCAGAAGAACAAAAAAAAGCAGTAGCAGTAACTGCTAAATCAATCGTAGACTTAGTAGCAGAAGGCAACCAAGTAATAATATCCCACGGCAACGGCCCACAAGTAGGCATGATCAACCTAGCCATGGATACAGCAAGCAAATCAGAAGCAAAAACAGCTGAAATGCCATTTGCTGAATGCGGAGCCATGAGCCAAGGCTATATCGGCTACCATCTTCAAAACGCTATCGAAAACGAACTAGCAAAAAGAGAAATGGACCAAACCGTAGTATCACTTGTAACCCAAGTATTGGTAGACAAAGAAGACCCAGCCTTCCAAAATCCAACCAAACCAATTGGATCATTCTATTCTAAAGAAGAAGCTGAAAAACAAGCTGAAAAAGGCTTCACCTTCAAAGAAGACGCAGGCAGAGGCTACAGAAGAGTAGTACCAAGTCCAAAACCAATCGATATAATTGAGAAAAAAGCAGTCGAAAAACTCTACAACGATGGAATGATCGTAGTAGCAGCAGGTGGCGGCGGCATCCCTGTAATCAAAGAAGACGGCAAACTAATCGGTGTAGATGCAGTAATCGACAAAGATTTCACATCTGCAAAAGTAGCTGAACTAGTAGAAGCAGATATACTTGTAATCCTTACAGCAGTAGAAAAGGTAGCCATCCACTTCGGAGAACCAAACCAAGAATGGCTAGGACACCTATCAATAGAAGAAGCTGAAAAATACCTAGCAGACGGAGAATTTGCAGAAGGCTCAATGAAACCAAAAGTAGAAGCAGCCCTATCCTTCGTAAGAAACAAAGAAGGCGGAAAAGCGTTAATCACATCTCTAGAAAAAGCTCTAGACGGCCTAAAAGGCGAGACAGGAACCTATATAGAAAGGTAGTTCAAATTTTGTTGGCAAAATTTGAACGATTCTCACAATTTTACAAGGACAAAGTCCGCAGGAAAATTGATGAGAAACCTTCCGTAATTTTTTACAATAGATGCGACGAACAGGAGCATTGATTGTAAAAAGATTACGTTCCTTAGGAAAGGCGTTGCTTAAAATAAAAGAGACTTAATAGACTCCTGAAAAAAGATGGTGGGCACAATGCCCACTTCTTTTTATGTAAAAATATACTTTAGCTATAAATGTGATATAATAGACATAAGAAAACCTGATTAAATTTTGAAATGAAAGTATCTTATATGGATAAGAATTACGACAAAAAACGAAACCTATATTGTATAGCAAGCCTACTTGTAATCGCCTATACTGTTTTGACTATCTTTCTTGGGGAAGACTTTGGTCTTGGATATGATTTTGAAAATACTTTTTTAAACCCAATCCTTTTGCCCTTAAGCCTTTCCTTGTGGCTGTTTATAATAGGGATTTTCTTAAGAAAAAAATACGACAATCTCATTTTGCTCTTCATAGTAATATTTGCGGCAGTGCACGTAATTTATATAGTAATTGGAATTGGCTTTGATAAGACATTTCTCGACTTCATCAAAGAATACCTCATGTTTTTGACTTTTGGACTTATAAACCTATAAATTTGGCCCCATCTGGGGTCTTTTTTGAAGATTTTTTTAAGATAAAAACCCCAGCAAGGCTAGGATAAAATTGCCCTAGTATATAAGTAAACTCTAATACCCATAGGCAAAAATTTGCATATCCTATAGCGAAAAATTACCAGCACCCTATTGCAAAAAATTACCAAGAGAATAATACAAGATATAATAAGATATGATAAATACTCCTCTCACAAATTTATATGTGTGGGGATTTTTTCTTTTGTAATGTTTAGATTTTAGAAAAGGGACTGTAAAAATTTTTGTCTACCAACCTAAATCCTGATAAGGGTTTATTTGGGCAAAAAAACTCGGGCTTTTCGCCCGGGTCTTTTAGTTAGATAAGAGTGGTTTTTTAATCTTTTTCCCTTTTGGATAGGGAATTATTTATAGGATTAAATTTTTCTATTATCTCTTGTTTATAATATTATTTTGTGATTTATTTTTGTCAAATCTGCCTAATAAGCATAACCATTTTCGGCTAGGATTTTTTCTGCTATTTTTTGAAGTTCTTTGGATTTTTTGATTAGTTGTAATAGCTGTGGTTTGACGTCAGCTACTTTCTTTGGAGCTATTTCCATTAGGAGCTCAGCTGCTTTAATGGCGGTCTTGCTTCTCTCGACAGCCTCTTTTAGTCTGAGGACAGTCTTGGCTGAGAGGGTCTTTTTCTTGGTATCTTTGTCCTTGTCTCCGCCTAGGTAGTAATTATAGTCTGGGTCTGGAAGGATTGGATTATAATCTTTTTTCTCCTTATTCTTCCTTTCCTCTTCCTTGGCCTTAGCTAAATTTTTCTCAGCTAATTTCTTTGCATTTTCAAGGGCTTGGTTGACCTTTTCTACAGTATCGGCCTTATGAACCTTATCCTTAGCCACTTTCTTTTCCTCTTCGCTGAGGTTAGAAAGTCTGTCAATTTCTTTATTAGCATTTTCTTTAGACTTATTAAGAACCTTGGTATTGTTAGCTTCTAGTTTGCTGTTTAGGGCTTGTATTTTTGATTCGTTTTTTTTGATTCTTTTGTTTATTAATCCTATTTTAAATTCTAGTTTTTGATTTTCATCTTCTTTGGATTCAAGGTCAGTTTTAAATTCTTTGTATTTTTTATTAATGTTTTCATAATCCTTATTTATTGAATCTATTTCATCATCTAGTTTATTGCAAGCTTGCTCGGCTTTTTCTAACTTTTCATTATTCTCTTGCCAATTTTTTAATATTTCATTTACTTCTTTTTGTAGAGCTGCATTATCTGGATCTTTATCGAGTTTTTTTTGGGCATCTTTATATTTGTTTTTTAGTTCGTCCTTTAATTCATTTGCCTTTGAATGTTCCATCCTGCGTTCATCTAGCTCTTTATTTTTATTTACATAAATATCGTATTTAGCATCCCTATCTTTTTTTAATTGTTCAAACTCATTTCTTAGGCTAGGGGTGTCTGCCATTTGTCCTTTTAACTTATCTATTTCTTCATTTTGTTTTTTGTTTTCGTCTTTCAGCTTATCGAGTTTATTCTTATCATCAGCAATTTGCTGTTCAACAGGTTTCTGTTTTTCATCGCCGTCTTCATTATCATCTATATTTTCTTTATCCTCTTTGGCTTTTAAATCCTCAAGAGTTTTTCTTTGTTCTTCTAGAACATTGATTTTTCTGCTATTATTTTTTATTTTTTCTTTTTTTTCTTCGATTTTCTCAGAAATACCTTTGGTCTTTTCTTCTTCTTCGCTTACTTCAGCTTTTTTCTCAAGATACTTGGCGTTGGCTTCTGCATATTTTTTTTCATCGGCTTTTATTGCACGATATTGCTCAGTTCTTTTTTTGGTATCTTCTTTTACTATTTTATCTTGTTTGTCCCATTCGTAGGCTTTGGCTTTTGTTTGGGATTCTAGCTCTTTATTTGTTGGGTTTTTTTTCAACTCATCAGCCAAGGCTTTATATTCGTCGTATAAGGCTTTTCGCTTAGCTATACCCTCATTAACGAGTTTATCTAGCCCTTCCCATTTTTCATATTTAGGTGCATAAATTTCGTATAATTTGTCTGCTTCTGAAGCTAAGGCTTCAAGTTCCTTATTTAATTTATTTAAATTATCCAGACTTTTTTCTAGGTCAGAAACTTATTTATCGATTTTTGAGTTCTCTTTCTCAAGTTCTTGAATATTAGCTTCTTTTTCTTCTATTTGTTGGGCGATGGTTTTTTCTTCTTCAGCATAGGCTATGTTGGTTTTTGAGTCTATGATGTAGGCTCCTCCGAGTACAAGACTTACTGACATAGCTAGGGCTATAATTTTTGTTTTTTTCATAAATTCTCCTTTTACTCATAAATAAAGAAATGCATTGATAATAAGAATCATTATACATTATTTATCCGGGAGTTTCAATAAATATTGATAATCTGTTTGTATTTTTAAAAATATTTGAAATTTCCGGGACGTTATGGATTATTTTCCAATTTATTAGTAAGGTCTCTAAAGATATTGATAGGTTATATTAAGTTAGGAATTTGCTTTATGAAAATTTTGGAAATTTAGATATTTAATGATAATCGGGTAAAAACAGGTTTTATTCTCAACACAATCTGTTATAATTGTTTTAGGATAAGAGATTAACAGGATAAATGATATTTACAAATTTATGGAATTTAGATGGGGATAATAATGCAGAGTATAATTAAAACTTTTGATGACTTAACAAAGCGTGAACTCTATGAGATCTTAAGACTCAGGGTCGATGTTTTTGTGGTAGAACAAGCCTGTCCCTACCCGGAAATAGACGGAAAAGATTATGATGCTATCCATATTTATTTGGAAAACCAAGGTCAAATCTTAGCTTACGCCAGGGTCTACGAAGAAGAAGGACAAGTTCACCTAGGAAGAGTCATCGCAAAAGAAAGAAGAAAGGGCCACGCCACCCTTATCCTAAAAGAAGCTATAAAGGCAGCAAAGGAAAAATACCAGACCAGAAAAATTATCATAGAAGCCCAAACCTACGCCAAAAAACTTTATGAAAAGGTGGGCTTCGTGGAAGACTCAGAGGTCTTTTTGCTCGATGGAATTGAACATGTGAAGATGGTTTTGCAAATAAAATAAGATTTTTTTATCCGAGATAAATTATCTTTTTTTTCGTTAATCCGAGATTAACTGTATCATTTAAATAATCTAGGTCATTTACATGACCTCTCCGTAAAAAGGGGACCCCAGGGGAACGTTTCGCACGTTCCCCCATCGGGTCCCCTTTAAAACCCCTTCCGTTACCCCCTCCGGGCGACCCCTCACGGGGGATATTGTGTTTGCCTATCGGCAAACTTGTTGATATGTAGGAGCCCTTGTTTTAGTATATTAATATCCTAACTCTTTTAAAATTCCAAGCCTCCTAAAAATTGCAATCTAGTCTGACTTGTGTATTACATTTGAAAATCAGTTCACAGTAGTTATTGTATTCTTTATTGTAAAGAGCTGTCAGTGCAATTTTCTTAACGGATGCTTGGGATCTTAAAATACTTGGTCTTAAATTTTAAACTCTTCGTCTAAGTAAAAGTCATCTAGCAATGTTTGGCGGAAGCCAAACGAGCCTCGCAAGTTCTAGAACTTCGAGATAAAATATCTTCTTTATCGGGCAAAGATTTCTAATAGAAAGCCCCGTTAAGAAAACTGATTGTTTGAGGCGAAGCCGAGTTATCAGTTTTTAGGGGCTTGAATATTAGAAATCTCTGGGTAAATACACCAACTAAAACAAGGACGTTCTCTCTACTAAAAAAAGCTTGCCGATAAGGCAAGCTTCTGATTTCGCCCTCCGCATAAGGAGCCGCTCGGGGGTGTAGCCGAGAGGGGTTTAAGGGGAGGCGAGTGAGGGACCCTGCGGAAGGTCCCTTGGGCCTCCCCTTTTTACGGAGGGGTAATGTAAATGACCTAGATTATTATTGTGATACGGTTAATCTCGGATTAACAAAAAAAGATATTTTATCTCGGATAAATAGACTCACTAGTGAAAAGAACTTTGACCTTCTTTGACTTTTAAGAAAATTTGAATATAATAGCTTTAATACCAATTTTTTGAAAATAGAAACGAGGAATATTATGTATCCATATGGATTTTATTTTGATAGAACTTACTTTTTAGTATTGATTGGCCTTGTGATTTCAATGCTGGCCCAGGCTAATATCACTTCAAAATTTAATAAGTATAGTAAAATTAGGTCAAAACGCGGGATGACTGGGGCGGAAGCGGCCCAGATGGTCCTTAATTACAATAATTACAGGGATATTTCTATTAAGAGAATTCCTGGGTCCTTGTCAGATTATTTCAATCCTATGACCAAGGAGGTCGCCTTATCTGACACATCCTTCCATGATTCGTCAATAGCATCTTTGGCTGTGGCTCTCCACGAAATTGGCCACGTTATCCAGTTTAAGGAAGGCTATATACCTCTTAAGGTCAAATCCTATATGGTGCCTGCGGTTAATTTTGGATCGAGATTATCTTTTCCAATTCTTTTGGCAGGAGTATTTTTATCCCAACAAAAGCTAATAACCATAGGCTTGGCCCTATTTTCCCTTACACTTTTATTCCAAATCATAACCCTACCTGTGGAGTTTGATGCGTCAAGGCGTGCTATAGTAGCCCTTGAAAGGACCCATATCCTTGATGAAAGTGAAATCCCAGGAGCAAAGGATATGCTAAGATCAGCTGCCCTCACCTATGTGGCAGCAACCCTTGCGACAGCCCTTCAATTATTGAGACTTTTCCTCTTATTTGGGGACAGGAACCGTAGGGACTAAGAAGGAATTATCAAAGGAAATTAAGTGCCCTGGCCGATTTCTGGGGTGCTTTTGTTTTTAAAAGAAATTTACATTGTAAATTCCTAGCAATCTAGTATAATTCATTTAGGAAGCGAGGCTTCCTTTATTTTACAGGCAATGGTCAGAGATAGTCAGTAAGCTTTGACCTATAAATAGAGAAAGACAGGAGATTATGGCAGGTTTAACTAATCAAATAGAAAGATTTCTAAAGCTCATGCTCGAAGATAGCGTGGACGGCGCTTTGGAAATTGGGAGAAATGAGCTGGCGAGTCAGTTTGATTGTTCGCCAAGTCAGATAAATTACGTGCTTTCAACCAGGTTTACACCTTATAACGGCTACCTAATCGAGAGTAAGCGTGGGGGCAATGGCTTTATAAAGATAATAAGCATTGTCGAAGAAGACGACTATATTTCCTATTTACTTAGGAATTTGGCCAAGGAAATGAGCGAATCAAACGCCAATAATCTTTTTAGAGACCTTTACGAGAGGGAATATTTTGACAAAAACGAGTACCTGATGGCAAGGTATGCCACAAGCGATAAGACCCTGGCAGATATTGAGGCCAAGGGCCGAAACACAGTCAGGGCCTCGATTGTCAGAAGCCTTCTTTTGAGTATTTTGGCAAGGAGTTAATATGAAATGTGATAAATGCGGCAAGGATGCCAGTGTGAGCCTAAAGGTGATTTTTAATGGCAATAGCCACAATATCCACCTTTGCTCAGATTGTATGAAAAAATATTCAAATGCTCCAGAAAATTTTGATCCGACAAAAATTAGCGGGGAAAATATTTCTTTCAATCCAAAGGATTTGGAAGGACTTTTGCAAAAGTTTATCCCAAGTCTTGAGGAAGTTATAGATGGGTTTTATGAATATAAATACAACCAGGCCAACAAAGAATTGTCCTATATCCTAAATGTAGATGAAAAATCCTGCCCATATTGTGGGAATTTGGAGTCAAATATTAGAAATGGGGTCTTTGGTTGTGCCCATTGCTATAACCTAGACAAGGCCCTTACAGACAAGGTTTTAAAGACCTACAACAATTTTAGCGACTACAAGGGTGCCTACCCAAGAGCAGAAAGAAAGTTTAAAGAAGTGGCTGATGAGATCAAGGAATTATCAAAGAGGCTCAACGAATCTGTTCAAACAGAGGATTATGAGCTGGCAGCCGATCTTAAGGAAAAAATTGATAAATTAAATATGCAGGTGAAAAATTGAGAGATTTTGCAAAAGACATCCTAATCTCTACCAACCTATCTTTAAGGAGAAACATCAAGGGCTATGATTTTCCAACAACCATGACCTATGACGAGTCCCTTGTAATAATGGATATGGTAAGGAGCGTTTTTGGTGATAGGCTTGTTTTACTTACTGATTTGGACGACGAAACCATTGATAGACTCATTTCAGAAATGGTCCTAAGTCCTGATGTGACTAATAAACTTGCCCAGGTTGGCCTTATTTTTGAGGGGGATACTACCCTTGTAATCAACGATAGGGACCACATTTCCATAAATATTTCAAACTTTGATTTGGATTTAACTGGGGCTTACAAAAAGGCAGTCGAAATTGAAAAAGTTCTCGATAGCCATTTTGATTTTGCCTTTTCTAGCGAATACGGTTATCTGACAAGTGGGGCGAGAAATGCGGGAACAGGCCTCGAAATTTGGATGAAATTATTCCTTTTTGGTTTGATTGATAATCCAAAAACCTACGCAGGCTTTGAGCAGGCTATGGTTTACGCAGGCCTATACCCACAGAAATTTATTCCCCAAGGCTTAAAGTCTTATGCAGATGACCTATATTTGCTAAAAAATTATGGAAATTACAGGGAAAAGCCTGAATCCTACCTCAAAAAGATAGAAAAAGACCTAGAAACTCTGGTCAAAAACGAGAGAAGGTTTAGGAGAGATTATAGGATTTTAAATAATATAGACGATAGAGAAGTAGAAGAAGAGATTGATTTAATCGAAAAAAGCCTTGAAACAGGACTTGTTAAGAGCATTGATAAGATGATGAAGGGCCTTTATAGGCTTAAAAAATACCAACTTTTGGGCTTTAATATAAAATTATCAGAAGATGAATTAAATAAGATGATCAAAAATCTTTCTTCTCACAAGTATAAGGAAAATTTCGATGCCGGAAGGTACGAATATTTGATGAAAGAAATGGGGGAAAGCCATGGAAAATAATAGATTAAACAGACTAACCCAACAGGCCAGGCGTGAGTCCTATAGTCTAAACCACGACTATATAGGGACTGAACACCTCCTCCTTGCCCTCATGAAAACAGGGTCAGGGGCGACTAAGGCCCTAGAGGCGGCAGGTGCTAATTACGAGCTTTTAAGGTCCATTGTCATTAACAATATTGGCAGGGGCACAGCTGTAAGGCCTGCGACTGAATATAGCAAAAAAGTAAGGAAAATTTTAGAAACTGCGAGATTTTACGCCAATAACAGACGTGCCCTTGCCACAAGTGAAGAAGACGTCCTTTTGGCAATTATAAACGATGAAGATTCCTTCACAAATATCATGTTTTTACTCTCAGGAGTGGACAAGGAAACAATCAAAAAGCAACTCCTAAGCATGGTTAGGGCAGAAAAATCAGAAGGTAAGGCACCTTCTAAATTCAGTGAAAATATCACAAATTTCTGCACAAACCTAAATGACATGGCCAAGGCCGGAAAGATTGACCCGGTAATAGGTAGGGATGAGGAAATCAAGAGGATAATCCAAATCCTAATGAGAAGGACCAAAAATAACCCAATCCTAATCGGGGAACCAGGCGTGGGCAAGACTGCCATCGCAGAAGGTCTTGCATATGAACTTGTAAATGGGAATCTCCCTGGCATTATGAAGGACAAAACTATTTTAAGCCTGGACCTTGCTTCAATGATTGCAGGGACCAAGTACAGGGGCGATTTTGAAGATAGGCTAAAAAAATTATTCGAAGAAGCCGCTAATCGTGACGATTTGATTTTATTTATAGATGAGTTTCACATGGTTCTAGGTGCTGGTGCTGCCGAAGGATCAATGGATGCGGCCAATATCCTAAAGCCAATTTTGGCTAAGGGAGATCTTCAGGTAATAGGGGCTACAACCATTGATGAATACAGGAAACACGTGGAAAAGGACTCGGCCCTTGCTCGACGTATGCAGGAAGTCCAAGTCGACGAGCCAAGCCTTGAGGATTCTAAAAAAATCATTAGGGGCCTAAAGCCTATGTACGAAGACCACCACAAGGTAGAAATCACAGACGAGGCCATAAATGCGGCTGTTGACCTATCTGATAGGTATATTACAGATAGATTCTTGCCAGATAAGGCCATAGACCTAATAGACGAGGCGGCCTCAAAGCTAAGGATTTTGGCCTTTGACGATGAGGAAGAAAACACAGATACCAATGAAGATATACTGGAGAAATTGAAGGCGGAAAAGGACCAGGCAGTTCTTGACCAAGATTTCGAAAAGGCCGCCAAGCTCCGCGATATAATAAATCAAAAGAAGTTTGACCTGGAAGAGGAAAAGGAAGAGGAAAAAGCGGCCTACAAGCTAGCTATTTCCTACGATGATATAGCAAATATTGTCGCTTCTTGGTCCAAAGTTCCAGTTGAAAGGCTCACAGAAGACGAAAAAGCCAAGTATGCTAGCCTTGATAAAAATTTGGCGGGCACAGTTATCGGCCAAGATGAGGCAATAGCAAGTGTTGCCCGTGCCATCAAAAGGGCAAGGGTAGGACTTAAAGATCCTAAAAAACCAATTGGTTCTTTCATCTTTGTGGGACCTACAGGTGTGGGTAAGACTTACCTTGCAAAAAGTTTAGCAGGGGCCCTTTTTGGCTCAGAAGACAGGCTAGTTAGGATGGATATGAGTGAATATATGGAAAAATTTGCCGTAAGCCGTTTGGTGGGATCTCCTCCAGGCTATGTTGGCTACGAAGAAGGTGGCCAACTCACCGAGGCAGTTAGGACCAATCCATATTCCGTAATCCTCTTTGACGAAATCGAAAAGGCCCACCCAGACGTCTTTAACCTCCTTCTTCAAATCCTAGATGACGGAAGGCTCACAGATGGTCAGGGTAGGACCATTGACTTTAAAAACACAATAATAATTATGACCTCAAATGTTGGTGTATCAAGCCTTGCTAAGGCCACATCAATCGGTTTTGACCTGGCAGAAGATAAGCAAGAGGCCGACAACGAACGCAACAAGGAAATAATAACAAAGGCCATCAAGGATTCCTTTGCGCCAGAATTTTTAAACAGGCTAGATGGAACAATCATGTTCAATTCCCTAAGCCAAGCTAATATCAGGGAAATAACTGGCTTAATGCTTGAAAAAACTAGGGCTAGACTTAATGAAATCGGCATAGAAATAGCCTTTGACGAGAGGGTTGTAAACCTCCTTGCCAAGGAAGGCTTCAACTCCGAATATGGAGCAAGACCACTAGAACGCCACATCACAAAGATGATAGACGATAGGCTTGCTGAAGATATTCTTGATAACAAGCTTGATAAGGACATGACTATTAGGATTTATGTTCAAAACGATAGGTTGTGTTTTAGAAACATTACTAAATCTAAGAAAGCTTCTAAAGAAGCTAGGCAAGAAGCAAAAGCATAATACAGATTAAACTGGGTTGAGAAATCAACCTGGTTTTTTTATCCAAGATAAATTATTTGTGCTTTAATTTTAAATTAAATTTAATCTTATAAATGTTATATAATTTACAGTTGAATCTTCGTTCATAGGGGGAACCCAAGGGGGCGGCAGAGGCCCCCTCACTGGTTCCCCCTAAGACCCCCTTACGCTTCACCCCTGACTGCTCCTTAAGCGGAGGGCGAAAGCAGAAACTTGCCTTTTCGGCAAGCTTTTTTTGGTATGGTCTGATTCTTCGTTTATTGTTGATTTTCTTTTGAAGTTTTAAAATCACAAGCCTCCTAAAAATTGCAATCTAGTCTGACTTTTAATTGATATTAAGATTTTCTCACAGTAGCTACTGAAATTTACTTGTAAACGTGCGTCAGTGCAATTTTTTTGACGGAGTCTTGAGATTTTAAAATACATAATAAATGAGATATGATACTAATTTTTAATAGTTTTTAAACAGTTTTAAAATTGTTTTATTAAATAAAGTAATCTAAAACTTAGAAAAATAGTAAGAAATGGAACTCTCGCTTCCTCTCTTCTCGACCTTGCTTGATGTAAACTAAGCGGAGAAGACCCTGGCTATTTTGTATTTTTCGTATTCTAAAGGTGGCTGGATTTTTTTGTTTTGTTTTTTATGCTCTTATTATGATAATGCGAATAATTTGCGAATAATTGATGAATAATAACGCTTTAGGAAATGAAAAACTTGGGGGGGGTACAAAGTCCTTTAGCCTGATATTACCACACCTAGAAATCTACTAAACTAAAAAAGGAAATTAATATATATACAAAAATTTTTGACCAGGATGAATAATAGGGGTAGAGTTGAAAATATTTTAAAAAAAATATACATAAGAAAAGGAAGGTTAGTATGAAGAACAAAAAACTTTATTCATCCTTAATGGCTTTGGCTTTAGTCCTAAGTCTTACGGCTTGTGGATCTAGTTCAGATTCTAACAACGAAGCGAGAAGTAAAACAAGCGGACAAGAAGAAAGCAAGGAAGCTGGTGGATCTAACGATGGTCAAGAAGAAAATCTTGATAATTTCGAAAAGCAAACAGCTGATGATACCATCGTTTTGGGTGTTGGTACTATTAATGGTGACTTCATCCAAGGCTACAACAATGATGCCAATGATGTAAATGTTAGAAGGTTTATGGGTATCGAAGGAAATAATGGCTATAATTGCTATGTAATTGACGAATATGGCCAATTTCAAACAAATACAGCAGCTCTTGAAAAGGATCCTGAAGTGATCAAGAATGAAGATGGGTCTATGACTACTAAATATACCATCAAAAAAGATTTGAAATGGTCAGACGGTGAGCCTATTACAGCTGATGATTATCTTTTCGGCATCCTACTAGAATCTGATAAGGACTTTAACACTCTTACAGGCTCTTTAAATGTTGGTGGCGATTCTCTTAAGGGATTCGATGCTTTCAAGAAGGGCGATTCAGATTCATTCGAAGGTCTTGAAAAAATCGATGATTATACTTTCTCTATAACAGTCGATGCTTCACAACTACCATATTTTGAATCCCAAGCCCTATCAAATGCAGGTCCTACACCTCTTCACTATATTGGTCAAAACCTTGCTGTAGCAAAAGATGGTAAGAAACTTGTTGTAAAAGATGGCTACCAAGTGACTGACCAAGACAAGGAAAATTACAAGAAATCTATAGATAATCAAATTGCCCTCCTAAAAGAAAACTTTGACAAAGACAATGAAGGTGAGGATAAGGAAAGCGAAGATTACAAAAAAGCCAAGGAAGAATTAGATCAAAAAGAAAAAGATTTAGAGGCCAGAAAAAACGGTGATGTTGATCCAACAAGACTTCTAATTGAAGAAGCCATGATAAAAGAAACTAGCGATTACAGGTTCAATCCTGCTGTTACTTGCGGACCTTATAAATTCAATAAATTTGAAAATAACATGGTAAAACTTGACCTTAATGAGAATTACCAAGGTAACTTCAAGGGCCAAAAAGCAAGTATCCCTCACATCATAGTTCAATTGGTAAATAGAAATATAGGCCCAGACCTCCTAGAAAATGGCGACATCGACATTTGGGAAGGTGAAACTGATGGAGCTAAAATTGACCAACTTAAAAAAGCTCAAGAAGCAGGCAAAATAGGGTTAACTTCTTATGAAAGAAATGGTTATGGAAATATAATCTTTTTAACAGACAGAGGAGCCACTCAATACAAGGAAGTAAGACAAGCTATAGCAAGCCTAATGGACAGGAATGAATTTGTTCAAGCTTTCCTAGGTGGTTATGGAGTTGTGACAAATGGTATGTACGGCCAAAGCCAATGGATGTATAAGGAAAGAGGAAGTGACCTACAAGAAAAACTTACAAACTGGGTTTTAAATATTGATAAGGCAAATGAATTGTTAGATAAAACTCCTTACAAGTTTGAAAAAGACGGCAAGACCCCATGGTATAAGGCAAAAGCTCTCGATGAATTTAGCAAAAACCAAGAAGGATTTGACTATTATAGGTATGACGAAAATGGCAATAAGCTTGTTGTTAACCAATATGGTGCAGAACAATCTCCAATCACAACCCTAATATCCAACCAACTTCCTCCAAATGCTAAACAAGCTGGTATGGAATATAATGTGACAGCAGGTTCCTTCTCAACCCTAATGGATTATTTAAGTTTCCCAAAAGAAGATGCACAATATACTGCATTTTCAATGGCTTCAGACTTTTCAACACCATTTGACCCATGGTTCTACTATTCATCAGAGGGTCCATTTAACAGAAGCAAGGTTAATGATCCAAAGGCTGATGAAGTAACATCAAACTTAAGAAAAACAGACCCAACTGACAAAGAAGGCTACCTAGATAAATGGGAAGAATTCCAAAAATGGTACAACGACTATCTACCAGAAATCCCACTATATTCAAATGTATTCCACACAGGATATTCAAACAGGATTAAAGGCTTCGATGTCATTACACCAGTATGGCAAGCTTGCGATCAAATCAACGCAATGACACTTGAAAAATAAAAATAAATTGATAAAAAAGGTGATTTTGTAGAAGAAATTTCTACTAATCGCCTTTTTTGTATGCTGAGACTTTTTAACAGTACTTGTTTTCTAGGGCTATATTTTTCTATAGATAAAAAATGTGTTATTAAATAATGGGGATAATAAACTATAAAATAGTTTTATCAATAAGAAAATAAAAACCTTGAGAAAAGGTATGAATCTACACCCCTCGCTTCGACCGAGCGTAGCGAGCGGAGAAGTCTCTGGCCACTTTTGTATTATCAATATGGTAAAGGAATCTTATTAAACAAAAATAGAAGAATACCTTTTTAAATTATTATATTTTCCCTCAAATTTTGGGTAAAATTACATTAAGAGGTGATTTTTTTGAATAAAATTTTAGGTGAAATTTATAAGGAAATCGATGATCGTTTTGTTCAAATGGTTGATTTTCGTAGAAGGATCCACCAAAATGCTGAGCTTTCTTTTGAGGAAGTGGAAACTGCTGAATTCGTTGAAGACTTTTATAAGGATAAGGATGTGGAAATTACAAGCCACATGGGCGGTAATGGTCTTAGGGTTATAATTGATACAGGAAAATCTGGCAAGACAATTGCCCTTAGGGCTGATTTTGATGCCCTTCCTATTAAGGAAGAAACAGGTCTTAGTTTTGCTTCAAAAAACGAAGGGGTCATGCACGCTTGCGGACATGATGCCCACACAGCCTATTTAATGGTCCTTGGAGATATCCTCCGTGAGAAAAAAGAAAAACTTTCTGGAAAAATCGTGCTTATCCACCAACACGCCGAAGAAGTCCCACCCGGAGGTGCCAAGGGGATGATTGAGGCGGGCGTCCTCGACGGGGTTGATAATGTTTTTGGCATTCACGTCATGTCCGCCATGGATTATGGAACTATTCAATACCACAAGGGCAACACCCAAACTGGCAGGGCCATGTTTAAGATAAAATTTCAAGGTAAGGGAGGTCATGGATCAATGCCTCATTTATCAAACGACTCAATTGTAGCCGCAAGTCATTTTGTGACAGCTGTTCAAACTGTCGTAAGCCGTAGACTTTCTCCATACGAGGTGGGAGTTGTGACTATCGGTTCTTTTGACGGCAAGGGAACTTTTAATATAATCAAGGATTCTGTAACTGTCGAAGGCGACGTCAGGGCCATGGCAGATGAGACCAAAAAAACAATTGAAGACGAAATAAAGACCATTGCCAGGGGAATTGGGGAGACTTTTAAGGTTGGAGTTGAGATTGAATATACTGATGATTACCCAGTTTTATACAATGACCCTGAAATGACCCAGCTGGTTGTTAATGCTGTTAAGGAAGCAAATATCAAGGAAGTGACTGACATAATTGATTGTGGTCCTCAGCCACCATCAGAAGATTTCTCTTATTATGCCAAGGAAAGGCCATCCTGCTTTTTCTATGTAGGTGCAAAAAAGGAAGACGCTCCATACCCACACCACCACCCAAAATTTGACATAAGAGAAGATGCCATGAAAATCTGCGCCAAGGCTATGGCTGCTGTTGTTGTTAAATATTTGGGGGAATAAGCTGAATCCATTAAAGGGAATGAAGCTTGAATTTTATGCTATAGGACGTATAATTAAACTACAAGAAGGAAATATGTTCATTTTGAACGCAAAAAAAGACAGGAGAACTCGACTAACTCCTGTCTTTTTATTTAGGCTAGTTACTATCTTTATCTGATAAGCTGTCTAGCCATTTGCAAAGGTAATAGCTTATTACATTTGCCATGACAGCTATCAAGAAGGGATATAATATGCTCATTTAAACGCCCCCTTTCTGTTACCAGTATAGGGATAGTAACATAATAATTATAGCAGATTTTTATATATTTTTGTTAAAAATAAGATAAGTAATCAGAGCTTAATAAATAATAGCAAATTCCATCAAAAGCAGTATAATAAGATTACCATAAAGAGAAGGGGAGAGACAAGCTCTGTGATCCTTCAGCAACCTACTTTTTGTAAGGTGCTAAAGCTTGGCTGATGGAGTTTTTTCACATCCATCAGGGCGATGGGTGTTTTTTCGTGCCTAAAATTTATTTATGGAAATTGACTGATAGAATTATGTTGATATAATATCCTAGTAATAATTTGAAAGGAATTTATATGAACACATTAGTTTTTCAATCAGATTTCGGTTTAGGAGACGGAGCAGTTTCCGCTATGCACGGAGTAAGTTTTATGGTAAATCCAGACTTAACCATAGACGACTTGACTCATGAAATTATGCCCTACAATATTTTTGAAGCATCTTATAGGCTTTTACAAACTATCAAGTATTGGCCAGAGGGCACAGTTTTTGTATCAGTAGTTGACCCAGGGGTTGGCTCTAGTCGCCATTCTATAGTGGTAAAAACCAAGTCAGGTCACTATATAGTCACACCAGATAATGGCACCATTTCCCATGTGGCAAAATATATAGGCCTTGAGTCTGCAAGGATTATAGACGAGATAAAGGATAGACTTCCTTTTTCCGAAAATTCTCACACCTTCCATGGTAGAGATGTCTATGCCTACAACGGGGCAAAACTTGCCGGTGATACTTCTTATTATGATTTTCTAGATACGCTTAGTCTAGATGAGCTTTGCTATGAAACCATAAAAGATGCAAAAATCACTGATGGAGTCATAGAAGGCACTGTTGACATCTTAGATATTAGGTTTGGATCTTTATGGACAAATATTAGCCTCGATATGCTAAACGAAGCTGGTATCAAACAAGGGGATATGATTAAGGTCATTATCTATTATAAGGGAATCAAAAAATATGAAAATCAGATGACCTTTGGCCATTCCTTTGCAGATGTAGGTTTGGGTGAAACCGTAGCCTATATCAATTCGTTAATCAATCTTGGTATCGCAATTAACCAAGCGTCATTTTCTGCCACCTACCAAATCGGTACAGGGGCAGATTGGAGTATTTTTATTAAAAAGGAGCAATAATGAAAAAGAATAATTCTATTACTACAATTGTAGCTATCGGTATTGGCGCTGCTGTATTTTTTATCCTAGGTAGGTATTTATCTATACCAGTTGGCTTTATACCAAACACATCAGTTGAAACAACCTATCCATTCTTGGCTTTGATGTCAGTTCTTTTTGGACCAGTAGCAGGCGGCCTAATCGGTCTTATTGGCCATGCTATTAAGGACCTTCTAACTTATGGTCTATGGTGGTCATGGGTTGTAACATCAGGCATCACAGGCTTTGGTTACGGTCTAGTTGGATCTAAACTTGACATTTCTCAGGGCGCTTTTACAAAAAAAGACATGGTTAAATTCAATGTTGGCCAAATTATTGTAAATGTTCTTTGCTGGGGAATCATTGCACCAGTTTTGGATATTTTAATCTATTCAGAACCAGCTAACAAGGTTTTTGCCCAAGGTTTTGTATCAGCAGGCTTAAATTCAGTAGCAGTTGGTATCTTAGGTACAATTTTAATCGCAGCTTATGCTAAGACAAGAACAGCAGATAATTCACTAAAAAGAGATTAGGATATATGGAAAATAGACAGGACCTGGTAGTTTTTGACAAGTACAATTTTAAATACAAGTCCCAGGTCGAACCTTCGCTTTTTGACATAGATTTAAAAGTGAAAAAGGGCGAGAAAATAATAATTGTGGGCCCATCTGGCTCTGGCAAGTCCACCCTTGCCAAAAGCCTAAATGGACAGATTCCAAACACCTTTCCTGGGGATATAACAGGCTCTTGTCTAATTGATGGAAAAGATTTACTTGATTCGTCTATTTTTGACCTATCCCTATCGGTAGGCACAGTTCTTCAAGATACAGACGGTCAATTCGTAGGCCTTACAGTTGCCGAAGACATTGCCTTCTCTCTAGAAAATGACAATGTAGACCAGGAAGAGATGAAAAAAATCGTTGAGAAGTGGGCGAAAGAATTAAATCTTTCTAAGCTTTTAGAAATGAAACCTGGAGAGCTTTCGGGGGGACAAAAGCAATCGGTCTCCATAGCTGGGGTCTTGGTTTCAGATGTGCCGATTTTATTACTTGATGAACCTCTGGCAAATCTTGATCCAAAGTCTGGCAGAAGGACTATGGAGTTATTAAAAAGGCTCGCTGATAAGCTTGGTTACACAGTTATTGTAATTGAACATAGGTTTGAAGAGGCCCTTTTACTTGATCCCGATAGGATAATTGCTGTTGACGGTGGGAAAATTCTTGCGGATATGAGTCCGACTGACCTTTTAAAGTCAGATATTTTGGAGAAAATCGGTATTAGAAGACCTCTTTATATCGACGCTATGAAATACGCTGGCGTAGACATTTCTGGATACGAAAAGCTTGGAGACTTTGATGAAGTTGATATATCTCCAAGTGACCTAGCCAAGATAGAAGGATGGGCCAAGGGGCAGGTCGGCAAAGAAATCAAAAAAACTAATGAAGAAGTGATTAAAATAGAGAATCTAACCTTCTCCTATGAGAGGGAAAATATTTTGGAAAATCTTTCCCTAGAGATTGACAAGGGGGAAATAATTTCGATTTTAGGTCCGAATGGAGCAGGAAAATCAACACTCGCCAAGCTTATGTGTGGGTTCTTAAGACCAGATTCTGGGAAAATAATCCTTGCAGGGAAGGATTCGAAAGACCTATCCATAAAAGAAATTGCCGATAAGGTTGGCTTCATCCTCCAAAATCCAAACGCTATGATTTCAAAGACTATGATTTTTGATGAAGTCGCTTTTGGTTTGAGGGTGAGGGGAGTGGCCGAAGATGTAATCAAGAAGAAAGTTCACGATGCTCTTGAAATTTGTGGCCTATATTCCTTTAGGAAGTGGCCGATTTCCGCTCTTTCTTACGGGCAAAGACGAAGGGTCACTATAGCTTCGATTTTGGTTTTGGACCCAGAAGTGATTATTATGGATGAGCCGACAGCCGGTCAAGACTTCCACCACTATACAAAAATGATGGAATTTATAAGGAAAATCAACAAAGAATATGACCTAACCATCCTAATGATTAGCCATGATATGCACCTAATTGAGGAATATACAGATAGGGCTCTTGTAATCGGTGATAAGAAAATCCTAGCTGATACTACTCCAGCTGAGCTTTTTAGTCAAAGTGAATTAATTGACAGGGCAAATCTTGCCGAGACATCGCTTTTTAAACTTGGTCAGAGGCTTAAAAGTATGGATGCCCTTGACTTTATAGAGACCTTTATTGGTTATGAAAGGAGCAAGAGATGAATAAGACCCTCGGATATATCAAGAACGATACATTTATTCATGGACTTTCTGGCACAACAAAACTGCTTGCTTTTATCCTCCTTTCTGTAATAGTCATGACTAGCTATGACACAAGATTTCTAATCCTCGTTATGGCACTATCGCTATTGGCAATGAAAATTGCAGAAATTCATTGGGAAGATGTGGCATTTTTGATAAAAATTGTCGCAGTCTTTTCCCTAATCAATATCCTTGCAATTTATATTTTTGAGCCAGCCTATGGGGTGGGACTCTATGGGTCAAGGACACTTATTTTTGGCACTGGAAGGTACGCCCTGACTTTGGAGCAAGTTTTTTACGAATTTAACGTCGCTCTTAAGTATTTTTCAACCATTCCCTTGGCTATAGTTTTTATTTTTGCCACAGATCCATCCGAATTTTCATCAAGCCTAAATAGGATTGGCCTATCCTACAAAATCTCTTACGCAGTCGCCCTTGCCCTTAGGTATATACCAGACATCCAAAAATCTTATTTTGATATTAGGCAGGCAAGCCAGGCTAGGGGGATAGAAATGAGCGAGAAGGCAGGTCTTGTAAAGAGAATTAAGGCGAGTAGCAATATTGTAATTCCCCTAATTTTTGACAGTCTAGAGAGGATTGAAGCCATAGCCCAAGCCATGGAATTAAGACGTTTTGGAAAAAATAAAACTAGAACTTGGTACAAGGCTAGACCCTTTGGTAAAAATGACTTTGTAATTTTATTTATCACCCTAGCTTTGGTCGGAATCGGAATTTCTTTATTTTTCATCAATCAGGGCAGGTTTTACAATCCATTTATATAGGAAACTTCAATCAAAAAAGCTCTCTTTATTTGAGAGAGCTTTTGGGATTATGAGATTTTAAAGACCCTTCGGGGTCTTATTTTTTTGTTATTTTATAATTAATCCCATTTACAAGTTCAACCTCATAGGGACTTGCTGAAAAATATCCTCTTAGAAAATCTAGCCTGTATTTATGGTAGGAGGATTCTTCATTTTTTAAGTCTTTTACTGAGCCGTTTCCAAGCTCAAAGGACTCGTGATGGTCGTGGCTGTGACCACCCTCGCAAGAGGCATTTCTTGAATTTTCAAGGTTGATAGCGTCCTGGTATTTTGCATGGAGGTTATTATTGGTAATTAAATACAAACTTCCTCCGTCAAGTACGGCTGAAAGTCCTTGATCACAAGGCATGCCGTCGAGTAAATACTTATTTAGGTCGGTAAAAATCTCCTCAAAGTTTGAAAAATCTTTGTCCTTGCCACATTCTTGACCAAGTTTAAAAAGTTTTTCGCTTGGGTTTTTGCAAAGACTAAGTGCCTTGGCAAGGCGACTTTCAACTATATCTATCTTTTCTTGGAGAAAACCGTGGATATTTTCTTGGTCTAAGATTTCCTCGAGGGGTCTTTTTGAAACAGGTTCATATTTTATTTGAGAAAAATCCCCATCCATCAAAAAATCTGTTATTTCATCTTGAAACTTGATTTTTTCATACATTAGATAGTGGATTGGTCCTAAAGTTTTTGACATAAAATCTCCTTTATTTTTTATATTATTATAAGATTTGGTGAAATTTTTGCAAGGGAAAACCCGAGCTCGGCTCGGGAATTTTTTATGCGTCTGACCTTGAAAAGCTGTTTGTCATCTTATTTGATGCCACTAAAAGGACTTGGTCAAGAAGGTCGTCAGTCTCTTTTTGGAGCATTTTTGCGATTTTCTCGTTGGCTTCTTCAAGGATTTCTAGAGAATCTTCTCTTGAAAGATTTCCGCTTATAATTTTCTCATCTGTCTTATAAATCATCTCCCAAGCAAAAGATCCTACTTTTTCTTGGTAACGCTCGATTAAATTTGCAGTATCTGCGAAATATGGGTCGGCAAGGGCTGCAATTATGCGGTTTATCCAGTAGAAAGATTCTGTAGTGACACGTCCTGTAGTATCTCTCAAATAAGCTGGAGTGTTGGTGATGTTTACATAAAATGGAGCCATGGCGTTAAAGGTATTTGAGCCTAGGGCAAGCCATTCTATGGCCTTGATTGGATCTGGCTTATCGGACCTAATTTGTGTTAAGCCTAGGAAATTATTCCTATTTATGCCGATTGGACGGAAGGCACCTGCCTGAGATGTGTCCCCATGTTTTTTGTATGGGTCGTAAGGTGTGCCTTGGAAATGGTGGGAGAGGGCATATTTGATGTCTTCTACAGTGATTTTCTTTTCAGGAACACTTGCCCATGGGATATCGTCATCATCTGGTCTTAGGTCAGCATCTATGCCGTCATAGGTATTTGACATTGGGTTAAAATATCTTTGTAAAACCCAGGCCCTTGGTGTGTTGTAGACATGGTCAGCATCTGAATGGCTACCAAAGGCATCTCTTGGATTTAAACTACCATCAAGGGATAGGTCTAGGTGGTATTTTTCTATAAAGTCCTTAAGGTCAGCTGAACATAAGAAATTCTCACCCTTTCCTAGGGCGTCTTCTAGGTCAAAATAATCAAGGCCTAGTTGGTTTGGCATGATTACATAGGAATCGTCTGGGACACGTCTTGCAATCCAGTGGTGGCCGCCAATAGTTTCAAGCCACCAAATTTCATTTTCATCTTGGAAGGCGATGCCGTTTTTCTCGTAAGTGCCATATTCTTCTAGAAGGGATCCCAGACGGATGACACCTTCTCTTGCTGAACTTATATAGGGAAGGACGATTGAAACAATGTCTTCTTCGCCAATTCCGCCAGGAATTTCTTCCTTATAATTAGCCTCTCCCTTTGTGCCGACAGATTTTTGGTAGACTACAAGAGGGTCTGCGCCGAGGACTCTTTCATTTGAGGTAATTGTCTCAGTTGCAGTCATAGCGACGTTTTTAGCATTGACACCGCAAGCTGCCCAGATTCCTTGGCCAGCTACAGCCTCTGGCATAGCTGTATAGGAAAGAGGATTTTCTGGAAGAGGAATTTCCACCTTTGAAATCACTGATTTATAGACCTTTGGTTGGTCTTCTTTTTTAACAAAAACGAATTTTTTTGCATTATATTGGCCACTTCCAGAATCTTCATTTCTGGCAACTAGGGTTGATCCATCAAAACTTGCTTTTTTACCTACAAGTATGGTTGTACATGACATAGTAATTCTCCTTATATTTTTTATAAACTTTTATATAAACAATGTACCTTTTGCTCAAAAAAATAAAATATCCAAGGAAAAAAATATTTTTTTTGTAAAAAAATTAACGAATGATAAATACTCGCAAATGGCATGGCTTCAACCTTATCTCAGAACCTGATAAAACGTTGCAACTCCATAATAGAGAACGATACCGAAAAAGTTTGACAGAATTATAATAATTAGATATAATGATGGTGTAATAAACGCTTTCATATCATTTTTAGGAGGAAATATGAAAAAAGGAATAAAAACAATAATGGCTTTATCACTTGCTTTTGTTATGGCAGCATGTGGTGGAGCTAAAGATGGCGGAAAAGAAGCTGCTGATACTGGTAAAGAAGCAGCAAATAAGGACGCAAGCGCAAAATTAAGCGTGCAAGTAGAAGAAGCATGGCTTCCACACTACGAAAAAGCAGCAGAAAGAGTTAAGGAAAAATTCCCTAACGCAGAAATCGAATTTAAGACAATGGGAGCATTCGATCACCTTGATATAATCGATGCTACAGACGCTTCAAACGAAGACGTTGCTGACCTATTTGCAATCCCAGCAGACAGACTTTACGGTCTTCACGGAAACGATATACTAGCTGCAATCGATTCTAAAAAACTTGCTGGCGAAATCGGTGGTTGGGATGATTTTGATAAGGGAATCGGCGGAAACTTCAACATCGACGGCGAATATTTTGCTTTCCCATTCAACATTGAAACTCTAATCACCTATGTAAACAAAGCTAACGCTGAAGAAAAAGGCATCGACCTTTCTAAACCAATTGAAATCAATGATGTAGCTGATGAATCAACAGTTCTACTACCAATCTTTGATGCTTGGTACGGTGTTGCAGCAACAAACTCTTCAGGAATCGAACTTTTAGGCAAAAAAGAAGACGGTACACTTTACTCTGACTTCACAAAAGAATGGGATGAGCTTGAACCAGAAAAACAAGCAACAGTTAAAGCCCTATTTGATTACTGGAAAAAACACAATGAAGCAGGAACACAATTATTTGACGCTGACGCTGGTTGGGGATATATCGATGATACATTCAAACCTGGCAAGGGCGGCGTAGCTAGACTTGGTGGACCATGGGATGCAGCTCCTATATCTGAACAAGCTGGCGAAGATAACCTAGAAATCTTTCCAATTAGCCAATTAACATTAGCAGGCAAAGCTCTAACCCACTGGCAAGGTGGATGGGGACTTGCAATGAACGCTAGAATCGAAGAAGATGCTGACAAAGTTGCTATAGCAGAAGCAATGATTGAAGAAATTGTAAACCCAGAATTTGCAGCAGACCTATACAAAGCTACAGGTAAGGTACTTGAAAACGTAAGCGCTGAAACATATCAAGGAATGGATCTTCCAGAAACTGATAAGAAAATCATCGCAGCTACAATTGAATCTTACAAAGAAGCTCCAGCAAGACCACTATTCAAAGAGTGGGGCGATGTATGGGATACCTACAAAAACGCAATACTTTCTTGGAACTCTGTAAAACCAGCTGACGAAAAAGCAGCATACGCAGAATTAAAAGCATCATTTGATTCAATGATGGCAAACTTTAACCATTAATAAATTGTTAAGGGGCAGGCTTTAAGCTTAGCCCCTTATATTTAAAACAATATGGAAAAAGAAAAGCAAAGAAATAAATTTCTACTACAAATACTACTAATATCCGCAGCAATCATCTTAAACTTCAGCCTAGAAGCAATGATGTTAGCCAAGGACCCAAGTGTTTTTGAAACTATTTCTAAAATTAAACCAGGACTTAGTTATGATGATTTTTTAAATTCAATCATTTTTTCTTTATTTATAAAGGTAATAAATCCCATAACTATATCTCTATACACCTTTTTTACTATTAAAAAATACGGAATTAACAAAACCTATAAGCTATTTTTCGGGGCAATGACTCTTATTTCTATAGTCAACCTATTTTTTTCCTTTAGCCTAGGATCTGTATTTTATTATCTAGGACTTATTTTAAATATTTTCTTACTAATAGTAATAACAAGACAAGAAAGGTAATTATAATGACTTATGAAAAAAGCCTTATAGATAGGAGGGGAGTGACCTATCCTAGGAAAAATCAATATATAATTGATCTTATCGAAGCTAAGGAAAACGGTACTAGCCCTAAATATACTAAAGCAAACCATCCCTACAATATTAAGTTAAAAGAATACGAGGATCAGAAAAAAGCCCTTCTAGAAAAAGCAAAAAACGAGGCGAATTCTGATAAAGACCTTCCAGCAGATGGTAAACTAAAAGACCTATATATAGAAAAACTCGTGGCAGAAAAAATGCAGGCCTTCTATGAGGAAAACAAGGACCTATCCTATGAAAGCCTCCTTGATTATAGGCTAAATGACCTAGATGTCACAGAGATACCAAAAATCTTAGATCACGACCAATTCTTAAAAGATTCCCTAAAAGACGCTGAAGAACGCCAAAAAAACTTGACTCCAGGAGTCATTGCTGAAAAAAGTAAGTTCATTGAGGCCGACAGGAAGGTCTTAAAGGAAAAATACGAACACGACGTAGCTGAAATAGAAGAAGCCTTCAAAGAAGAAAGAATTTCAAAAAAGGCCTACAAGGCTACAAAAGAACAACTAAAACAAAAATTTAAAGACCAAAACTTAAAGATAGACTACAGGAACCCTGAAAGATCTATAAAAGAAGAGATTGAGTCTTATAAATATAAATTAAAAGAAGACCTCAAACATTCTTTAAAAATATTAGAAGAAGAAAGATCAGATGCTAGAAGAAGGACACCTGTCGAAGTCGATAAGGAAAGACCTTTTAAATCCATAATCTCAGCCCCAATCCCAGGAGTTGGCCAACTATTAAACGGCCAATGGCAAAAGGGCCTAATGTTTTTAGTAGGAGCCTTGTTTATATTCTTAATAGCAATTCCATATGCACTTGGCTTTGGAAACTACCAAGGGCAAGGTATAGCAGGTCTTATTTCTCTAGCCCAAGGAGGCAAGAGACTTGATAGGTCAATCATCTTTATGATAGAGGGTATATTAGCCCTAGCCTTTGTACTTATAGCCCTTGCAATCTTTATAGGATCATTTTTGGATGCCTATAGGACAGAAAAGGGAGAAATCCAAGGAATTAGACCAAACTCATACTTCGAAACAAAAAAATACCTAAGAACTGATGGATTCCCATATTTAATAACCTCACCAGCTCTTTTGGTAATCATCTTTATAGTAATTGTACCAATAGTAACAGCCATCCTTATTTCCTTTACAAATATGGACCCACAACACCAAAACAAATTCGAGTGGGTAGGACTTGCTAACTATGTATCCATAGCAAGAGGACAAGGTATAGCAGGTAAGGCCTTCTGGCATATATTCGGTTGGACAATTATGTGGACAATACTAGCTTCTACACTTGCAATTGTATTGGGCTTCATCTTTGCCCTAATGGTAAACAACGAGAGGATCAAAGGCAAAAAGTTCTTTAGAACTGTCTACCTATTGCCATGGGCAATACCAGCCTTCATCACAATCATGTTCTTCTCAATAATGACCAGCCGTGGCGGTGTAATAACAGAAGCTGTAAACACCTTGTTTAACACATCTTTAGATATTAAAAATAACACAGTTCAAACCAGAGCTGCCCTAGTGCTACTTCAAGGTTGGTTGGGACATTCTTATATATTCCTACTTACAACTGGTGTACTTCAAGCTATACCAAAGGATTTATATGAAGCAGCAAGCATAGACGGAGCAACAGGTTTCCAAAGGACATTAAGAATAACAATACCTTTGGTACTTTTCCAAATATCTCCAATGCTAATCAACCAATACACATTCAACTTTAACAACTTCTCAATAATTTACCTATTTAACGGCGGTGGCCCATTCAACCCACAAGTCTACGGTAACTTAGCGGGATCAAGTGATATTTTGATTTCATACATCTACAACTTGACTATGAACAGTCAATACCAAGCTATAGGAGCTGCGATTACAGTATTTATCTCAATAATACTCATAATCATTTCCTTCTTCGGCTACATGAAATCATCAGCCTTCAAGGAGTATTAGTATGTTTAAGAAAAAGAAAAATAAAGACCTCTACCTATCAGACCTCCAGCCACTTACAGCTGCAGGCAAGGTAGCTTTGACAATATCCTACCTAATCTTATTTATATGGGCTGCAATTATCCTAGTACCCCTAGTAATCATGGTTGTATCATCATTTAACGGCAACCAAGGCCAATATATATCAATGACAGGAGACTTTGTCTTCTCAGTAAATAACTTTAAGTACTTGTTTGAAAAAACACAGTTCTTAAGATGGGTAGTAAATACACTAAAAATAGCAACAGCAACAACAATCCTTACCCTGATTTTTGTCTCTTTTACAGGTTATGCCTATTCAAGATTTAGATTTAAGGGCAAGAAAGCAAGTCTTATAACCATAATGCTAGTTCAGATTATCCCAGCCTTTGCGGGAATCACTGCCTACTACGCTATCCACACAATTGTTTCGGGTGTAGTTCCAGTATTTTCTCGTCCAATGATGCTAATTTTAATCTACTCAGGTGGGGCAATAGCAGGTAACACCTTCATCTTAAAAGGTTACCTTGATTCTATTTCCCAAGAGCTTGACGAGGCTGCAAGGATAGACGGATGTTCAAACTTCCAAGTTTATAGGCTAATAATCATGCCACTTGCAAGACCAATGCTAGCAATCATAGCTCTACAATGCTTTATAGGACCATTTCTTGATTACATGATGCCAAAAATACTCTTGACAAATCCAGCAGATTACACCTTGGCAACAGGCCTATTTACACTAATATCAGACGTTAGAAATATGAACCAACCGGCCTTTGCAGCAGGCGGCTTCTTATCAGCCATCCCTGTTATGCTTCTATTCTTGTTCCTACAAGATGAGCTAGTTGGAGGATTGTCATCAGGTGCAGTGAAAGGATAAAATAATGAGAGTTAAATTAGATAATTTAGGAAAAAAATATGAAGGTAGGGATAAATTTACCATCAGACACATAGATCTAGACATCAAAGACAAGGACTTTTGTGCCATCCTAGGACCATCTGGTTGTGGTAAATCAACCCTAGTAAGAATGATAGCGGGCCTTAACTCAATAACAGAAGGTACCCTATATTTCGGCGATAAAATAATGAATACAGTAGAGCCAAAGGACAGGGACATCGCAATGGTATTCCAATCCTACGCCCTCTACCCACACATGACAGTATATGATAATATGGCTTTCTCCCTAAAGATGAAAAACGAGAGAAAAGAAGTCATCGACCAAAGAGTTCAAGAAGCGGCAGACATCTTACAATTAAGAGACTACCTATATTCTAGACCATCAGACATCTCAGGTGGTCAAAGACAAAGGGTGGCGCTAGGACGTGCAATCGTTAGAAAACCATCAGTATTCCTCATGGACGAACCACTTTCAAACCTTGATGCCAAGCTTCGTGAACACATGAGAGTTGAAATCGTAAGGATTCACAACCAGCTTGAAACAACCAGCTGCTATGTAACCCACGACCAAACAGAAGCTATGACCATGGCAACAAAAATCATCCTTCTTGATCAAGGTAAAATCCAACAAGTAGGTGCGCCAACAGAATTCTACCAAAGACCAGAAAACCTCTTCGTAGCTGGCTTTATCGGTTCACCAACTATGAACATCATAGAAGGAAAGATAGAAAATGGTATGTTTGTCAATAAATCTGGCCTTATGAAAATAAGAGCGAATGACAAAGATGCAGCCATCCTTAAAAACTATGAAGGCAAGGAAGTTTCTCTAGGAATCAGATCAGAAAGATTTATCCCAGGCGAACACGAATATAACTCTGTAACAGGAACTATAGAAGTTATAGAAATGCTTGGTAAGGAACAAATCATCTACGCAAAGATGGACGACGGAACTGAACTTGTAGTAAGCCAACCAGGCCACTTCGAATACAGAATAGGCGAAAGCCACACCTTTAGCCTAGACCCAGAAGCCCTCCACTTCTTTGACGGAGAAACAACAAACAGAATTAACTAAAAAAGAGAGTCGGATGTCCGACTCTTTTTTGTGTTAGGAAATATCAAAAATTTCTCCTATAAGGGAAAATTTATCCTTCGATTTTTAATAGTTTTCTTTTTATTTCCCTGCCATAGGCAAAGCCTCCTAGGGATCCGTCTGCTTTTATTACCCTGTGACAGGGGATTATGATTAAAAAGGGATTTTTGCCGATGGCTGTCCCTACCGCTTGGGTGGCCCTTGGATTACCTATGGTTTTTGCAATTTCTTTATAAGATGAAGTTTCTCCGTAGGGGATTTTTAAAAGGGATCGCCAGACTGTTTTTTGAAAGGCGGTGCCTTTTGGATCTAGGAGGTCAAGCTTATCGAAAGTTTTTCTTTTTCCTTCAAAATATTCTAAAAGCTGGTCTTTAAAAATGTTAAAAAGCTCATTTTCTTCGCTATTTTCATCAATTTCATCCACTAATTCAATTTTCCTTATCTTTGCCTAATAGGAAATTTTTATGATTCCTAGGGGACTTTCAAAAAATCCATATTTCATAAGTCCATTATACCATGGTTTATTTGGCAAATATTCGTATAATGATAAGAGTAAAGGGGTTATTATGGAAAGATTAGAAAAAATTCAAAAAATTGTAGATTTTATTAAGTCAGGCGAAAAGGACGAAAAGGACTTTAGGCTGGGCTTTGAAATAGAGCACTTTGTAGTAAATAAGGAAACTTTGGAGAGCCAATCTTTTTACGGCGAAGACGGGATTGGGGAAATCCTAAAAGACCTAGTTAGCCTTGGTTATGAAAAAACAGACGAATCTGGCATGGCCTTTTCTGATGGTAATGTTGATATCTCAATAGAACCTGCTGGCCAATTCGAACTTGCCCTAAGGGCTAAGACTATGGTAGATGACCTTTTTGAAGTTTATAGGACCCACACGGAAAGACTTATCCCTCTTTTTGAAAGAAGAGGCCTGCTTTTGGTGACCCTTGGCTATCATCCAAAAACTAAGATTGACGATATTAAGATAATTCCAAAGGCTCGCTATGATTTTATGTACAAATATTTTGAAAAATACGGCGGAGAGTATGCCCATAACATGATGAAGGGGACTTGCTCTATGCAGTTGGCTGTGGATTATAAAAATGAAGAAGATTTCAAAAAGAAATACTTTTTAGCCAACGCCCTCAGCCCATTTTTGTATTCAGTCTTTGATAATGCCCTAATTTTTGAGGGAGAAACCTACATTGACAGAAACCTAAGGCAAACAATTTGGGAATACACAGACAGGGACAGGACTGGTCTTTACGACTTTGCCTTTGATTCTGATTTGTCATACGCAAAATATGCTGAGAAAATTCTTGATACTCCAATGATTTTTATGCCAAGTGATGATGGGGAAGCCTATGTCGGAAGAAAGACCCTCGATGAACTAATGACCGAGGAAAATGCCGACGTCATGGTTAACCACGGAATTTCCATAGTTTTCCCTGATGTGAGAGTTAAAACTTATATGGAAATCAGGATGCCTGATAATATTCCATATCCTTACAATATGGCAGCTGCGGCTTTGATAAAGGGAATATTTTTTGTTGACGAAACTTTTGAAAAAGTTTACGAATTGTTCCAAGATATGACCTATGACGAGGCTCAAAAGCTTAAAAATAACGCCACTAGGATGGGGATTTTCGCCCTTTATCAAAATGTGGAAATCTACCAGCACGTCCTAGATATAATCGATATTATTAGGCCAGTTCTAGACGAAAGTGAAAATAAATATCTTGATGAACTTGAAGCTATGCTTGATTTTGGCATTGTTCCAAGGGATATTTTTGCAAAAATTTACAAGGATAATCCAAAAAGGGCCGTTTACGAATTTTCTGTAAATAGGTTTGTAGAGGCATATAATGGCTAAGGTCAAAAAAGCTTACGAATGTACTAATTGCGGCCACATCCAAAATGTTTGGGCTGGCCAGTGCCCATCTTGCAAAAAGTGGGGAAGCCTTGTAGAAACAACAATCAAAGAAGAAAAGGCTGACAAAAAAGTTATCCTCGATGAAGATAATAAGGCTAAAAAGCTAAAGGAAATTGAAATTAACGAGTCGGAGAGAATCCACTCTGCCTATGAGGAATTTGACAGGGCAGTGGGCGGAGGACTTGTCCGTGACTCAGTTTCAATACTTACAGCTCGCCCAGGTGCAGGAAAATCTACACTATTATTACAATTGTCAAAATCCTATGCCGACGAGGGACTCAAAGTCCTTTACGTTTCGGGAGAAGAAAGCGAAAGCCAGATAAAATCAAGGTCACAAAGAATTATGAAAGACGAACCCAAGAATCTTTGGATCCTTTCGACCAATTCTATGGACCTTGCAATTAAGGAAATAAAGGCAACTGGGGTTGATATTGTAATTTTAGACTCCATTCAGACTTTTTCCCTCCAGGAATTTGACAACAAGCAGGGCTCACCTACCCAGACAATTGAGGTGGCAGGTAAGGCTGTTGAAATGGCCAAAAATCCAGAAAAGAAGCGTGCCTTCATCATGGTAGGCCACATGACAAAGACAGGAGAAATGGCAGGGCTACGTACACTTGAGCACTTGGTTGACACAGTCTTAATCCTAGACGGCAGTCCCGATGAAGACCTAAGAGTTTTAACATCAAGCAAAAACAGGTTTGGAAGGACAGGTGAGATTGGGCTTTTTTCAATGGATGAGGAAGGCTTAATAGAAATCACAAATCCTAGCGAATATTTTATAACCCAAAGAGATAGCGAAATCGAAGGCTCAGCGATTTCTGTGACCAAGGAAGGTTCAAGGCTCCTTGAAGTTGAGATAGAATCCTTAGTTTCAAAATCCTTTATGCCTTATCCGCAAAGAATAGGCGATTCCCTAAGGAGAGATGACCTAAATACCCTTATTTCAATTCTCCAAGAAAGGGCGGGTCTTAATTTATTTGATATGAATGTTATAATCAAGACTACAGGTGGGCTAAAACTTTCAGAACCATCTGTAAACCTTGCTATAATCATGTCTATCGCTTCATCTTACTTGAAAAAACCAATCTCAGACAAGGTCGTTTTTATAGCCGAAGTTGGCCTTACTGGCGAACTAAAAAAAGTGCCCCAGGCCAAACAAAGGGTCAAGGAACTTGAAAGACTTGGCTATGACAAGGTTTATTTGGCTAAAAATTCCCTAGATCAAAAGGATTTTAAAGATATGAAAATCAGGCAAATGTTCAATATCAAAGAGGTCATTAAAGACGTCTTTGGGGCCTAGGTCAGGAAAAACCTTGAAATTTACCAGAATTTATGGTATATTTTTTTAGTAAACATAATTCAAACAGAATTTTTACAAGGAGAGTAATATGAAAAAGAATATATTTTTAGTTGGAGCTCTTGCTCTAGTACTAGCAGCTTGTGGAAACTCAGCTGAAAAACCAGCAGAAGAAAACGCACAAGCACCAGCAGCAGAAGAAACAGCCGAAAAAACAGGTACAGCTACAGCTGCAGGTTACGGTGGAGACATCAAGCTAACAGTTACTATGGAAGGCGATAAAATCAAAGACATCGTAGTTGATGAACACAGCGAAAGCGAAGGAATCGGTGCAGATGCACTTCCAGAACTAGTAGAAGCTGCTAAAAATGCAAACGGAACAGAATTCGACAACGTATCTGGCGCAACAGTTACAAGTGAAGCATTCAAAGCTGCCCTAAAGGACGCTATGGACGCTGCAAAATAAGAAAAATATTTAAGGCTATCTTCGGATAGCCATATATTTTCTTTTAATTTATCTATAAAATACAATTATTAAGGAGTACATATGAATAAATATAAGTCATCAGCAATGGCCCTTGCCATGGCAATGGCATTTTCAGCTTGTGGAAATACTGCAACAAAGCCAAAAGAAGAAACTAAAGAAGAAGTTAAACAGGAAGAAACTGCTAAAGATGAAAAAGAAACAGAAAGCACTACAGATATAGCTACACTTTCTGGTGATTTTGAAGGTACAGCTAAAGGCTACGGCGGAGATGTCAATGTTAAAGTAACTATGGAAAATGGCGTAATTACTGGTATTGATGTAGATCAAAAGGAAACAGGTGCTGTAGGCGGGGCAGGCATTCTTAGAATTAAAGAAGAGGTTATTGCCAAAAATACAACAGATCTTGATAACATTTCAGGTGCAACTATATCATCAGCTGCATTTTTATCTGCAGTAAAGAATGCTATAAAAGAAGCTGGAGCAAATCCAGAAGACCTAGTAGCAAAAGAATCTAAAGAAGATAGACAAACAGAAATAACAACTGATACAGTAGTAGTAGGTGCAGGTGGAGCAGGTCTTTCTGCAGCTATCCAAATGGCCCAAGATGGTAAAAACGTCACAGTTGTTGAAAAAGCAGGCATCACTGGCGGTAACTCATCATTAGCTTCTGGCGGAATGAATGCTGCTGAAACAAAACTTCAAAAAGAAGAAGGAATACCTGACACAGTAGAAACATTCGTAGCAGACACTATGAAGGGTGGTCATGATAAAAATAATAAGGAATTAGTTGAAAAAATGGCAGCAGAATCTTCTGAAGCTGTTGATTGGCTAGAAGAATTAGGTGCACCACTTAAGCAGCTAAAATTCTCAGGTGGTCAAACAGAAATGAGAACTCACGCACCAATTAATGACGAAGGAAAATCAATACCTGTAGGTAACTATTTAGTTCAAAAACTTACTGAAAAAGCAAAAGAACTTGGTGTAGAAATTGTCTATGACGCAAGAGTAGAAAAAGTTCTTATGGAAGATGGAAAAGCTGTTGGTGTTGAAGCAGCTTATAAAGATGGCGAAAAGCTAAAAGTCAACGCTGGTGCTGTTATAGTTGCGACAGGTGGTTTTGGTTCTAACCAAGAAATGGTTGAAAAATATAACCCAGACCTAAAGGGATATGTGTCAACAAACGCTAAGTCAATCGAAGGTGATGCTGTAGACTTCTTAGAAGAAGTAGGCGCAAACTTCATAGATATGGATCAAATTCAAATCCACCCAACTGTAGTACAAAAAGACGGATCACTAATTTCTGAAGGTCTTAGGGGAGAAGGAGCAATCCTTGTAAACCAAGACGGAAAGAGATTTGTAAATGAACTAGAAACAAGAGATTTTGTATCAAAAGAAATTCTAAGTCAAAAAGACCCAGCAGCTTGGCTAATAGTTGACCAATCAATGTTTGACCAATCTGCAACAATTGCTAAGTATTTCGACAAGGGACTTCTAACAAAATGTGATGATTATAAGGCTCTAGCAGAATTAATTGGCACAGACGAAGAAACTATCAAAGAAACAATAGAAAACTGGATTGAAACAGTTAAAAACAATGAAGATAAGGAATTTGGCAGAAAAGGAATGGAAGAAACAAGATCTGACCTATCAGTTGCTCCTTATTATGCAGTTCAAATCTCACCTGGTATCCACCATACAATGGGCGGGGTAGAAGTAAATACAAATTCTGAAGTCCTAGACAAAGACGGAAACCCTATTCCAGGCCTATACGCTGCAGGCGAAGTTACAGGCGGCATCCACGGAGCTAATAGACTAGGGGGAAACGCTGTAACAGATATAATAGTATTTGGTAGAAATGCTGCAAAACACGCAGAAGAATATCTTCAAAAATAACTATTAATAAAAACTAAAATAGGACTCCCTTATCCAAAGAGGAATAGGGAGTCCTATTTAATTGAAAATTTTACTTGCTTGCTCTTATACCAGCAAGAGTCCCATCAGCAACTGCTGTGGCTATTTGTTTTACATCTTTAATCCTAACATCTCCTGCAAAAAATAAGCCGTCAACTTTTGAGCTTATATCTTCATCAAGGAAGGTGTTTTTAATTTGACCTAGGTCCTTAATTAGTTCTGTATTGCCGTTTTGGCCGATTTGGACATAGATTTCTATGCCTTCTTCATCTTCAATGACACAATCATCTAAGATAGCCTTCACACACTTATTATCCTTAACTTCAATATCTGTAAGGCTTGATGATGTGTGGACTTTTATTTTTTCTGAAGCCTCGATTTGCTTTTTAAATTCGTCTATGCAAAGAAGGGCATCCTGGTTTTGGACAATGTGGACTTCTTTGGCGAATTTAGCTATATAGAGAGCTTCCTTGCTTGCTCCGTCTGATCCACCGTTTACAATTACAGTTTTTCCCTTAAGACTTTCTTCATTGCCATATGGCCAATGTTTTATCTCAAAGCCCTTATAATCAATATCAAGCTCTTTTAAGTGAGAACCTGCTGCATAGATTAGTTTTTTACCTTCATAGGTATTTTTATTTGTTTTTACAAGGAAAAAGTCGTTTTTTTTCTCAATAGATAGACATTCTTCGTAGGTCACATCAATCTTTGAAAAGGCGAGTTGGTCTTTTAGTTTTTGTGAAAAATCCTCGCCGGATTCATTATCGGCAAGGCTAGCATAATGACTAACTTTGGAAACATGGCTAATTAGGCCACCTACCCTATCTTTTTCTAGTAAAAGTAGGTCCTTGCCACGGGCCTTTGCATATAAGGCTGCGCTAAGGCCGGCAGGGCCTGCTCCAATTATAATTATATCTTTCATTTTTTTCACCTCATATTTACTATCTGATATAAATTATCAATTGCAAGTAGTGGGAAAAGTTTTTTTATATTTTTTTCTATGATTTTCGGGGACAAGCTAGCCGCTAAAAATCATATCTAATAAGCTTTAAATTTGGCAAAATTTTAAGCTTTTATAAAAAGGCTTACAAAAGATTTAATTATCTAAATTCAAATTTGGTGTACAATAGAAGTATGAAAAAGATTAGAAATTTATTTATAATTGCCTTAGTTTTTCTTATAGCAGTTTTTGTCAGCTCTAGGTTCAAAAAAGAGGCTGAGGATGAAAAGTTTATATCAAAGGCGGTCTACCTTTACAATTTGACTGACGATAAGGAAGTCCTTTCTAAAAACGAAAACGAGAGGCTTCCAATGGCATCTCTAACAAAAATCATGACTGTAAGGGTGGCCTTAAAACACATCACTGATTTGGCAGCGACTGCCCCAGTCGATACTGATGCTTATCATAGGGCTATTGACATGAATGCATCAATGGCAGGATTTAGGGGAGGAGAAGCTACATCTTATAGGGATTTGCTTTATGCAACCATGTTAAGGTCTGCTGGTGAAGCTGCCGATAGCCTTGCCATAAATATTTCAGGTTCTATGGATAATTATGTGGCTATGATGAACCAGGAAGCTAAAGATTTGGGCCTTAAAAACACTTCCTATGCCAACGCTGACGGCATGGATGATCCAGGAAATTACCAATCGGCCAAAGACTGTGCCATGCTCATAAAAGATAGCCTAGAAGACGGCGATTTTAGGGCGATTTTTACAAAAAGAGACTTTGTGACAAGGCCAACCCTTGATCATCCCGACGGAGTCTATCTTGAATCGACAGTTTTTAGCCATTTAAAAAAATACAATCAAAATGGTTTTGAAATAATAGGCGGCAAGTCCGGAACAACTGATAAGGCTGGCCTTTGTTGGGCAACTCTTGCAGAAAAAAATGGCAAGGAATATATCTTAGTTGTCATGGGAGTCCCTTATGATGACATAGACAACCTAAACGACGGGCATATAGAAGAAACATTGAGGATTTACGAAAGTATAGGAGATTAAAATGGATAAAATTTTATTTTTAGAAGGCAAATTTTCAGAAAAAATCTGGGGCGGATCCAAATTAAAAGACCTTTATTCTTACCAAATCCCATCAGATAAAACTGGGGAATATTGGGCTATTTCAGGCATGGAAGGGGAATCGTCTGCAATTTTAAATGGCGAATTTAAAGGCAAGTCCTTAAGGGAAGTTTATAAAGATAAGCCAGAGCTTTTTGGCAATCCTAATGAAAAAGAATTTCCACTTTTGGTAAAAATAATTGATGCGGCAGACGACCTATCAATCCAAGTTCACCCTGATGATGAGATGGGGGCTAGGCTTGAAAATTCAAAGGGAAAGACCGAGTGTTGGTACATTTTAAATGAAAATTCTGCCTCAATTATTTTTGGGCTCAAGGTTGATTCTAAAGATGAGGCCATAAGATTAATTGACGACAGAAAGTGGGATGAGCTTTTGAAGGAAGTTCCTACAAAAAAGGGTGACTTTTTCTTTGTAAGGGCAGGCACAGTCCACGCTATCAAAAAAGACTCCCTAATCCTTGAAATCCAACAAGCTTCAGACATTACCTACAGGCTTTATGACTACGATAGGAGGGACGATAAGGGAAATCTCAGAGATCTTCACCTAGAAAAATCTAAGCAAGCCATCAAAATTATTGACCAAGAAGACCAAATCCAAACCTTATCCGGCACAGGCTACGAGGGAAGAAATTTAACTTCCAATGAATATTTTGAAGTAAGGGAATTTAAAATAAATAGCCAAGCTAAGTTTGAAAGACAAAATCCATATTTATTGGAATCTGTAATTGAAGGGGCCGGCGAGATTGAAATTGACGGAAAAGTCTACCCAATCAAAAAGGGAGATTTTTTCCTAATAACAAATTATGCTAAGGACTATAAAATTACAGGCAAGCTTACAATAATAGAAGCAAATCCAGTGGAGAAATAAGATGAAAAAAGGCATAATTGAAGGCTTTTACGGTATCCCTTGGACTTTTGACGAGAGAAAGTCTATGATAAATTTCCTAGCTGAAATTGGCATGGACCAGTACATTTATGCTCCAAAAGACGACCCCTACCACAACAAAAAGTGGCGCGAGCCTTATCCAGTTGATGAAATTTCGAAAATAAAAACCCTCGCAGACCTAAGCGATGAAAAGGGTATTGAATTTACTTGGGCCATCCACCCAGGCCAAAATCCCTTCGACTTTGATTCTTACGATGAAGAAATTGGGAAGATTTTCGCTAAATATAGGCAATTAATGGGCGTGGGAGTCAAGTCTTTTGGCCTATGTCTTGATGATATTGACAAAAAGTTCGCCTTTGAAAAAAGATCCGACCATATGAAATTAATAAGAGACTTGGCGGATTTTGTGGAAAAGGAAACGGGCTCTTACCTTTATTTTGTCCATCCTTGGTATAACGACGCTTGGATAGATGAAAAGGGTTTTGAATACGAGGGCCTTTTGGAGGAGATGAAAAACCTCAACCTCATGTGGACCGGCAGCCAGGTTGTAGATCCAATCAATCACAAGTCAAACGAAGATTTTTTAAAAAGAACTAGCAAAAAACCCTATATTTGGTTTAATTGGCCGGTAAATGATTATAAGCCAGATGAAATTTTTTTGGAAATTTTTGAGTTTTACGATTCAAGAGATATAAATTTTGATGGCTTTTACCTAAACCCGATGAACCAGGCAGAAGCTTCAAAAATAGCAATCTACCAGGCAAATGAATATTTGAAAAATCCAGAAAAATACAATCCTGAAGGGGCTTTTAAAAAAGCAGCCAAAAACCTAGAACCAGGCGCCTTTGAAGATTTGATAAAAATCGCCCCAAGCTTTTACGGTTCCTTGGTCTATCAAAGGACAGAAGCCAAGAAATTTACCGAAGATATGGACCTTAAAAAAGCCTTTGAAGAAAAAAACACAGGGATCCTTAAAAAATTACTGGAAGAAAAAATAAAGGCCGTAGAAGCTTACCAAAAAAATCATTCAAATGAATCCTTATACAAGGAAATAAAGCCCTTTGTAGTAAGCTTAAAAAACCTAGCAAGTGCAGTCTTATCAAAGCTTGAAGGAAATAAAAGCCAAGCTGAAAATTATTATAAAAATGCAAAAAATATAAAAATCCAAGTCCTAGGTGAAAATGGCCTAGAAGAGATAAAGGTCAAAACCAGTGGGACTTTGGAAGAACTTTATCAAGAAATTTAAGCAAGCAAAAAGGCAGCCCAGGCTGCCTCTTTTTATTTAGATTTTGCTTCTAAAATTAATTTTTGTTTCAAGTTCCAAAGTTTTTGGGAAAGGTCAACGTAATAATTGTGTGGGGCGTCATATCTTTTTACCTCATCCCAAAGAGATTCGACTTCTTCTTTTCTGTATTCTGCTATATCGTCTAGGCTTGGCTCGTCATAGACAAGTTCGCCTTTTTCAAAGATTTTAACTTGCATCTCTCTAGCCTTGTAATTTTTCATTTTTTTCATCTTCCAGGTGAAAAGTGGGTCGAAGATTACAAGTGGTTCGGAATCGTCAACTTCCTCATCTCTTAGGGCAATATAGTCAGCCTCAGCCTTGCAAGTTTCAGCATCGTAGAGCCTGTAGACCTTCTTAAAACCTGGTGTTGTAATTTTTTCTACATTTTCTGAGACTTTGATTTTTGCCTCAAGGTCTCCGTCTTTTTCTATGGCTACAAGCTTATAAACCCCGCCAAAAACTGGGTCAGACTTGGCAGTAATTAGCCTTTCACCTATACCAAAAGAGTCGATTTTTGCTCCCTGGGCAAGAAGGGATTCGATTTTAAATTCATCTAGGGAATTTGATGCGACAATCTTAAAGTCCTCGAAACCATTCTCGTCAAGCCTTTTTCTGACTTCCTTAGAGAGGTAGGCCAAATCGCCTGAGTCAATCCTCACTCCACCTGTAAGGCCCTTTGGGACAAGTTCTTCCTTGAAAACCTTCATGGCATTTACAAGGCCAGATTCAAGTGTGTCGTAGGTATCGATTAAAAGTATGCAGTTATTTGGATACATTTTTGCATAGGTTTTAAAGGCTTGGTATTCAGAATCAAAGGCTTGAATCCAAGAGTGGGCCATGGTTCCAGATGCCTTAAAGCCATATTTTTTGGCTGAATAAGTGTTGGATGTAATTGGGGCACCCGCGATGTAGGCTGCCCTTGCTCCAGTGATTGAAGCATCGGCTCCCTGGGCACGTCTAGCACCAAATTCCATTACAAGCCTGTCACCTGCAGAGTTAACAATCCTATTGGTCTTAGTTGCAATTAGTGAATTAAAATTCATTGACAAAAGCAAGTAGGTTTCAATTATAGAACACTCTATGATTGGGGCTTTGACTGTGACGATTGGCTCGCCTGGAAACATAACTGATCCTTCAGGAAATGCATAAACATCACCTGTGAATTTGAAATTTCTTAAATATTCCAAAAATCCATCAGAAAAACCACCCTGGGCCTTGAAATATTCAATGTCTTCGTCAGTGAAATGAAGGTTTTTGATATAGGAAATTATATCATTAAGACCTGCAAAAATCGCATAGCCACCGCCGTCTGGGTTTTTCCTGTAAAAGGCGTCAAAGACTGCGATTGTATCTTTCATTCCGTTTTCATAATAACCATTAGCCATAGTAAATTCATAAAAATCGCTAAGCATGGTTAGGTTTCTAATCTCTTTCATAAGCTCCTTCTTATTTTAAGTTCATTTTCTTACCAATATTTATACCCTAAAAGTCAAAACTTTCTTTAAATATTTACCTATAGGCAAATTTCCAAAGAAAAGTACAATAATAGAAAAAAGCGAGGAAGATATGTATATATTTGATATAGACGGTACCTTGTTATACACAATAGATACCATAACTTATTTTATAAACCAAACTTTAAAGAAATTTGAATTGGAAGCTTGCCCAAAAGATAAGGTTGAACCCTTTGTTGGAAATGGCCCAGTTGTCCTTTGCGAAAAGACCCTTGACTATGTTGGGGCCCCTAAAGATGCAAAATTTAGGAAAGATTTCTTGGATTCTTACAACAAGGCCTACGACGATAATTCTGCCTATCTTACAAAGGCCTATGATGGGGTGAAAGAAGCCCTTGATGCGCTAAAGAAAACGGGAAAACCCCTTGTTTGTTTTTCAAATAAACCAGACGAAACTTGCAAGAAAGTCATCCCTGTTGTTTTTGGGGAGGGATATTTTGATGAGATTTTAGGCTACAGAGAAGATTACCAGAGAAAGCCATCACCAGAGGGGATTATGATCCTAAAAGAAAAGTTTGGGGCAGATTTTTCTGATATTATTTATTTCGGCGACAGCGAAGTTGATATGAAGTGCGGTAAAAACGCAGGAATCTTTACCGTTGGGGTCTCTTGGGGTTTTAGGGATAGAAAGGTCCTTGAAGATGCAAATCCTGACCTAATAATTGATGACCCAAGCGAAATGGTAATTAGGAGGGCTTGATGGGAAAAATTACTCTCGCGAGAATTGATTCAAGACTTGCAAATGGAAGTGTCGTCAAAGATTGGTGTGACTCATACAATTTGAAAAAAGTAATCATCGCCAATGACAGGACAGCGACCGATCATATTAGAATTGAGGTCATGGACCTTACAGTGCCAGATTTTATTGAATCGACTTATTTAAAAGTAGCAAATGTAAAAGATTTTCTTGATAAAAATGAGGGAGAGTATTTTCTCCTTATTAAAAATACGGGAGATCTTGAAAAAATAATTGATTCAGGTGCCCAAATTACAGAAGTAAATGTCGGAGTAATTCACCTTTCAATCGGCAAAAAATCTTTGACAGAACTCGTGGCTGTGGACGACGAGGATATGAGAATTTTTGAAAAAATCAAAAACACAGGGATAAAAATTTTTATAAAAACCTCGATAAATGATAAAGAAGAAAAAATAATTTAATAAAAGTACAAAAATTTATCAAAAAAACAAAAATCAACCTTGACAAGGTTGATTTTTGTAGTAATAGATGTTATAATTAGATGAGTTAAGGTTAAGTTTGTGGGGGAAGTTTTACTTCCCTTATTTACTTATCAACCTAAAAGAATAATTGATAAGAAAACTAAAAGGAGTTATTAATGAGTGAAGTTAGAGTAAGATTTGCACCATCTCCAACAGGATATTTGCATATAGGCGGCCTTAGGACAGCCCTATTTAACTACCTATACGCAAGACATACTGGCGGCAAGATGATTTTGAGAATAGAAGATACAGACAGGACCAGGTTTGTAGAAGGTGCTTTGGAAAATCTTTTGAAGGCCCTAAAATGGTCAGGCGTTGAAATCGACGAAGGTGTTATGCTCGATGAAAATGGTCATGTTACAGAAAAAGGAGATTTTGGTCCATATATCCAATCTGAAAGGGTAGAAAAAGGCATTTATAATAAATACATCGACCAATTGATTGAAGAAGGCAAGGCTTACTACTGCTTCTGCTCTCAAGAAAGAGTCGACAAGGTCAGAGACCAAATGAAAGCTGACGGCCTTACACCAAAATACGACGGTCTTTGCAGGTCTATTCCTCTAGAAGAAGCCAAACAGAGAGTTGCGAATGGTGAAGAATACACAGTTAGACTAAAATTACCAAAAGACTATGATATTTCATTTAACGACAGGATCAAGGGCAAAATTACCTTTAATACTGACGACCAAGATGACCAAGTCCTTATCAAAAGAGATGGTTACCCAACCTACCACTTTGCTGTAGTTGTAGACGACCACTTGATGGGAATTACCCACGTTGTTCGTGGAGATGAGTGGATTTCATCAACACCAAAGCACGTTTATCTTTACGAAGCCTTTGGCTGGGATGCTCCAGAATATATCCACCTACCTACAGTTTTAAATAAGGACCACAAAAAATATTCAAAGAGAAACGGCGACGGTATGGTAGAGGACTTCATCGAAGAAGGTTACATGCCAGAAGGCCTAATTAATTTCCTATCACTATTAGGTTGGTCACCAGATAGCGAAGAAGAAATCTTCACAATTGAAGAGCTTGCTAAACAATTTGACTTTGATAGGGTAAATAAAACTGGTGCTGTTTTTGACAAGAAAAAACTTGACTGGGTAAATGGCCATTATGTAAGAGAATTATCACCAGAAAAACTTGCAGAAGACATCAAGCCATACATGATTAAGGCTGGTTTAATTGACGAATCTTATGACCATGACAAACTAGTTCTTCTTGCAGAAACATGGCAATCAGCCATTGATAAATTCTCAGATGCACCAGAACTTGCTAAAAACTACTATATAAAGAGCGAAGATATTGAATATGATGATGACGCAAAAGAAGCAATTTCAACAGATGAGGCAAGAACTTTATTTAATGCCTTCTTAAACCAACTTGACCAAGTTGACGAAATTGATGCAGACTTTGCAAAATCAGTTATGAAAACTATCCAAAAGGAAACAGGCATCAAGGGCAAGAACCTTTGGTTCCCAGTAAGGGCAGCAGTTACAGGATCAGTCCATGGTCCAGACCTATCAAATGCCTTTTTAATCATGGGCAAGGACCTAGTTAAGGATAGACTAGAATACGTAAGGGATAATTTTTAATGAAGATTTACAATACTCTTAGCAGAACTAAGGAAGTATTTAAACCAATTGAAGAAAACAAAATAAAAATGTACGTCTGCGGACCTACAGTTTATGATTACATGCACATAGGAAACGCAAGGCCTTTGGTTATTTTTGACACCTTTAGGCGTTTTGCCCAATATAGGGGTTATGATGTGACCTATGTTGTAAACTTCACCGATGTTGACGATAAGATTATAAAAAAATCAATCGAAGAAGGTATCACAACTAAGGAAGTCACAGACCGCTACATTGCCCAATACATGACAGACGCTAAGGCCCTAAACCTAGACGAAGAAGACACCATCCACCCAAGGGCAACCGAGGTTATGGATGATATTATAGACTTTGTAAAGGGTTTGATCGATAAGGGTATGGCATACGTTTCAGATGGCGATGTTTACTTTGATGTAAGCAAAAAAGCCGACTACGGCAAATTATCAAGGAAAAATCTTGAAGACCTAGTCCATGGAGCAAGCCAAAGATTAGACGACAAGGACGCAGGCAAGAAGAAAAATCCTGCGGACTTTACACTTTGGAAGGCGACTAAACTTGAGGGCGAAGTTGCTTGGGATTCCCCATGGGGCAAGGGTAGACCAGGTTGGCATATAGAATGTTCAACCATGAATAAGAAAATCCTTGGAGATACAATCGACATCCACGCTGGCGGGGAAGATTTGGAATTTCCACACCACGAAAATGAAATCGCCCAATCTGAAGCCCTAAATGACGTCCAGTTTGCAAATTATTGGATGCACAACGGGATGATCCAGGTAAATGGTTCAAAGATGAGCAAGTCGGTTGGTAATTTCTTTACTCTTGATGACATCAAGAAGGAATACGACCTGATGACCATTAGGTTTTGGCTACTCACAACATCTTATAGGCAGCCAATTAACTTCACCAAGGAAATAATCGACCAGGCCCAAGCTTCCCTAGATAGGCTAAACAATGCTTATTTCAAAGCGGAAGACCTAGTCGCAAATGCAAGTGAAAAAGAAATCTTAAATGAGGAAAAAGATTTGCTTCAAATCCTAGATGCCAAAGAAAATGAATTTGTAAGTGTAATGGAAGATGACCTAAATACAGCAGATGCCATTACAGTTTTATTTGATCTTGCTAAATTTATAAATACAAACTTAGACGGGGACTCTTCTAAGGCATTTGTAGAAAAAACTTTCGACCTTTATAAGAGGCTCTATGATGTCCTTGGACTTCTTGCAAAGAAAAAGGAAAGCCAAGTAGACGAGGCATTTATAGAAGAAAAAATCGCAGAGAGAAATGCAGCTAAGAAAAATAGAGATTTTGCGACAGCGGATAAGATTCGTGATGACCTAAAGGAAATGGGCATCATCCTTAAGGATACCAGAGAAGGTACCAAGTGGGAGATAGGCTGATGGATAAGATTTACGGCAGAAAACCTGTAATCGACGCCATTGATTCGGGTGTAAAAATCTATAAGGCTTTTGTAATCAAGCAAAATTCTAAGATTGTCGATGAGATTATTTCTAAGCTTCAAAGAGCAAATGTTGAGATAAATTTTGTAGATAAGAGATTTTTTGATAAAATAGATATGAACCACCAGGGAGTGATGGTAGAGGCGGAATCTTTTCAGTATAAGGACCTAAAAGACATTGATAAGTATCAAAGGCTAATTATCCTTGACCAAATCGAAGACCCTCACAACCTCGGAGCCATAATCAGAAGTGCAGAAAGCTTTGGTTTTGACGGGGTAATCATTCCTGAAAGAAGGAGTGCATCAGTAAGCCCAATTGTCTACAAAACAAGTGCTGGTGCTATCAATAATATTAATATTATCATGGTTAAAAATACCAACAGGGCCATAGAAGAGATCAAAGAAGCCGGTTTTTGGGTTTATGGATTAGCTGGCGAGGCCTCTTCACCAATTGACCAAGTAGACCTTAAAGGCAAGGTTTGTTTGATAGTTGGTAACGAAGGTAAGGGACTATCTAGACTTGTTAGGGAAAATTGTGATATACTTATTAATATACCGATGAAGGGTTTTGTAAATAGCTTAAATGCATCAGTAGCCTCAGCCATTGCCATGTATGAGGTTTTAAGACAAAATGGCTTTAATTAAGGAAAATATATCCTACGTCGACGGCTACAATGTTATAAACAAGTGGCCAAAGCTTAGAGAGGCGGCCAGAGAAAGTCTAGAAACAGCCAGGGAAGATTTAATAGAAGACTTGGCTGAATATAGTTTTTTATCTGGGGAAAAAATGGTCATAGTTTTTGACGCCTACAACCTTGATAGGCTCAAGGAAACGACCATAGAAAAATACGGGATGAAAATAGTTTTTACCAAGAGGTTTCAAACTGCAGATACCTACATTGAGGCAGAACTTGCAAGGATTGCAAGAAGGCACAATGTAAAGGTAGTCACAGATGACGGCCAAGTCCAAAACATGGCCCTAGTCAAGGGTGCAGTGAGGATGACAGCCCTTGAGCTTAAGGCTGATCTTGATATATTAAGGTCCAAGATTAGAAAAACTAAAAGGGCAAATTTCAATGAAAATTACGACGCCTATCCCATTTCCAAAGCCTTAAAAGCCAAGCTTGATGAGCTTAAAATAGACCTAGACGACTAGGTGGGTAAATAAATTCAAACGGGTGATAAGATGGATAAAATAAATTTAAAAGATAAGGAAACTTTAGAAAAGCTTAGAGATTATCTTGATACAAGTGATTTGAGTGAAGAAGAGCTCACCCAACTTGTGGATGCGATGACCGATGAGCAAAAAGAAGAAATTCTAGACATTATTTCTGAAGAAGACGACGAAGACTTCGACGATGATGATGACCTAATTGGTTCTGCCAAAAAGGGAGTAAACACCTCCCTTGCCCCTATCAGACGCAAGGACATGATGAAATTATCTGACCTAAACAACGAAGAGATAGTGGAGCAATTCCAACTTGGCAACCAAAACGCCCTTTCAGCCCTTGTTGAAAAAAACCAAGGACTTGTAAGGAGTCGTGCTTCATATTTCTTTAGGTCCCATGGCAACGACCTAGACCTAGAAGATTTAGTCCAATCCGGCATGCTAGGCATGATAAGGGCTGCAGAGAAATTTGACCTTACTTTAGGTTACAAATTTACAACCTATGCCTACAAGTGGATAGACAAGGCAATCAGAAAGGCCATCAACAAAGAAGGACATACAATCAGAATACCAGCAGGTAAGTACTTAAAATTAAATAAATTAAAACAAATTCTAAAGGCCAACCCAGAAGCAAGCGATGAAGAGATTTACAGGATTTTAGAAAATGAAGGAATAAACAAAAAACAAGCAGATGATTTGTTCCTCATAAACAGAAACCAAGTAAACTCCACATCCCTAAACATCAACCTAGATAGTGAAGACTCCACGGGTGATGAGCTAATGGATATGGTAGGCGACGAGTCAACCCCAGTAGATATGGTAATCCTAGAAAAAGACATGGAAAACTTTTTGATGCAGGCCCTAGACCAGCTAACAGAAAGGGAAAAGCAAATCATAATCTACAGATACGGCCTAGATAACGAAAAACCAAAGACCCTAGAGCAAATAGGTTCAATATACGACCTTTCTCGTGAGAGAATAAGACAAATTGAAAACCAGGCCCTAGGAAAATTAAAAGATTATTCAGATTCTATCGGATAAAATTTATAAGCGTCTTTTGCGGACGCTTTTTTTATGCAAAAAATTCTCCGACTGGTAAAATGTTTAAGACTATTGATATTATATTTTTATGAATATTTATGGAATGAATTTTATTAGTTATAGTTGTAAAATAATATAAAAAAGGAAGTGAAATATGATTGAAGTAAAAAACTTTACTAAGGAATACACAATCGAAAAAAAGGCAGTTGATGATATTTCTTTTGAAGCTAAAGATGGGGAAATCTTTGGGTTTTTAGGTCCTAATGGGGCGGGCAAATCTACTACAATCAAGTCCATTGTAGGGATAAATTCAAAGACCAAGGGAGAAATTTTTATAAATGGTATCCGTCTTGAAGATGACCCAATGGCTTACAAGAGCCAGTTTTCTTATGTGCCAGATAATCCGGAATTATTCGAAAATTATTCAGGAAATGAATATATAAATTTCATCGCAGATATTTATGGTATTGACACTGAGACCAGGAAGGAGAGGCTTGATTATTACCTAAACTTTTTTGACATTAGAGATGCCATGAAAGACCAAATTTCAACCTATTCTCACGGTATGGCCCAAAGGCTTGCCATTATCGGTGCCCTTATCCACGATCCACAGGTTTTAATCCTTGATGAGCCGATGGTTGGCCTTGATGCCAAGTCTGCTTTTAATCTCAAACAGATTTTAAGACAAAGAGCAAATGAGGGCAAGTGTGTCATGTTTTCAACCCACGTCATGGAAGTTGCCCAAGAACTTTGCGACAGGATTGCAATTATCGCCAAGGGCAAGATTATCGCTATGGGAACTCTTGAAGAAATTAAGCACATAGCCAACAACGATGGCACTCTTGAATCAATTTTCTTGGAGCTTACAGATGAATAAGTCTAATATCCTAACACTCGCCAAATATAGTCTTAAAGAGTCATTTTTTCCATATATGCCGAGGAAAACTGTCCCAAATATGCCAAAATCATATTTAGGTAGGATTTTGCTTTTAATATGGACTTATGTATTTTTTGGAGCGATTTTCACAGGAGTTTTCAAGGCATCTGCCTACCTTTACGTGGCAAACGACATGGCCTTTATGTATTTTACAAGCTTTGGCATGTCCATGACCCTAATGGTATTTTTATTTTACCTGCCACAAATTTTCTCAAACCTCTACACCAAGTCGGCCATAGCCAATTATCAGACTATGCCTATTAGGGAGGGCGAACTCTTTGTGGGCAAGGTTTTTGGTGGAGTTTTAAGCTTTGTGGACTTTTTCCTATATTTAATAATCGGCCTTGTAATTTATTTTGGGGAAGCAGGCTTTGATCCTTGGGTTTTAGTAATGGGGCTAATATTGTATTTGCCAATGGTTTACCTACCTTATGGGATTTTGTCACTTTTCTTACTTGTAATAAAAAAGTTTACCAATGTAAACAGGCATGCAAAACTTTTTAAGACAATTGGATATTTAATAATGTTTGCTTTTATGGGAGTGATTTACTACTTCTCTTTTTCTGCTTCAAATTCAAGTTCAATGGGAAAAATGAATATTGACCCAAATCAAATAAAAAATATGCTCGGCATGGTTTCAAATGTATTTTTCAACGCAAAAATATACGGCTTTGCAGTCGCAGGAACTATGAGCCAAAGGCTTATTTTTACAGGCATTCTTTTGGGATTGTGTTTTATCTTGGCCTTTATTTCCTATAAAATAGCAGACGAATTTTATTATGAAGCTGTATTTGATGAACACCTTGATACTTCAAAGAAAGAAGTGGCTAGGCCAAAGGATATCAAAATCGAATCAGGCAGCCAATTTAAGGCGATTTTCAAAAAGGATTTGAAAACACTCTTTTCAAACATTGTCTTTTTGTCAGGACCTCTTGGCATGGTCATGGTTATCTTAGTTATGGGCTTTGTCCAAGCGAGCCGTGCTATGGAAGAATCAGGAGTTGACCCAGCTAGTCCAGAATTTCTCCTATTTGCCTTTTTAATTTCCCTTGCGGTTGGACTTTTCATCTGGATAAATGGGGGTCTTGCCAATACCTCCTTATCAAGGGAAGGAAAGAGCTTTTACCTCATCCAGACCCTGCCAATTGATCCAAAAAGCCACATGAGGGCGAGATTTGCCGCAGCCTATGTCGTTGCCTGTGGGATAAACCTAATCCTAGCCATAGCCTTTACCCTTATCCTAAAACTAACGATTCTAGGATGTCTTGTAATATTTTTAGGTCTTTGCCTAACAGGAGCATTCGCAACTATGATTAGCCTTTATTTTGGGACTTTTATGGTCTACACCCAATGGAAAAAACCTCAGGAAATCCAGCAAGGCGGAGGATTGAAGGCAGTTTTACTCTACCTAGGATCTCTTGTTATAATGGGAATTTTGGGCCTTATGGTCTTTGCAATCACAGAATTAACAGACAATATAATCATAGGGGCAGGTGTGGCTTTCTTAGCTGTTCTTATTATTACATTTCTAATTTATAGGGCCACTCTTAAAAAATATACAAAGGGCTTTATGGATGTATAAAATAAAAATCTCAGCTTTAAAAAGCTGGGATTTTTTAGTATAGTAATTTATCAGAAAGGAAGAATTATGGAATATCAAAAACCCTTTATTTATATAGATACAAATTTTAGCCCTGCTGACGGACTTTTTATAAAAATGGCTCTTGATTCCTTTGATTTTGAACTTGTGGGCCTATCAGCAAATAGGTCTTTTATGTCAAGCAGGGCTGCTGGAGAAAATATCCTGGGTCTTGTTAATAATGAAGGACTTTACTTGTCAGTGGCTAAAAATTATGATGACTTAGAATCAAAGTATGATAATGAAATTTTCACTGCAGTTGGCGACTATCTCGAGGACATGGACGCTTTTGAAAATCTTTATGATCTGGCTTCCGATTGTGGAAGGCTTGATATAATCGTATCTGGCGACTTATCTAACATCGCTAAGGCTTGTCGCGAATTTGAAGACTTCACCGACTATATTGACCACATTTTCCTACTAATCCCAGATTTAAAAGACCTATCAAAGGAAGATTTAGCCGACCTCGACCTAATTTTATCTTCGGGTATAGAAGTATTTGCTATCGACCATAACTTTGCCAAAAATTTTATCCTAGAAGATAAAGATTTAAAAAATATAATAAAAAATCATCCGCAAATGGAAAAACTTTTAAAATCTTATGATGAAGAGCCGCTGATAGGGGCCCTCTTACTCTACCTATCCCAAAGGCCAGAAGCCTTCATCTTTGAAGAAGCGGGTCTTAAGGTGAATTTTGATGAGAAAATTCTTGAAAAAGTAAACTCAAGACCAAAGGCCTATTTGGTAAATAAGGTCAACGAAGAAAGCTTTTACGATTATTTAAGAGCCATCCTATGCGAGTAAATTTTCCAGGACCAAGGATAAGAAAAACAGGTCTTGCTGTCCTCATCTCCATGATAATTTCCTATTATAGGCCGGGAGAAGGACTCGCCTTTTATTCGGCCATAGCTGCGATCATCTGCATGCAGCAAAATGTTCATCAAACCTTTCACAAGGGCCTAGGCAGGATTATCGGGACAATTTTTGGCGGAACTATGGGCCTTATTTACCTTTTGGCCTTTCCAGCAGGAGCTATTCCAGAAATCGCAAGACTAATTATAATCGCAGGTCTTGTCACAATAATTATCTGGATTATGGCATCGGTCAACAAAAAAGACGCCGTATCTATTGCTGGCATTGTCTTTTTGTCAGTTACCATAAACCACGCAGGCGACCTTGTGCCCTTTAATTTTGCCCTAAATAGGATAATTGACACCTTAATTGGCGTTCTTGTGGCATTTTTTGTGAATTATATAGATTTCAAAATCAAGGAAATTTCTGAAATCTGACAATGTTTGGGCTTTGATAATTCATTAAATTTATTATCCTTGGTCCCGATTTTGATTTTCAAGTGAGAATTATTTAGATAAAATTTTCACAATTCACCAATTTATGGTATAATGAGTTGGACGTAATGTTAGAAAAGAAAAAGGAGTTAGAATGAAAAAACTAAGCACACAGAAACTTGTATATATGGCGCTTTTTGCGGCTTTGGTATACATATTTTCAAGATTTTTCCAAATCCCTATAGTGACCCCTCTTGGTCAAACTAGGTTCCATCTAGGAAATGTATTTTGCCTACTTGGCGGTCTTTTATTAGGACCAGTCTATGGCGGTATCTCAGCAGGTGTGGGTTCTGCGCTATTTGATTTATTTGATCCGGTATATTTTACAAGCGCACCAATCACCTTCATCACAAAGTTCGCCATGGCCTTTGTTGCAGGAATGATCTACAGAAAAAGAGATAAGGTTGTAAATACACCAAAGCTTGTCATTGCAAGTGCCCTAGGACAAATTACCTACGTAATCTTATACCTAGCAAAGACCTTTATCAAAAACAGAATGGTCCTAGGACTTACTATGGAAGCAACCATGGCAGAAGTCATCCAGAAAGGATCAGTTTCAATGGTAAATGCAGTTATTTCTGTAATTGTAGCAACTATTTTAGCCATTCCTCTTCTTAAGGCTGTAAAATTTGAAGACTAAGCCTAGTTTTTGGGTAAATATAAATTAAGCTTAAGAAAAGAGAAAGGTTTGATATGGAAAGAAGAGAAAAAGTATATAAAATAACCTGCCCTAAGTGCGGTCACAACTTTGAAAAGACTCTGCCAACAGCGATTTTTGCGCTGGGAGAAGACAGGGAGAAGATTATAAAGGGTAATTTTGCGATTATAACTTGTCCTGATTGCGAAAATGATTTTATCCTAAACTATCGCTTCGCCTACACAGATGAGGTCAATCTTTTTATGGTTGTAAACGACCCGGCCTTTGTGGACAAAAAGGCAAGGCTTGCTTTTTCAACAGGTCTAGGCCTTATAGGGGCTAGCCGTAAAGACGAACTTATTAAACATACCCTAAGATTAACTTACGATTACAAGGCTCTTAGAGAAAAAATCAATATTCTAGAGATGGGCCTTGATGATAAGGTAATCGAGCTTATGAAATATTTCCTAATTAACAGTGAAGATTTCGCCTATAAGCCAGAACAAATTAAGGACTTTATATTTACAGAAGATAAGGAATTTTATTTGGAAACCGTCCTAAATGTGGGACTTAGACTTGAGTTTTCCGACATTCTTTATGATACAATCGTAAATAATTATGGAGATTTGATCAAAAAAGACATGAACTTATTAGTAGACAGGGCCTGGGCGGAAAACTTCCTAAAGGCAGAATAAAAAGGGGCTTAGGCCCTTTTTTGCTTGAAAAATTTGTGGGGACAAGATGAAAATATACCTTGAAGATGAAAATAAGAGAAAAATAGCCTATGATATTTTGAATATTTTCCTAGACCACGAGGAGATTAATTTTGTGGAAGAAGAAAATGAGGCTCATATTAAAATTAAAGATAATTTGGTAAATATTTCCGGAAAAGATTTTTCTTATAAAACCAACCAAGAATTAAAAGTTCTTCTCTACGACTTTTTGGCTCAAAAAACTGGTTACGAGTCGCCTTGGGGGACTCTAACGGGGTCAAAACCGTCAAAACTTTTGAAAAATAAAAGCCTTAGGGAAATTAAATCTATTTATAAATTGTCAGATGAGAAACTAGAACTTTTGGAAAAAGTTTCCGAAAACCAGGCTAGGCTAGACATTTGTCTAGACGATTTTAGCCTATATATCAACATTCCCTTTTGCCCGACTAGGTGCGATTATTGTTCCTATCCGACTTTGATTGGTGCCCACCACGACAAGGGGACCTATGTGGATTATCTAATCAAGGAAATTGAGGGGATAAATTTACCAGAAAAGCTTGATGCCATCTACATAGGAGGCGGGACTCCATCTTATCTGACAGGATCCCAAATTGAAAAAATTCTAGCAGCCGTAAATAAGAAATTTTCCTACAAGGAATTTACCTTCGAAGCGGGCAGGGAAGATACACTTGATTACGAAAAGCTTAAAATTCTAAAGGCTGGCGGGGTCTCTAGGATATCCCTAAATCCTCAAACCTTTAATAGAGAAATTTTGAAAAATCTAAACAGGGATATTGATATGGACCATTTTCTAGATATTTATAAGACCGCCAAGGACTTGGATTTTATTGTAAATATGGACTTTATAGTGGGTCTTGAGGGAGAAAGTGCAGATGATTTTGCCAAAAATTTTGACATTTTAAAAAATCTTCTTCCAGACAATATTACTTTTCATGCCCTCGCCATAAAATCAGGTTCTAAGTATAATGAAGCGGGTAAGACCGGTCAGAGGTCGGATTCCCTAAAAATAGCGAAAGATATTGAAAATTTCACCAAGGAAAATTCCTACCAGCCTTACTATTTGTATAGGCAAAAAAATATAATTTCCAACCTAGAAAACGTGGGTTATCAAAGAAATAATACAGCCCAGAGGTATAATGTAATTATTAATGAAGAAATCGGCTCAATTTTAGGCCTGGGCATGAATGCCAATTCCAAAATGATTTCTGGGAAAAAATTCAGAAATCCAAGAAATCTCAGAGATTATTACCAGGATTTTGAAAATAATCTGTCCGCCAAAAATGAGCTTATAAAAGAGATAAGGAGATAAAAATGAATTACTCTGACCAAGTTTTAAAATATTTTAAGGAACTTGCAAAAATTCCTAGAGAATCTGGCAATGAACAAGAAGTTTCTGACTTTTTGGTAAACTTTGCCAAGGAAAGAAATTTAGAAGTCGTTCAAGATGAGGCCCTAAACGTAATTATTAGAAAACCAGCAAGCGAAGGCTACGAAGATCACGCAATTGTTGCCCTCCAAGGCCACATGGATATGGTTTGTGTTAAGGTTGAAGGATCCGACCACGACTTTGAAAAAGACCCAATCAAATTATTAGAAGAAGATGGCTGGATTACGGCAGATGGGACAACTCTTGGTGCTGACGACGGAATTGGCGTTGCCTTTATTTTGGCAGTCTTAGATGACGATAGCCTAAAACACGGCCCAATCGAAGCAATAATCACAACTGAAGAAGAAACATCAATGGGAGGAGCTGGCAAGCTTGACCTTTCTCAAATTACAGCCAAATATCTTGTAAATATCGACTCTGAAGAAGAGGGAATCCTTACAGTAGGCTGTGCAGGCGGACTTGACCTTGAAATCGAATTTGATAAGAAATTCGAAAAAGCAGAAGGTGACTTTATAGAAGTTGGCCTAAAGGGCTTTGCAGGCGGCCACTCAGGTATGGAAATTGATGAATTTAGGATAAATGCTAATAAAACCTTAGGAAGACTCTTAGAAGGCATAGAAGGCCTACAAATCGCTACAATAAATGGTGGTGTAAAGAGAAATGCAATCGCATCTTCTGCAAAGGCTGTTGTTTCTGTTCCTAACAAAGAAGAAGCAATGAAACTTATAGAAGAAAGAATAAGAGAAGTTAAAAACGAATATAAAGACGTTGATCCAAATGGGGAAATTTGGGTAAAAGATGCATCATTTGATGGAGAAGTTCTCACAAAAGACCTATCTAAAAACATAATCGACCTCTTATTTGTAATCCCAGATGGCCTATACAAAAAAGTTGGAGATTCAATAGTAACAAGCTCAAACTTAGGCCTAATCGAAGATAGAGAAAATGTAATCTGGATTTCATCAATGTTTAGATCAGAAATCGACTCTCAAAAATTCTACAAGGCAGCCATTTCAAAGAAAATCGTAGAAAAATTCGGAGCAAGGGCAGAAATCACCAGCGAATATTCAGGCTGGCAAAGAGAAGATAGCCCAATAATTGATCTTGCCAAAGAAGTTTGGAAAGATGTCCACGGAGATGAAATGCAAATCGCCACCACCCACGGCGGCCTAGAATGCGGACTTTTCAAGAAAACCCTAAAAGACACCGAAATGATATCCTTCGGCCCAGAAATCCAAGGCGCCCACAGCCCAGAAGAAAGAGTAAATATAAAATCAATAGCAAATAACTTTAAATTCTTAATAGAACTATTAGAAAGAATCTAAGAGAAAAGTTAAAACCACCCTGGTATTAAAGAGGGTGGTTTTTTCTATGATGGGCATATTTTAATGCTAGGGTGAATTTCCCTACAGGGTCTAGTGGATTATCAACACCTATTTGTACAATTTAAAATCGGACACGATACTGGATAAACTAAATTGACTAGGGATGTTTATCTAGGCCTAGTCGATTTAGTTTTTTATCAAATTTATATACACTAATACAAATATCTATACATAAAAAATGTATCAATCCTTCCCCTTTTATTAGGATTTAAGTTGATACATAAAATTATTTACAGACCCTTCTCACGCTGGGCTTGGCCTTTTAGCCTTACTCTTTCACTCTGTGGGGAGAGTCCTTAATAAGGCCTACAGTATATTTTATTATTAAGGATTATTCAATCCATAGTTTTGCAAAAGTTAATTTTGCCTATTTAAGACTTGATTCTACAAACCAAATTTGTTTGTTGTAGTCTTCAATATGATCTTCCATGGCATTAGCTACAGGGAAATTATCAGCTTCATCTGCTTCTTTTCTAATCTCTAGGGCGAGTTCTTTTTGAAGTTTTATGTCAGATAGGACTATTTCTAATGCCTCTTTAATAGATATTTCTTTAGAATCTTCAATCTCTTTGATTGTAGAAATTTCTAAATATTCTTTTATATTAGCAACTGGGAATTCCCCAGCCATTCTGATAAGCTCAGCAACTTCATCAAGTCTATCACTAGCCTTATCATATTCAGCTTCAAGGTACTCATGTACAGCCACAAATTGACTGCCTACTACATTCCAATGTAGGTTATGGAATTTTATATTCATTACTGCAAGATTTGCAAGATATTTGTTTAAATTTGTCATTTCTTCCTCCTAATTTAAAATGATTCTAATTATTATTAATGTTATACATAAGAATAAAAATAAGTCAAGTTTATATTATTGTGTAAAATTTACTAAAACAATATTTATTATTTCATCCTAATATATATCTTAGAGGGTCTTATCCAATCCTTATTGATGTCAACGAAGATTGGTCTAAAAAGGCTGACGGGTGGATATTAATCTCATAGCTAAAGCTTAATTGTTGAAAGATTCATAGTTTTGAATTTGTATTTTTCGCAGGGTTAATAAATTTAAAGGACTTAGCTCAGAGAGACATAAAGCTAAGTCAAATAAGAAAGACCATAGCAAAGGTGCAGAGAGATAAATATCGGCAGTCTTCGGACTGCCTTTATTTTTTGTTCACTTTTTAAATATCAAATTTATATACACATATACAAATGTCTAAAAATAAATACGTATAAATTTAAAAAAATAGTTTAATCACAGCAATCACAATTTAAATTGTAATGGTCGCAAGCCAAACCACGGACTTCGCTGGGAAGTTTTCCCTTGTATCTTTTGTAATAAATGGAAAATTTGCTAGCAGATGAATATCCAACAGATTCTGCAATTTCTTTTATAGGCAGTTGGGTATTTAAGAGAAGAGTTTCAGCTACATTCATTCTTTTTCTTTGGGTATATTCTGTAATGCTTTGACCATATTTTTCTTTGAACAGATTTTTTAATTTAGTTCCGCTCATTTTAGATATTTTTTCAAGGGTTTCCTGATTTACATTCATGGCGAAATGATCGTCTAAAAATCTGGATACATCTTCAAGTGCTTTATTATCGTCAGACTCAATTTTATATTTTTTTCTATTTAAGTATGTGTCAATAACTATACTTACCCATTCATTTGCCTTTGCTTTGAAGAAAAAATCAGCGGCGGGGGCATCCATCTTGCAATTCAAGATTTCCATTGCCACTTTTTCCAATGACTTTGTAAGTATAATTTGATTCGGTTGAAGTAAAGATGAATAAAATGATTCCGGATTAATGTTAATAGATGCTAAATGTTTTTCTATTAGCTCCTTTTTAAAGCCAATCGAAACGGCAAGATAATAACAGTTCTCGTGTAATAAAAATAGGAAGTCATCTTTTATGTTGTCGAAATCAAGTGTGCATAATGAGTTTGCGGTAAGCGTTTGATAAGGACTGAATTTCTCGCCGTTTGCGCTGACTATGTAGCTTGTGTATATTGAAGCATAATCTGCCATACTATAGGTATTATTTTGAACTACTTCTTCACTGATATAAAAATCATGGACATCAATAATAAATCCATCTCCTTCATAAAACCAATACAAGCCATCTGCATAAGTTAAATCTTCTTTACTCCAACAAAAAGTGTGGCCTGCACTTGAATACTTCTTATTGTTTTTACATTCATCTACTTTCATATAATCTTTTACAAAATCGTAATATGTCATAATACACCTATCCCTTTTAGATAATATTCCAATTAGCCTTATTAATTAAAAACCATTGTATTAGTAATTATAACCAATGTATAATAAAAACACAATGATAATTATTATTGATAATGAGGATTTATATCTAAAAGGGATATCAAAGAAAGGAGATATGATTATGAAGATTTACAAAAAACTATTTGCATATGTACAGGATAAAAAATATCTTGGATTTTTAGCTATAGTTTTTTCTGCTATATCTGCTGTACTTACAGTATATGGATTTTATTTAATCTACAAATTTCTGGATAATTTAATAATTAATTCAGATTTATCTGGTGCAGAGAGCTTAGCATTAAAATCTGTTATTACACTAACAAGTGGAGCGATATTTTATTGTGTTTCAGGAATGTTTTCACACATCTTGGGATTTAGGCTTGAAACAAATTTAAGGAAAAGGGGGATTGATGGGTTAGAGAAAGCTAGTTTTAGATTCTTTGACTTGAATCCTTCTGGTCAAATTAGAAAAATCATAGATGACAATGCCGCACAAACTCATCAGGTTGTAGCTCACATGATTCCAGATAGCTCTCAGGCAATAGTTACACCTATACTTGTACTTGCACTTGGTTTTATAGTAAGTATAAGAGTTGGCATAACCTTGCTTGCTCTTACTATAATCGGCGGCTTAATTTTAGGAGCAATGATGGGCGAGCAAAAATTTATGAAGATATACCAAGAAGCGCTATCTAAATTAAGTGCTGAAACTGTTGAATACGTTAGAGGAATGCAGGTTGTAAAAATATTTAGAGCAAATGTCGAATCATTTAAAAGCTTTTATAAGGCGATAAAAGATTACTCGAAGTATGCTTATGATTATTCACTATCTTGTAAAAAACCTTATGTTTTGTATCAGTGGTTATTTTTTGGACTGATTGCAATTTTAATCATTCCAATAGTTTATTTTATTGCTAGCTTGGGTAGCAGCAAGGTGATTTTACTTGACCTTATCATGATTTTATTTTTATCAGGAGTTCTTTTTGTTTCATTTATGAGAATGATGTGGTACTCTATGTACATTTCTCAAGGTAATTATGCAGTAGATACTTTAGAGGCTATTTACGAAGATATGCAAAAAGACAAATTGATGCATGGCAATGTCAATAATTTTAAAAACTACAATATAGAATTTGACAATGTAAGCTTTGCTTATAACGATAAAGCTGTTATTGAAAATTTATCCTTTAAATTAGAAGAAGGAAAGTCCTATGCACTAGTCGGTTCATCGGGATCAGGCAAATCGACTGTAGCAAAACTTATATCGGGTTTTTACAATGTTAATGAAGGAAGCATAAAGATAGGCGGCGTAGCAATAAGTGAATACTCTGATGAAGCCTTAATTAAAGCCATTTCCTTTGTTTTTCAAGATTCAAAATTATTCAAGAAAAGTATTTATGACAATGTAGCTTTAGCTAATAAAGATGCGAGCAAAGATGACGTTATGAAAGCCTTAAAATTAGCAGGATGCGATTTGATACTAGACAAATTCCCAGAAAGAGAAAACACTATCATAGGCTCAAAAGGAGTTTATTTATCTGGTGGAGAAAAACAAAGAATCGCAATTGCCAGAGCAATTTTAAAGGATTCTAAAATTATTATTATGGATGAAGCATCAGCATCTATTGACCCAGATAACGAGTTTGAATTGCAAAAAGCTTTCAAGAATCTTATGAAGGGTAAAACAGTTATCATGATTGCACACAGACTATCTACAATTAAAGAGCTTGATGAAATACTTGTTATGGATGGTGGCAAAATTATAGAAAGAGGTTCTGACAAAGAATTAATGTCAAGTGATACAAAGTATAAGAGACTGCAAGAACTCTTTAACAGTGCGAATGAATGGAGGGTTTCAAATGAAGGAGTTTTATAAAAAAAGATTTGCTCTTACAGATAAGGGAGCGAGAAATTTATCTAAAGCGACAATGGCCTCATTTTTCGTCTACTGTATAAACATGCTTCCTGCCATGTTACTAATGATTTTTGCCCAGGAAGTTTTAGATAATATCAATAAAAGCAATGGATTTTATACAGCATTCTCAGTTTTGACTTTGATAGCAATGTATATTCTGCTTTCTATCGAATACGATAAATTATATAGCACAACATATCAAGAAAGTGCGGATTTAAGAATAAGGACAGCAGAGAATTTATCAAAACTACCTCTATCATACTTTTCTAAACATGACATTTCAGACCTAGCGCAAACAATCATGTCTGATATTGAAGGCATAGAACATGCAATGAGCCACGCAATACCAAAAGTGGGTGGCATGGCACTCTTCTTCCCACTTATATCCATCATGATGCTAGTGAGCAATGTCAAGATGGGTTTAGCTGTAATTATTCCAACGATATTAAGCTTTATATTTATACCCCTATCTAAAAAACATCAGGTTAAGGGACAAAAAAGATATTATGACGTCTTAAGAGAAAACTCAGAAAGCTTTCAAGAAAATATCGAAATGCAAATGGAGATCAAAGCCTATGGCTTATCAGAGGAAATGAAAGAAAAGCTATATGAAAAAATGGATAAAAGTGAAAAAGTGCACTTAAAGACAGAGATAGGACTTATTTTAACTATGTCACTTTCATCTATTTTTAGCTTTATATCCCTTGCTGTCGTAATATTTGTTGGCGTAAATCTAATTATTAATAAAGAGATAAGTGTCCTCTACCTTGTAGGATATTTACTAGCGGCTATAAAGTTAAAAGACTCTTTAGATGCATCTAAAGAAGGCATGATGGAGATATTTTATTTATCGCCAAAAATTGAAAGACTAAAAGAAATTCAAAATCAAAATTTACAAGAAGGCGAAGACTATAATTTGAAAAAATTTGATATTGATCTAAAAAATGTTGAATTTGCCTATAATAAAGATGCAAAAATTTTAAACGGTGTAAGCTTTAAAGCTAAACAGGGAGAGGTTACTGCTTTGGTAGGAGCAAGTGGCTGTGGCAAAACAACTATCTTGAAACTTATATCAAGACTTTATGATTATGACGAGGGACAAATCTTAATCGATGGCAAGGATATAAAAGAAATATCAACAGAATCCCTTTTTGACAAGGTATCAATAGTTTTCCAAGATGTCGTTCTATTTAATCAAAGCGTTATGGAAAATATTAGAATTGGTAAGCAAGATGCAAGTGACGAAGAAGTTAAAATAGCAGCAAAACTTGCAAACTGCACAGATTTTATAGAAAAAATGGATAAGGGTTTCGATACACTTATCGGTGAGAACGGTGCTGAGCTATCAGGAGGAGAAAGACAAAGATTATCAATAGCCAGAGCCTTCTTAAAAGATGCGTCGATATTGATTTTAGATGAGATAGCAGCAAGCCTTGATGTTGACAACGAGAAAAAGATTCAAGAGTCCTTAAATAATTTAGTTAAAGATAAAACTGTTGTCATCATTTCACATAGAATGAAATCCATAGAAAATGCAGACAAGATAGTAGTTCTTGAAAACGGAAGAGTAGAAAGCGAAGGCAAACATGAAGAGCTTTTACAAAAATCAAAAGTTTACAAGAATTTAATAGAAAAAACAAAAATGGCAGAAGAATTTATATATTGAAAGAACTAAAAATGAAACAAAACATGAAAGAACAGTTGTTGACCAAGAAGCCATTGTCTTTAATGTTTCAATTATCTATACCAGCAGTAATTGGGATGGTAGTTATAGGTCTATATCCACTTATGGATGGAATATTTGCTGGACAAATAATTGGTGAGAATGCCATGGCGGCTTGCTCAATAGCTATGCCGCTTACATTTTTTAATAATGGGATTGCAACGCTTATAGGGATAGGTTCGGCATCAATTTTATCAAGAGCCATGGGAAAGAGTGATAAAGATACTATAGACAAGCTTATGGGAAATCTTATCTATTGGATTATATTTTTTTCAACGATCATAACAATAGGAGGAATACTTCTAGGACCATATTTTTTAGATTTAATTGGAGCAACAGGAGAAATAAAGGGATTAGGCATAAGGTATTTAAGAATAATATTTCTAGGCTCAAATTTTGTAAACTTTACCCAGTCAGCCAATATGGTTATGCGTGGTGAAGGACTTATGAAAAGAGCAATGAGTATCATGGGACTTGGTGCCTTTATCAATATAGCTCTTGATCCAATACTAATGAAATTAATGGGTGATTATGCCATTGAGGGAGCAGCTATAGCAACTGTAACAGCACAAATAATTCAAGCGGTTATTACTCTTTATTATTTTAAGAGTAAAAGTGAAAATGTAAAAATAAAGAAAATAAAAAAAGAAAAAGATATATCAAAGGAAATGTTTGGAGTAGGAGTATCAGCTATGATCATGCAAGTATTTTTCATGGTTCAACAAACATTGCTTTATAGACAAGCTTTTAGATATGGAGGAGATCCAAATGCAATATTAATGTCTGCAACTTTGAGGTTTTATGGATTTTCATTTATACCAATTTGGGGAATGAGTCAGGCATTACAGCCGATTATTGGTACAAACTTTGGAGCAAAACAATACGATAGAGTAAAGGAAACTATGAAGATATTTTCTATAGGAGGAACAGTACTTGCGGCAATTTTTTGGTTACCAGCACAAGTATTTTCAAAACAGTTACTTGGTTTATTTAAAGTAAGTCAGGATATAATTTCAAGTGGAGTTAATAATTTCAGAATGTTCTATTCAGTATTTATTCTTTATGGAATTATGATTATGACAATAACTTTTTTCCAAGCGATAGGGGATGGAAAAAAAGCTGGAATGATTGTAATGTTAAGACAGCTAATACTACTTGTTCCAGCCTTACTTATATTACCAAGAGTATTTGGAGCAGGGGCTGTTTGGTGGACAGAACCAGTTGTAGATTTTACTATGATAATGGTAGGTTTAGCAATGCAAGCAAAGGCTCTTTCGAATATGAATGTAAATGATTAAAAATAAAATAAAAAGAAAAATAAAAATGGCAGAAGAATTTATTTATTAGGAGTAATAAAATGGATAATAAAAAATTAAAAGTAAAAGATTTAGTAAGTATCGGTGTTTTTGCCGTAATTTATTTCGCCTTGATGTTTGGTGTTGGTATGATGGGTATGGTCCCAATATTGTTTTTAATATACCCAACAGTTTTGGGCATAATTGCAGGGACTGTAGTTATGTTATTTATGACTAAGGTTCAAAAACCATGGGCGTTATTTATATTTGGTATGATATCACCACTTGTGATGTTTGCTGCTGGACATACTTATGTAGTTGTAGTTTTATCGCTTATAGTAATGATAATAGCAGAATTAATTAGAAAGATTGGCAATTACAATTCTTTTAAATACAATATGCTTTCTTACGCTGTATTTTGCATATGGATTTGCAGCTCTATGATGCAAATGCTTTTGGCAAAAGAAGTATATATAGAACATTGCAAAATGATGGGAGACGACTATGTAGTAGCCCTAGAAAAACTAATAACATATCCTCACATGGCTTTAGTAGCCTTAGGTGCTTTTATAGGAGGAATAATTGGGGCATATATAGGAAAGGCTCTATTGAAAAAACACTTTGAAAAAGCAGGCATTGTATAATGCCTACCTTTTCTTCAAATGCTCCATTTAATCCAAATCCGATCAGCAAAATATTAGTAGTATTCCTTACAGGGTTAACAGTAATGCATGGCATAAATATTCGTTTTGAACTAGCTATTGTCTGTATATTTTTAATTTTGTTTTATTTGAATGGATATAAAAAAACAGTTTACAAATGGATAGTTTTATGTGGAATACTTTACTCCTTGCCTAATTTTATGATTCTATCTACACTAAACCCAATAATTAAGATGTTTTTAAGTATACCTATAGTCTTTAGAATGTTTTTATTGCCATTTATGGCAGCTAGCTTCATGATAAAAACTTCTGACGTAGGCACAATAATTTCATCAATGGATAAGCTTAAAATTCCAAAAAATCTTTCCATACCTATTGCAGTTATGTTTAGATTTTTCCCATCTTTTAAAGAGGAGAAGAAAAACATCAAAATGGCTATGAGAGTAAGGGGGATAAATTTTAAAAACCCAATCAAATATCTTGAATACGTTTCAGTACCACTACTAATTATATCTTCAAACATTGCAGATGACATTGCAAAAGCAGCAGAAACAAAGGCGATAGAAAATCCAATTGCCAAGACCAGATATATCAGTGTAAAGATACAGCTAATTGACTTTGTTTATGTTTTATTAATTGCTGGACTTATTGTGGGAGGCTTAATATGGTAGAAATTAAAAATTTAAGCCTTGCTTATGGCGAAGACCATATAATAGATGATATATCGCTATCCATAGGCGAGGGAGAGTGCGTGCTATTTACAGGAAAAAGCGGAAGCGGTAAGTCATCTTTAATAAATTCTATCAATGGCTTAGCTGTAAGATATGATAACGCAAAGATCAAGGGTGAAATATTTATTGATGGTAAAAATATAAAAGCTTTGGAACTTTATCAAATTTCGATGCTTGTCTCAACTGTTTTTCAAAATCCTAAGACATATTTTTTCAATATAAATACGACATTAGAATTATTGTTCTATTTAGAAAATATTGGACTTGCAAGAGAAGAGATGGACAAGCGTTTAAGTGATATGCTTGAGATATTCCCGATAAAAAATCTTTTGAACAGAAATATATTTAATTTATCCGGCGGTGAAAAACAAATTCTTTGCATTGCAGCTTCTTATATAGCAGGCACAAAGATTATAGTTATGGATGAGCCTTCATCAAATTTGGATATTAAAAGCATAAGTGTTTTGACAAAAATGCTTAAAATACTAAAAGAAAAAGGCATAAGCATAATTGTAGCAGAGCATAGAATTTATTATTTGATGGACATAGTTGATCGTGTATTTTTGATAGATAAAGGCAAACTTAAAAAAACTTATACAAGAAGTGAATTTTTAAAGTTTGATAAAAATAAATTGAACGCTTTAAGTTTAAGGGATAAAGAATTAAGCAAATTAGAAGTTCCTTATTTAAAAGACGGTGGAGAATATCAGATAAAAAATCTTAGCTACAAATTTACTGATGATGACTATTTAAGTTTAACAGACATCTCATTTAAGCTTGGAAAAATTTATGGCATAATAGGATCCAATGGACGAGGGAAGTCAACGCTTTTGAGATGCTTAATAGGTCTTGAGAAAATATCAAAAGAAGAGATTTATTTTAAAGGAGAAAAACTATCCAAGAAAGAAAGGCTGAAAAAATCTTCACTTGTTATGCAAGACGTAAATCATCAATTATTTACAGATGAAGTATTCAAAGAGCTTAGCTTAGGTGTAAAGAATTTTGATGAAGAAAAGGCGAAAATCATTTTAAAAGATTTAGGCCTGGACGAATTTATTGAAAGGCATCCGATGAGTTTATCAGGAGGACAAAAGCAAAGACTTGCAATAGCATCTCTTATGTGTAAGGATTCTCCATTTGTCTATTACGATGAACCTACAAGTGGTATGGATTATTCCAATATGATGAAAATATCGGAATTAATCAAAAAATATAGAAATAAGGATAAAATAATTTTTATTGTTTCCCATGATATAGAATTTTTAAATGAAGTAGCAGATGAGATTTTTGAATTGTAAAATAGGGCCTGTTAAATCTGTCTATAGAACTGGGAGATTATTTAAAAATTTAAAAGATATTTAGAACCATTGGTATTCATGAAAGATTTACCTTAATGATTTTTCGTATGGTATTTATACATTTCACGATTCTTATTTACAGTGTTTATATTTTCCGTATTTCTAGTGAAATTCTTTACTTACTATAATTAGAGAGATGAGAGATAAGTATCGGCAGTCTTCGGGCTGTCTTTTTTTGCGTATTTGAACCCAGTAAATCATACGATTGAAAGGAAACTGTGTTATATGGTATAATCAAATTGATAATCAATATCGTTTAATAAAAGAAGGTGTTTATTTGTGACTTTATACAAGTGTATCTTAATTGGTCTTTTGGGTTCATTTTTGATGTTTTTGGGAGACATGGCCTTATATTATGATCCTAATGATTATGATGGCAAGCCCTATTTACACCTATATTTCTTTTGCTCTTTACTCCTCTTACTGGGAGGTTACCAAAGGGACTGCATATGATTGTTCGTGGTGGTTGGTTTAACCTAATATATTTTATTTAATACTTATACTTATTGATAACCTTTACTAATATGAATTTATAAGATTATGAATTAAGGGAATAGAATTATTATTTACAGGAGAAAATTTTATGAAACAAGAAAATTTTATTGATAAGAAGAAGGTAAAACCTGATTACAAAAATTGGGTTCCTAAAAGATTGTTAAAGGCAAAGATTGTTGAAAGTCTAGTATGTCTTATTTTATTCATCTTATTTGGTGCAAGTGACCTCTTTCTTCAAGGAAGGCAAAGGATTATCTGGGGAATTATTTTGGGACTTGCAGTCTTGATACTTTTATTCTTTTCAATCATGCTTTCTCACATGTATCGAACCTTTGACTATAGGGGTAAGAGAAAACTCGCCAAAATTATTATAGAAGGCGTCGCAGAGTATGCAAAGATCCCAGACGGTGGACTTGGACTTGATGTAGGTTGTGGCAGCGGTGCACTTACCATAGCTTGTGCAAAAAGAAATCCAAAAGCGACTATGGTGGGTTGTGACATATGGAGTGGGTCATACAAGAGTGAATTTTCAAAGAAGCTCTGCCAGGACAATGCAAAGGCTGAGGGAGTAGAAAATGTGAGATTTGAAGAAGGAAATGCAGTGAATCTTCCATTTGCAGATGAAAGTTTTGATCTAGTGACTAGTAACTACGTTTATCACAATATAATGGGGCAAAATAAACAAAAACTTTTACTAGAAACATTTCGTGTGCTTAAAAAAGGTGGAGTTTTTGTTATTCATGACTTGATGAATAAGTCAAGATACGGAGATATGGATGATTTTATGGAAAAGCTTAAGAAGGACGGCTACCAAGATGTGCAATTAATTGATACAACAAAGGGTCTTTTTATGGATCACAAAGAAGCCTTATTCTTAGGACTTTACGGCTCAAGTCTTCTTATTGGTAGAAAATAAAATTATATATAAATTGCTATAAAATATTTTAGAAAATTGATGGAGTATTTAAGATGAAATACAAAGGTTTTTATTTCTTATTATTTAAAGGTCCAATGAAGAAAGTTCTAATAGAAAAATATGATAAAGGATATGCATCAGAAATTATTAAGAAGAGTAAGATAATTTATCGAAAACTAATAGAAGAGGCAGATGATATTGGCGATGACAATCCAATGGCATACAATGAGATGTTCGCCCTTGTCTTTGTTGCTCCATATATAGCAAGTGAGAAAAAAATTCCACCAGAAACAATTCAAGAAATGATGCGTCGCTCTCTTTATTCTGTCAAATGGTATTTTTCTTTAATAAACCTCAATACTAAGATAGGAAAAGAGGCCAATAAGAAAAATGTTCTTAAGTACTACAAGTGGTATACAGAGGAAAAAGAAAAACTTTATCCAACTTCTTTTAAGGTTGACTTTGAAGGTCAACCTTATGAGGGTGCTTGTTATTATAGGATTACTCGTTGTCCCATTTGTGCATATACAAAGAAGCTCGGGGTAGATGAATTAATGCCCCTATTTTGCGAGCTTGACGATGTAATGATAAGCCTTCAACATGGAGTTTTACATAGAAAAGAAACCATCGCCAAGGGAGGAGACTACTGCGATTACTTCATCCTAGGAGATAAAGAGTAATAGATAATTTATTTTTATTAGAGAGAGTATTTTCCACAAATGAAGACAGAAGTATTTGACGGGATGGGCCACAAACAATTTCTTCACGAACACCCTCAAGAATACGCTAAGAAACTAAAATTATTTTTGGATAATTAACAAGGAGAATATTATGGATATAACACGAGCAATATTAGATGGGATTGCAATGGCTGCTATCTTTAACGGTGCAGTAGCAGCTTTTGTACTGATTAACCCAAGATTTTTCTTCGATTCTTATCCAAAGACAATTCAAAATTCGGCTCCAGATAAGATGACAAAAGAAGAGAAAAGAATAAATTTCATACTTACGATTATAATTTCAGGAATCGCATTTATATATGGTGTGACCTCTCTTTTACATACAGGAATAAGAGGACTTAGAGATCTTTTCTGGATGAGTTATATTCAGTGGACAATATTAAACTTAGGAGATTTCTTTTTGTTGGATGTACTTTTGTTCCAAGGAAAGTACAAGGATAAAATAGTAATACCAGGCACAGAAGGGCATGAGGACTACGAATTTAGAAATTGGATGAAACATTTGGCCATTAAAGAACATTTTATCTTGATGCCATTTTTACTAATTCCAATAGCATCCATAATCCAAGCCTGGCTAGTGATTTTACTCGGATTATAAAATAAAATTTGAAAGATATGATTAATTTGTGACCCATAAGAAGCACGAGAAAAATACCTTTAAAAAAAGTGACTGATTTACGATAATAATAAACAAAATTTGGAAAAAGCCAAACGAGCCTTGCAAAATCTAGAACTTAGAAAATAATTCTATTATTTACCAAGCGAAGATTTCTAATCTAAGGTTGCGTAAAGAAAACTGATGGCAAGCCCGTCCGGCTCGTTGAGGACTGAGCGATAGCGAGTTATCAGTTTTTAGGGGCTTGAATATTAGAAATCTATGGAGATATACGTAATTCAATACGAAGTTATTCCCCGTATCAAAAGTTTGCCGAAGGCAAACACAATATCTCCCGCGAGGGGCCGGCCGGAGGGGGTAGCCGAGAGGGGTTTGGGGAGGCAGGTGGGGGAACAGCCTGCCCTAGCGGCCGAGAGCGACGGAACGTTCCCCTGGGCCTCCCCATTTTCGAAGGGATTATGTAAATAAAATAATTTATTTAAATACATAACTCATATTGGTATAAGAGACTCAAGTAATTTTCTAAATAAAATAATTTAATAAAAAATAAAAATAAATTAAAAATTAAAAAAATCTTACACAGAATTATTCTAAAAAAACATTCCACCCATGCCATTCCCGCAGGGAAAAAATAAAATTATTATAAATAAAAATAAAAAAATATACATTAATAAATAGCTAATCATAAATATCCTGGATATTTAACCAAAAAATCGTTTGCAAAATTTCGAAATTATAGTAACATCTATTATAAGGTGATAAATATTTGACAAAGGAGGCCCTATGTACGAACAAAAAGTAACACTTTCTAATGAAATTGGTTTGCATGCTAGACCAGCATCAATATTCATAAGACAAGCTGTCCAGTTTCCTTGTGACATAACTGTTGAAAAAGCTGGGAGGAGTTATAATGCTAAGTCTATCATGTCAGTTCTGAGCATGAGTGCTTCTAAAGGCGATGAGATAGTTATTCGAGCAGAAGGTGACGAAGAAGAAGATGCTGTAAAAAGTCTTATCGATTTAGTTGAAAATAAATTGAATGAATATTAGCATAATAATAAATAACGAGCCCTGGCTCGTTTTTTTTATTTTTTCTGGTATGCTGATTAATGCGGGATTATTGATAATCCCTAGCAAAAAGGTATGATTTAAAAAGAGTGAAAAATAGATAAAAGAGGTAGATAATGAGCGATTTATTAAAAATAGAAAATCTCCACGTTTCGGCTGGAGATAAGGATATACTAAAGGGAATAAATTTGACAGTTGGTAAGGGCGAGGTCCACGTTGTTATGGGGGCCAATGGTTCTGGTAAATCAACCCTTATGAACTCAATTATGGCAAATCCTGCCTATACAATCAAGGAAGGAAAGATTTTCTTTGAGGGTGAGGATATCACAGATCTTAGCGTTGATAAGAGGGCTAGACTTGGTATTTTCATGTCCTTCCAACACCCAGATGAGATTCCTGGTGTTAAGCTTTCTGATTTTCTAAGAATTTCTGAAGAGCAAATCACAGGTGATAAGCCAAAAATTTTGGCCTTTAACAAAAAACTTACCAAGGAAATGGAAAATCTTAAGCTAGATTCTTCCTATGCTAATAGGTATGTAAATGTTGGTTTTTCTGGTGGTGAAAGAAAGAAATCAGAAATCCTTCAAATGCAAATGCTAAATCCAAAACTTGCCCTTCTTGATGAGACAGATTCAGGTCTTGACGTTGATGCGGTAAGGATTGTTTCAGAAGGTATTAAAAATTTCCTAGATGGGGAAAAATCAGTAATTTTAATTACCCACCACAGGGAAATTTTATCAAATATCAAGGCTGATTATGTTCATATCCTAAAAGATGGTGTAATCCAAGAAACTGGTGATGATAGCCTAATGGATAAGATTGAAGCTGAAGGCTACGAATGGGTGTAAGATGAAAGAAATTAATATTGAAGAACAATTAAAGGACATAGACCGCGGTTACTATGATTTCTTTAATGAATTTATATATTCAGATATTACAGAAAAGGGCTTGAATGCTGATATTGTAAATGAAATATCTGATAAGAAAAACGAACCAGATTGGATGAGAAAGAGAAGACTTAAATCTCTAGAACTTTTTGAGAAAATCGATAATCCTTCTTGGGGTCCAGACTTATCAGAGCTAGATATGGCTGATATTACAACCTATGTCAAGCCACCAACAGATAAAAAATCCTCTTGGGAGGCCCTACCAGAAGACATCAAGGATACCTTCGATAGACTTGGTATTCCACAAGCTGAGCAAGAATCTCTTGCTGGTGTTGGTGCCCAATACGATAGTGAGGAAGTTTACCACTCTATCCAAAAACACTTATCAGACCAAGGTGTAATTTTCATGGATTTCACATCTGCTATTAGGGAACACGAAGATTTGGTCAAGAAATACTTCCAAAAGGCAATTCCCCCTACACTTCATAAGTATGCAGCCCTCCACGGTGCTGTTTGGTCAGGCGGATCTCTAATTTACGTGCCAGAAGGAGTTAAGGTTGATATTCCACTCCAATCTTATTACAGGCTAAATGCCCCAGGAGCTGGCCAATTTGAGCATACAATGATTATTGCTGAGGATAATTCAAGAGTCCACTTCATCGAGGGATGTTCTGCGCCAAGATATAACGTGGTTAACCTTCACGCAGGTTCTGTAGAAATTTTTGTCGGCAAAAACGCCGAAGTTAGATTTTCTACTATAGAAAACTGGTCAAGAAATATGTACAACCTAAACACCAAGCGTGCCATTATCCAAGAAGGCGGCAAGATGATTTGGGTATCAGGATCTTTTGGTTCAAAAGTGTCTATGCTTTATCCAACATCAGTTTTAGCTGGTGAGGGAGCAAGTGCTGAGTACACTGGTATTACCTTTGCAGGTGACGGTCAATATATAGACAACGGTTGTTCTATGATCCACCTTGCCCCAAATACCTACTCAACAGCCCTAACTAAGTCAATTACTGCAGGAAACGGTAAGTCCATGACCCGTTCTTTAGTTGAAATGAGAAAGAACTCCCAGGGTTCTAGATCAACTGTAGACTGTGAAAACCTCATGATTTCTGAAGAAAGTCAATCAGATACAATTCCAGTTTTAGATATTAGAAATGACGACGTCGACTGTGGCCATGAGGCAAAAATTGGTTCAATTGACCAAGGCCAGGTATTTTACCTAATGAGCAGGGGTATTCCAGAAGATGAAGCAAAATCAATGATTGTAAGAGGTTTTGCTGAGCCGATTTCTAAACTTCTACCACTTGAATATGCAGTTGAAATGAATAACTTGATTGATATGGAATTGGAAGGAGCGAACGGCTGATGGCAAGAATAAATGAAATGAGGGCCTTAACTTGGGCCTACCTAGGTCTAAACAAGGCTGATTATGACCTAGTTGAAATTAAAAACCAGCCTTTTTATGGAAATTCTGTAAAAGAAGGCCAGAACCAAGTTCAAACAGCCTTTTCAGGCGAAACTTACGGCCTTTCTCCAGAAATAAATAAGGAAAATAGAGACTTTAGAAATCACTTTTTAAGTTTTGATATAGATAAAAATAGGGAAACTGAATTTATAAACTTAGAAATGAACGACGAAAACAACATCCTTGTATCAAGCATTGAAATTAACGCAAGAGAGAATACTTCTTCTTCATTTTTAGTTAATTTTGCAGACCTTGCTCAGGGAAAGATTTTTATAAATTCTCAAATCCTAGTTAATTTAGAGAAAGATTCTAAGGTGAAACTCGTAGTTGTAGTTGACCTTAAAAACGACTCTACCAACCTAAACTCAATCGCAACTAGACTTGCCGACAGGTCAGAGCTTGATATTACTTATATTGAAATCGGAGCTACAAAGTCCATGGTTAATATCAGAAATATCCTAAGAGGCGAAGAGGCCAAAGTCGTAGAAAATGGTGTTTACTTTAAATCAAAGGAAGAATACCTAGACCTAATGGCTGTAAATGAGCATTTTGGCATAAATACAGATTCAAATACCCTTTTTAATGGCGCTTTAAAAGATAAGGCTGTTAAAAACTTTAAGGGTATTGTCGATTTAAGACGTGGTTGCACCAAGGCTGACGGCAAGATTGGAGATTATTCAATGATGCTTTCAGATGCGGTTATTAACAAGTCTGCACCTATCCTTCTTAATGAGGAAAGGGAAGTAGCCGGCAAGCACGCAGCAAGCGTGGGTAGGATGAATAAGGAAATGCTATTTTATATCATGAGCCGTGGATTTAGCAAAAAACAAGCAGAATCCATGATGCTTGAGGCAAATTTTGCCCCAGCTCTTGATAAGATTGAAGACGAAGATCTTCGCAAGTTAATAGCAGACGAAGTTCACGAACTAAATAGCAGGAATTAGTATGGATGTAGCAGAAATTAGAAAAGATTTCCCATATATTGACGGGGCCAAGGTCGGCAAGGACGTAATCTACCTAGATACAGCCGCCACAAGCCAAAAGCCAAGACAGGTAATCGAAGCAGTTGACAATTATTATAGGTATAAAAACGCCAACCCTCATAGGGGTGCCCACTACCTTTCATGGGTAGCTACAGAAGCCTATGAAAATGGTAGGGAAGTAATTAGAAAATTTATAAATGCAAAGTCTCGAAATGAAATAGTCTACACAAAGACTACCACAGAGGCAATGAACCTTCTTGCCTATTCCTATGGACTAGATAATTTAAAGGCGGGCGATGAGATTTTAATTACAATCTTAGAACACCACGCCAACCTTGTTCCATGGCAAATGGTGGCAAAGGCCACTGGGGCAAAGCTTGTTTATGCCTACTTAAAAGACGATCATTCCCTTGATTATGAAGATTTAAAGTCAAAGATTAATGAGAAAACAAAAATAGTTTCAATAACCGGTGCATCAAATGTGACTGGGGAAATTATTGATGTAAAAAAAATAATTGGCTGGGCAAAAGAAGTAGGAGCAACCACAATCGTTGATGCAGCCCAACTTGTAGCCCACAAAAAAATTGACGTCACAGACTTAGATTGTGATTTCCTTGTATTTTCTGGCCATAAAATCTATGCCCCAATGGGCATTGGTATTCTTTATGGAAAATATGACCTACTTGATAAGATGAAACCTTTTAACTTGGGCGGAGATATGATAGAATATGTCTATGAAGATTATTCAACCTTTGCCAAGGCACCTATAAAATTTGAGGCCGGAACACCAAATGTTGGTGGAGTTATTGGCCTAATAGAAGCTATAAAATATGTGGATCAAATCGGCATGGATAAAATCCACGCCCATGAGATGGAATTAACTCACTATGCCTATGACCTAATCAAGGACATAGAAAATATCAAAATCGTCCATCCGACAAGTGTTGAGGAGGGGGCTCTAATTTCCTTTACTTTCGATGACGTCCACCCACACGACATAGCTTCTATCCTAGATTCTAAGAATGTAGCTGTAAGAAGTGGCCACCATTGCGCCATGCCTCTACACACCTATCTTGGAATCTCATCTACAGCCAGGGCATCTTTTGCGATTTATAATACAAAAGAAGAAGTTGAAATCTTTGCAAAAAGCTTAAGAGAAGTTAGAAAGGTGATGGGACTATAATGGATATGCAAGAAATATACAGTCAGATTATCCTAGATCATTCAAGAAACCAAGCCAATAAGCATGACCTAGAAGACCCTGACATCAAGGAAGACGGCCACAATCCATCTTGTGGTGATGAAATAGTTTTGCAATTAAAACTCGATGGAGATAAGATTGTGGACGCAGCCTTCACAGGCGACGGCTGTGCCATTAGCCAGGCAGCCACATCTGTAATGTGCGATATGCTGGTTGGAAAAACTATAGATCAGGCTGATAAAATGGCAGACATCTACCAAAGGATGATCAAAAGAGAAGATGTGACAGATGAAGAACTTGAAGAATTAGAAGACGCTATAGCCTTCAAGAACATTCAAAATATGCCACAAAGGGTAAATTGTGCCCTACTTTCTTGGAACACCCTAAGGGCTGTTATTGATGAGAAAAAATAATTTAGACCAATTGGAATTTTATACATCGCTAGCAAGTGCGATTTTAGTCTATGTATTGGCTTATTTGCAATACTCCAAAGGCAAGGAAGTCTGGTGGCTAATCTTAATTGCAGCCATCCTTATGACGGCCAATGCCTATGTGAAATACAAAAAAATAAATAATTTATAGGCAATTTTAATATATTGAAAATAAAAGCAAATATTAGTCAAAAATAAAATTGAAATTATTAGGAATTTGCCTTATAATATTAGTAGCTAGGGGTGCTAGTAGCTGAGAGATGAATTCATCAACCCTTTAAACTTGTAGGTTAAGACCTTCGTAAGAAAGCTAGAAAAAGAGTTTAAAGGCCCCTAGGAGGGGTCTTTTTTAATGAAAAATTCCCTCTCCTAGAAGGGCAAAGAAAATTAAGTAAAGATGCTTAGGCACTAAAGGGGCATACCACCTCGGGTATGGTTGTCCTTTTTGTGCCTTTTTTTGAGGGGGTGAGTAAGTGATTAAGGTAAATGACAAGGAGGTTTTCTTCCTTGAGGGGGAAAATCTCAGGGATTTCTTAATAAGAAATGACTACGACCCAGATTTTTGGCCTGTGAAGTTGACTGCCGATTGGTTAAAAAAGTGGATTTTGATAAATTTATCTTAGAAGATGGGGCAAAAGTGGAAGTTTTTTCCTTTGTTGGCGGGGGTTGATATGAGAAATGAAATTTTAAAAAGACAAGACCCAGAAATTAATGAAATACTCAAAAAAGCAAGTGTTTCAATCTTAGGTTGTGGGGGACTTGGTTCAAATATAGCCATGATCCTTGCCAGGTGTGGGCTTGGAGAAATTTATATCTACGATTACGATAAGGTTGAATTATCGAACCTAAACAGGCAAAACTATGACCAAAAAGATTTGGGAAAATCAAAGGTTTTTCAAATAAAGAAAAAAATTGAGGAAACTGTTCCCTGTAACAAAATTTTTGCCGAGGAAGTTCTTATTACAAAAGATAACTTAGCTGAAATTTCAGGAAAAACAGATATTTTCATCGAAGCCTTTGACAAAAAAGAGATGAAAAGCATGGTGTTTGAATATTTTTTGGGAAAAGATGATAAAAAATTAATTATGGCATCAGGTCTTTCGGGTCTTGGAGATTTATCTGATATAAAAGTGAAAAAAATAAAAAATATAAGCATGGTTGGGGACTTCAAATCAAGTCCTGAACAAGGTTTATATGCACCTTATATAGGAATTGTAGCAAATTTAGAAGCACTCTTAGCACTTAAAATTATTATAGGAGAAAGAAATGGAAAATAAAGATTATTTAGTACTTGGAGATAAGAAATTTGAGTCAAGGTTTATCCTTGGTTCTGGAAAATATTCGCCAGAATTAATTGATGCAGCTATCAAATCTGCAGGTTCACAAATGATTACTGTTGCTCTAAGAAGAGCAAATACCAAAGATGTAGCAAATATTTTAAATTACATACCAAAAGATGTTACTATCATCCCAAACACCTCAGGTGCAAGAAATGCTGACGAAGCTATTAGAATCTCAAGACTTGCCAGGGAAATGGGTTGTGGAAACTTTGTAAAAATCGAAATAATGAGAGATTCAAAATACCTTTTACCAGACAATGTTGAAACCCTAAAGGCAACAGAAATTCTTGCCAAAGAAGGCTTTGTAGTTCTTCCATATATGTATCCAGACCTAAATTTTGCTAGGGACTTAAGAGATGCAGGAGCTTCTGCAATCATGCCTCTTGCTAGTCCAATTGGCTCAAACAAGGGACTAGCTACTCGAGATTTTATAAAAATAATAATTGACGAAATAGACCTACCAGTTATTGTCGATGCAGGAATTGGTGTGCCAAGTCATGCTGCAGAAGCTATGGAAATGGGAGCTGCAGCTATTATGGCAAATACAGGTATAGCTTCTGCTAGCGATATAAACTTGATGGCCAAGGCCTTCAAGCTAGGAATTGAAGGTGGAAGGCTAGCTTACCTTGCAAAACCAGGTAGAGTTTTACAATCAGGTGCCGACCCATCTTCACCACTAAGGGACTTTTTTGACTGATATGAATATAGAAAGTGTGCTCGATTATTTTCCAGGAATGGATATAATCGATTCAGACATTAAAGAAAGGGTGAAAAAATCCTACGAAGAAGTAAAAAATATAAAAGTTACCAAGGCTGATGTGGTGGCAAGCCTAGAGTCATCAAGTATTACTCCAAGAGACTTTTATAATCTCCTAAGCGATGAGGCAGGAGAATACCTAGAGGTCATAGCCGATTTGGCAAAGGAGAAAAGAATCAGATATTTTGGCAACAATGTTTGTCTATTTTCTCCAATATATATAGCAAATTATTGCGAAAATTCCTGTAGGTATTGTGGCTTTAGGGCCAAGTCTGATATAAAAAGGGCCAAATTAACCTTTGATGAAATCGAAGCTGAGATGAAGGCTCTTGCCGATACAGGTATTGAAGACGTGTTAATCTTAACTGGGGAATCTAAAAAGTTTTCGTCTATAGAATATATTGCCGAAGCTTGTAAAATTGCTAGCAAGTATTTTAAGGTGATAGGCATCGAGGTTTATCCTGCCAATGTGGATGATTACAAACTTTTAAGACAAGCAGGGGCGGATTTTGTGACAGTTTTCCAAGAAACATACAATCCTGAAACCTACGATTACTACCACCCTTACGGTCACAAGAGGAGTTTTTCCTATAGGTTTGATACCCAGGAAAGGGCCCTCCAGGCTGGTTTTAGGGGAGTTGGTTTTGGAACGCTTTTCGGTCTTGGAGATCCAATAGAAGAAGCCTTTAAACTTGCTATCCACGCAAGCGAAATCCAGAAAAAATACCCTTACGCAGAAATCGCTATTTCTTTGCCAAGAATAAGACCAACCCACGGTGCAGATAATTCACTAAAATTCAACATAGTTGACGATAAAAAGTTTTTCCAAATCATGGCTGCTATTAGGATGTTTTTGCCTTTTGCATCAATCACCCTTTCAACCAGGGAGTCAAAAGATTTTAGAAACCTAGCCGTAAACTATGCTGCGACAAAAATTTCAGCATCTGTTGATACATCAATTGGCCATAGGTCAAAAGAAAGTCAAGATGAGGGTGATGAACAATTTGTAATTGACGATGCAAGGTCAACTGCAGAAACCTTTGAGGACCTAAAGAACCTCGGCATGACCCCAGTATTTACAGACTATATAAACCTATAGGTCGGCTTTTCGAATAAATTAAAAACAATTTCAAAAAAGAAAGGAAGGGCAATGTTTGATTTAGAAAAAATATTAGAGGCCAGGGACAGGTTAAAGGAAAAATCGCCCCTAGTCCATGCCATCACCCATCCAATCGCTATAAATATGGTTGCCAATGTTATTTTATTTATGGGAGCCAAGGCAATTTGTGCAGCCCATCCTCAAGAGGTGGGAGAGATAGTAAAAATGGTTGATTCCCTAAGTATAAATCTAGGAAATATCACGGCAGAAAGGATGGTCGCTATTGATCTGGCAGCTCAGGCTGCAAATGAGAAAAAAATATCTCTAAGTATTGATATGGTAGGAGTTGGAGCATCGACTCTCCGCTATAATTTTGCAATGGATTTACTTGGTAAGTACCATTTTGATTTGATCAAGGGCAATAGTTCAGAAATCAGGGCCCTTGCTAAGGGAAAGTCAAATGCCAGAGGAATTGACGTTGGTAAAGCTGATGAAATTTCTAAAGAAAATATAGAAGAAATTGCCCGAGAAGTAAGAAATCTAGCGAAAAAATACCAAACGACAGTATTAGTCACAGGTAAAACCGACTTGGTCGTGACAAAAGATTCTTTTTACACAGTTGACAATGGAGTTGAGACCTTAAGCAAAATTACCGGCACAGGCTGCATGGTCACAGCAATGATTTCATCTTTTATGGCAGTAACTGACCCGGTTTCGGCTAGCCTTATTGGCCTACTTGTAATGGAAATTGCCGCAGAAAAGGCAGATACAGAAGGTCTTTATACATTTTTTGTAAATTTGATGGACCAAATCGGTCTGATTAGTGATTGCGAAATAAGGGAAAAAGCAAAAGTAAGGGAGATAAAATTTTGAAAAAACTATACATGGTTACAAATTCGGATAAGTATAGCGAGGAAGAATTTTTAGAAAGAATCGAATCTGCCCTCAAAGGCGGGGTAGATATCCTTCAACTGAGGGAAAAAGAAAAGACTGACCTTGAAATCCTAAATCTGGGCAAAAAAGTCAAGGCCCTTTGTGATTCCTACAAGGTACCAATGTTAATTGACGATAAGCCTCACATTGCCTGGGCTTTGGGTCTCGGGGTTCACCTAGGTGCGGACGATATTCCAATAGAGCTTGGCAGAAAACTTTTAGGACCAGAAGCCCTTATAGGGGCTACAGCAAAATCTGTGGAAGCTGCTAAAATAGCCGAAAAGCAAGGGGCTAATTATCTAGGGGTTGGGGCTATTTTTGAAACCAAAACCCACGTCAAAACCAAAAGGACAAGCTTGGAAACCTTAATTGAAATAAAGAAAAATGTAGGAATTGAAGTCTATGCCATAGGCGGCCTGAATTTCGACAACATTGACATCCTAAAAGGCTCAAGCATAGACGGGATCTGCGTTGTAAGAGCTATTATGGATAGCCCAAATGTAGAAGAAGATACAAGGAAATTAAAGGAAAAAATTAATAAAATTCTATAAAATTTCAAAAAAAGACCCGGCATTTTTAAGGTGACCCCACAAAGTTGGACCTAATACCAGAGTTAGAACTAAACTAGCTCTGGTATTTCTTTGTTCTTTCCTACCCCTAGGGGTAGGAAATTTTTATGCTGCATTCTTCTTTCTGTATTCTATTGGTGATAAGTATCCTAATTTTTCTTTTATTCTTTCTTCGTTGTAATATTCTATGAAATCTTCTATTGTCTGTTTTAAGTGTTCGTATGAATAGAATTTTCTTCCGTAATATATTTCTTGTTTTAATATTCCAAAGAAGTTTTCCATTGGTGAGTTGTCTAAGCAGTTGCCTTTTCTTGACATAGATTGGGTGATGCCGTTTGTTTCAAGTCTTGATGTATATTTCTTTGTTTGATATGCCCAGCCTTGATCTGAGTGGAATATTCTTTCTTCTTTACTTTTTTTAGTTACCTTTATTGCTTTGTCTAAGGCTTTCAAGATTGGTTCTATTGTTGGTTGTTTTGATATTTCATAGCTTAGTATTTCACTGTTGTACATGTCTAGGTATGGGTTTAGATAGAGTTTCTTTATTTGGTAGGTTCCTGTTTTATCTTTTTCTAAATACTTAAATTCTGTTGTGTCTGTTGTTATTTTTATGTATGGTTTTTCTACTTTGAAGTTTCTTTTTATTTTGTTGTCTGATATTTTTCCTACTTGTCCTTTGTAGGATGAGTATTTTCTAGATTTTCGTGAATAACTTTTTACTTGAAGTTTTAACTTTTGAACTAATCTTTGTACTTTCTTTTTGTTTATTATTAGTCCTGATCTTTTTAACATGGCTGTTATTCTTCTGTAGCCATAGTTTGGATTGTCTTTTCTTATGTTTAGTATTTTCTTTTCTATCTCTATATCTTTATTTGGTTTATTTAATCGTTTTTGCTAATACATGTATGTTGATTTGGCAATATTAAAGTATTTTAACAAGTCTTTTAGTTTGTATTTACTTCTTAAGACTTCAATTGTTTCAGCAATTGTCTTATTTCTGTATCTGTCATTTGAGATAATTCTATCTTTTTTTTTATTGCATCATTTTCTAGTTGGAGCCAATAGTTTTTTTCTTCTAATTTCTTTATTTTTTCTTTTAGTTGTGCTTCATTTAAGGAATTATCTTCTTCGTTGGTTAATTGTGCTGATGATTCTATTTTAGTATCTTTTGATTTTTTTGGGGATTTTGACATTTTTGAAGGTCTTCCTCTCTTTTTAGATTTCAGTCCTTCTATGCCTTTTTCTCTAAAGTCTATTACCCATCTTGCTATCATTAATGGATTGTTTATCTTTAATTCATTTGCTAGGCTTTGATAGGACATTTCTCCTGTTAAGTACAAGTTTACTACATTTAACTTAAATTCCAAAGTGTATTGTGTATTTTCTCTTTTTACTTTTAGTCATTCATAGCCTTGTGTTTTATATGTATTTACCCAGGTTTTTATTACTTTTTCTGATGGTATGCAATATTTATCTGATAAAGATCTATATGAGATATTGGATTCTAAATATTCTTTTACTACTTTCATTTTGAATTCTGTACTATATTTTGCCATTTAAAAACTGACCTCCTTTAGTTAGTTTTTGGTCTAACTTTTGGGGGTCAGTTCATTTTTGCCGGGTCAGATTTTTATCAAGTTATCCTAAATCGCTATTGCGACCTTTTAAAGGATGAAAATTCTCATAAATTGAGACTTTGTTTGTCTTTTAAATTACAAGACTCCATGAGTTTAGAATCCACTTTGTAAGTTCGTCTGGATTTCAAATAAAAAATTAATTTGAAATGAAAATCAAACTATAAAAACTCCACCTCATTTTCCCCAATTACCACAGAAGGCACGCCTGCCCTGTGGGTTTTTCTTACTTCTTCGTAGCCAGGGAGAGTGTCCCTGTATTTTAGAAATAGTTTTAGGCTTGGCATGGAAGAGGTGACATTTACTACATCGTAGTCCTTATATTTCTCGCTTCCGTCTTCAATTTCTCCTAAAATCCCTGCACAATCTGGGCAGAGGTCACTTACAAATAATATTTTATCTTTCATTTTCTTTCCTTTCTTATGTATCTTACAAATTTTATCTTTTTTCCTTCATCATCTATGGGTTCGCTTTCTTCGACGATTTCAAAATCTGAATCCTTATCAAAGTTGTGGAGTTTGGTGTCTGCTGGGCTTTCCTTATCAATTTTTGTGATGATTGCCTCATCAATATTGTCCAGGAAAAGCTCACAAATTTCTGCTCCACCAATTACAAAGGCCTCCTTGGGGGATTTTTCTACATAGGATAGGATTTCAGAAATGTCATTAAAAACCAAGGCCCCATCTCTTTTTAGGTCCTCATCCCTAGTTAAAATTATATTTTCCCTATTTGGAAGTGCCCTACCCATTGAATCGAAGGTCTTTCTTCCCATTATAACAATGCCACCGGTTGTAGTTTCCTTAAAATGCTTGAGATCTTTTTTTAAATCATAAAGCATCTTATTGTCCAGACCGATTGCCCAATTTTTGTCAACTGCTAGTATTAGTTTCATATTCACCTCACCTTACTTATACCCAAAAAAATAGTAAGATATAGGTAGAAAGAGGACTTATGAAAAATAAATTATGGCAAATCTTTAAATCAACTCTTTACCTTTCAGCCTTCACCTTTGGCGGGGGCTATGTGATATTGACTTTGATGAAAGATACCTTTGTAGATAAATTAAAATGGATAGATAAGGACCAGATGCTTGATATGACAGCCATTGCCCAGTCGGCACCGGGAGCTGTTGCTATAAATGCATCAATAGTTGTAGGCTATGAAACAGGAGGAATACCTGGAATGTTTGTGGCGATTTTAGGCACAGCCATCCCACCCCTTGTAATTATTTCTGTCATTTCAATGTTTTACGAGGCCTTCATAGCAAACCACTATATAGCAAGCTTCTTAAAGGGAATGCAGGCAGCTATTGCCGCCCTGATTTTTAAGGTTTCTTATGATATGGCCAAAGACTTACTAAAGGAAAAGTCAAAATTCGTGCCGGTAGTTATGGTTGTAGCATTTATTTTGGGATATTTTTTAAAGGTCAACATTGTTTATATAATCGGCGGACTAATCTTACTTGGCCTAATAAATTCGCTTATAAAAAGGAGGGGCCATGCTAATTAAATTATTTATAAGTTTTTTTAAAATCGGACTCTTCTCTTTTGGCGGAGGCTATGCAGCCCTCGCCCTAATCCAACAAGAAGTAGTCGTAGAAAACGGCTGGCTTGCAGTGGGAGAATTTAACGACCTAATCACAATAAGCCAGATGACACCAGGGCCAATTGCCCTAAACTCAGCTACCTTTGTAGGCCAAAGAGTAGCGGGTTTTCCAGGCAGCCTTGCCGCCACAATGGGCTGTATTCTCCCATCGGCGATCATAGTTGGGGCCCTTTCATATTTTTATAAAAAATACAAGGACCTGGACTTAATGACTGATGTCTTAAAATTTCTAAGACCTGCCATTGTTGTAATGATCCTAATTGCAGGCCTTGATATACTAAAAACTGCACTTTTTGATGTAAATGCCGTAGCAATAGCAAACCTTGATTTTAAAATGCTAGGTCTTTTTATCGGAGCTTTTATAATCATGCAAAAAAAAGATTACGACCCAATAAAGGTAATGCTTGCAAGTGGGGCTATTTACCTGGCCTTGGGACTGGTGGTGTAAAAGATTATGCTTTATTCGCACAAGATTTATAAGGGGATTTTTAAAAAGGTTTTGGGCTTTTTGATCCTAATCCTCCTTGGACTTTCAGGCCTTTATGTCTATATCTATTATGCTGTTGATTTCAAGGAAGTTAGGACAAATCTTGATGCCGTTTACAATGAATTTGCCCTAATTGACACGAGTTTTAAAGATTTCCTTAAGGAAAATGAAAAAGAAATAGAATCTGGTTTAGAAAAAGGCAAGGCTAGCCAAAGCTTGGTAAAATCTTATTATAGTTTGGCAAATGAGCTAGGAATCGACTACCAAATTGATTTTTATCCAACTAAGGGAAATGATTTTTCCTATAGCAAGAAGAAAAGAGATTACAAATCTTTTATGTCCTACCAAAACATTATGGGCCTTGATAGGGACGGAATTTCCACAACTTTTTTTAGGGATAGGAAGGACTTTGTCTACGTTCTTAGGGGCAAATACAAAAATGGCCAGGCAGTTTTATATATACCTGGTGGGAATATTTCCAGGAAAATCAGACTTAAGGCTGGTGGCTTTTATATAACAGATCATTATGGCAGGGTGATATTTAACGACTTGGCCTTGGTTGAAAATAATTTGGATAGGCTAAATAAGCTGAGGCCGGATTTTTTGGATAAGGGAACCTATATCGAAGAAGCCATGGATTACGGAGATTACCAAGTCCACACCATTGTCAAAAGAACCATTTCAAACGACCAATTTATTTATATCCTTTCTTTGATTTTCCTTGGGGGATTTTTAATCCTTGCCTTTTTACTAGTATCTATCAGGGGCTTTATAGAAGACTCAACAGCAGTAATTGCAAGGCTTAACGAGGAAATTGATATGGTTGCTGAAGGAGAGCTTAACCGCATCGACATAAGGACTGACGATGAGATAAATTCCATAGTAAAAAATATAAATAAGCTAATTGACTCAAAGAAAATCCTTCTAGATAAAAACGTGAGGCTCAAATACGTCAACAAGTACAATGAGTTTAAGATGCTTGAATCTCAATTCAATCCACACTTTTTGTACAACACCCTAGAGCTAATTTCAATTACCATGTATATTGACCCAAAAATATCTGACAGGCTAATCCAAGGCTTAAATGAAATCCTAAGATATTCCATAAATGACCTATCCTTTATTAGGCTGGATGAGGATATTTTCTATATTTACAAGTTCTTAGACATTGAAAAAATCAAATCTGAGGACAAATTTAAATATCAAATCGAAATGGACGAGGAAAGTGGGGAGGTCTTGGTCCCTAAACTTTTCCTCCAGCCAATTTTGGAAAATAGTTTGAAGTATGCAAGAAAATCTACTTCGAATTTGGATTTAAAAATACAAATAAAACGCAATGACAAAGATCTTTTGATAAGGATTAGTGATAATGGCAAAAAGTTCGCAAAAACAGAGATTGAGAGGCTAAATTCTTATCTGGAAGTAGAATCAAAAAAAGATTATATTTCTATGAAGCACCACGGTCTTATTAACACCTACAACAGGCTAAGGATGCTTTATAAGGATAAGGTTTGGATAGGCTTTGTGGATGATAGCGAGGGTGTTTGTGTGGAAATAAAGATAGGATTATAAGATGATAAAAGTTTTAATAGTTGAAGATGAAAATTTAATTAGGAAAAAACTCCTCCACTTCATAGACTACGATGCTTTGGGCATGGTAGTTGTGGCTGACGGATCTAATGGAGTCGAGGGAGTTGATCTTATCAAAAAATACCAGCCAGACATTGTCATTGCTGATATAAATATGCCCGAAAAAGATGGGCTTGATATGATAAGTGAAACTCTTGATTATGATTATATAGCCATAATTATTTCGGGCTACGATTATTTTTCCTATGCCCAAAGAGCACTTAAATACGGGGTTACAGACTATCTTCTAAAACCAATCAGCCTTGATGATCTAAAGGAAGCTCTGATAAATGCTAGGGAGATAATTTACAAAAAGAGAAATGTTATTTCCCAAAAAACGGACCTTGAAAATGCTGTTGATATTAGCTTAAATCCTCTTATAAAGGATACCACTGTTCTTGAGATGATTGATTATATAAAAAACAATTACGAGGAAAAAATTTCTATCTCAGACCTATCAAAGGAGTTAGCTTATTCTGAATCCATGCTTAATAGGAAGTTTAAGAAGGAAGTCCACATCACTTTTAACGAATATTTGAACAGATATAGGATAAATAAGGCTATCGATTTGCTTAAAAATTCCGATTACAATATTACAGAAATCGCTTATATGTGCGGGTATTCTTCTGCAAAATATTTTGCCAGGGTTTTTAAAAAATACCTTGGAATGTCGCCATCTGACCTATAAAAGGCAAAGTTGATTAAAAAGTACACCTATTGTGTAAAATAGTGTACTTTTTTTGTGGGCAAAAATGATATACTATAGGTAAGAAAACATTTGGAGGAAAATATGAAAAAGAAATTACTCAGTATTTTAGCAGTATTTGGACTTATCCTAGCTTCAGGATGCGGAAATAATGCTAAAGAAGAAAACGATGTCAAAGAAGAAAAGGCAGAAACAAAGGTAGAAGAATCTGCTGAAGAAGTAAAAAAGGACGATGAAGAAACTTTAATTGTTTATTCACCAAACTCAGAAGGACTTATTAACTCAATAATTCCTGCATTTGAAGAAAAATATGGTATCACAGTTCAACTAGAACAAGCTGGTACAGGCGAACTTTTCACCAAATTAAGAGGTGAAGCATCAGCTCCAGTAGCAGACGTTATCTTTGGTGGATCATTCTCAACCTATTCTGAAAACAAAGACTTATTTGAAGAATACGTTTCAAGCCATGATAGCGAACTTCCAGAAGCCTTCAGAAACAAAGATGGCTACAAAACAAGCTATACACTTGATGGTTCTGTAATTATCGTAAACAAAGACCTTACAGATGGTATAGAAATCAAAGGCTACAAAGACCTATTAAACCCAGAACTTAAGGGCAAAATTGCAACAAGTGACCCAACATCTTCATCATCAGCTTTCTCACACCTAACAAATATGTTAGTAGCTATGGGCGGCTATGAATCAGACGAAGCTTGGGATTATGTTGACAAATTATTCAAAAATATCGACGGCAAAATCCAATCATCTTCATCTTCAGTTTACAAAACTGTAGTAGACGGCGAAATGGCAGTTGGTATTTCTTATGAAGACCCAGTTATGCAACTAATCAAAGACGGTGCAGATAATATCGACATAGTTTACATGGAAGAAGGAGTTATCTTCCTACCAGCAGGTTCAGGTATCATCAAGAACTGCTCACACCCAAACAATGCTAAACTATTTATGGACTTCCTAAACTCTAAAGAAGCTCAAGATATCCTAGGCACACAAACAACAAACAGACCAATCAGAGAAGACGCAGAAGTAAGCGACTTTATGAAACCAATCAAAGATATTAAGCAATTGCATGAAGATTATGACTATGTAAATGAAAACAGAGAAAAAATCATCGAAAGATTTACAAACCTTCTTGTAGAAGCAGGAAACTAAGATGTCAAAAATTATAATCAAAGACGCCGTTAAAAAATACGGCGAAAAGACAGTAATAAAATCTGTCAACCTAGAGATCCAGGATGGTGAATTCTTCACCCTCCTTGGGCCTTCAGGCTGTGGAAAGACAACATTACTTAGGATGATAGCCGGCTTTAACTCAATTGAGGGCGGCGAATTTTATTTTAATGACACCCTCATTAACAATATGGACCCATCCAAGAGAAACATAGGAATGGTATTCCAAAACTATGCGGTCTTCCCAAATATGACAGTTAGGGGCAATATAGAATTTGGCCTTAAAGAAAGAAAAGTACCAAAAGATGAGATGGACGAGAGAGTGGAAAAAATTCTCGATATAATGAAAATCAGAGAATATGCCGACAGAAAACCTCAAAACCTCTCAGGTGGTCAGCAACAAAGGGTGGCCCTAGCAAGAGCTATAGTTATTGAGCCAGACGTTTTACTAATGGATGAGCCACTAAGTAACCTAGATGCTAAATTAAGGGTAGACCTTAGAGAAGAAATCAGAAGAATTCAAAAAGAAATTGGTATCACAACAGTTTATGTAACCCACGACCAAGAAGAAGCTATGGCAGTATCAGACAGGATTGCTGTTATGAAAGATGGAGTTATTGAACAATGTGACAAACCAAGAAAGATTTACCACAAGCCAAACAATATGTTCGTAGCTTCATTTATAGGAACAAACAATGTATTAAGTGGAAATTATGACGCAGATAATAAAGAAATTATCATAGATTCTGGAGAAAAATTCTCCTACAATCTAGGAAATCAACCTAGCCAAAGGGTTAAACTTTCAGTTAGACCTGAAGATTTTAGGCTAGATCCAAATGGAGATGTGGAAGTAAAAATCAACGATGAAGTCTTTTTAGGATCTACTATGCATTACAATGTAGAACTTAAGGATAAAACCCTTTTGAACATAATGGAAGAATCAAAGTTTGAAGAAATCAGCAGGGTAAATACAGACACTAAATTAAGGATTAACCTTGATAAGATTAACGTATTTAACGAAAAAGGAGATGTGAATCTCAATGAAAACGAAAGCTAATAAATTTGGATTTTGGAAAATAATTACCCTAGCCATCCTAGCTGGAGTTTTGATTTTTCTAATCTATCCAATCACCAGACTTTTAATCCAATCTTTTTACAACAAAGAAGGAAACCTAAGTCTTGCCAACTTTACTGAATTCTTTTCAAACAAGTACTATTTTTCAACTATTATAAACAGTTTGAAATTATCAATAATAGCCACAGCCACAACCATTATCTTAGCTACACCAATAGCTTATTTTATGAGTTTTTATAAGATTAGGGGAGCCAAGGTTTTAGAGATAATCATAATCCTAGCATCAATGTCAGCACCTTTTATCGGAGCTTATTCATGGATCTTATTGCTTGGTAGAAATGGTATAATAACAAACTTTTTTGCTGGTATTGGCCTAAATATTCCTGATATATACGGTTTTGCTGGAATATTACTAGTATTCACCTTCCAACTATATTCATTAGTATTTTTATACGCCAAGGCAGCCTTTGAAAACCTTGACGCATCCCTTATGGAAGCAAGTGAAAACTTGGGAGTAACAGGTTTTAAGAGATTTAGGAAAATAATCCTACCTCTTGTGACTCCATCACTTTTAGCAGGAGGACTTTTAGTCTTCATGAGATGTATGTCTGACTTTGGTACCCCAATGCTAATCGGTGAAGGATATAGGACTTTCCCAGTATTAATCTACAATGAATTCGTAGGTGAAGTTGGCCAAAACCAAGGCTTTGCATCAGCTATAGCCATAATTGCCATAATAGTAACCAGCGTAATTTTCCTAATACAAAAGAAAATATCAGAGAAAAATGCCTATTCGTCAAACTTCTTAAATCCAGTCCAAAAGACTAAGCTTAAAGGAGCAAAGGGTGTTTTAATCCACCTATTTGTCTACATTATAGTAGGCCTATCAATCCTACCACAAGCTTATTTAATTCTGACATCATTTAAGAACACATCAGGCAAGATATTCATTGACGGATATTCATTAAAATCTTACCACACAGCCTTTGCAAGGATGGGAACATCAATCAGAAACACCCTCCTTTTACCACTCCTAGCCCTTATAATTATCATAATCCTATCAGTTTTGATAGCCTATATAGTAGTTAGGATAAAAGGCAAACTTGCAGCAGCTATAGACGTATTCACTATGGTGCCATTTATCCTCCCAGGAGTTGTAATAGGTATAGCACTTCTAACAGGTTTTGGAAATGGAATGATGGGATCAAACTTCCTAGTCTTGGGCGGAACAATGTGGATAGTAATAGTATCCTTCGTAATAAGGAGACTGCCTTATACTCTAAGGTCAGCCACATCAACCCTCCAGTCCCTCCCAATATCCTTAGAAGAAGCGTCTTATTCGCTAGGAGCAAGCAAGTTTAAGACATTCGCACAAATCACCCTCCCACTAATGATGAGGGGAGTAGTAGCAGGCTCAATTTTATCATACGTAACCTTGATATCAGAGCTATCTTCATCCATTATCCTTACAAATTTAAAGACAAGGACAATGACAGTTTCTATCTACACAGAAGTAGTAAGAGGAAACTACGGAGTAGCCGCAGCCCTCGCTACAATGCTGACAGCATTCACAATCTTAGCCCTAATCATATTTAATATGATGGGAGCAAAGAAAAATAAATAAAATTTTCTAAGTGCCCTCTAAAGACCCCAAGGATTATTAACTTGGGGTCTTTAAAATGGGTAATTTACAAAAATCTTATTAAAAACTTATTGTCAAACGTTTTCTGTGATATAATATAATTGAGATATTATTGACATTGATAAGATGTGAGGCAAGAATGGATATTTATGATATAGCGAAGAAGTCGGGTTATTCTACGGCGACTGTTTCTAGGGTTATTAACAAGTCGCCTAATGTGAGTGACAAGGCTAGGAAAATTATAGAGGAAATTATTGAGGAGTCGGGTTATAAGCCCAATAGGATTGCGAGGAGTCTGGCGAAAAATTCTACCCAGATGATTGGGATTATGGTTCCTGATATTAGGGGATATTTTGAGAGCCAATCGGCCTATGAACTTGAAAGGAGGCTTGACAAGCTCGGTTATACCAACCTACTTTGTGTGACAACCAATAGCTACGATAAAAAGATGTCCTATCTTGATATCTTGGTTGAAAGCAAGGTTGAGGCAATAATTGGCGTTGGTTCGACATATGAGGAAAAGAAATTTTATGAAAAATTAAAAAACATGTCGGTTATCATTCCCATGGCACTTTTGAATGTTAAGACTAGCGATGAAAATGAAAAAATTGTCAATGTTTATATCGACGAAATCGAGGCGATGGACCAGTCTGTTAAGCTTTTGAAGGATAATTCTTACAAAAAACCCCTTTATGTTTCCCTCGATACCGGCTATATGTCTAGGTCTTATATCGGCAAAAAATCTGGTTTTGTGGAGGCTCTTTACAAGTACTATGACGATGCGAATTTTGTTGAGTTTAAGGTAAAAGACCCTGAAAAGGACCTGGCAAAACTGATTGATTTTTTAAAGGAAAATCCAGAATTTGACTCAATCCAATTTGAGCTTGATAGTTTGGCTGTAAGTGCCTATAAATTGATGGCAAATGAAGGAATAAAAATCCCTGAAGATATTGGCCTTATTGGCTTTGATAATATTGAGGCGACAGAATTTACCAACCAAGCCATAACTTCGATTGACCAGAGAATTTCAGACCAGGTTGAAATTGCGATAGATAACCTCCTTAAGATTTTAAACCAGGAGGAAGCCCAGACAAATATTGCCCTAGAAGCGAAATTAATCGAAAAAGAGACTACTGCTAGAAACCATAATTAAACAAATTATTTGTTTTTAGCTTTAGTATGGGAAGTAAATTCAAAAAAATTCCTTAAGATTAAATTTATCGAAAAGTACTGATTATCAAGTTTTTGAGATAAATTCTTGGGATATTTTTTGATGGATTTTCAAAAAATGTTTTCCATTCACTTGAAATTAAAAAAAATTGCCGCACAATGGTATCAGAAAAAGAAAAAAATTGCTTTAATGTTTAGCATATATTTTAGAAAGGAGTAATAAATGAGCAAAGTAACAACAATTCAACAAATCACAAAACTTGGAATAGTTCCAGTTGTAAGGGCAAATTCTGCTGACCAAGCCATAGAATTTTGCAAGGGCCTAATCGATGGAGGTATCAATACTCTTGAGGTAACCTTTACAATCCCAAATGCTATCGAAGTATTCCAAAGAATCCAAAAAGAACTTCCAGAAGACACACTCCTTGGAGCAGGCACTGTTCTTGATCCAACAACAGCAAGACTTGCAATAATGAATGGGGCAAAATTCGTAGTTAGCCCATCTTTTGATAAAGAAGTAGCAAAAATGTGTAATATCTACAACATTCCATATATGCCAGGATGCGTTACACCTGCTGAGATGCTTGAAGCATACAAGTATGGTGTTGATATTATTAAACTATTCCCAGGTTCCCTAGCAGGTCCATCTTATGTAAAAGCTATCCACGGACCATACCCACACTTCCAAATTATGCCAACAGGCGGTGTAAGCCTTGAAAACATCAAAGATTGGTTTGATGCAGGCGTTGTAGCTGTAGGTGCAGGATCAAACCTTGTTAAAGGTAGTCGTGAAGAAATAACCAAAAAAGCTAAAGAATATCTAGAAAAAATTGCGGAGGTAAGAAAATAATGAGCAAAAAAGTAGTAACCCTAGGCGAAATCATGTTAAGATTATCCACACCAGGATACGAAAGATTTGTCCAAGCAGAAAGCTTTGACGCAATCTACGGTGGTGGAGAAGCAAACGTAGCAGTTTCACTTGCAAACTATGGTTTTGATGCCTACTATGTAACAAAATTACCAAGCCACGAAATCGGCCAAGCAGCCCTAAACTCACTTAGAAGATACGGCGTAAACACAAACTACATCGTAAGAGGCGGAGAAAGAGTTGGTATTTATTATTCAGAAACAGGTGCATCTTCAAGACCATCAAAGGTAATCTACGATAGATCAAACTCAGCAATAGCAGAAGCAGACCCAAGCGAATTTAACTTTGAAGAAATCTTTAAAAACGCTAAATGGTTCCACACTTCAGGTATTACTCCAGCTATTTCTAAAAATGGTGCAGAAATCACAAGAGAAGCTATGAAGGCAGCTAAGGCTGCAGGTGCAAAAGTTTCTATCGACCTTAACTACAGAGCAAAACTTTGGACACCAGAAGAAGCTCAAAAGGTAATGAAAGACCTTATGCAATATGTAGACGTATGTATCGGAAATGAAGAAGACGCATCTCTATCACTTGGCTTTACACCAAAGGGACTTGACGTAACAAGCGGCAAGCTAGATGTAGAAGCCTACCACGAAATCTTCAAACAAATGAGAGAAGAATTTGGTTTCGATATGATCGCTTCATCACTTAGAGAATCATACTCAGCAAGCGATAACGGTTGGTCAGCCCTAATTTATGACGGCAAAGACTTCCACCAAGCTCCACAATACGACGTAAGAATTGTAGACAGAGTAGGTGGCGGAGACAGCTTTGCAGCAGGATTAATCACAGGTCTATTAGACGGTAAATCTCCTGCAGCAGCCCTTGACTTTGGTGTAGCAGCATCAGCTCTAAAACACACCATCAAAGGTGACTACAACCACATGTCTAGAGAAGAAGTAGAAGTTCTAGTTGGTGGAGACACATCAGGCAGAGTACAAAGATAGATAACTATTTAAGCAGGGTGAGTCTTCATCCTGCTTATTTTTTTGTCCACTTTAGTGAGTTGAGCGAACGAAAGAGAGCGAAACAAAAAACCACCTGCTATGCAGGTGGAGGGATTTAGCTTTAGCTTCAAGCACCAAGAAAACCTCCTTAAAGTATAATTGTGATAGTCACATGCACAATTAAACAAGGAGGTAATCATGGATAAAAATACTTTATCACATACAAGCTGGAGATGCAAATATCATATAGTTTTTGCGCCAAAATATAGAAGACAAGTAATATATAGACAACTAAGGAAAGATATAGGAAGCATACTTCGAGAATTATGTTCAAGAAAAGGAGTAAACATAATAGAAGCAGAGTTATGCCCAGATCATGTCCATATGTTGGTAGAAATACCACCAAAATATTCAATATCACAAATAATGGGATATTTAAAAGGAAAAAGTTCGCTGATAATATTCGATAGACATGCCAACTTAAAATATAAATATGGAAACAGACATTTTTGGTGTAGAGGATACTATGTAGATACTGTAGGCAGAAATGAAAAGAAAATAAAAGAATATATACAAAATCAATTAAAAGAAGATTATTATGCTGACCAAATAAGTATAAAAGAATACCATGACCCGTTTACGGGAGAGTCAGTAAATAAAAACAAATAAAAAACTGCTTCAGCAGTAGTTGGGATAGTGGTGCATGTGATGGAATATTCGGAGCCCCAATAGGGGCGTGCCGGTATTCGCGCCTTATAGGCGCTGCACAAACTACCAGCTAAGCTGGTAGTTTTGATTATAAAAATCGAGGTAAAAAATGAAAGATAAAATAGTATGCATGGGAGAACTTGTCCTAAGACTCTCTCCACCGGGTTTCGAGAGATTAGTCCAGGCTGAATCTTTCAGACCTATCTATGGAGGCAGTGAAGCCAACGTAGCCATAGCCCTAGCCAACCTTGGACAAAAAGTAAAATATATAACAAGGTTACCTGATAATGAAATAGGCTATGCAGGCCTAAACAACCTAAGAAACTACGGTATAGATATGGATTATACAGCCCTAGGTGGAGACAGAATAGGAATCTACTTTGCAGAAAACGGCATAGGCCTTAGGGCATCAAAGGTAATCTATGACAGAAAACACTCAGCCATGAGCCAGGCTAGATACTTTGAATATGATTGGCAAGCGATTTTTGAAGACGCAAAAATATTCTTTCTATCAGGAATCACAGCCGCCCTATCGGAAGAAGGTAGAGAACTAACCACCTACGCCATAAAAAGAGCCAAGGAATTTGGAGTAAAAGTCATCTTTGACCTAAACTACAGGGCAAACCTCTGGCCACTCGAAGAGGCAGCTGCCTTTTATAAAACAATCCTAAACGACGTAGACATCCTAATAGGAGTCCTCCCAACCCTTCACTCATCATTTAAGGGAGTATTTGACAACGTAAGTTTAGCAAATATGCTAATAGACTTATACAAAAAATATGACCTAGAATACGCTATATCAACAATCAGAACATCCTACTCAGCATCAAGAAATTCCCTATCAGCAGGAGCATATTGTGGGGACGAATACATAAAAACCCGTGCCTACGAATTTGATATAGTAGACAGAATCGGCGGAGGAGACGCCTTCGCAGCAGGCCTAATAAACTCGCTATTCAAAGGAAACGACATCTACGACGCCCTAGAATTTGGAGTGGCCCTATCAACCCTAAAACACACAATGGAAGGCGACTTCGCAATCTTCACAGAAAGACAAGTAAGGTCCCTAATATCAGGAAACAGAAGAATGATGTTTCATTAAAAATAACAAAACGCCAAAGCTAGTAAAAGTTTTGGTGTTTTTTTGTTGGGAAGATCTAAAAAATTTGTTAAGCCTTAAGGGAAAAATAGAAAATTTCTTAAAAAAACTTAGAAAAACGTTAAATGTTGAAAACAAAAGATACCCTAAGATCTTTTAATTGCAATGGATTAAATATTTATAATAAATAAATATGAGAAATATTTGACAAACGTTTTTATATGTGATATATTGTTATCAAACATTAGGGAAGCGCTTTCTTAAAGAAAAATCCAATGATTAATAACAATTAACAAAAATTCTCCTAAAATGTTTTTATTTTTCTACAAAATGGAAGCGCTTCCATTTTAGGAAATTTAACTTATGGGGGCGATTATATCAAGACAGATAATTTAAATATTTATGATATAGCCAAAGAAGCTAATGTCTCAATTTCAACTGTCTCTAGAGTTATGAATAATTCTGGCAGTGTCAGTCAAAAGACTAGGGATAAGGTTGAGGCAATCATAAAAAAAGCAGACTATAGTCCAAACAATATTGCCAGATCCTTGGCTAGTAAAAAATCTTCATTGATTGGCCTTTTAGTTCCTGATATAAGAAATTATTTCCATTCCCAAGCTTGCTATGAGATTGATAATTTGCTTAAGGAATATGGCTACAGAACTTTGTTATCAAATACTACTAGGGATCTTGATGAAAAAATAAAAAATCTAAAGATTCAAAAGCAACAACAGGTTGAAGGGATTATAACAATTGGTTCTGATTACAATGAAAAAGAATTTATTGATGAGGCTGTAGAGTTAAATAAAATAATACCTATAATTCAGCTAAATAACTACAATGAAAATCTTGTCAGTGTTTATTGTGACGAAAAAAATGGTATGGACCAAGCCTTGGCCTATTTAAAGTCAAATAATTACCAAAAACCAGCCTTCGTTTACATAACAAGAAGTAAGAATAATAGGGCTTTCAACGAAAAAAAGAAGGGCTATGAACAAGGCCTAAATAAATATTATAAAGATAATGCTTATATCGAAATTTTCTTGGATGATTATTCTTATGAAGACTTACTTAAAAAAATTAAGGCTGAAGGGATTGATGCAATCCAATGTGAAAACGATAATATAGCAATTAAACTTTTTAAGTTTTTCACAGATAAGGGCTTGGATGTGCCTGGTGATATTGGAATTATCGGTTTTGATAACCAGCTAACAACTGATTATACACAAAAAAGAATAAGTTCGATCGACCATAAGATTTACGACCACTCCAAGGTTGCTGTAGACCTCCTATTGGAGTTGATAAATGATAAAGAAGTTAAAAGAGATAATGTTATAAAACCAGAACTGGTAGTAAAGGAGACAACATAATGGAAAACATTTCGGAGATTGTGAAAAAAGAAAAGAGAAAAGAGACTATTTTACAGTTCGGGGAGGGTAACTTCCTTAGGGCCTTTGTTGACTGGATGATTGATCTTTCAAATGAAAGGGATAACAAACCAGGCGATGTAGTTATTGTCCAACCTATTGCAAATGGTATTGTAGATTTGCTTAACGAACAAAACGGCATCTACACTCTCTCAATGAGAGGCAATAGTGAGACTGGCAAGAAGATTGAAAATAGGGTGATTAAGTCAGTTTCAAGGGGTATTAACCCATATGCTGATTTTAAGGCTTACAAAGAATTTGTGGAAAGCGAAGACCTCAAATATGTAATTTCAAACACTACAGAGGCTGGTATTTCCTATCATGAAGAAGACTTCAAAGAAGACCAAGTTCAAGATTCTTTCCCAGCCAAAGTTGCCCAACTTTTATACTTTAGATACAAAAAATATGATGGTGACTTAGATAAGGGGCTGGTATTTTTCCCAGTCGAGCTAATTGACAATAATGGCTACTATTTAGAAAAATATGTAAACCAACACATAGATCACTGGGGGCTTGGGGATGACTTCAAAGAATGGTTTAAAAAAGCCAATCACATTACATCTACACTTGTAGATAGGATTGTAACTGGTAGACCTTCTCCAGAAGAGGCCCAAGAATTTTTCAAGGAAAATGGCTACGAAGATAAACTCCTAGTATTTTCAGAACTCTTTAACCTTTGGGTTATAGAAGGTGATAAGGAAAGAGCTAAGGACTTTGGATTCGAAAACCTTCCTTGCAATGTGATTTGGACTGACAATGTAGCCCCATACAAGAAGAGAAAGGTAAGAATCCTAAACGGTGGTCATACTTCAACAGTGCCAGCAGCTGTTATCCACGGCCACGACATTGTAAGGGACTTTATGGAAGATGAAGTATTTGCAAACTACCTAAATGATTTGATTGACCAAGAGGTAATTCCAAATATCGACCTTCCAAAAGAAGACTTGGTTAAATTTAAAAATGAAGTTTTCCTAAGGTTTAACAATCCATACGTAGACCACAAACTTTTATCTATAACCCTAAACTCAATTTCAAAATTCAACGCTAGGTGCTTACCAAGCATAGTTGATTTCTACAATGAGAGTGGAAAGACTCCAAAACACTTTGCCTTTTCTCTAGCATCATTAATTAGGTTTTATGAGATAGAAGAAACAAGCGAAGGATACTTCGGAAAAGACGAAAATGGCAAGACATATCCAGTAAAAGATGACCAAGACTTACTTGAATTTTTCGCAGCAAAAGCAAAGGATGAAAATTATATTGACCAAGTTCTAGATTCTGATATTTGGGGATACGACCTAAGCAAACTTGGAGATTTCAAAGAAGCGGTTAAGAAATACTACGAAGAAATCAAGGCTAAGTCCATAAGGGAGGTAATGAAGGAAATATGAAAGCATATTTAAAAATTAATCCCAATGACAATGTGGCCATAGCTGTAAGAGACCTGGAAAAAGACCTTAAAATCGAGGAATTTGACCTAAGCCTTAAAGAAGATATAAAAAGAGGTCACAAATTCGCCATAAAAGATATAAAAAAAGGCGAAGACATAGTAAAATACGGCATGCCAATAGGTCATGCCCTAGCAGATATAAAAAAAGGATCCTGGGTCCATATTCATAACTTAAAGACCAACCTTTCTGACATAATTTCTTATGACTACGACAAAAAAGAAGTTAGTCTAAAAGATGACTTACTCGATGAAAGCCTTAAGTTCCAAGGTTATTTAAGGGAAGATGGTAGGGCAGGAATCAGAAATGAAATTTGGATTGTGCCAGGAGTTGGTTGTATCAACCAAACTTGTAACAACCTTGTAAAAATGGCCAGCAAAAAATATCCAGATGTGACCTTCCAAGCTATAACCCACACCCATGGATGTTCACAACTAGGCGATGACCTAGAAATGACTAGAGATATCCTAGCTGGATTAATCAAAAATCCAAATGCAGCTGGAGTCTTAGTTGTATCCCTGGGTTGCGAAAACAATGTAATTAGCGAATTTAAAGAATATATAAAACCATATAACGAAAAAAGAGTAAAATTCTTAACTGTTCAAGAAGTGGAAGACGAATACCAAACAGGTCTGGATTTAATTGATGACCTAGTTGCCTATAGAAATACGTTCAAAAAGGAAGCGCTTCCAATTTCTAAATTAACAGTTGGATTTAAGTGCGGAGGATCAGATGGATTTTCAGGTATAACAGCAAATCCATTGTGCGGATATACTTCAGACAAACTGGTAAAAAACGGTGCCACAACAATGCTAACCGAAGTTCCAGAAATGTTTGGGGCAGAAAAACTCCTTATGAACCGTGCCAAAGATGAGGAAACCTTTGAAGATATTGTAAGCATGATTAATAATTTCAAAGAATACTTCAAAAGTCACGGACAAAACATATACGAAAACCCATCACCAGGTAATAAAGATGGTGGAATTTCAACCCTAGAAGACAAATCTCTAGGATGCATACAGAAGGGAGGAAGCTCAGAAGTAGAAAATGTCCTAGGACTAGGAGAGCAAAGTCATGTGAAAGGATTAAACCTCCTAAACGGACCGGGAAACGACCAAGTATCCTGCACCAACCTTGCAGCAAGCGGTTGTACCCTAATAGTGTTCACAACAGGCAGGGGCAATCCATTTGGATCGATAGTACCAACAGTTAAAATGTCAACAAACACAGAACTAGCCAAGAAAAAAACAAATTGGATAGATTTTGACGCAGGCAGGGTAATAAGTGAAGGCCTAAGCTTTGAAGAGTTAAGAGATGAATTTATAACCTACTTACTAGAAGTAGCCAGCGGCAAAGAAACCAACAACGAAAAATACGACTTTAGAGAAATTTCAATCTTTAAGGACGGAGTAACATTATAGGAGGAAATATGGCATTAATCAACGATGATTTTATTTTACAAAGCGAATATGCAAAGACACTCTTTCATAAATATGCCAAAGATATGCCAATCTTTGACTTCCATTGCCACCTAGAAGCAAAGGAAATTTATGAAAACAAAAACTTTGATTCAATTACACAAGTTTGGCTCGGAGGAGACCACTACAAATGGCGTGTGATGCGTGCTTGTGGTATTTCTGAAGAATATATAACAGGAAACAAAACTGATAAAGAAAAGTTTGATAAATGGGCATATGTAGTACCAAGACTATTGGGAAATCCCCTATATCATTGGACATCCCTAGAACTTAATAACTTTTTTGGAATAAAAGAAGAACTAAATCCAGAAACAGCAGATGAAATCTACAAAAAAACAAATGAACTTCTTCAAAAAGATGAATTCAAACCAAGAGCTTTAATAGAAAGATCAAATGTAAGGGCCCTATGCACAACAAATGATCCGGTAGATGACTTAAAATACCACAAACTATTAAAAGAAGAAGATTTCAATGTGAAAGTAAAACCAGCTTTCAGACCAGACAAGGCCTTAAACATTGAAAAAGTAGATTTCAAAGATTACTTAAAAGACCTTGGCCATACGGCAGGAATTGAAATCAAAGATTTCAAAGATATAAAGGCAGCCCTTCAACAAAGGATTGACTTCTTTGGAGAAAATGAATGCTCTGCAAGTGACCACGCCCTAAAATATTTCCCATACATCAAAAAAGATGAAAAAGAAATAGATGAGATAGTTGCAAAGGCTATAAGGGGAGAAAAAATCGAAATATTAGAAGAAGAAGCTTATAAAACAGCCCTTCTAATTTTCCTAGCCAAAGAATATAAAAAACGTGATTGGGTAATGGAAATTCACGTAGCAGCAATTAGAGACAATTCAAAAGCCTTGTTTGATAGACTGGGTCCAGACGTTGGAAATGACGCAGTAAATGACGAACTAAGGGCAGAAAACCTAGCCAACCTAATGAGTGATTTTGAAGAAGGCGATGGACTTCCAAAAATCTTGTTATTCTCACTAAACGAAAATGATTACTATCCATTAGCCACAATTGGTGGATCATTTAACAGGGAAAATGAAACAGGCATATCAAATATTCAAATAGGAACAGCTTGGTGGTTTGCAGACCACTTAGACGGCATGGAAAAACAAATGACCATGTTCGCCCAAACAGGAGTATTCGCTAACTTTGTAGGAATGCTAACAGACTCAAGGAGCTTCCTATCATACCCAAGACACGAATACTTTAGAAGAATCCTATGCAACTTCATAGGAGAAAAAGTAGCCAAAGGCCAATACCCATGGAAAGAAGAATACTTGGGTCAAATGGTAAAAGATATTTCATTTAATAACGCAACAAAATATATAAAATAAAAATAAAAGGAGAAAAAATATGAAACCAGTATATGAATTAGGAAAATTAAGAGTAGTTGATTTAACAAAAGAATTAGATCCAGCAACAGAAACTAGAAGATTATCTCTAGACAGATTTAATACAGGCGGTCCAATTCCTGATTACCATACACATATGGATATTACTTCACACTTAGGAACACACGTTGAATGTCCTTACCACCATGATGATGATTGGAAGGATGTTTCTGAACTTCCACTAACAACATTTTTAGGAAGAGCAATCTACATTGATTTTGAAGAAACTGTAAAACCATACACACACATTACAAGAGAAGACCTAGACAGAGCGACTGAAGGTTTGCTCCAAGAAGGTGACATTGTCATCCTAGATTCATCATATAAGCTCCCACCATTTACCAAAAAAACAAACACTGAAGAAGACCAAAGATTATTAATTGGTAAAGAAAGTGCAGAATGGTTCAGAGATAAGAAAGTTAAATGTGTAGGCTTTGGCGATGGAGTTTCAATCGAAAATTGTAACGAAGATGTTAAACCATTCCACGATATCCTAATGGCTGAAGATATTGTATTCTTGGAAGTTCTTAAAAACCTTGAACATTTAAACTCTAAGGTATTCTTTATGTCATATACACCAATGCCAATCAAAGGATTGGATTCATGCTCAATTAGAGCTTATGCTATTGAAGGTTTAGCAGAATTTTCTAAGTAGGAAAATTAATGAGAATAGCAGTATTAGGTGCCGGCGCAATGGGATCAATTTACGCCGGCCACCTATCAAAAAATAATCAGGTAATTCTAATAGATACTAATAAAGAACTTGTCGAGAAAATAAATAAAGATGGTGTTTTCTTGGAAGAAAAAGGTGAAAAAAACAATTATAAGCCTCAAGCTTATTATGATACGAAAAATCTTGAGCCAGTTGATTTAATGATTGTTTTTGTAAAATCCATCTTCTCAGAAGTGGCTATAGAGCAAAACAAACATTTAATAAGCGATAAAACCCTATTAATGTCACTTCAAAATGGTGCGGGTCATGGTGAAATTCTAAATAAATTTGTAAGTGATGACAGGGTCGTATTGGGAACAACAGAAGACAATGGGGCTGTACTAGACCTAGGATTCATCAGACATGGTGGAGAAGGTAAGACAAATTTAGGTGCTTATGCTAAAGATAATTCCATTGATTTTGAAGAATTAAAGTCTTGCTTTGAAGGCGCTGACTTTAAGATAAATATAGAGGAAAATATCCAACAGCTAATTTGGAATAAAATTATTACAAACGCTTCCTTAAGTGTCTTGACTGGAATACTCCAAGTTTCAATTGGCCATATTGCAAGAAATGAATATAGCTGGAAACTCTGCCAAAAATTGATAGGAGAAATACTAGAGGTGGGAAGAGCTCAAGGGTTAAGCTTTGATACTGAAAGTGAAATCGGAAAAGTTAAAGAAGTAAGTATCAATAATCCTGATGGCTATACATCTATCTATGCAGACATTAAAAATGCTAGGAGAACAGAGGTTGATACAATAAGCGGAGCCATAGTTAAAGCGGGAGAAAAATTTGGAGTAAAGACTCCATACTCTGAAATGGCAGTAGACTTAGTTCATGCCTTGGAATTAAAAAACTTAAGTGAAAAGGAGAAAAAATGATTTTTACAAGTGTATACAGCGACTATAAAAGTCAAGGTCTTCACCCTGTACTAATAAAAGTGATAGATTTCTTAAAAGAAACAGATTTCTCAGATATAGGACCAGGTGAATATGAATTGGAAGGAAGAGATATATTTTATCAAGTCCATGAAATAAAAACAGAAAAACTTGAAAAAAGATCTCCAGAAAGTCACAAGGAATATATCGATTGCCAATTTGTAGTGAAAGGTGAAGAAAAAATCGGAATAACAAGACTTAAAGATTCATATTCTGTAAAAGAATACTTTGAAAATAGGGATTTAATCTTCTATGAAAGCGTAGAAGATGAAGGATATGTTCACGCTGTTGAAGGTTGTGTAAGCGTATTCTTCCCAGAAGATGTTCATAAACCACAAATAGCGGTCAAAGAACCTGCAGATGAAAAAAAGGTTGTAGTAAAAATTAGGACAAGTTTATTAAGCAATTAGGAGTAAAAATGAAAAAGAGACTTTCACTGTTAATGGCTATTCTATCAATATTTTTCCTAGCAGGATGCGGAGCATCTAAGGTGGAGAATAAAGATGTTCAAATAATAAGAGTGGCATTTAACCAAAACACAGAACACCCTCAATACTTGGCGGTAAAACAATTAGGAGAAAAGTTTGAAAAAGCCACCGATGGTAGATATAAGATGAAAATTTATCCTAATGGTGTCTTAGGATCGCAATCAGAAGTAGCAGAATTTGTAAGAACTGGAGCGTTACAAATGGCCATGGTTCCAAGTGGAATACCAGAAACTTACAATAAAGACTTTGCAATTATAGGAGCTCCATATCTTTATCAAGATATAGATCATATGGAAAGAGCCGTAAGAGCAGGTGTGTTTGATAAACTATTCGAAGAAACAAAAATATACGGATTTAAACCTTTAACAGTATATACCGCTGGTGAAAGAAACGTATACGCTAAAAAGCCTATAGAAAGTGTAGAAGATTTAAAAGGCATGATAATAAGAGTTTCAGATAGTCCAAGCTATATAAAAATGACAGAACTAATGGGAGGCTCGGGTGCTACAATGGCACAATCAGAAGTTTATACTGCACTACAACAGGGTGTGGTGGATGCTGCTGAAAATTCTGAGTTAGTATATAATGACTTTAAAAATTATGAAGTATCACCATATTACTCCTACACAAAGCATATTGTACTTCCTGATGTCTTAATAGGCAGTAATGAATTTTTAGATTCTTTAAGTGATGAAGATAAAAAAATATTTGATGAATTAGTTCTTGAGTCATCTACATATGAGTTTGAGAAATTTAAAGAAAAAATAGAAGAAGCTAAGAAAATAGTAGAATCAAAAGGAGTAAAATTCTCATATCCTGATGTAGAAAAATTTAGAGAAATGGTATCTCCTCTTACAGAAAGTTTAGCAAACGAATCTGACATAACTAGAGAGATATATAAGAAGATAAATGAATTAAGAGAGGATGACTGATGAATAATATAAAATTAAAACTTGATAAAATATTAGGCTGGTTTTGTGTGATACTGTTCAGCTTGATGGTGATTTTAACTACTTATCAAGTTGTAGTAAGATACGTCTTTTCTAAACCTAGCGCTTACAGTGAAACTTTAGCAAGATACTTATTTGTTTGGTTGATTTTATATTCATCAGCTTATGTATTTGGGCAAAAAGATCATATAAATATAGGTTACTTAAAAGAAAAAATGCCAGAATCAGTAAAACAAAAAGTCAATATAGCGATAGAATTAATAACAATTGCATTTTCGATATTGGTTTTAATATATGGGGGCATAAAGGTATCTACACTAAACATGCTACAGTTTGATTCAATTTTAAATATCCCTACAGGATACATTTACTCATGTATACCAATAGCTGGAATATTAATAATTTTTTACAGTATTTACAATATCGCTTTGTATGCTAAAGGCGAAGAGATTGTTGAAGATTCAGCAATCATTGATTAGAAAGGAAAAATAATGGGTCAAATAACACAGATAGCATTAACAATGCTAGGATTAATAGTTTTATTTTTAGCAATAGGAGTTCCAATAGCTGTTTCTATAGGATTTTCTTCTGCCATATCTATGCTAATTATTACGCCAGCAGATATTGCTTTTGCCACAAGTGCACAAAGAGTATTTGCAGGTTCGAACTCATTCTCCCTCATAGCGATACCTTTTTTCGTTTTAGCGGGAAATATAATGAACAATGGTGGTATTGCAATTAGGCTAGTAAATGCTGCTAAGGTTTTAGCAGGGAAAAGACCAGGAGCACTTGCCATTACAAACATAATAGCAAATATGTTTTTCGGTGCAATTTCTGGTTCTGCAGCAGCTGCAGCAGCAGCTATTGGTGGAACAATGGGACCTATCCAAAAAGAAGAAGGATATGATCCAAATTATTCTGTAGCAGCCAACGTTGCATCAGCTCCAACAGGAACTCTAATCCCTCCATCAAATACAATGATTGTATTTTCAACTGTTGCAGGTAGTGTATCAATAGCAGCCCTATTCTTAGCTGGTTACATACCAGGTTTAATCTGGGGCTTAGGATGTATTATACTAGCTAGTAGAGAAGCTAAAAAAAGAGGTTATGTTAATGAAGTAACCCTAACTGGTAAAGAAAAACTTAAAGTATTATGGCAAGCAGTCCCTTCATTATTACTAATAGTTATTATTGTTGGTGGTATTATGAAAGGTGTATTCACTGCGACAGAAGCCTCAGCAATATCAGTAGTCTACTCATTAATCCTATCATTCTTATATAAATCAATAAAAGTTTCAGACTTACCAAGAATAATTCTTCAATCAGCAGTCACAACGGGTATCATCACATTTATGATTGGTGTATCATCAATTATGAGTTGGGCAATGGCCTTCACAGAAATTCCTGACATGATAGCTAATGCTGTATTAGGATTAACAAGCAATAAATATTTAATATTATTGTTAATGAACATAATTCTACTTATTGTAGGAACATTTATGGATGCTACACCTGCAATACTAATATTCACTCCAATACTTTTACCAATAGTAACTTCTCTTGGAGTAAATCCAGTACACTTTGGTATAATTATCTGTATGAACCTGGCTGTTGGTATAATAACTCCACCAGTAGGAACAGTATTATTCACAGGTTGTAAGGTAGGAGGAGTAACAATAGAAAGTGTAATTAAAGATATGATACCATATTTTGTGGTAATAGTGATTTCTTTATTATTGGTAACATTCATACCTCAAATATCACTATTTTTACCAACAATTTCTGGATTATTATAATTAAAGGAGAAAAAATGAATATTAAGTATAATGAATTAAAAGAATTGATAGCTAAAGCATTAGAGAACAACGGAGTTGATAATAAGAGGGCGAATCTTATGGCTAAAATCCATGCTGATTCAAGCTTAAAAGGTGTTGGATCACATGGTTTAAATAGAATTCCAAGATTGGTAGATTTTATTCATGAGGATTTAGTGGATATCAATGGAGATTTACAACTTGTCAAATCTTCTGGGGCTATTGAAAGATATGATGGAAATCTTGGGTTTGGAGTTATAAATGCAATAAAAGCCAGTGAAAGAGCTTGTGAGTTAGCAAAAGAAAATGGTATTGGTCTTGTTGCTGTTAAAAATACCACACATTGGATGAGAGCTGGAACATATGGTGAAATTATTGCTGATAATGGATACATAGGTTTATTATTTACTAATACTGAGTCATTGATGCCGTTGTGGGGAAGCAATGAGAAAAGTGTAGGTAATAATCCAGTATGCATATCTATTCCTTCAAAATCTGGAAATATTATATTGGATATGGCACTAAGTCAATATTCTTATGGAAAAGTAGATACACTAAAAAATCTTAATAAAAATCTACCTTATCCTGGTGGATTTGATTCTGATGGTGTTCTTACTGATGATCCAGAAAAAATCTTAGAAAGCGGAAGGTTTCTTCCTATAGGATATTGGAAAGGTTCTGGGTTAGCATTATGTGTAGATTTATTAACCTCTGTAATTAGTGAAGGTAGAACAACTTATGATATGGATAAAGAAAATTCTTGGAATTGTACAGGTTGTTCACAATTATTTATCGCTATAAACCCAAGGCTATTATCTGATGCAGATACTAACGAATCAATAATAAATAATGTTAAAGGAAAAGTTGAAGAAATAGACAATAAATCTACTGATTCAGTTAGATTCCCAGGACAAGGTCTATTATATAGAGAAAAGCGCAATCTAGAGAATGGTATAGAAGTTGATGATATGTACCTAAAACAAGTAAGGGAATTGGCAGGTAATTTATAAATAATGAAAGCGATAAGAGTATTTGAAAAGAATGATATAAGGATGGTTGATGTTGAAAAACCAACAATTAATTCTGATGATGATGTATTAATAAAAGTTAGAGCGTTCGGTATTTGTGGGTCTGATGTTGCCATATATAAAGGAAACAACCCTTTTGTTACTTATCCTAGAATAATAGGGCATGAAGTTGCTGGGGAAGTACATGAAATAGGGAAAAATGTAAAAGACTTATCCCTAGGAGATAGAGTTGTTTTAGAACCAATTGAATATTGTGGTGAGTGTTATGCTTGTAGACATGGTAGACATAATGTATGTGAAGAATTAAAAGTTTATGGGGTACACATTGACGGTGGTTTTTGTGAATATATGGTAGTTGATAAAAGTAAGCTTCACAAGGTGGATAGTAGTATACCGTTTGAAAGCGCTGTTGTTGCAGAACCATTTACTATAGCTGAGGAGTGCACAGATAGGGCACAATTATTAGAAGATGATTTAGTGCTGGTAACAGGAGCTGGACCAATTGGTTTGCTAGTTATTAATATAGCAAAAGATAAAGGTGCTAAAGTTATAGTTTCTGAAACCAATAAATATAGATTGGAAATAGCTAAAGAGTTTGGTGCAGATTATCTTGTGGATCCTAACAATGATAATTTATCTGACAGAATTAAGGAAATATCTAGTGAAGGAGCTAATGTATATATAGATACAACAGGCATTAATAGCGTGATCAGGGAAGGCTTAAGAAATTTATCTGCAGCTTCTAGGTTTGTTCCTTTAGCATTTGGTAATGAAGATATAGCTATCAATTACGCTTCTTTAAATAAAAAAGAAATGGATATATTAGGAAGTAGACTTCAAAATAATAAATTCCCTAAGGTTGTTTCCTATATAAAGGAGAAAAGAAATTTAATAGATAAATTTGTAACGCATGTATATAAAGCTGAAGATTATCAGAAAGCATTTGATGAATTTTCTAGTAATGATACAAAAGCTATAAAAATAGTTCTTACTTTTAATTGAGTGTCAACTGATATTTAAATAGTTATTAATGTAAAACTTAAGAAAAATAATTGCTTTAAATAAAGGCCATTTGAAACGTATATATTATATTTTTTTATGTAATATTCAGTTTAACAAATGGCTTTTTATGCTTAATAAGAATAATAACAAATTTAGCTGGAATGTAAATAATTAAACGAATTTATCGTTATAAGTGTAAGCCGTTTAAAAAATAGAAATAAATATTTATATAGCATATAAATTATACTCTTATATGTATTAAGATAGCGTTTTGGTAATAGATGAGAATTAAAGTAAGGTAAATACGGGCATCAAGATGATAATTATGGTTTTGAATATCGAGCATCTTAAATTAATAATGCTAATTTAATTAAAGAATAAAGTTTGATTCTTAATAATAAATATAATTAACAATATTTAGATTTATTAAATAATAAGTATTGTATGTTAAAATTGTCATTTGTAATGTAAAAGGAGGCAAAATTGCTTAAAGATAAAAGAAAAGCAATAATATTTACTATCATTGCAATGTTTTTGTGGGGCTCTGCAACCCCTACAATAAAAATAACATATGAGGAGTTAGCAGTTCCTGTGAATGACACTGGTCTAAAAATATTTGTAGCAGGTATTAGATTTTTGATGGCGGGTATAATTACCCTATTATTTGCTAAAATATTTAATAAAGAAGATATTGAAAATGCTAAGCTAGATTGGAAATTTATCTTGTTATTAGGAATATTACAAACTTGCATTCATTATATCTTTTTCTATATAGGTTTATCTAATACTTTGGGTGTTAAATCAGCTATAATCGAGGCGTCTAACTCTTTTATAGTGGTATTAATTTCATTAATTTTGATTCCAGGAGATAAGGTGAGCAAAAGACTTATTTTATCACTTGTATTAGGAACGGTAGGAATTATTATCACGAATATTGGTGGAGGGCTAAGCGATACGAACTTCAAGCTTACAGGTGAAGGCTTTATAATTATGGCTACAACTGTAAACGCTCTATGCAGTGTTTTGGTTAGAAAATATGGACAGAATCAAAATTCTTATCTATTAACAGGATTTCAATTTATAATTGGCTCTATTGTATTGATTTTAATTGGGATTACTACCAAGCACGGCAGCCTTACATTTACAAATAAAGGTCTTATCTTATTGGTTTATTCATCAATCCTTTCTGCTGCAGCATTTACAATATGGACAATGGTTCTAAGATATCATTCAGCTAGTGAATTTGGAATATATAGGTTATTCATACCAATATTTGCATCAATTCTTTCTGTAATTTTCTTAAAAGAACAATTCACGGTTTATCGAATTATTGGTATGATTCTTGTATTATCAAGTTCAATTGTATTGAACATAAACAAAATATTTAGAAAAAATATTATTATATAAACTCAAGATCTTTGAAAAATATAATATATAGTATTAATACTTTAAAGTCGGTTATCGAATTGGGTTTAAAGATATTAGATAGTTATCTAGAAAATTGGGTCTATTTCAGCCTTATTTTTAATGATTATTTTTATTAAGTACATGGTTGTTGAATCTTTTTTAATATTTAATATATGTACAATTGCAAATGCTCATTTAGTGTTTTAATAAAAAAATTAACTGTATTTTTATACTTAGGTATAATAACCCTATCACGGAGGGGATTATGATTTCTAGATTTTTTAAGAGGGTGCCGGCGGGGATTATTGTGGCGCCTATGTTTTTGGCTTCTATTTTGAATACTTTTGTTCCTGGGTTTTTACAGGTTGGGCCCATGACGGCGGCTATTTCTAGCAAGGAAGGTCTTAATGCTTTGATTGATGTGACTCTGGTTGCTGTTGGTAGCCAGCTTACTTTTAAGAGGCTTGAGCTTGCCCTTAAGAGGGGGCTAGTTTTATTTTTGGCAAAATGGCTTACTGCTATTGTTTTGGGATTTTTATTTTTTAAATCTTTTGGTAGAGATGGATTTCTTGGGATTTCTGCTCTTGCTTTTATAGCGGCGATTTCTAACCATAACAATGCACTTTTTATTGGCCTTATTTCTGATTATGGGGATGAATATGATGTGGCGAGTGCGGCTATTACTGCAATAATATCTGTGCCGATTTTTACTTTTTTGACCCTGTCTATGCTTGGGATTGCAGATATTACTCCAACTTCGATTTTAGATTTGTGTCTACCCTTGCTTGTTGGGATTGTTCTTGGTAATATTGATAAAAATTTTTGTGAATTTTTAGCAGCTACCCAAATGTATATCATGCCTTTTTTAGGTTTTGCTATTGGGGCTGGGATTAATATAATGTCTATCTTTAAGGGTGGTTTGCCAGGTTTGGTTTTATCAATTCTTACTGTTGGAGCTGCCTTTGTTATTTCATTGCCGGCAGATATTTTTATCAACAAGAGACCGGGTTGGGCTGCGATTTCGACCTATACAGCTGCAGGCAATTCTGTTATTGTACCGACCCTTGTGGCTAATCTTGATCCTTCTTGGAAGCCTTATGAAAGTTTGGCTTCCGCCCAATTGGGGACTGTTGTGATTATGACTTCGCTTTTAGTTCCACTTGCGGCTAGCCTTTGGATGAAATTTTATAAGAGCAAATAAATTTTATAGGTTATAAAGAGATAGGTCATATGTTTGGTAAATAGGAGATATAAGAAAATAATTTGCTAAAGAGAATTAAATAATTGTAATTTGTGAGATCCCTCCTATCTTCTCGACTTTGCTCGAAGTAAACTATCTGTCGGAATGACCTCGTGGCATTGGTTTACTTGCATTAACAAAAATACCCTCCTTGCTTTCGTGCAAAGAGGGTATTTTAATTTTACTGCATAATTATTTTTATTTTTTATCGCCTTTATCTGCAAAGTCATTTGCAACACTTTCATCTGCAAAGGCACTTGCATTTTCACCTGCTATATAACCCATATAGCCTGCAACACCTATAGCTTGTCTACCTGGGTAGAAGTCACCAAAGAATTGACCTGATGAGATTACACCAGATGCATAAAGTCCAGGGATTGCATGGCCATCTTTGTCTACAACTTCAGCCCTTGGAGAGGTTTTGATTCCGCCGAAAACACCACGGGTTGCATCGTACATCAAAGCCGCGTAGTAAGGACCTTCTGCCTTAAATTCTTTGAGGAATTTAGGGTCTTTACCGAAGTCTGTATCTTCTCCAGCCTTGGCTAGTTCGTTGTATCTGTCTACTTCTTTCTTGACTACTTCTGGGTCAAGTTCCATTAACTTGGCTAATTCTTCAATAGTATCTGCCTTGTAAACTCTGATAATTTTGTCATTGTTGGCAGTTTTTTCTAGGTATTCTTCCAAGTGAGGAAGGTTTGGAGCGATTTCGCTATCCATAATTGCCCAAGCAGTATTTTGTCCGTCTTCTCTTACGAATTCAAATTTTTGTGGGTGGGAACCGCCGTCTTCCTTGAATACTCTTTTGCCTTCCATATTAAGAAGGATAGCTTCAAATGGATAACCATTTGTAGGATCGCCTACCATTGGATAGTCGTGTGGGTTGGCGTTAAATACACCTGACATTGATTCTTGGAATGGGTTCATTACACCACCTGCTTCTAGGGCAAGTTTGTGGCCATCTCCGGTGTTGCCTATAGCAGATGCAGAATATTCACCAGCACCCCTCTTGTTGTATTCCTTATCCATTTCAGGGTTTCTTGCGTAGTCGCCTGTTGCAAGGACTACTGCGTCAGCGTTGAAGGTTTTCTTGCCGGTCTTAGAATCAGAAATTACTCCTTTGATAACTCCGTCATCATTTATCAATTCTGTAGCTGGAGTATTTATGTAAATATCAACTCCCAAATCCTCTAATTTTTTAACAAAGGTTGTGATAAGGTTTGGTGCACCCTTGGCATTTGCTTTTTTAGATGGGATGGTGATTGCTTCTGCGTTTTTCTTAGATTTTTCATTTGGGTTAATTTTTACAGTAATAGACCCATCTTTTTCGCTTGGTTCAGTCCTGTAATCGACGCCGATTTCATCATAAACTTGCATTAATTTTGGTGAAACATCTATAAGGGCATCAAGCATCTCCATGTCGATTGGGTTTAGATCTTGGGCCCAAGACCTGTTTAGCCAGCCTGTTTTCATTGTTTCCTTGTCAGCTTCTGTTGGAGCGGCAAGCATATTACCACTTGCTGTGATTGATGTACCGCCTAGAAGGCCGTTCTTTTCGATAAGGGCAACTTTTGCACCATTGCTAGCAGCTCTGTAAGCAGATACAATTCCGCTAAAACCACCACCTGCTACAACTACGTCGTAGTCAAATTCTTCATCTTTTACATCAACAGGAACGAGGGCTTTCTTAAGGGCATCAACAACTTCCTTTGATGATCCTTCTTCTATAGCCTTGGCTGCTGCAGTTTTTACAGCTGCAGATGTGATTGTTGCGCCGGAAACATTGTCGATTGCTAAAGATTGGTTATCAACTATAGCTTTAGGAATAGTCTCATAGACAGCTTCGCAAATACCACTTGTTTCATTTTCCTCGCCGATTTCAATTGACTCTATCTTATCCTTGCCAAGCTTAACAATGACTTCAACATCACCGTCAACACCTTGGGCAACAGCTTTGTATTCGCCTTCTTTGTAAGCTATATCGGTAGTTGGTTGTTTTTGTTCAGAATTTTCTTGAGAATTTTCTTCGCTTTTAACTTCTTCTTTTTTATCAGCATTGTCATTTTGACAAGACGCTAAAATAGAAGCGCTTAAAAGCAATAGCAATAATTTGTTTTTCATAATTACCTCCTTATGTAAGTTAATAAAATCATAACATAGAAAAAATTTATTGGCAATATTAAGATATTTAAAATATAAGCACATTAATCCTATATATAAAGAAGGGAATGAATAATAAAAAATATTTGTATATAACTTGAAAAGTAAATCCTAGCCGGTATATTTAGTAGCAGAGTTTTTTACTAGTGTTTTATTTTTTTTCATTAATAAATAAAAAGAATTGTAAAACCTAGAAAAAAACTTGCGAAATACGCTTAATTGTCGTATTATATATAAGTGCTTTGAAGTTAGATGTTGCTTATGTATAGGCCAATGCATAAGGAAACTCTGACAGAGCGAGCTTAGGAATAATCCTAAGCGATTTCCAAAAATTATCAAACGCCCGGACGGGCGTAAAAGAAAGAGAGAGGAAAATGGCTAATCAACAAAAGATAAGAATCAGACTTAGAGCTTACGATCACGAAGTTATCGATAGCTCAGCAGAGAAAATCGTAGAAGCGGTAAAAAGAAGCGGAGCAGAAGTAAGTGGACCAATTCCATTACCAACAGAAATCGAAAGAATTACAATTCTTAGAGCGGTTCACAAATACAAAGATTCCAGAGAACAGTTTGAACAAAGAACTCACAAAAGACTTATCGACATCATCGGACCTAATGCTAAGACATTAGATGCGCTAAAGAAGTTAAATCTTCCAGCTGGTGTTGATATAGAGATTAAATTATAACTGTAATTAGGATGATTGACGGTTAAAGGTTAATAAGGATTAACTAGATTGATCAATCCGCTGTAATTAAGGAGGACTCATGAAGAGTATATTTACAACAAAAGTAGGCATGACTCAAGTCATCGACGAAGACGGAGTTATTACTCCTGTTACTGTTCTAAAAGCTGACGAGAACGTAGTTGTTCAAGTTAAGACAAAAGACGTAGACGGATACAACGCTATCCAAGTAGGAACGGTTGACAAGAAAGAAAAGAACGTTAAAAAGCCAATCAGAGGTCACTTTGATAAGGCAGGTGCTTCATACAAGAGATACCTAAAAGAAATCAACCTTGGTGAAGAAGAAACCGAATTAAAAGCTGGTGATAAAATCACAGTTGACATCTTTGAAGAAGGCCAACTAGTAGATATAGTTGCTATTTCAAAGGGTAAGGGAACTCAAGGTGCTATCAAAAGATGGAACTACGGAAGAGGTCCTGCAAGCCACGGTTCAAAATCTCACAGAGTAGCAGGTGCTAGAGCAGCAGGTTCTGACCCATCAAGAGTATTCAAGGGTAGAAAAGGTTCAGGAAAAATGGGACACGATCGTGTAACTATCCAAAATGTTAAGCTAGTAAAAGTTAACGCTGAAGATAGCTACATCTTAGTAAAAGGCGGAGTACCAGGACCTAAAGGTGGACTTGTTGAAGTTAAACAAGCTATTAAAAGCCTAGACTAAGGAGGATAAAATGCCTAAAGTAAATATTTTAAATATTAAGGGAGAAAATGTTGGCGAACTTGAACTAAACGAAATAATCTTCGCTACAAAAGTAAGCGAACACGCAGTTTACGAAGTAATCAAAAACCAACTAGCAAATAAAAGACAAGGTACACAATCAGCTAAGACTCGTGCTGAAGTACGTGGTGGTGGAAGAAAGCCATTCAGACAAAAAGGAACAGGACGTGCTCGTCAAGGTTCTATAAGAGCTCCACACTACACAGGTGGTGGTGTTGTATTTGCACCAAAGCCAAGAGACTACAGCTACAGACTAGCAAAGAAATTAAGAAGAAAAGCACTTTACTCAGTACTTACATCTAAACTTAATGATAATGAGTTAATAGTAGTAGATAGCCTAGAGCTAGCTAATGCTAAAACAAAAGAAGCTAAAGCAGCACTTACAGCCTTAAATGCTGACAGAAAAGCATATGTAGTAACAGCTGAAAAAGACGAATTAGTATATAGATCATTTAGAAACATCGAAGGTGTAGAAGTAGCTGAAGCTAGATTAATAAATGTTTATGATTTAGTAAGACACGACAAGTTAGTAATAACACAAGACGCTATTGCTAAACTTCAGGAGGTATTTATCTAATGAAAGCACCTTATCAAATAATCAAAAGACCAATAATCACAGAAAAAAGCATGGAAATGCTTGATGAACACAAATATACTTTTGAAGTAGACAAAAACGCTAATAAACCAGAAATCAAAGCTGCAGTAGAAGCAATCTTTGATGGCGTAAAAGTTAAATCAGTAAGAACCATGAACTATAAAGGTAAAAAAGTTAGAACCAGATATGGTTATGGTAAAAGAGCTGACTGGAAAAAAGCTATCGTTGAACTAACAGAAGATAGCCAAGCTATTGAATACTTCGACGGACTATAAGGAGGACTTAGATGGCTATTAGAAAATTAAAACCAACATCAAACGGACATAGAAATATGTCAGTAAGTACCTTTGAAGAAGTTACTACAGCAAAGCCATACAAGGCACTAACTACAGACCTTAAAAGCAAGGCTGGTAGAAACAATACAGGTAGAACAACAGTAAGATTCCGTGGCGGCGGAGTTAAGAGAAGATATAGAATTATCGACTTCAAAAGAGATAAAGATAATATTCCAGCAAGAGTACAAACAATCGAATACGATCCAAACAGAAGCGCATATATCGCACTAGTAGCATATGCTGATGGTGAAAAAAGATATATCCTAGCTCCAAAAGGATTAAAAGTAGGCGATGTAATCGAATCTGGCGAACATGCTGATATCAAACCAGGTAACGCTCTTGAACTAAAAGACATTCCAGTAGGTACAACAGTACACGCAGTAGAACTTAGAGCAGGCCGTGGAGCTATACTTGTAAGAAGTGCCGGAGTTGGCGCACAACTTATGGCTAAAGAAGGCGGATTTGCTACACTAAGACTACCAAGCGGTGAAATGAGAATGGTACACTTAAACTGCAAAGCAACTATCGGTACAGTAGGAAATTCTGAACACGAACTTATAAGAGTTGGTAAAGCAGGTAAATCTAGATATAAAGGCAAGAGACCTCACGTAAGAGGATCAGTAATGAACCCAGTAGACCATCCACACGGTGGTGGTGAAGGTAGAGCACCAATTGGTAGACCAGCTCCAATGACACCATGGGGCAAGAAAGCTATCGGTGTTAAGACTAGAAATAAGAAAAAACAATCTTCTGCATACATCGTAAGAAGAAGAAACGAAAAATAGGGGGATATAATGGCTAGATCACTTAAAAAGGGACCATTTGTCGATGATCATTTAATGAAGAAAATAGACGAATTAAATGAAAAAAATGAAAAGAAAGTAATTAGAACATGGTCAAGACGTTCTACAATATTCCCTGAATTTGTAGAACACACAATAGCAGTTCATGACGGAAGAAAACACGTTCCAATCTATATCACAGAAGATATGGTAGGTCATAAACTTGGCGAATTTGTGCCAACAAGAACATTCAGAGGCCACGCTAAAAAGGCAACTGAAATGAAAAGCAAAATGCGTTAGGAGAGATAAATGAAAGTACAAGCAATAGCTAAATATCAAAGAATATCTCCTCTAAAAGTTAACTATATAGCAAGAGAAATCAGAGGCAAACAAGTAGACGAAGCACTAAACATCTTAAGATTTACTAACAAGAAAGGTGCAAGACTACTTGAAGAAGTACTAAAAAGTGCCATTGCCAATGCTGAAAACAACGACGGACTTGACAGAGAAGATCTATACGTAGAAAAAGCATACGCAAATGATGCTCCAACTATGAAAAGATACAGACCTAAAGCTAAGGGTGCTGCATACCCAATATTAAAAAGATCAAGTCATATCGGCGTAGTGTTAGCGGATATAGAGGAAAGGTAGGATTAATATGGGACAAAAAGTAAACCCTAAAGGATATAGAGTAGGCGTAATCAGAGATTGGGACTCCAAATGGTTCGCTGATAAAAAAGACTTTTCTGACCTTCTAGTAGAAGACGTAAAGATAAGAGAATTTATCAAAAAGACAGCTTTTGAAGCTGGAATTGCAGATATTGAAATTGAAAGAGCAGTAAACAACCTAAAGATTACAATCTTCACAGGAAAACCAGGAATGGTAATCGGTAGAGGTGGTGTTGGAGTTGAAGAACTAAAAGCTAAGATTGAAAAAATCGCTCCAGGCAAAAGAATCATCATCAACGTTGAAGAAATCAAATACCAAGATTTATCTGCCCAACTAGTTGCTGAAAATATTGCTAACCAACTAGAAAACAGAATTGCATTTAGACGTGCCATGAAACAATCTATCCAAAGAACAATGAGAGCTGGAGCTAAGGGTATTAAAACTATGGTTTCAGGAAGAGTTGGCGGAGCAGATATGGCAAGAAGTGAAGGATACTCAGAAGGTACAATTCCACTTCAAACACTAAGAGCAAATATTGACTACGGTTTTGCAGAAGCAGACACAGAATACGGTAAAATCGGATGCAAAGTTTGGATCTACAAAGGTGAAGTTCTTCCAGGAGAAAAAGCTGAAAGAGAACCAAAACTAGCTGCTCCACAAAATAACAGAAGAAAGAAAAGAAATAATAGACGTCCAAACAGAAATAATCAGGGACAAAATTAGTCTTAAAGAATCAGGAGAGTATTATTTATGTTAATGCCTAAAAGAGTAAAATATCGTAGACAACATAGAGGCAGAATGAAGGGTAATGCTAATAGAGGTAACCAACTTGCTTATGGTGAGTATGGCTTACAAGCTCTAGAAGCTTGCTGGATGACAGCAAACCAAATCGAGGCTGCTCGTCGTGCGATGACAAGATATATAAAAAGAGGCGGAAATATTTGGATAAAAGTATTTCCAGACAAACCAGTATCTAAAAAGCCTGCAGAGGTAAGAATGGGTTCTGGTAAAGGTGCACCAGAATACTGGGTAGCCGTAATCAAACCAGGTAGAGTACTATTTGAGATGAGTGGTGTTAGTGAAGAGGTAGCAAGAGAAGCGATGAGACTTGCTGCACAAAAACTTCCAATCAAGACAAAATTCATCCAAAGACTTGAAGTAACAGGTTCGGAGGAATAAGGATGAAAATAGCAGAAATTAGAAATTTATCAGACAAAGATCTAGATAAACAACTATTTGATTTACAAAATGAGCTTTTCAATCTTCGTTTTAGGCTTGCCACAGGTCAGTTAGAAAACCCAGCAGCTATAGGAACTGTTAAGAAAGATATAGCTAGAGTTAAGACTATCCAAACAGAAAGAAAGATTGAAGCGGGCAAGGAGGCTTAATCTCAATGGAAAGAAATAGAAGAAACGTGCGCCAAGGCGTGGTAGTATCTGACGCAATGGATAAGACTATAACAGTTCTTGTTGAAGATATCATTAGCCACCCAGTGTACAAAAAGAAAATAGTTAGAAGTAAAAAATACAAAGCTCATGATGAGAAAAATGAAGCTAAAGTTGGCGATAAAGTAGTAATAATGGAAACAAGAGCCCTATCTAAAACAAAAAGATGGAGACTAGTACGCATTAGCCAAGCGGCAGAAATTGTTTAATTAATAAGGAGATTATTATGATACAACAAGAAACTCGTATGAGAGTAGCAGATAACTCCGGCGCAAGAGAACTTTTAGTAATCAAAGTTCTTGGAGGAACTAGAAGAAGATATGCCAATATTGGTGATGTAGTTGTTTGTTCAGTAAAAAGTGCAACACCCGGCGGAGCGGTAAAAAAAGGTCAAGTAGTTAAGGCTGTTATTGTTAGAACAAAAAGAGGCCTAAAAAGAGTTGATGGTTCAGTAATAAGATTTGACGATAACGCAGCAGTAATCATCAAAGACGACCAAACACCAGTAGGAACAAGAATCTTTGGTCCAGTAACAAGAGAACTAAGATCTGAAGGTTTCATGAGAATTATCTCACTAGCACCGGAAGTATTATAGGGGGATAAAATGCATATAAAAAAAGGCGATAAAGTCCAAATAATATCAGGTGAATATAAAGGACATGTAGGAGAAGTTTTACAAGCTTTCCCAAAGACAAATAGAGTAATAGTTGAAGGTGCCAACGTGCAAATAAAACACCAAAGAGCAACAACAATGGGCGGTGAGTCAGGAAGACTTGAACAAAACGGTCCAATTGATGCATCAAATGTACTTCTATACTCAGAAGAACTTAAAAAAGGTGTTCGTACAGGAATTGTTTACGAAGACGGCAAAAAGATTCGTAAATCAAAAAAGACTGACGAAAAATTCGACTAGGTAATAGGAGATATTATGACACAGAGACTTAAAGAAAAATATCAAAACGAAGTTGTTGAAAAACTTATCGAACAGTTCGGTTATAAAAATGTTATGCAAGTTCCAAGACTTGAAAAGATTGTTATAAACATCGGACTTGGAGAAGCAAAAGACAACCAAAACCTATTAAATGCAGCTAAGAGAGAACTTAGCCTAATAACAGGTCAACAACCAATCGAAATCAAAGCTAAAAAATCAGTAGCAAACTTTAAATTAAGAGCTGGTCAAGCAGTTGGTACAAAAGTTACCCTTAGAAGAGAAAAGATGTATGACTTCCTAGATAAGTTAATCTCAATCTCACTTCCAAGAGTTAGGGACTTTAGAGGTATCAACCCAAATTCTTTTGATGGCCGTGGAAACTATTCACTAGGTATCAAAGAACAATTGATCTTCCCTGAAATCAAGTATGACGATGTAGACTTCATCCACGGAATGGATATTACAATCGTAACTACTGCTGAAACTGATGAAGAAGCAAAAGCATTCTTAGAATTAATGGGAATGCCATTTAGGAAATAGAAGGAGCAAAAATGGCTAAAAAGTCACTAAGAGCTAAACAACAAAGAAAACAAAGATTCTCTACAAGAGAATATACAAGATGTAAACTTTGTGGAAGACCACACGGCTACTTAAGAAAATATGGAATTTGCCGTATTTGCTTTAGAGAACTTGCAAATAATGGACAAATACCAGGAGTAAGAAAAGCAAGCTGGTAATTAAGGGGGAAAGATAATTATGATGACAGATCCAATAGCGGATATGCTAACAAGAATCAGAAATGGTAACAAAGCTAATCATAAAAAGATTACTGTTCCATCTTCTAATGAGAAAAAAGCTATTGCCCAAATACTGCTTGATGAAGGCTTTATAACAGGGTTTAACGTAGAAGAAGACAATAAACAAGGTATTCTTACAATAGATTTAAAATATACAGAAAATGGCGAAAAAGTAATCTCTGGCCTTAGAAGAATCTCTAAACCAGGTCTTAGAGTTTACGTAAAAGCTAATGAAGTTCCAAAGGTACTAGATGGTCTTGGAACAGCGATTATTTCGACATCAAAAGGACTTATGACTGACCGTGCTGCAAGACGTGAAAATGTAGGCGGCGAAGTTATTTGTTACGTATGGTAAGGAGTAATATATGTCAAGAATAGGTAAACAACCAATCGTAATACCTTCTGGAGTAGAAGTTACTATAGATGGTCTTAATGTAAAAGTTAAAGGAAAAAACGGAGAAGATAGCTTAACAATAAGCGATAGAGTTACACTTGAACAAGTTGAAAATGAACTAATCCTTTCAATTCCTGAAAACTATACAAAACAACAAAACATTGACCACGGTCTTTATAGATCTTTAATACACAATATGGTAGTAGGAGTATCAGAAGGTTATCAAAAAACACTTCAAATCGAAGGAACAGGATACAGAGCAGCTAAACAAGGTAAGAACTTAGTATTAAACCTAGGTTATTCTCACCAAATCACAATGCCAGATCCTGAAGGTATCGAAACTGAAGTACCAAATGATAGAACTATTATTGTTAAGGGATACAACAAACAACATGTAGGTCAACATGCTGCAAACATCAGAGCTAAGAGAAAACCTGAACCATACAAGGGCAAGGGAATCAGATACGCTGATGAGCATGTAAGACGTAAAGTTGGTAAGACAGGTAAGTAGGAGATATAAATGGCTAAGAAGAATAAAAACGATAGACTTATAACTCGTAAAAAAAGAGTTAGAGCAAAGATATCAGGAACTCCTCAAAGACCAAGACTTTCAGTTTATAAATCAAACACAAACATCTATGCACAACTAATTGACGATGTTAACGGCGTAACACTTGCAAGTGCTAACAGCCTTCAAAAAGATGTAGCAGAAAGCGAACACGCTAACGTTGAAACAGCTAAGAAAGTTGGAGCAGCAATAGGTAAGAGAGCTCTTGAAGCTGGCATCGAAGAAGTTGTATTTGATAGAAATGGTTATTTATATCACGGAAAAGTCAAAGCACTAGCAGAAGCAGCAAGAGAAGCTGGTCTTAAGTTTTAGGAGGTTGGTAAAATGAAATATTTATTAAAAAGTGAAGTAGAAAAACTAAACCTCGAAGATAGAGTAGTTGCAATCAACAGAGTTGCTAAAACTGTAAAAGGTGGACGTAACATCAGATTTACAGCCCTAGTAGTTGTAGGAAACTCAAACGGTGTTGTAGGTGTTGGAACAGGTAAAGCTACAGAAGTACCAGAAGCAATCAGAAAAGCTACAGAAAATGCTAAAAAGCAAATGATAGAAGTTCCAGTAGTAGGAACAACAATTCCACACAGAATTCAAGGAGTTGATGGTGCAGGTAAGGTATTACTAATGCCAGCAGTAGAAGGTACAGGAATCATCGCAGGTGGTCCAGTACGTGCTATATGCGAACTTGCAGGATTCAAGGATATCAAAGCTAAAAACCTTGGTACATCAAATCCAAGAAATATCATTAACGCATGTATAAACGCATTTTACAACATGAAGACTGTAGAAGAAGTTGCAAGACTTCGTGGTATATCGGTAGAAGAATTTGACTATTAAGGAGAGTACAATGGCAAGAATTGAAATCACACTTAAAAGATCTTTTATCGGTAAAAAAGATGGACAGATCGCAACAGCAAAAGCGCTTGGCCTTAGAAAAATCGGTCAATCAGTTGTTAAAGAAAATAATGACGCAACCAAGGGAATGGTTCACAAAATCAGACACATGGTTGAAGTTAAGAATATAGACTGAGGTGTAAAATGAAATTACATGATTTACAACCAAACGTTAAATTAAAAGATAAGAAACGTAAAGGAAGAGGAGCTGGTTCAGGACTAGGTAAAAGATCTGGTCGTGGACAAGACGGACAAAACTCAAGAAGTGGTGGAGGAGTAAGACCAGGTTTCGAAGGTGGTCAAATGCCTCTATACAGACTCTTACCTAAAAGAGGTTTTAAAAATATCAACAGAAAGATTTACGAAACAATCAATGTTGAAAGCTTAAACGTCTTTGAAGATGGTACAGAAGTTACACCAGAATTATTATTTGAGACAAAACTATTAAAGAAAAACAAAGCTAAAGCTGGAGTTAAGATCCTAGGCGATGGCGAACTAGAAAAGAAACTAACAATAAAAGCTCATAAATTCACAAAATCTGCTGTAGAAAAAATCGAACAAGCAGGTGGAAGTGTAGAAACTATCGAAGTGAAAAAGTGGGTAAAACCATCTAAAAAAGCTTAATAGAAAGAAGTAGCTATGTTAGATATAATTAAAAGAGCAGCAGGGGAAGAAGAAATCAGGAAGAAATTCCGATTCACCCTCTTGATGCTTGTAATATATAGGCTTGGAAACAACATTCCAATACCTTTTATCGATACAAAGGCCTTAGCAAACGTATATTCAAACATTGAAGGAACCCTTGTTGACTACCTAAATATGTTAACAGGTGGTGGACTATCAACCTTATCAATATTTGCCCTAGGAGTTCAACCTTACATTACAGCATCAATCGTAATGCAATTACTAACTGTAGTAATACCAAGGTTAGAAGAATTAACTCGTGAGGGTGAACAGGGAAGAAAAACCATTCAAAAATACACCAGGTATATGACAATAGTACTTGCCATATTCCAGGCAATAGCCATTACAAACGGCCTTTACGGTGCAGCCCTATCAAGTGCAACAGGCTTCCAAAAGATAGCCATGAATGTTACCCTAATAGGCGGAACAATGTTTGTAACATGGATGGGTGAAACTATGACAGAAAAGGGACTTGGTAACGGTACAAGTTTACTAATCTTCATGGGTATTATAGCATCCTTCCCAAGAACCATTTCTAGATGGCAAGAAGGCCTTCACTACAATACTACAAGCGTTCTTGCTATAGCTATTATGTCAATTTTAGTTGTCCTAATAGTAATAGCAGTAGTAATGATATCTGAAGGTGAAAGAAAAATCCCAATCCAATACGCAAAAAGAGTAGTAGGACGTAAGATGTACGGCGGCCAATCAACCCATATTCCAGTAAAGGTAAACATGGGCGGAGTAATGCCAATCATCTTCGCATCAGCAGTACTTGCTATTCCTTCTACTGTATCACTATTCTTCGGAAATGGTGGAGAAAGCGGATTAACTGCATTTTTCAACAAATCAACATTTGGTTTCGCGGTATATCTATTAGTACAAACTGTACTTATCCTAGTATTCGCATACTTCTATAACCAAATCCAATTTAACACCGTTGAATATGCAAAGCAACTACAACAAAATGGTGGTTTCGTTCCGGGAATTAGACCTGGTAAACCAACCAGTGATTTCCTAGCAACTGTATCAACAAGAATAACCTTCATCGGTTCAATTTGCTTAGCCCTACTAACCATAGTACCAGCTATAGCAAGCAGACTCCTAGGACTACAAATATCATTTGGTGGATCATCAGTAATCATCGTTGTAGGTGTAATTATTGAAACTGTAAAACAAATCGAAGCTATGATGACTATGAAGCAATATAAAGGATTTTTAAACAGGTAAGAAATGAATATAATATTGTTAGGCCCACCAGGAGCTGGTAAGGGTACGCTATCAAGTAAAATAATAGACAGATTAGACGCAGTTCAGATAGCAACAGGTGACATATTCAGATACAATATCTCAAATAAAACTGAACTGGGAATGAAAGCAAAATCTTATATGGACAGAGGAGACCTTGTGCCAGATGAATTAACAATTGATCTAGTATGGGATGCCTTTGACAAAGTGGAAAATAGGGATGAAAGAATAGTACTATTCGACGGATTTCCTAGAAACTTAGACCAAGCCAAGGCCCTAGATAAGGGAATGGCAGAAAGAAATACTGAAATAGGCCAGGTAGTTTATTTTGATGTAGATGATGAAATCCTAATTGAAAGAATTACAGGCAGAAGGGTTTGCGAAGACTGTGGAGCAACCTTCCACATAATGAACAATAAGCCTCAAAAAGAAGGCCTTTGTGATAAATGTGGCGGAAAGCTCATTCAAAGAAATGATGATAATGAACAAACAGTTAAAAACCGTATTGCAGTATATAATGACTTCACCAGTCCACTCATAGAATACTATGAAAAGGCAGGAAAGTTAGTTAAAATAGATGGCGCTAAAACTCCAGAAGAAGTTTTTAACGAATTTAACGATAAATTAGGAAAGTAAACTAATTTATGCTAAGAAAAAATTAGATGTGATAGAATCTTACAAAGATTTCTAGAACAAAGTCGTTGATAAAACACAAGCGTTCAATAGACATTTTAGAAAATTTATAAAGGAGGTTCTATCAATGTCAAAAAAAGATGCTATAGAAGTTACAGGAGAAGTTGTCGAAGCAATGCCTAATGCAATATTTAGGGTAAGACTAGACAACGGACATGAAGTACAAGCTCACATATCAGGCAAGCTTCGTATGAACAGCATTAGAATATTAGAAGGAGATACAGTAACTGTAGAGCTATCTCCTTACGATCTTAGCCAAGGTAGAATTACTTGGAGACGCAAATAATTACCAAGGCAAAGGACATTAACTTTAATTTTAAAAGTTAGATCTAAAAATAAGATATAAACTTAAGTTAGGAGCAAACATGAAAGTTAGAGCATCAGTTAAAAAAATGTGTGATAAATGCAAGATTATCAAAAGAAATGGTAAAGTTATGGTAATCTGCGAAAATCCAAAACACAAACAAAGACAAGGTTAGGAGGGTTTAATGCCAAGAATAGCTGGTATAGATTTACCTAGAGAAAAAAGAGCAGAAATTGGACTAACATATATTTATGGTGTAGGAAGAGCAACTGCTAACGAAATATTAGAAAAAGCAGGAATAAATCCTGATACAAAGATGAAAGACCTTACAGAAGAAGAACTTGGTAAGATCCGTGAACAATTAGACCACTACACAATCGAAGGTGACCTAAGAAGAGAAACAAGTCTTAACATCAAAGCACTTAGAGAAAATGGTTCTTATAGAGGACTTAGACATAAAAACGGTCTTCCAGTAAGAGGTCAAAACACAAAGAACAACGCAAGAACAAGAAAAAGCAGAAAGGGTTAATAGATGGCTCCAAAAGGAAAAAAATCTACCAAAGGTAGAAGAAGAGTTAAAAAGAATGTTGAACGTGGCCAAGCTCACATTTCATCAACATTCAATAATACAATGGTAACACTTACTGATATGCAAGGAAACGCACTCTCTTGGGCAAGCGCAGGACAACTAGGCTTTAGAGGAAGTAGAAAATCTACTCCATTCGCAGCAGGTGAAGCAGCAGAAACTGCAGCTAAAATTGCAATCGACCAAGGCCTAAAAACTGTAGAAGTTTATGTAAAAGGACCAGGTTCAGGAAGAGAAGCAGCAATCAGAAGTCTACAAGCAGCAGGACTAGAAGTTACAATGATTAAAGACGTAACACCAATCCCACACAACGGTTGTAGACCACCAAAGAGAAGAAGAGTTTAATTAAGGAGATATTATGGCAGTAAGCAAAGATCCAGTATACAAAAGAGCGAGAGCTTTAGGAATTTCTCCAGCCTACCTAGGATACACAGGTTCTTCAAATAGAGCTCTTCCAAAAAGAAGAAGCAAACTATCTGAGTATGGTATGCAACAAAGAGAAAAACAAAAAGCTAAATTCATCTACGGAGTAAGCGAAAAACAATTTAGAGGCTACTACGACAAAGCTAGCAGAATGAAAGGTCAAACAGGTGAACAACTTATAATCCTTTGTGAAAGAAGACTAGATAACATAGCCTTCAGATCAGGCCTTGCTAGAACAAGAAGAGAAGCAAGACAAATCGTGACACACGGCCACCTACTCGTAAATGGTAAGCAAGTAGACATCCCATCTTACTTAGTTGAAGAAGGTGATGTAATCGAAGTTAGAGAAAAATCTAGAACAAACACACTATTTAAAGCTATCAAAGAAGTAAATGCATCATTTGGTGTAGTTGAATGGTTAGATAGCGACATAGAAAACCTAAAAGTAAAAGTAGTAAAGTTCCCAACAAGAGAAGAAATAGACATTCCAGTTGAAGAACGTATGATAGTAGAGTTCTACTCTAAGTAGGATTAAGTAATAGTTAGAACTAAGGAGCTACCATGATCGATAAAATAGAAACTAATATAGAGATATTGGATATAAGGGAAGAAGACCACTACGGTAAATTTGCCCTATACCCACTTGAGCGAGGATATGGTACAACCATTGGAAACAGCATGAGAAGGGTGCTCTTATCATCCTTACCTGGTTCTAGCGTCTCAAAAATACTAATCGATGGAGTACTTCATGAATTTTCTATAATTGATGGAGTAGTTGAAGACGTTCCAGAAATAATCCTAAACATCAAAGGCCTAAATGTAAAAAAACATTCAGACGAAGATGTAACCTTATTTCTAGAAATTGAAGGACCAAAGATAGTAACAGCCAAAGATATAAAAGAAGATGCCTTAGTTGAAATAGCCAATCCAGACCATTATATAGCTACAGTTAACGATAAAAGTAAGCTACTAATAGCTATGGATGTAACAAATGGAAATGGTTATAGGATATCAGAAGACAATAAAGATGAAAAAGATCCTATAGGAACTATCGCTATCGATTCATCCTTCACCCCAGTAGAAAAAGTAAACTTCACAGTTGAAAACACCAGGGTAGGAGAATCTACAGACTTTGATAAGCTAATAATAGAAGTATGGACAAATGGAACAGTAACTCCACAAGAAGCCCTAGCAGAAGGCTCATCAATCCTAATCGACAACTTCTCATTCTTCAAGGAACTACCAGGAAAGACATTCCCACCAGAAGAAATTGAAGTTGAAGAAGAAATAGTTGAAGAAGATACAAACGAAGATCTAGATAGAACAATCGAAGAACTAGACCTATCATTAAGATCATTCAACTGTCTAAAAAGAGCAGGCTTCAACACTGTGGCAGACATAATAGCAGTTCCAGAATCAGAACTAAAGACAATCAAAAATTTCGGTAAAAAATCACTAACTGAAGTAATAGATAAAATCCATGAACTTGGATTTTCCCTAAAAGATGAATAGGAGGAAATATGGCAGGCAAAAGAAAACTTGGTAGAAGAACAGACCATAGAGATGCTATGCTTAGAAACCTAGTGGGTTCATTACTTGAACACGGTAGAATCGAAACTACCCTAACAAGAGCTAAAGAAACACAAAAAATGGCTGAAAAGATGATCACCCTAGGTAAGAGAAACACACTTCACACAAGAAGACAAGCAGCAAGCTATCTTTACGAGCCAAAACTTGTACAAAAACTATTTTCTGAAATCGCACCAGAATACGAAGACAGAAACGGTGGATACACAAGAGTACTAAAACTAGGACCAAGAAGAGGCGACGGATCAGAACGCGCAATCATCGAACTAGTTTAATAAATAAAAGCCCAAAATTCGCGGCTGTGGGCTTATAGATTTATTTAGATTATAATTTAAATAAAGACCATCCTCAAAAGAGGGTGGTTTTTTTGTGATTACATAAAAATTCTTAGTCATAAATATAAATTGAAAATATAAAAATGGACGGTAAAGTGATAAAAAACTGAATTACGAAAGTAGATATTAAAAGGAGTAAATTTATGAAAACAAACAAAAAAGTCCTTGCAGGTGCAATGGCAATTTTATTAGCAACTGGTGGCTTTGTAAGCAAAGCGCATGCGAAAGAAGCTATTAGGGGAGTAGAAGGATCTGCAAATTTTCTTAAGAATGAAAGCCAATTTGATTATTTTAAAAGAGTGATAAGTACCGACGATCAATTATCCGATGAAGAAAAGAAATATTTCTTAGAACGACTTGAAGCGGTTAAAAATAAAGGAAATCAAGCGGTATCTCAAGCTTACGGTGATTATAATGCCTATATCGAACAAAAAATTATAGAAGAAAGGCAAAAATCTGAAAAGGCAGCAAAAAAAGCTTCTAAAGACGATGTAAATAATGCTAATAATAAGGATAGAAACAAACAAACATCAAAACCAAAAAAGAAAGACAACCTTGAAGAACTTAAGACAGCAAGAGAAGAAGCTAGAACAGCTATCAAGGCTGTAGCTCTTCTAAAAGAACTTTCTCCAGAAAAGATCAAAAACGTTGAAGCTAAACTTAATGCTCTAGTTGTTAAAGCTGAATCTCTTATCAAAAAAGCTGACGAAAAATTAGCAAAAGCTAAAGTAGCCTTCATCGCTACAGCTTACGCTGATGAAGAAGCTGATAACACAGACGCTCTAATCAAAGAATTAGACTCTACAACAAGCGAAATCAAAGATCTAATCAAAGATAAACCAGAAGAAAAACAAGAAGAAGAAAATAAACCAGAAGAAAAGAAAGAAGAAAAAACTCCTTCTAAAAAAGCTGGTAACAACGCAAAAACAGGTGTTGCTGGAGTAGCAGGCATTGCAGGTATCCTAGCAGCAGCTTCAGTTGCATACGCAGCAAGCAAAAGAGACTAATTAATCTAACAGAAAATCCACCCCTAGTGGGTGTTTTTTCTTGGAAAATTTTATGTTTATTTTATTTTTTCGCAACAATAAGGCTTGGATATATTTATCGTAAATGGCTTTATATCAATGATTATAGGAAATTATAAAAAATATTATCTCCTTAACATAAATTTAACAAGCAATATTTTATTATAGGAATATAAAATTTTAGGAGATAAAAAATGAAGAAAAAAATTATAATTACAAGCCTAATGATGGCATCGGTCCTGCCTTTTATGGGAAAAATAGAAACTGCAAGAGCGGATGAAGGGAAAAACCTTAATGAAAAAGCGAAGTCTGAATTAGATCAAGCAAAAGAAAACCTTAAATCAGCCCAAGATAAAAAAACAAATCTTGAAAAAGACTTAGATCAAGCAAAAAAAGATGCAGCAAAAAACCAAGAAGAGAAAGAAGCTTTAGAAAAAAAGCTTGGAAAAATAGAAGAAAATATAAAAAATAATGAAGAAATCCTAGCCAAAGAACAACAGAAAAATGAATTAGATAAGAAAATTGAAGAACTCAAGCAAAGAGAAAAAGAAGTAAATGCAGAATTAGAAGCAGCTACTAAAACATATCAAAATGCAGAAAAAGTTTATGAGGCTGAAAAAGCCAACCCTAGCCCAAGCCCTGATTTTGCGAGTAAAGATAGGGTAGATGATTTAAAAAATGAATATGATTTAGCGGAGAATTATCACGGCCAAATTCAAAAGAAAGAAGATAATCTAAAGGAGGACTTATCTAAAATAGAAGGCGATTTATATAAGGCATATGGTCAAAAAAATGGGATTGAAGAATTTATAAAAGAATTTGAAAGCCAAAATCCAGATAAAAAAGATACCCCAGCCTATAAAGCCTTCAGAGAAAAAGCATTAGCTAAATCAAAAATTATTGATGAAAATTACAATAGGCTAGAAAAAGAAGTAAAAGATAAGAATGAAAAAATTATAGAAAATAAGAAAGAACTTGCAAGTAGTGAGCAAAAAAGAGATGATAGATACAATGCTTACAAGAAAGAAGAACTTGCCTTAGGTTATGAAACTGACTATAAAAATGCTATTATTAAAGATAAAAATCTAGAAGGTATTCAAAATTCTAAAGTCAATGAAGTTGCTGAAGCATCTAAAACCTTGCAAGATAGCATAAGAGAAAAAGAAGAAGCAGAAAATGCTTATCAAGAATATTTAGAAAATGAAGCTATGAAGCGAAAAGAATTCCACAAATCTAAATCAATATCTGAATGGTTAAATAAAAATTTAGCTGATGATAGGAATGATTTTGCAAAAGATAATAAAACCTACCTTAAAAACCTAGCTAATATTCATGACCAAAGGGCTAAGGGAATAATTGAGGAATTGACCAAGTTTTCCCAACATAAGAAAGATTTAGAAAAAGCTGTAGATTATAAAAAACACCAACTTTATTCTGCAAAAGCAAATTATGAAACTAAAACAAATTCCCTAGAAGCCATTACTGAATTTAGAAAATTCTTAGAAAACAAGAAAAATGGAAGAGCCAATTCACAAATTTTAGAATCCTTGAAAGAAAAATATTATACAGCCAAAGCTGAATTGGATAAAAAATTAAAAGAAATTGATGATATAACAAAAGAACAACAAAAATTTATTGATGAAAGAGATAGACTAGGCGTTGGGTCTGAGGATGTTCAAAAAGCAAAAGAAAAAATAGCTGAAAATAATGCTGAGATTGATAGACTAAAAAATGACATCAAAGCCTTAGAAAAATCTGAAGAATTAAAAAAGGTAAAAAGTTTAGAAGAGCAAATCAAAACTCTAGACCAACAAATAAAAGACCTTCAAAAGCAAATTAAAAACCTTGAAAATCCTAGAAAGCAAGATAATCCTACTAGACCAGATCATAGGACAGAAGGAAGTAGTGATAATAATATTGCTGATGATTACGGGATTGACCTATCAAGTCTTAGCCTTGAAAAAATGGATAAAAAAATCCGTTTAAAAAATTCTTACCTAAGATTAAAAGCAAGTGTTAATAGGGCCAAGGAAGTCGTAACACTTGCAGAAAATTATGCAAAAACAGGCAAGATGGACGCTAATAAGAGAGCGAAGCTTATTAAATTGATAGAAAAATTAAAAGTAAATATAGGTCTTGTGGAAAAACACCTAGTGAAAATGGAAGCGTCCCTATAAAATATATAAAAAGGCTAATGGCTGTAAAATTATCAGTCTAGCCTTTTTCTTTTGGTAAATTTTATTTTACTTTTATAAATATTTTAAGGTAAAGGGCTTAAATTCAAAAGAAAAGTCCAATTTTATTGGCATATAAGGCCTAAAAACTTTGATTGAATTACTATATTAAAAAGATATAGTTACTATAAAGACAGTAAAGGGGTCGCAATGAGGAAATCTTTTGATAAAAACCGAGATTTACAAGAGAATATCAACTTTTTTATCCTTAATTCCATGGATGATTGGGTGAGGATTATTGATGATTTTGGTCAGGTGACCTTTATTAATGACGCCCTCAAAGATGCCCTAAAGAAAAGTCCAAAACTTAAAACCTACTTGGATGAAAATATAGACCTAATTATTTCTAATTCTAACACTTTGTCAAAGTCAGCGACCATGATTGAGGAAAAGCTCATCGACGGCAAGTATTATTCGATAAAATCAAGTCCGATTTATCTTGGTGATACCTTCACAGGCACTATCGAAGTCTACAGGGATATTACCAGCGAATCTATCCTTAAAATTGACCTTTACAATGCCAACAAGGCCATGCTTGACGATATACGTTTTGTAAGGCGTATCCAGTCTTCAATCCTTCCTAAAAATGGGACTTACGGCAAGCTAAGCCTGTCTGGAATTTATAATCCTGCAGACGATGTATCAGGCGATCTTTATGACCTAATTAAGATAGATGAAAATAGGATTGCTTTTTATATTGCGGATGTCATGGGCCATGGGGTAAAGGCTTCAATTATGACTATGTTTTTGAAGGTGACCATGAGTGCGATTTTTGATAAGCATCCAGATTATTCTCCAGGCCAGGTTTTTCTAAATCTTAGGAAAAAATTTACTAAATTACAGATTGATTCTAGTCAGTATTTTACAGCTTGGCTGGGTATTTTTGACTTTAGGGACGATAGTCTGGTATTTTCTAATGCTGGCCACAATTGTCCGCCACTGATTTATTTCAAGGAGAAAAACGAGGCAGAATATCTCCTTGCTAATGGGAGGATGATCTCAAATATAATCGAGCCTGACGAATATATAGAAAAAAGCCTAAACTTATCCCAAGGTGATAAGATATTATTTTTTACAGACGGAGCAATCGAAGCGAAAAATGAAGAGGGAAACGAATTTGGTCTTGAAAGGTTGAGGGAGACTTTTTCCAAGTCACGTGATTTAACCTTTGTTGATGATATAATCACATCCTACAACTGGCAGGCCATGGCAGATGATTTGACCCTTGCCCTATTAGAATATGAAAAGAAGGAAGAGATATGAAACTTAACCAATATATAGACCACACAAATTTAAAAGCTGATGCAAGTATAAAAGATATTAAAAACCTAGTTGATGAAGCGGTTGATCACGATTTTTATTCTGTTTGCGTAAATTCAGCCAATGTTAAACTTATAAAAGACTACAACAAGGACGTAAGGATAGCCGCTGTTGTTGGTTTTCCTCTAGGAGCTATGGCCAAGGAAGCCAAGGTTTTTGAGGCAAAAAAAGCCATAGAAGACGGAGCTTGTGAAATTGATATGGTAATCAATGTTGGCAGGCTTAAAGACGGTGAATATGCATATGTAGAAGACGAAATTAGAGAGATTAAAGAAGCTATAGGTTCAAATGTCCTAAAGGTAATTATAGAAACTTGTCTTTTGATAGATGAGGAAAAAATCAAGGCTTGCCAATTATCTGTAGCCGCAGGAGCTGATTTTGTAAAGACTTCTACAGGTTTTTCTACAGGTGGAGCGACAGTAGCAGATGTGAAATTAATGGCAGAAACTGTTGGTAATAAGGCAAAAGTCAAGGCTAGCGGTGGCATCCACACCAGAGAAGAGGCTCTAGTAATGATAGAAGCAGGTGCATCAAGGATTGGTGCATCAAAGTCAATTGATATTTGTAAGGAGTAAACATGGCCAATGAAATAATGATGCAATCTTTTGAATGGGACACAGACGGATCTGGAGATTTTTATAAAAAACTTTCAAGAGATGCCAAAGACTTAAAAAAAGCGGGTATTGACGCCCTTTGGCTTCCACCAGCCTGTAAGGGTGGTGGTGACAATGACGTTGGTTATGGAATCTACGACCTTTGGGACTTGGGAGAATTTGACCAAAAAGGCACAATTAGGACCAAGTACGGAACCAAGGATGAATTAATCAAGGCCATAGCCGACCTCCATGAAGCAGGGATAAAATCCTACGCAGACATAGTCCTAAACCACAAGGGTAATGCTGATTTTAAGGAAAGTTTTAAGGCCGTTATGGTCGACCAAAACAATAGGGAAGAAGACGTATCTGGCGAGCTTGAAATCGAAGGATGGACAGGTTTTGATTTTAAGGGCAGAAAGGGAAAATATTCCGACATGACCTGGCACTACTACCATTTCACAGGTATAGACTACGATGCTAAGAGCGAAACCTCTGCCATTTATAGGATTTTGGGGGATGGCAAGTATTGGGACGAGGACGTTTCCAATGAAAAGGGCAATTTTGATTATCTTATGAATTGCGACATCGACCACAACCACCCAGAAGTCCGTGAAGAGATTTTTAAATGGGTTGACTGGTTTATTAAGGAAACCAAGGTCGATGGCTTCAGATACGATGCCCTAAAGCACATTTCAGGTGACTTTATCTACGAACTTTCCAAACATATATACGACAATATGGGCGAAAACAAGTTTTACTTATTTGGAGAATTTTGGCAATATAACACAGGTGCCATCGAAAATTATCTCCAAAACTCAGACTACAAGATAGACCTTTTTGACGTTCCACTCCACTTCCACATGGCAGAGGCCAGCAAGTCTATGGGCGGCTATGACATGAGAAAAATCTTTGACGGCACAGTTGTCAAGGAATTTCCAGCCCAAGCAGTAACCTTTGTCGACAACCACGACTCCCAACCAGGCCAAGCACTTGATTCTTGGGTAGAAGACTGGTTTAAGGAAATAGCCTACGCCTTGATTTTATTTAGGAAGGACGGTTATCCATGCCTCTTTGCGGGCGATTATTACGGCCTTATTGGGCCTGTAAAAAAAGACCCACTCAAAGATATGCTTGATAAGATGATGGCCGTTAGAAAGGCATATAACTACGGAGAAGAGGATGATTACTTCGACCACCCATCTGTAATTGGTTGGGTAAGACGAGGCGATGATGACCACAAGCCACTAGCAGTTCTAATCTCCATTCAAGATATGGCGGAAAAACAAATGTTTGTTGGCGAATCTGAAGCTGGCGCCACCTATGTTGACCTTTCAGGCAAAAATGAAGAAATTACCATAGATGAAAATGGCAACGGCGTCTTTACAGTAGGACCTGGCCAGGTAACCTACTGGGCAAACAAGGAAAGCTTAGGCCAATGAAGAAATATTACGCAGTAAGAAAAGGTAGAAATCCTGGGATATACACATCCTGGGATTCTTGTCTTAAGGAAGTAAAGGGATTTTCAGGCGCCATTTACAAGTCCTTTAAAACTAAGGACGAGGCTATCGCTTTTATAGAAGGGGCTGAAAAGAAAATTGAAGTTGACGCAGACACCATTGTCGCCTATGTCGATGGATCTTTTAACCTGCCAGAGAAAACCTACGGTGCAGGTGTAGTCCTAATCAAAGATGGCGAGGAGGAATATTTCAAAAAAGCCTACACCGACTCCTACTACACCCACAGGAATGTGGCAGGAGAAGTAAAGGCGAGCGAGCTTGCCATTGACCTTGCCATAGAAAAAGCTTATAAAAAAATAATCATCCACCACGACTACCAAGGCATCCAAGCCTGGGCCGAAGGCGATTGGAAGGCCAACAACGACCTCACCCAATCCTACAAGGCCTTTATTAATGACAGAAAAAAATATATCCAAATCGCCTTTGTAAAAGTCAAAGGCCACTCAAATGACAAATACAACGACCTAGCCGACAGGCTTGCCAAGGATGCTTGTGGGATAAAATAGCTTACAAAAATTGTAGGGAAACATTTAGCCTTTCTTGTTATACTTATAATAAGGAGGGCTTTTTATGAGGAAATTTTTACGATTTATTAGAAATCTTATCTTGCTTGGGGCTCTAATTGTTGGTATTTTTATTTTTATAAAATCAAATAAGAAAAAAGTGTTGGTAATTGGCACTAGCCAGACAATTGGGGCTACTTACTATGAAATTGCAAATTCTTATAATTATGAAATCCATATATTAACCGGGGTCCAGACAAATAAAGACGCTTCTAGGGATATCATTAAAAGTGTGGACGGGGTAATATTTGCAGGTGGTGACGACTTTGATCCTGCCCTTTACGGATCGGATGCCTATGACCTTGTAGAAACCTATTCGACAGACCAGGACAGGTCTGACCTTGAGCTTTTAGGCCTAGCTATTGAAGAAGGAAAGCCTATTTTAGGTATTTGTAGGGGTATGCAACTTATAAATATCTACTACGGGGGCAGTCTCTACGAGGACTTACCAAGCCAATTTGGGACAAGTATTTCTCACAGGGATGGTTCAGATGGTTTTACCTATCATATGGTAAACTTTAATGGGTCTTCGAGGATATATGAAAAATTGGGCGGACAAAAGTCTAGGGACGTCAATTCCATGCATCACGAGGGCATAAGGGATATGGCAAAGGGTTTATTTGCCACAGCAACAAGTGATGATGGCCTAGTCGAAGCCATAGAAAATCCCTACTACGATTCCTATATGATGGGCGTCCAGTGGCATCCGGAATACAGCCGGGGAAAATTTGATGAATTAACGAAAATAATTTTTGATGATTTTAGTAAGGCCTTATAATGATTTTTTAATTTATAGGCAAGAAATTTTAGTAAAAATAAGTATGAAATTTATAAACAAAGACAAGATCCAGTCAAATGACTGGGTCTTTTTTAGTTATGCTATAAAGAATAACTATTGTATAAAAATTAAATTATAGTGTGAATAACAACTAATAAAGATTTTTAAAAAACAATAGATTCTTATTTTGTAAAGTTAATTTTACAGTTGGCGATAATTTGAAAATTAGCTATATATCTATGATGTATGGGCTTTACTTTATTTAATCAATGGTATAATATAAGTACATTTACCCTAGTAAATCGGGTGGATATAAAAAAATATTAAAAATTTATTTAAAGTTATTACATAAATATAAATAATTAATATTATTTATTCGAATAGAGAGGGAGAATATGGACTTACATATGGGTTTAGACGTTGGTTCTACAACAGTTAAGCTGGTAGTGACTGACGACTCATTTAATACAATATATTCTGTATATACTCGTCACAAGTCGGATGTGAGGGAGACTGTAAAAAAGGTTCTGGCTGATGCTAGAGACAAATTCAAGGACGACAGACTGACTGTGGCTGTGACAGGCTCTGGCGGTATGTTTCTTGCCGACCTAATTGAAACTGACTTTGTCCAAGAAGTTATAGCAGAAACCAGGGCAATCAAGGAATTTATCCCAGAAACTGACGTTTTAATTGAACTTGGGGGCGAGGATTCTAAAATTACATATCTTTCTGGTTCTGTAGAACAGAGGATGAATTCGATTTGCGCAGGTGGTACAGGCGCTTTTATAGACCAGATGGCATCCCTTCTTGATACTGACGCTTTGGGCCTAAATGACCTAGCAAAATCTTATCAAAAAATTTATCCAATCGCTTCAAGATGCGGGGTTTTTGCCAAAACCGATATCCAGGCTCTGATGAACCAGGGTGCTACAAGAGAAGATATTGCTATTTCAATCTTCCAATCAGTTGTCAACCAAACAATTTCAAATCTCGCTTGTGGTAGGCCAATTAGGGGTAATGTCACCTTTTTGGGTGGACCTTTGCACTTCCTTCCTGCCCTAAGAGACCGTTTTATAGAGACTCTTGGCCAAGAATTTAATAAGTTTTATATACCAGAAGACGCTGAAGTTTACGTTGCCAAGGGGGCTGCGATTTTATCAAGCGAAGATGGAAAATTTGCTTCGATTACAGACCTCATAGAAAAATTAAAGACTAGCGAAAAAGTTGAAATAGAAGCCACAAAAAGGCTTGAACCACTTTTTGAATCGGAAGAAGAATACAAAGAATTCAAAAAAAGACATAAGACTTCTAAAATTAAATACAGGGATCTTGCGACCTATGAAGGACCAATCTATGTTGGACTTGACGCAGGATCTACAACTTCAAAGATGGTTTGGCTCTCAAAAGACATGGAAATTCTCCTTGATGATTATAGGATGAATCTAGGTAATCCTCTTGAAGTCTGCATTGACATGCTAAAAGACGCCTACCAGAAGAAAAATCCCAAGGCCCACATCGCTTCATCTGGGATTTGTGGATACGGGGAAGATTTTATAAAAAATGCCCTCCACGTTGATAATGGAGAGGTTGAAACAATTGCCCACTACAGGGCGGCGAGATTTTTTAATCCCAACGTCGACTTCATCCTAGATATTGGTGGCCAGGATATGAAGGCCATGCACATCAGGGACGGGGTTATTGACTCTATCCAGCTAAATGAGGCTTGCTCTTCTGGTTGTGGGTCATTTTTATCAACCTTTGCTGCATCAGTTTCTATGGATGTAAAAGAATTTCAAGAAGAAGCTATCAAATCAAAGAAGCCCGCAGACCTTGGTTCTCGTTGCACAGTTTTTATGAATTCCAAGGTCAAACAAGCCCAAAAAGAAGGCGCAGAAGTGGCAGATATAGCCGCCGGCCTTTGCTATTCAGTAATTAAAAACGCCATCCAAAAGGTAATTAAAATCAGAGATCCAAAGACCCTTGGCAAAAATATAGTAGTCCAAGGCGGCACTTTTTATGGAGATGCCATCCTTAGGGCCTTTGAAAAATTATCAGAAAGAGATGTCACCAGGCCTGAAATTTCAGGGCTTATGGGGGCTATGGGTATGGCTCTTATTGCCAAGGATAGGTCTACAGGCACATCTAAGCTTGCAGGTCTAGCTGACCTTGAAGATTTTTCCTACGAACAAAAATCAGCTAGGTGTGGCCGTTGTACCAATAACTGTGCCCTAATAATTAATATTTTCTCAGACGGTAGGAAATACATAACCGGAAACAGGTGCGAAAGAGGTGCTGGGGTCAAGCTTGATAAGTCCAAAGACGACCTTAATATGTACAAATTTAAGTACGACCTCCTCTTTAATAGGGATACTCTTGGATCTAAGGCCAGGTTTGGAAGAGTTGGTATTCCAAGGGTTTTAAACATCTACGAAGACTATCCATTTTGGCATAAATTTTTTACTTCCTTAGGCTTTGATATAGTCTTATCCGACAAGTCATCTAGGGAAATTTATGAAAAGGGTCTAGGTTCGATTTCATCAGAAACTGCCTGCTATCCAGCAAAACTCGTTCATGGCCACATGGAAAACCTAATTTCAAAAAATCCAGATTTGATTTTTTATCCAGCAGTTTTTTACGAATACAAACAGTATGACAAGGCCAAAAACCATATGAATTGCCCAGTTGTGTCTGGTTATCCAGATGTTATTGAAAATAATGTTGATGGCCTAAAGGATATTAAATATCTTTTTCCTTATATTTCTTTTGAGAGCGAAGAGATTATCAAAAAGAGAATGGTAGAAGTTTTTGATGGTTATGATTTTGAGGGTAATATTTTATCAAAAAATCATATCGAAAACGCAGTAGAAAAAGCTTGGCAGGCCCAGCAAGCCTACCATGATGCAATAAGGCTAAAGGGCAAGGAAATAATAGATTTGGTCAATAAAAAGGGCCTAAATGCCATAGTTCTAGCCGGTAGACCTTACCATATAGATCCAGAAATCAACCACGGCATAGGAGATTTAATCGAGTCCATGGATATACCAGTTCTTTCCGAAGATGCGGTCGCCTATAATCTTGATGATTTAAACGAAAAACTCAGGGTCCTTGACCAGTGGTCCTACCACGCAAGGCTTTATAGGGCAAGCGACTATGTGGCAAAAAATAAAAATCTCCAACTAATTCAGCTAAATTCCTTTGGTTGTGGACTTGATGCGGTGACAACCGACCAAGTTGAAGATATTCTAAAATCAGCTGGGAAAATTTATACACTTTTAAAAATTGACGAAATTTCAAATCTTGGAGCAGTTAAAATCAGGGTAAGATCCCTACTTGAGGCCCTAAACCAGAAAAAACTCGAAGGCATAGACTTTGAAGTCCAATCCCTAGATAAGGCCTATGATTTCAAGCCTTTCACCAAAGAAATGCGTCAAGATGGCTATACAATTCTTGCCCCACAAATGGCAAGAGAACACTTTAGGATTATGGAAGGGGCCTTCAAAGATTCTCCTTATAAGATTGAGTTTTTGAACAAAATCGACAAGGACGTTATAAATGAAGGCCTCAAATACGTAAACAACGACTCTTGCTATCCGTCAATTACAGTCGTAGGCCAGATGCTAGAGGCAGTTAATTCCGGCCGTTACGATACAGATAAGATTGCCCTTTTGATGACCCAGACAGGAGGCGCTTGTAGGGCATCAAATTATGTTGGCTACATCAGAAAGGGACTAAAGGATGCAGGCTATCCAAATATCCCAGTAATAGCCCTATCTGCCCAGGGAATTGAGAAGAGTCCAGGTTTTGACCTATTAAGCTTCAAAAATATTCCTTTGATGAAAAAAATGCTAAGTGCGATTTTATTAGGAGACCTTTTAAATAGGGTGGCCAACGCAACCAGGCCTTATGAAATCGAAAAAGATGCCACAAATAGGCTCAAAGAAGCATGGATACAAAGACTTACCGAAGAGATAAGGACTATGGATAGGCCAAAATACAGAAAGGCCATCAAGGATATCGTAAAAGATTTTGATGAAATTCCTGTTTGCCACAAGGAAATTCCAAAGGCAGGTATAGTTGGGGAAATTTTGGTGAAATTCCTCCCAGAAGCCAACAACCACCTCCAAGACGTCCTTGAAGCGGAGGGGGCTGAGGTGATTGTTCCCGACCTTACAGACTTTTTCCTCTATTGCTTTAAAAATGCAGAATTAAAGAGAGATTTTTACGGCAAAAGCCCTGTAAATGCGACTCTTGCCCGAATGGGAATTGTCCTTATAGAAAATTTCAGAAAGCCAATCAGAAAGGCCCTCAAGGAAAGTATCCACTTTGACGAGCCAAAATACATTGATGGAATATCAGATCTCGCAAGCGAAGTCACAAGTCTCGGCAACCAAGCCGGTGAGGGTTGGCTTTTAGCTGGAGAAATGGTTGAGCTAATCGAATCTGGTGCACCAAATATTGTCTGCATCCAGCCATTTGGATGTCTTCCAAACCATATTACCGGTAAGGGTGTCATGAAAAAAATTAGAGAAATCTATCCAGAAGCAAACATAGTAGCAATCGACTACGACCCAGGTGCCAGTGAGGTAAACCAGGTAAATAGGGTCAAACTCATGATGGCAGCAGCCAGGGATAAGATAAAAGAAAATTAAAAAGCTGGTCCTAGGACCAGTTTTTTTGTGAAGAAAAATTGATTGATGGACCCGCTATACAGACGCAAATACCTAATTGTCTTTGGAAAAACTTATAAGAAAAAATAAGGATAATTAAAGATAAAAATGATAAAAAATTATTTTTCTGTTAGCAAAAAAGGTGTATAATACTTTAGAAATTTAATTAGCAATTAGAAAGAAGGCAATATGACAAAAGCTTACGATCAATTTATAAATCTACAAAAGAAATTAAAGGAAGTTTCAGACCTTGCAGGTTTTTCTGAATCTTTTTACAATATTATAAAAGAACCTGAAAGGATAATCGAGGCAAATATTCCAGTCAAAATGGATGATGGCACTACAAAGACCTTTAGGGCCTTCAGGTCTGCCCATTCATCAGCTCTTGGTCCATCAAAGGGCGGAGTGCGTTTTGATGAATCTGTGACCTATGAAGAAGTTAAAGTCCTTTCCACTTTGATGAGCCTAAAGGTAGCTCTACTTGGCCTTCCTCTTGGTGGTGGCAAGGGCGGAATCGTAGTTGACCCTAAAAAGCTTTCAGAAAGGGAACTTGAAAGTCTTTCTCGTGGCTTTGTCAGGGCAATCAACAACTACATTGGACCAAGAATTGACGTTCCAGCCCCAGATGTAAATACCAATGCCAAAATTATGGGATATTTCACTGACGAATACATTGCCCTAAATGGCGGCCGCCACGATATAGGAACCTTCACAGGCAAGTCCACCGACATGGGTGGATCCCTTGGAAGGACTGAAGCAACAGGTTTTGGAGTATACCTCACCATAAAAAAATACTACGAAAAAATCGGCAAGAGCTTAAAAGGAGCAACTTTTGCAATCCAAGGTTTTGGTAATGTTGGCTCTTTTGCAGCGAAATTTTTAGCCCAAGATGGGGCAAAGCTAATCGCTTTAAATTCTAAGGATAAGAGCCAAAAATCAGGTTCATCTGCCATTTACAATCCAAATGGCCTTGATATTGATAAGTTAGAAAAGGCAAGGCAAGAAACAGGGTCTGCCTTAAATATCGATGCAAAGAAAATTTCTAATGAAGAATTTTTTGCCCTAGATTGTGACATATTAATTCCAGCAGCTATGGAAAATGTAATAGATGAGACCAATGCAGGGGAAATTAAAGCTAAACTTGTTGTTGAAGCGGCAAATGGACCTGTGACTGAAGCAGGAGAGGCGATTTTAAATGAGAAAAATATCCCTCTAATTCCAGATATCCTCGCAAACTCTGGCGGAGTTTTAGTAAGTCATTATGAATGGATTCAAAATATAACAGGCTCTTATTGGGACGAAGAGGAAGTAAGAAATAAACAAGAGAAAGATATGTCAAAGGCAATCAAAGAAGTATTTGAAACTGCAGATAAGTATAAGGTAAATTACAGAAAAGCAGCCTTCATCCTAAGCCTTTCAAGAATAGAAAAAGCCCTTAAATTAAGGGGCAGGATATAAATATAACCCCATTTCGGAAATATGAACTGACCCCCAAAAGTTAGACCAAAAACTAACTAAAGGAGGTCAGTTTTTTAATGGCAAAATATAGCACAGAATTCAAAATGAAAGTAGTAAAAGAATATTTAGAATCCAATATCTCATATAGATCTTTATCAGAAAAATATTGTATACCGGATAAAAGTGTAATAAGAAGATGGGTAAATGCATACAAATCACAAGGCTATGAAGGACTAAAAGTAAAAAGAGAAAATACACAATATACTTTGGAATTTAAGTTAAATGTAGTAAACTTGTACTTAACAGGAGAAATGTCCTATCAAAGCCTAGCAAATGAATTAAAGATAAACAATCCATCAATGATGGCAAGATGGGTAATAGACTTTAGACAAAAAGGCATAGAAGGACTGAAATCTAAAAAGAGAGGAAGACCTTCAAAAATGTCAAAGACACAAAAGAGATCAAAAGACTCTAAAACAGAATCATCAGCACAATTAACCAACGAAGAAGATAATTCCTTAAATGAAGCACAACTAAAAGAAAAAATAAAGAAATTAGAAGAAAAAAACTATTGGCTCCAACTAGAAAATGATGCAATAAAAAAAAGATAGAATTGTCTCAAATGACAGATACAGAAATAAGACAATTGCTGAAACAATTGAAGTCTTAAGAAGTAAATACAAACTAAAAGACTTGTTAAAATACTTTAATATTGCCAAATCAACATACATGTATTGGCAAAAACGATTAAATAAACCAAATAAAGATATAGAAATAGAAAAGAAAATACTTAAGATAAGAAAAGACAATCCAAACTATGGCTACAGAAGAATAACAGCTATGTTAAAAAGAACAGGACTAATAATAAACAAAAAGAAAGTACAAAGATTAGTTCAAAAGTTAAAACTTCAAGTAAAAAGCTATTCACGAAAATCTAGAAAATACTCATCCTACAAAGGACAGGTAGGAAAAATATCAGACAACAAAATAAAAAGAAACTTCAAAGTAGAAAAACCATACACAAAAATAACAACAGACACAACAGAATTTAAGTATTTAGAAAAAGATAAAACAGGAACATACCAAATAAAGAAACTCTATCTAAACCCATACCTAGATATGTACAACAGTGAAATACTAAGCTATGAAATATCAAAACACCCAACAATAGAACCAATATTAAAAGCATTAGACAAAGCAATAAAGGTAACTAAAAAAAGTAAAGAAGAAAGAATATTCCACTCAGATCAAGGCTGGGCATATCAAACAAAGAAATATACATCAAGACTTGAAACAAACGGCATCACCCAATCTATGTCAAGAAAAGGCAACTGCTTAGACAACTCACCAATGGAAAACTTCTTTGGAATATTAAAACAAGAAATATATTACGGAAGAAAATTCTATTCATACGAACACTTAAAACAGACAATAGAAGATTTCATAGAATATTACAACGAAGAAAGAATAAAAGAAAAATTAGGATACTTATCACCAATAGAATATAGAAAGAAAAATGCAGCATAAAAATTTCCTACCCCTAGGGGTAGGAAAGAACAAAGAAATACCAGAGCTAGTTTAGTTCTAACTCTGGTATTAGGTCCAACTTTGTGGGGTCACCTTAATAATCCGTAATGGGGTTTTTCTTAAAATAAATTTAAAATTAATCCGATTATAACAGGGATTACAATTGCAGGCAAGGAATTTACCAGCTTAAATTTCACAAGATTAAGCATGGAGAGACCCACAGCAATGATTGTGATTCCACCAACTCCAGAAATATTTGCCAAAATTTCTGGTGTGAGGATTGGAGCGAGAAATCCTGAAAGTAAGGCTATAAGGCCCTCATAGAGGAAGATTACCCCAGCAGAGCAGGCAACACCAATCCCTAGGGTTGTTGATAAAAAGATTGAGGAAAGGCTATCTATGATGGCCTTAGTGTATAAAATTGAGTTGTCCCCGTTGACTCCGGATTCGATAGCTCCAAGGATTCCCAAAGAGCCCACGCAAAAAATTAGGGTGCCAGAAACAAAACCTGTCGCAAAATCATTGTCTTCGCCTTTTATAAATTTATCCTTGAGCATATTGGCAAAATTATTGAGTTTTCCTTCCAGATCAAAGTATTCTCCAATAATAACTCCCAAAATCATTGAAATAAGAACGATTATGACATCACCTTTGAGGGCAGATTCTATACCCAAAACCACAATGGTAAGGGGCAAAAATTTCATAATTGCATCCTTATAGCAAGGCTCTATGTAATTTGCAAGTTTAAGACCAACAAGACCAGATAGAAAAACGGCAATAGCGTTGACAGCGGCACCTAGCATGACTTTCTCCTTAAATTATTATCTATTCTTATTATATGGGAAAAAAGAAAAAATGCATAAAAAATGTAAATATTTTCATTTTATGCATAGAATATGCAAAAAATCCAAGTCGCTTTGATCAAAGCTTTCAAAATGCTTATTTATTTGTTCTTGCTTTGAATTTTAATGAAATTTCCTAGAAACTTATAAGTTTTGAAAAACAATTTGACAAATAAAGTTGTCAGAGTTACAATAATGACAAGAATGGTTGTCAATTATTTTGAAAGGAGGGCGGATGGAACTAAGAAATAACTTGGCGGACTTTAGAAAAAAGGCGGGATATAACCAAGCAGACCTTGGAGGGCTCGTCGGAGTCAGCCGCCAAACCATAAGCCTAATAGAAAGAGGAGATTACAACCCATCTGTGACCGTGGCCCTAACAATCGCCATGGTCCTAGGTGTGGATATTAATGAGATTTTTAGCTTGGAGGAAAGTGATGAAGAAAAATAAGAAAACATTCCTAACTAGCGTACTTTATATGGTTGGATTAGGATTGGTAGTTGGTTTTGGAGTAGGTTTTATTTTTAATAAATTAAATATAGGTGGGCTTATTGAAGTTCTTTCTAGATTTTTAAGCCAAAACATCTTGGTTTTAACTATAGGACTTTGTAGTATATTCGCTGTTTTAGGTTTACATTTTTATATAAAAGCAAAAAAAGAAGTTGAAGATGGCCTGAGGGAAGATGGATTTATAGAAACAAAGTATATAGATTATGCTAATGCAATGAGAGATGCTGGATTATTCAGCCTTTTATCTCTTATAATAATTATTTATAACGAAATGAAAAAAAGTTCTAATCCATTAAAAAATACTTTGATTATACTTGTAATTCTATTTGTATTTACAGCTATAAACTCGATACTGTCTTATCTAACTTATAAACTTGTAAGAAAAATTGAGCCAGAAAGAAAAACCGAGATCTTTGACTTCTTTTTTGATAGCAAATTCATGGCAGAATCTGATGAGAGAGATAAGCTTAAATATTACAAAAAAGGCTACCTTTCTTATAAGAGAATGCTTATGTGCCAATTTGTAATGATAATAATCTTATTTTGCTCAGCCCTTTATGAAAATATAAGCCCAATAATAGCTCTTATTGTTCTAATACCTTGTTTGGTTGGAGTTTTTACAAATGGCTTTGCAGGAGAAAAATCATGATTGAAATAAAAAACTTATCTAAAAATTTTGGAGATTTAAAGGCTCTCGATAATGTGAGCTTTGATGTTAAAAAAGGCGAGCTTTTTGGAGTTATCGGCCAAAATGGGGCGGGCAAATCTACACTTTTTCGCTCTATGATGAATTTCTACGACCATTTTGACGGGGAAATTCTTTACGAAGGAAGGCCAATGGCAGATATTCCCCTAGAAAAAATCGGCTTTCTCCCAGAAGAACGCTCGCTTTCACCAAAGAAAACTATTAGGGAAGAGGTGAAATTTTTCGCAAGGCTCAACCAAATGAGAAACCTTGATGAAAAGACCCTACAAACCTACTTTGACCGTTTTGAAATCAAGGGAAGTCTTGATGATAAAATAAAATCCCTTTCTAAGGGAAACCAGCAAAAGGTTCAACTTTTGGCAAGCCTTATCTATAAGCCAGAATTTCTAATCTTAGACGAGCCTTTTTCAGGGTTAGATCCTTACAATGCCAATCTATTGATGGGGATAATCAAGGAAATCAACAATCAAGGTACAACCATAATTTTCTCATCCCACAACATGGAAAATGTAGAATACCTTTGCGACAGGCTCATCATGCTAAAGAATGGAAAAATTGTCCTAAAGGGTTCACCAAATGAGATTAGAAATTCTTATGAAAAAGCTCTTGTAAAAGTCAGGACAGAAGAGGATTTATCAGAGATTTTCCCTCAATATGATGTTAAGAGAGATGGTAATCTTTGGACAATAAGGCTTGAAAAGGAAGAAGATGGCAGGGGGATTTTTGATAAACTTGTAGAAAAACTTGGCTACCTTGAAATGTTTAGCCAAGAGCCACCAAGCCTAAATGAAATCTTTGCCAGAAAGGTGGAAGAAAATGAATAGAAAATTAATAGTAGCCCTAGACTCTTTCAAAAAACAAATAAAATCACCTGCCTTTTGGGCCATGGTTTTTGTGCCAATCCTTGTCATGCTAGTACCTGTGGGGATTAATTATTTCCTAGCGAAGTCAGATCAGGCCAAGCTTGGCAGTGACGGTCATAAATACCAAATAGTGGCAGATGAAAATATTAGCCCTTTCTTTAAGGGAATGGAAAATGAATATAAACTAGTTTCAAAAGATGCGGCAGAAGATGCCTTAAAGGCAGAAAAAATTGAGTCTTACGGGGAAATTTCTGAATCAAAGGGCCAGGTAAAACTTACTATCGAGACCAAAACCATGGACGGTAAGGCTCTTTCAAAATTGCCCCTTCTTGCAAATGAGATACAAAATGCTATTAACATCAAAAATGCAGGCCTAAATGAAAAACAAATTGGGATTTTTTCGACCAAGGCAGATGTCAAAATCAACCAGCTCGACAAGGGCAAGAGCCTCATGGTCTATGCTTCCTATTTTATCCTTTTGATGTTCATGTATTTTATGCTAATCATGTACTCAAACATCCTAGTCGTTGATATAGCAACAGAAAAAGGTTCAAAGATGATTGAATTTATCTTTTCGTCAGTATCTGCCAAGGACTATTTTGCAGGTAAAATTTTGGGTAATCTCTTTGCCATAATCGTCCATTCGATTTTGTATATAATTTTAGGAGCTATTTCTTATTTTGTCGCAAAATCTAAGGGCCTTTTAGATATGATAAAAATTGACCTAAGCCTTGATCAGAGAAGCCTAATTATAATCGCAGAGATATTTGTATTTATAATTCTCTCACTTTTGGCCTATATGATAATTGCCGCCATGCTAGGATCTCTTGCCAGCAAACAAGAAGATGCATCCAAGGTTGCAACACCTCTTATGGTCACAATCATAGCAGCCTTTATGGTAGCCATGATTTTTATGAACCGCCCTGTGAATTTATTTGTAAAAATCGCATCCTTTATCCCATATATTTCCGTATTTTTCATGCCTTTGAGGTTGATAAAGGCAAATGCAGGGATCATGGAAGGTGGGATTTCTATAATGATTTTAATAGGAAGTCTCTATATTTCATACATCCTAGCATCTAAGGTTTATAAAAAACACATCTTAAATTATTCGGCATCTTCGTTTTTCACTAAGAAAAAGAAAAGAAAATAAAAATTAAAGGAGCTTAGGCTCCTTTTTTGTAAAAAATTTTTCTAAAGCAGGATAAAAAATCATTTTTTTCAAAAAGAAGAAGTGGACCTCTTATGTTGATTTTTAACCTCATTTACTAGATAATAATTATAAGGAAGTTAATATTATAATCCTTAAATTTAGGAAATATTTTTTATAAATATTTTCAAAAAATAAGGATTTGCCTTTAAGAAATGGAGAAAAATATGCTAGGAAATGACCTAATTATTGCGACAAGTTTTATTCTCGCAGTCATATCTTTGATATGTCTCTTATTTACCCAAAAAAAGCTAATCTTTGCGGGTCTTTCTGTGATTTTATTCGCCTATTTTTACCTGGCCAATGCCAAGTATAATATAGCCGACAATGTCACAGTTATCACCTTCATTGTGGGTATATCCCTTCTTAGCCTTGAGCTTTTTATTCCTAGCTTTGGAATAATAGGTGTGGCGGGCCTTGCCCTTACGACTTATTCGGTGATGGATTCATTCACAGACCCCCAAATTGGATTTTTTGTAATTATCGCCACAGGCCTTGCAGTTGTCATTACCATGACAATTTTTGTAAAGCTTGGCTTCAGGGCAAATTTGTTTGATTCCTACGTCCTAGATGTGAAGGAGAAAAACAAAAATAAAGTCTATAAGAATAAGGATTTGAGTAAACTTATAGGCAGTGTTGGAATTAGCAAGACAATACTTAGGCCTTCGGGCAGGATTGAAATTGACGGAGAAATTTATGACGCTATGGCCAGGGCAGAATTCATTGAAAAATCTAGGGTGATTTCTGTTATAGATGTTAAAGATGGCCACATTATAGTAAAGGAGATGTAATGGAATATATAATTATGGGACTAATTTTTATATTAGTCATAGTATTTTTTACAATGGTACCAGTTGGACTTTGGATTACAGCGAGGTTTTCAGGAGTTAAAATCTCCATGGCAAGCCTTGTGGCAATGAGATTTAGGAGATTATCTCCATCAAAAATCGTCAACGCCATGATCAAATCCCACCAAGCAGGTATCCACATAGAAACAAACGACCTTGAAAGCCACTACCTTGCAGGTGGTAATATCAACCAAGTTGTTGACGCACTAATCGCAGCAGAAAGGGCAAAAATAGACCTTTCTTTTGAAGAAGCCGCAGCCATTGACCTTGCAGGTCGTAACGTATTTGAGGCTGTCCAAGTTTCTGTAACACCAAAGGTGATTAACACCCCAGTTATAGCTGCAGTTGCCAAAAATGGTATAGAAGTAAAGGTAATTGCCAAAGTCACTGTTAGGGCCAATATTGAAAGGCTAGTTGGTGGTGCGGGTGAAGAGACCATCATTGCCAGAGTTGGTGAAGGTATTGTAACCACAGTTGGTTCATCAGAAACCCACGCAGAAGTACTAGAAAATCCAGATAATATTTCTCAAACTGTATTAAACAAGGGACTTGATTCAGGTACAGCCTTTGAGATTTTATCAATCGATATAGCAGATGTGGATGTTGGAAGAAACGTAGGAGCTGAGCTTCAAAGAGACCAGGCAGAGGCTGATAAGAATATCGCCCAAGCTAAGGCCGAAGAAAGACGTGCCCAAGCGATTGCTCTTGAACAAGAAAACAGGGCCAAGGTTGTGGAAGCAGAAAGCGAAATCCCACTTGCCATCGCCCAAGCCTTCAAAGAAGGAAATCTTGGAGTTATGGATTATTATAACCTCCAAAATATCAAAGCCGACACAAAAATGCGCCAGTCAATCTCAAACGATGAGGCTGACTTAGATGTCAAATAAGAATAAATCTTTTTTATCATTTCTAGACGACTTGGTTGAAGAAATCAAGACTGAAAGTGAAATGGGAGATTTTTATAAAAAAATCGACACAAGTCCTCTTAAGGCAAAAAAATCTGCAAGAAAAAACCCATCCATAATCGGCTACCTTAATGATCTGGTAGAAAATATGGACAGGAATTTTGGTGAAATTGCTGAACCTGCAAAGCCAGACCTTGAAGCCCAAAGGAGGCTCAAGGCGGAATTAAGAAATAAACACGCAGATAAATTTAAAAAGTCCTCTCAAATACAAAAAGAGATTGACAGCTTAGCCAGGGAAAGCTTGGAGGCAATCAAATCTAATGATGGCCAGACTGGCTCTATCAAGGCTAAGAGTGAGGAAGGGGACAATGCTGCCTTAATGAGGCTTAGAGACGCTGAGCAAAAAGAAAAAACAGACAAAATTAGGGAAAAAATGGCCAAAGATAAAAATAGACAAAGGCTAAGTGATGCCATTATCATGGCAGAAATCCTTGGTCCGCCAGTTTCCAAAAGACGCTAGGAGATAAATATTAAAGAATTTTTAGAAATAGAAGCGCCAGAGAGAATTATTTCTCTCTTTGGCAATTTTGATTCAAATAGAAAATATATAGAAGACAGATTTGACGTCAAACTCAAGCTTAAGGACAATATGCTAGAAATAAATGGTGATGAAGGTCATGTTGACCTTGCCAAGAAACTTATAATTCAATTGTTATCCGAGCTTAAGAGAGATGAGGAACTTGATTTTCAAAGACTAAAGTACGATGCAGACATGCTTGAAAGGGAAAACAAGGATGTGGTAAAGGCCCTCCTTGATCATGTAATTGTCACAACAGCAGCTGGTAAACCAATCAAGCCAAAGACTTTGGGACAAAAATCCTATATAGAAAAGATTTTGGCCAATGACGTGGTTTTTGGAATAGGACCTGCAGGTACAGGTAAGACCTACTTGGCAGTAGCTATGGCTGTCCGTGCCTTTAAAAACAACGAAGTAAACAGGATTATCCTCACCCGTCCAGCTGTAGAAGCAGGCGAGAGCCTAGGTTTCTTGCCGGGAGATTTGCAAGATAAGGTAGATCCATACCTAAGACCCCTATATGACGGTCTTTTTGAAATCTTAGGTTTTGAAACCTACCAGGCCCTAGTTGAAAAGGGCATCATAGAAGTTGCTCCCCTTGCCTATATGAGGGGTAGGACTCTTGATAATTCCTTTGTAATTCTTGATGAGGCCCAAAACACAACTTATGAACAGATGAAGATGTTCTTAACCCGTTTGGGCTACGGCTCAAAGGCTATAATTACAGGAGATAAGACCCAGGTCGACTTGCCACGTGGCAGAAAATCTGGCCTTGTTTCGGCTGCTCAGATTTTAAAAAATGTCCCAGGCATTGAATTTATAAACTTTAGCTCAATTGACGTTGTCCGTCATCCACTTGTCCAAAGGATAATCGATGCTTACGAAAAGAACGATTTGAGATTAGAAGAAGAAAAAAAGAGGAAAGAAAATGAATCTTCTGATAGCCAATGATACAAATGAAGATTTGGACTTTGACATTATAAGGAAAAAGGCAGAAAAAACCATCACTGAAGTCCTTAGGGTGGAAAATATAAGCGAAAATGTTGAAGTTTCCCTTTCTATTGTAGATAAGGAAACAATCCATAAGCTCAACAAGGACTACAGAAATGTGGACAGAGAAACAGACGTTTTATCTTTCCCCTTGGATGAAGAAGGTTTTGATAATGAGGGAAATCCTCTAATCCTTCTTGGAGATATAGTTATTTGCCTTGATGTGGCGGAGGATCAAGCGGTAGATTTTGGCCATTCTCTAGAAAGGGAAATCATGTATCTCATTTGTCACTCAACCCTTCACCTACTTGGCTATGACCACATAGAAGAAGGCGACAAAAAAGTCATGAGATCAAAAGAAAAAGAGGTTATGAAAAACTTAGGAGTTTTCAAATAATCAATGGATAAAAACTATGATGACCTTAAAGAAAATTTAAAAAAGGAAATCCTCGAGGAACTCCAAAAGAAAGATGGAGAGGACTTTGAGCCCTTAAAATTAACCCACGGCCAAAAATTCCTCAAGGGCTTTGACTATGCCTATGAGGGTTTGGTTTATGCCATAAACCACGAAAAAAATATGAAATTTCATATTTTGGCATCAATCCTAGTTCTAATTGCATCTTTATTTTTCAACCTATCCAGGGTTGAAATGATGTTTTTGGTATTTTCAATTGCCTTTGTAGTGGCCCTTGAGCTTTTAAATACAGCCATAGAAGAGATTGTAGACTTGGCAAGCGGGGGTAAGTTCTCAAAACTCGCCAAGGCTGGCAAGGACGTATCTGCAGCTGCAACCTTTATTGCAGCCCTAAATGCAGTTTTTGTTGGCTATTTGATATTTTTTGACAAATTTTTAAATTTTTACGATTCAGTTATCTTAAAAATTGCCAGACGACCATCACACTTAGCCTTAATTACCATTTCCTTGGTAATAATCTTAACAATTTTTCTTAAGGGAGTTTTCTATGAAGGCCGTGGCACAGCCTTTAAGGGCGGTTTTGTTTCAGGCCACACCTCAGTTGCCTTTTGCCTATCGACCATAGGCATTTTGTTGGTAAATGAACCCTTGGTGAGGCTATTATTAGTTGCCCTTGCCTTCATAGTTGCAGAATCCAGGTACGAAGCCGACATCCATTCGGCTAGAGAAATTATTAGAGGAGCCATCCTTGGGACCTCCATGGCCATGGCTATATTTGGGATATTTTCATGACAGAGATAAAAGATTTGATAAAAAAAGCCATAGAGATCAAAAAAAGGGCCTATGCCCCTTATTCGAACTTCCATGTTGCTTGTGTCGTAATGACAAAATCTGGAAGGATATTTGAGGGTGTAAATATAGAAAATGCGGCCTATTCTCCGACCCTTTGTGCAGAAAGAAATGCTCTTTCTACAGCCATTACAGAGGGGGAAAGAGAATTTGCCTACATAGTAATAACAGGCGATTCCGAATATACTTATCCTTGCGGAGTTTGCAGGCAATTTATAAGAGAGTTTGCGGATTGCGACACAAAGATAATTGTAGCCAGGGACCCTGAAAGTTACAAGACTTATAGGATTGACGAACTCTTGCCAGAAAGTTTTAGCAAAAAGGATTTAGAATGAAATCAGGATTTATATCGGTAGTTGGCAGGGCCAATGTTGGAAAATCAACTCTTATGGAAAAGATTTTAAAAGAGAAAATTTCCATCATTTCAAACAAGCCCCAAACCACCAGAGATAAGATAAATATAATATATAACGACGAGGACAGCCAGCTTATTTTTATAGATACGCCTGGTATCCAAAAGCCAAGAAATGTCCTCCAAGAAAGGCTATTAAGCTTTTCTAAGGATTCCCTAAACGAGTCAGACCTAGTAACCTACGTGGTTGACGAGTCTAAAGAAATTGGCAAACTTGACCAGATGATAATTGACGAACTAAGAAATGTTAGAGTTCCGATAATCCTACTTATAAATAAGATAGACCTTCTAAATGAAGAGGAAATCGAAGAAATCGAAGAACTCTACGATCAAGTTGGACTTTTTGATAAAATTATCCCTATTTCTGCTCTTGATGATACAAATGTCAATGCCTACATAGAAGGGGTAAAATCCTACCTAGAAGAAGGACCAGCCTACTATGACAGGGATATGATCACAGACAAGACTGAGAGGTTTGTAGTCTCAGAAATAATCAGGGAAAAGGCACTAAGACTCTTGTCAGAAGAAGTTCCCCACGGTCTTGCAGTGAGAATTGACGATTTCAAAGAAAGGGACGATAAGGACCTTATTGACATCAGGGCGACAATTATTGTTGAGAAAAATTCCCACAAGCAAATCGTAATTGGCAAAAATGGCCAAATGATAAAGCAAATTGGCATCGACGCCAGACGTGAGATAGAAGATTTCCTAGCTTCTAGGGTCAACCTCCAACTATGGGTCAAGGTCGAAAAAGATTGGCGCAAGAAGGAAAAGTTGGTGGATAGGTTTGGCTACGGCAGACCTTAAGGACATAAGGGGTATAGTCCTCAGGGAATTTAAATACAAGGAATCTTCCAAAATCATCGAAGTTTTCACAAAAGACATGGGAAAAATTTCCATAAATTGCCAGGGGGTTTTAAAGAAAAATTCTAAAAACCTAGCCCTAACAAACAGGTTTATCTTGGCATCCTTCGACCTTTACAGATCCGGCAAGGACTTTTATGGATTGAGAGAAGGCCTCGTTTTAAATCCCTACTACAAATCAAACAAAAACTTTGATATAATATTGTATAAGTCAGCGATTTGCGACCTTTTATTAAGGACTATCGACCATATCCAAGTAGAGACTGTTTTTACCCTCCTTACAAATAGTTTTGATGCATTTGAAAAGGCCCGTAAAAACTATGTAAATATATTTTTGGGATTTTTTCTCAAATATATTTCCTTTTCAGGTTTTAAACCAAACTTTAAAACTTGTGGGATTTGCGGTAAAAATATAAGGGGCAAATATTTGTACTTTTCCCCATCAGAATCATCAGTTATTTGTGATGAGTGTAAAGATCAAGTCTTTGACAAGGTCTTTATGACCTATGAAGAATTTGTATATTTTAACAAACTTTTATATACCAGATCAGAAGACCTTGAAGATATAAATTTGGTAGAAAACTATCCGAAAATCGGCAAAATAATAATAGACTATTGCCTTAGTAACCTAGATCTAGGGACCTATCCTTCCTTAGAATGGGTCAAAAAGGCACTCGAAAGGAATGTAAATGTACTTTGAAGATTTAATACTAAAACTAGAGGAGTATTGGAAAGAACAGGGCTGTTCAGTCATGATTCCATACGACATCGAAAAGGGTGCAGGAACAATGAACCCTCACACATTTTTAAGGGCCCTAGGTCCTGAACCATGGAAGGTTTGCTATATTGAGCCATCCAGAAGACCTGCAGATGGTAGGTATGGAGAAAACCCAAACAGACTTTACCAACACCACCAGATGCAAATTTTATTAAAACCAACCCCATCTAATATTCAAGATTTATATTTAAAATGCCTAGAAACCATAGGCATTGATCCAAAAAAACACGATATTAGGTTTGTTGAAGATAACTGGGAATCTCCAACCCTAGGTGCTTGGGGACTTGGTTGGGAAGTATGGCTTGACGGGATGGAAATTACCCAATTTACATATTTCCAACAAGTAGGCGGTATCAACTGCGCATTGGAAAGTGGAGAAATAACCATAGGTCTTGAAAGAATTTGTATGTATCTTCAAGATGTGGACAATGTCTACGACATCAAGTGGTCAGAAAACTTAACTTACGGTGATGTTTTCAAACTCCCAGAATATGAAAATTCCAAATATTCTTTCGAGGATGCAGACAACGAAACCCTAGAAACCCTATTTAATATTTACGAAAAAGAAGCGGCAAGACTTATCGAACTTGGCTTAATTTACCCAGCCTACGATAATGTTTTAAAAACCAGCCATACCTTTAACACCCTTGATGCCAAAGGTGCGATTTCTGTTTCAGAAAGAAACCACTATATCAAGAGAGTTAGGGATATATCAAGTCTTGTAGCCCAAAAATACATCGAAAAAAGAGAAGAACTTGGCTTTCCTCTCTTAAGAAAGGAAGAGCATGCATAATTATCTATTAGAAATTGGTGTGGAAGAGATACCTTCAGATTATGTCAAATCCACCAAGACCCAACTAAGGGAAAAGTTTGAAAAACTTTTATCTGAAAATAAATTATCTTATGAAGAAATCGAAATCGAATCTACACCAAGAAGATTTATGGTTCTTCTAAAAAATGTAGCAGAAGCGGCCCAAGCAGAAGTCATCTCTGTTAGAGGACCAAGTGTAAAAATCGCCTATGATGCGGACGGCAATCCATCCAAAGCCCTTCTTGGTTTCTTAAAAGGCCAAAAGGCAAGCCTCGAAGATGTGATTGTCAAAGAACAAAAAGGCGAAGACTATATCTTTGTAGAAAAAAAGGAAGAATCTAAATCCCTAGAAGACCTCCTAAAAGAAAATGTCTATGAATTAGTAAAGTCAATTTCCTTCCCAAGATCAATGAGATGGGGCGGAAAATCAATCAGATGGGCCAGACCAATTAGGTGGTTTGTATCCCTACTTGACGATAAAATCTTATCTTTTGATGCTGAAGGCATCGAAGTCGGCAATATCACAAAGGGCCACAGGACACTTGGCTCTGATAAGATTCTTATCGACAAAATTTCTGATTACGAAGGAAAATTAAAGGAAAACTACGTCATCCTAAGGGGTAAGGACAGGAGAGATATAATACTTAAAGGCCTAAACTCCCTATCAAGCCAGGTTGGAGGAGAATACATGAAAGACGAAGACCTCCTAGATGAGGTAGTAAATATAGTTGAATACCCAACAGTCCTAGTTGGTGAAATTGATCACTCTTACCTAGAACTTCCTAGGGAAGTAATCACAACTCCAATGAAGGACCACCAAAGGTACTTCCCAATCCTTGACGATAAGAAAAAGCTCCTCCCATATTTCTGCCTAGTTAGAAATGGGGATGACTACGAAAGTCAAAATGTAATTGAGGGCAACAAAAAAGTCCTAGTTGCAAGGCTAGAAGATGCTAAATTCTTCTACAACCTAGATGTTGAAACTAAGCTTGAATCCTATGTCAAAGACCTTGATAGTCTTGTATTTTTTGAAGGCCTTGGTAATATGGGCCAAAAAACCAAGAGGCTTGTGGACCTTGTAGGCCGCTATCAAAAAGAACTAAACCTAGGTGACGATATAGCAGAAGATGCAAAAAGAGCAGCCTACCTAGCAAAGGCAGACCTTGTTACAAGGATGGTAGTAGAATTTACCGAGCTTCAGGGAACTATGGGTGCAATCTATGCCCTAAAATCTGGAGAAAACCAAAGAGTTGCCACAGCCATCAAGGAACAATACCTACCAAAGAACCAAAACTCAGAGACTCCAAAATCTGTAGCAGGAATCCTCCTTGCCATAGCAGATAAGATGGACAATATAGTTGGTCTTTATGCCATAGAAAATTACGTCACAGGTAGCCGTGATCCATTCGGTCTAAGAAGGGCGGCCCTAGGTATAATCAACATTATCCTAGAAAATGGCATTGACGTAGACATCAAAAAGCTAATAGCTGAGGCCCTCTTGGTTTATACAGAAACCAACGCCCTAGCCTTTGACTATGACAAAACCATGGACGAAAGTCTAACCTTCATCAAAGATAGGCTCAAAAATAAGCTTTTAGATGATGGATATAGGTATGATATAGTAAACTCAGTAATAAATACAGACTTTACAAATATTTTAAAAATGACCGAAAAAGTTAAGGCTGTAAGTGAATTTATAGAAGAAAGTGACGATTCACTTTCTTACCTAATTAGGATAAAAAATCTCGCCAAAGATAGCCAAGTGACAGAAATAAGACAAGACCTTCTTGAAACAGACCTTGAAAGAAAGTTCTTTGAGGAAATTTCTAGTCTTGAAGACCTAGGCCTTGCAAGCAGTGACGACTATAAAAAAGAGCTAGAAAATATCCAAAAAACCAGCCTCGTAGGCAATGACTACCTAGATAATACAATGATAAATGTAGATAATGAGGAAGTTAAAAACAACAGACTAGCCATGTTAAATTCTCTAAAGAGGAGAATGGATTTAGTATTTGATATTTCTGAAATAGTAAGATAGGAGGAATTGATGGACGATTGTTTGACGATTGTAATTATAAGTGATTCGACAGGAGAAACTGCGATCAATTATATGAAATCTGTTACTAGCCAATTTCCAGACCTAGAAACAAGGGTAATAAGAAAACCGGATATAAAAACCAAAGAAGAAATCGACGAAATCATGGACGACCTCGATGATGATTCTGTGATAGTTATGACAGTTGCAAACAAGGATTTGGCCCTTCATTTAAGGGATAGGGCAAAGAAAGCAGACATAACTGTACTCGATATTCTTTCCTATGGAATCAACAAGTTTGAGCAATTAACTGGCAAAAAAGCCATCAGAGAGGCTGGCCTTACAAGGACCCTCTCTAGGGGCTATTTCAAGATGATTGACGCCATAGAATTTGCTATAAAATACGATGACGGCAAGGATCCGAGGGGATTTTTGGAATCAGATATTGTCCTTGTTGGCGTATCTAGAACATCAAAGACACCTACAACCATGATACTTGCCACCAAAAATTTCAAGGTAGCAAACCTACCCCTAGTCCCAGAATCCAAACTACCTCAGGAACTCTTTGAGGTTGACCCTGACAGGGTAATTGGTCTTGTAATTGATCCTGATAAATTATCCAACATCAGGGCTGAGAGGACCAAAACCATGGGCATTGTTGGAGAAAGCAAGTATTTTGACAAGGAAAGAATCAGAGAAGAACTTGCCTATGCCAAGGAAGTCTTCAAAGACCTTGATTGCAAGGTAATTGATGTAACAGAAAATACAATCGAGCAAACAGCGACAGAAATTGTCCAATATTACTTCGAAAAATTCCCAGAAGAAAGGGAAGAAAAGAGCTAAGACAAGGAAGGGAAAATATGGCAAAAGAAAAAATCCTAGTATTAAATTTTGGCGGCCAAACCGACCAATTAATAGTAAGACGTGTCAGGGAAATGGGCGTTTTTGCAGAAATCCACGACTGCGACACTGATTTAAATGACCTTGACCTAAATAATCTTGCAGGCATCATCCTAACAGGTGGTCCTCAATCTGTAAACAACGCCAACAGCCTAAGGGCAGATGAAAAAATCTTTGACCTAGGCGTGCCAGTTTTAGGAATCTGCTACGGTCACCAATTTATAAACCAATTATATGGTGGATCTGTTGAAACTCCAAAGCTTGCAGAATATGGCAAGACAGAATTAATTGTAGATAATAAATCAGAATTATTTAAAAATATCCCAGAAAAATCCATAATCTGGATGAATCACAAAGATAGGGTAGCAAACATAGCTGAAGGCTTTAAGGCAATTGCAAAAACAGCTAACACAGAAGTGGCAGCCATGGAAAATACTGAAAAGAATATTTATTCAGTTCAATTCCACCCAGAAGTAGTCCACTCTGAATACGGCAGGGAAATTCTAGAAAATTTCGTTTTAAACATTTGCCAGGCAGAAAAAACCTGGAAAATGGCAGACTTTGCTACAGAAATCATAGCAGAAATCAAAGAAAAATACGCTGGCGAAAAGATGATTTGCGGCCTATCAGGCGGTGTAGATAGCTCAGTTGCAGCAACAATTGTCTCAAAGGCCATAGGAGATAACCTCCAATGTATCTTTGTAGACCACGGTCTTCTAAGAAAAGATGAAGCCAAATCTGTAATGGAAACCTACAAAAATCTTGGCCTAAATGTCAAAATGGTAGACAAGTCTAAGGAATTCTTAGACCTCCTAAAAGGAGTGTCAGATCCAGAAACAAAGAGAAAAATCATCGGCAACCACTTTGTCGAAGTCTTCGAAGAAGAAGCCCACAAAATCGGCGGAGCTTCCTACCTAGTTCAAGGCACAATTTATCCAGACGTCATAGAATCAGGCAAAGACAAGGCAAGCGTCATCAAAAGCCACCACAACGTAGGCGGCCTACCAGAAGACATGGACTTCAAAGGCCTAGTAGAACCACTAAGAATGCTTTTCAAAGACGAAGTAAGGGCAGTAGGCGAAGCCATCGGCATCCCACACGACATGGTATGGCGTCAACCATTCCCAGGACCAGGCCTCGGCATCAGAGTCATGGGCGATATCACCGAAGATAAACTAAGGATAGTCAGAGAAACCGACGCCATCCTAAGAGAAGAAGTCAAAAACTTTGGCCTAAATGAAGACATTTGGCAATACTTCACAGTCTGGACCCCAATCAAAACCGTAGGAGTAAAAGGCGACGCCAGAAGCTACGACAACGTAGTAGCAATCAGAGCCGTCACATCCACCGACGCCATGACAGTAGAAGCCGCCAACCTCCCATACGACCTCCTACAAACTTTATCAAACAGAATGATAAACGAAGTAGCAGGAGTAGGCAGGATAGTATATGATATAACCAGCAAACCACCAGGAACAATCGAGTGGGAATAGTAGCAAAAAAACAAAAAATCTTGTAAAATCAATAGTTGCATAAGATTAAAAACTGTAACTGGGATTAAAATGGGAACATTTGTTAAAAAGAATAAATTGAATAATAGTTTCAAGTGGTTTACATTTGAACAAAAAATTAGACCGTAGTTTCAAACTGCGGTCTTTTTGCGTACATATTTTATATAACTTAGCAAACAAATAAATAATGCGACAATAAAATGTCGGTTTGAATTCTTGTACTGTCGTAAATATGATATAATAATTATAATTGAGGAGGACTACAATGAGCCGATATATCGAATCAGAAACAATTGAATTAAAAGAAAAATACACAGATACGATTACAAAGGAAATAGTATCTTTCCTTAATAGTGCAGGAGGATCAATTATTATAGGAGTAAAAGATGATGGTGTTGTAGTTGGTGTGGATAAAGTTGATGAAATTCTTAGAAAAATATCTGATGTTATAACAACTAAAATAGAACCGAACCCACAAGATGAAATCAGTTCAGAATTAAAATTTGATGAAGGAAAAACTCTAATAGTAATTCATATAAATAAAGGTCATCATCATATTTATTGTCAAAAGAATTATGGATTCTCCTCTACTGGATGTACAATGCGAATCGGAACAACCTGTAAAGATATGACATCAGAGCAGATAAAAATTCGATATGAGAAAAAATTTATAGAAAAATATAACAGACTTCACACCTCAATATTTCAATAATTTAAGCATGTGATTTGAAACATATCCAGAAAATAAAATTGCATTTATGTTCTGTCAAGAAAAGAAAGATAGATTACAGATAAATTGAAATTTAATGATTGATATGTGAGTATATAGAATTTAAGATTGGAGAGATTTTTTAGAATATGAGAGGGATTTCGAAGTTTAAATGTCTGAAAAATGTTGTACATATTATATGTTTGTCGAGTATATATTTATTTATATATTTATGTATGTACGAAGTACTAGTTTTTTACAATAAAAGTAAAATCTTTTTCTTTATTCCTATTTTAGTTTTTATTCTGGTTACTATTATCAATAATATACTTAGATTTAGTATATCGAATAAAATGAATATTATTACGACTATAATCACATTTTTAATTTTATGTGTGCTTGTAAATATAAGGTTTTTTAATCAATTATACATGAAAAATAATTCAATGATATTAACTTTTCTTACGTTAATCTCATTTATTAATTTACTAATCTCTAAATATTACGTAGATAAAAATTATAATCTACAATTACTTACTAAATCTCCTATGCAAGATTTATTTAATCTGTTTTATGTAAATACTTCTAAGGTACATGAAATTGCTATGCTCATTGATAATAAAATAATGAAAATGGTTGAGAAGGAGCAGTTTTCGGAAGAATTACTTAAAACTACTTCATCTTTAGCGTCGAGGACAGCTATGTTATCTGGTGAAACTTCAATACAAAAAGAAAATAACTATAAGAAACGTGTTTATGAGAATTTTGATGTAAAGACGACAAAATCAATATTGCTGAGAAAGTTGTATGAAGTTGCAAAACAAAGTAGTAATAGAGAAACAAGTATAGTATCAGGGCAACTGATACTTTTTAGAGATGTAGAATTAAGAAGAATAAACATTGATGATACAGTTATGATTTTGAATGTATTGAAGGATAGTAAACTGAGAAATCAAGGTGATGAAAATATCGAGATAGATATGAATAAAATGATGCAGAAAATATTGGACGATTTTACAATAGATTATCAATTCGAACAGAAAATTTCCGATGATTGTAAAAACATGAAATGCCTTATTCAAATACCTTATAGCGCAAATGATAATTTTGAAAACGGATATCAACATAATGATTTACAGCTAGGAAAACTAAGTATAGTGGGAATCTATAGGGGAGAGATAGATTTTTCAAAAAAAGAAAGTGTTTCATCAAAGTTCTTAGAGATAATGTCTGATTCTTATAAAAAAGATCTTAGTAGTAGATGGAATGATGATATTATGAAAGATAGTTATATTAATGAGGAGGCAGAAATATCTCCTTTCAATTTTGAACCCAATAAACTTAATGAAAAGATGCATTTAATTGATGTGATCGCAATTATTCAGGAGTTAAGAATAAATGGAGAGACCAAAAATGAATAAAAGGTTATATGTATATAATCATGAAAAAATTAATGATTTAAAAATTAAGTTTTCTTCTCGAAATTTTGTTAGTATTGCTCTGATTTTTAATTTAGCACAAAATTTAGATGAAATTGACGATTTAGACGATGATTTTATTAATAAGTGCATGATTGATATTACATCATTAGCTCTTGATAATGGATATTATAGAATATTTATTGAAAGATATTTGTATAGATTAATTGAGCGTTTTAAAAGTGTAGAATTTTTGATAAATAGTTCAAATAAGAATTCAATATTAGATAAGTTCCCTTATGTGTTTGATGAAATAAATGAGGAATATTCTGTAGTAAGCGAGGATTGTAAAGAAGAAGATATTACTATAAATGAGATAATTGTCAGTCCTATTTCTTTGCTACTATATAAAAAATCAATAGTTGAAGATATGAATCAAAAATATCAAATTATATCGATTGGAAGTTTATTTTCAGGAGCAGAAAATATTAACTATAAATTTAACATTGATGAAATTGAGGATGTTCTTATTAACAAAGATATTCGTTACATAGACATTACTGAACTAGTACACACTTTGGCATTAAGAAAAGATTTGATTTTGAATTTTGAGATAATTTTAAGGCAAATTCAGAATAGAAATAGGGAGATTCAATTTTTAATTATTGAAGACATGGAAGATGAAATAAAAAAATATTTCCCCTTTTCTTTCGAATATAAGAAAAACTTATTTTCACAATCTATTGAAAATGATACAAACATTTGTGAAACGAGAGTATTTCCATATGGTAGCTTACAAGAAATAATTGAAAATATTGATGTTCAGTTAAAAGGTCATGAAGATTTTAAAAAAGATTTTAGTTTTAACCTTAAAAAATTTGCCTTATTAAACAAACTCAAACAACGTAAAATTTTTTCTGTTTTCTTAACAGGAGAATCAGGCATAGGAAAAACGGAATTTGCCAAAATTCTTTCAGAGATTATGTATCCCAATCAGTCACTTATAAAAATAAATTTTGGAAATTACTCAAATGAAGGTGTACTAAATAGTTTAATAGGCTCCCCATTAGGGTATATTGGTAGTGAAGAAGGTGGCGAACTGATTAATAAAATGAAATTGTCAAACTCTAAAATAATTTTAATTGACGAATTTGAAAAGGCAACTCCTAGTGTATTTCACTTTTTTTATGAATTGCTTGAGGATGGTAAATTTACTGATCGACATGGAATAGAACATAATTTAGATGGATATATCATTGTGTTTACATCAAATATGTCAAAAACAAGATATATTGAATTAATACCAAATCCGTTAAAATCTAGATTTGACATGGTATATAGGTTTATAGAACTTTCTGTTGATGAAAAAAGAAAGTTTATTAATGATGTCGCTGAAGAATTGATTAATAACATATATAAAAACACTTCTGTCAAAATAGAAGTAAATAACATTGAGAATGCATTAAATTCGTTAACGGGGCACAATAATCTTCGTAATATTAAACGAAAAGCGGAAGATGTTGTTATAGAAGAATATTGTAAGATCATACTAGATGATTGATAATATGAAAACTTTAAGATAGGTGATTAAAAGGAAATTGTTGCTTGCGATAGGATTAAATTAGTCATTGATGAAATAGAATTTGTGCTTGTAATATTATTACAAAATATTAGATAAATAGCAATTAGATCGATAATAAGGCTAAAATCGATAATAAAAACATTGTTTTACGGCATTTATATAAAACGGTATCAATGGACATATGGAATGGGAGCAATTTGTAATAAAGGTAGTAAAAATGTCGAAATAAACTTATTAAAAAAAACTCAATTCGGAGGTTCGAGCTTCGTACGTTTAATTTATTTTTTCCTAATAAATTATTCTGAGATTTTAGGGTGACCGATGCTAAGAGGTGCTTCCGTGATCCTGGACTCGGTCATTTTTGAGACTACTCAGTAGTTGGTCTTCCAAAATCCATACGAGCTAGCATAAAACTAAGCGAAGAAACTGAATGTTTCTGAGGGGACAATAATAAAAAAGTAGTAAATTCAACGATTACAGAAGATTAAAAACTGTAACTGGGATTAAAATGGGAACATTTGTTAAAAAGAATAAATTGAATAATAGTTCCAAGTGGTTTACATTTGGACAAAAAATTAGACCGTAGTTAAAAGCTGCGGTCTTTTTGCGTACATATTTTATTTTAAAAATCTTGATTTTTTAGGATAAGATAACTTCCAATCTTCAAATTCCTCGTCTGTTATCTCATCGTTGTAATGCTTTTTTCTCATCTCATTCCATTCTATAAGAAAATTATTGAAGTCTACATCATTTGATAAAAGTCCAGTGATCTCTCCATCGCCTGCCAACGGTCTAAACTTCATGTCTTTTTCATAATCAAATATTATATGCATTATTTCAAAAATAGAATTAGGTTCATGATTAATTAATGCTGATATGTCACAATCAAGTGCTTCAGATATTTTTTGTAATTGTTCTTTACTTGGAGATCTATTTCCAAGTTCATAATTTCTTATGGCAGCATCTGTCAAACCAGACTTAATGGCAAGTTCTTTTTGAGTTAAGTTTCGCATAAGTCTTAACTTTTTTAATTTTTCTCCAGAAATCAAACTAATTCCTCCTTATTTCATAATAACTATAAATATTTTATCACAAAACGAACAAAAGCTCAACAAAACTGTTCTGTTGTAAATAGTTGCAAGTATCTGAATATTTTAGAAAAAAATAAATAGAAAAAACTTGACAGAACAAATATGAACTGTTATTATATATACATACCGTTCGATATTGAACGAAAATTGTAAGACATATAAATTAATGCTCGCCTTTTTTGAGGATGTAGAACCTTACAAACTATAAAAGGAGGACATTATGAAAGGTATTTTTATGAATGCAAAAGATGTACAAGAATTTCTTGATGTAAGCAGAACAACAGCATATCAGATAATAAACGATATGAATCAAGATCTACTTAAATTAGGTTATCGTGTGCAAAGAGGAAAGGTAAATAGAGAATACTTTATGGAAAAGTATTGCTATAAACCAACAAATGCAAAGGAGGTTTAAAGTGCCAGCATTTAGAGATGAAAGCGGGAACAAGACTTGGTTTTGTAAATTTAATTACACCAACTGGAAAGGAGAAAAATTAACTAAGAAAAAACGTGGATTTTTAACAAAAAAAGAAGCATTAAAATGGGAACAAGAATTTTTAAATCAACATTCTGAATCGATTGAGATGAGCTTTAGGGAGTTTTTTGAACTTTATAAGAGAGATAGAAAACCAAGAATAAGAGAAAATACTTGGAGGACAAAAGAAGCAATTGTAAATCAAAAAATACTTCCCTATATTGGTGATTTAATGCTTAATGAGATTAATAATGTAACCATCATTCAATGGCAAAATGAGCTTATGAAGATTAAGGATAAGAATGGGAAAAAGTACTCTCCTACTTATTTGAGAACTATTCATGCTCAGTTATCTAGTATCCTAAATCATGCTTGTAGGTACTACAATTTAAAAACTAATGTTGCTCGTGATGTTGGTTCTATGGGAGAGAAAGAAGCTGATGAAATGCTCTTTTGGACTCAAGATGAATATGAAAGATTTATAGAAGCTATTAAAGATAAACCTGAATCATTCTATGCTTTTGAACTTTTGTATTGGTGTGGTCTTAGAATGGGAGAATTATTAGCCTTAACAAAAGAGAAATTTGATTTTGAAAGGCATACATTAAAAATTGATGAATCTTTACAAAGGATTGATGGGAAAAATGTAATAACTGCTCCTAAGACTAAAAAAAGTATCAGGACAATAGTTATGCCTGAATTTTTAACTGATGAAATCAAAGAATATATAGATAGTTTTTATAAGTTAAAACCAAAAGACTTAATATTTAATTTCTCTAAGAGCTACCTGCACCATGAAATGGATAGGGGATCTAAGAAATCTCAAGTAAAAAGAATTAGAATACATGATTTAAGACATTCTCACGTTTCTCTCTTGATTGAACTTGGATTTTCTGCAACTGCAATAGCTGATAGGGTTGGACATGAATCGATTGACATCACCTATAGGTATGCTCATCTTTTCCCTAGCAAGCAAAAAGAAATGGCTCTGTCTTTAACGCAAGTAAGAAATAATAAGGCAAATGACTGGAAAGATTTATTAGAAGAGGATGATAAAGATGTTTAGAAGACATTCATTAGGTGATATTTCTAAAAAAACTAGAAATAAAGAGAAAAATAGAAAAAGAAATCGCATTTTAAATTTCAGAGTATCTGAAGAAGAATATGATCTAATAAACAAAAAAATTGCAATAAGCGGACTTAAAAAACAAGATTATTTTCTACAAATGCTATTAAATCACCAGGTTAAGTTAGTAAGTGATTACAGACTTTCTGACAATATAGCCAAGGAAATATTTCAACTAGCAAAAGTTATTAAAAAGTACGGCAAACTCAATGACGATGAAGCTGATATTTTAATCTATATTTTACAAATATATGAAGAAATCAAAAAAGAAAAAAGCCCCTACTACAAAGAGTAAAGGCATACACTCCTGTGAGAAGTGTTCTCTAGATAAGTTCATTTTACCACAGGAGTCTTATTTATACCAGACAGGAGGATAAAATGGAGAATAAATATAAAACAATAAAGAGATTAGATGCTTGTAAAAAGAAGAGGAGTAAGGCTTATGACAGATATTAAATTAAAATTCCCAGAAATAGATCAGACTTACGCCTTTTTAGACTTACAAACTACGGATAAGGGGACGGTTAGACAAATTACTGGAAATATTGTAACAGCTATTTTAAATCCCAAATATTGTCAAAATCAAAAAATCATTGATGGACAAATATTCTTTGATAAATTTACCAATGAAATAAAATTCCAGGGAAAAATCATCGGAGAAAGAAATATAAAGGAAAATCAAATACGACTTTGGGATGATTCTTTAAACAATAGACTGGGCTTAGAGATATAAAAACACTTTGGAATTAATTATAATTCCAATAAAATGTGGGAAGCTATTCGTTTTGTAGCTCACCAATATGAAGTGAGTCCGCCAAAGCAATATCTTCAAAATTTAAAATGGAATGGAGATAAAAATGCCATTAGAAAACTTTTACCAAAGTATTTGGGAGCAGATGATACAGAGCTTAACAATTGGATAATGGAACATATGATATTGGGCATGATAAAAAGAATTTTTAATCCCGGTTCTAAGTTTGATGAAATGATTGTTTTAGTTGGTGGGCAAGGTATAGGTAAATCGACTTTTGCAAGATACTTGTCCATAACAGATGATTGGTTTTGTACAATAGAAAACATTCAAGGTAAGGATGCCGTCATGAACCTTATGGGTAAAACTGTCGTTGAAATCGAAGAATTTGTTGCTTTAAGAAATGCAAAATCGGCTAATGAAGCTAAATCTTTTTTATCAAAATTAAGCGATAGGATAAGAATACCCTACGAAAAATATGCCACAGATGTGCCTAGAACTTGTATCTTCATAGGTACATTAAATGAAAGAACTTTTCTTAATGACCATACTGGAGAAAGAAGATATTTACCTGTTGAATGTAACCCGAATCAAAGAATAAGGACTATATATCCAGATAAAGATAACAATGAAAAACTCTCGGATAAAGAATATATGTCTCGTATAAGAGAAGATTTTAATCAGGCTCTAGCCTTGGGATATGAAATCTTTAAAAACAAGACTCATGCATGGACTATACCAAAACATCTTTTAAAAGACTTGTATAAAGAACAAGAAAAGTTTAAATATCTAAACCCAGATGTGGAAGACATTAGGTATTTCTTAGAAGAATATAAGCCGAAAAGTGCAGATCCTAATATAACTTGTTTTAAAGAATTAACCATGCAAGGCTACCAAATAAAATCAAAATCTTTTTCAGAGATTATGGATAATTATTTTCAAGAATGGATTCCAGTTAGATCATCAAAGACCCAGAGAATATCACCAAGTGGAGTCTCAATTCCAGTAAAACTATATTATGAAAAGAAAACAGAAAACGAAACTGACTTTATAGAAATTGACAAGAATTTATTGCCAGAAGAATGGCAAAAAGAAAATCAATCAGAAATAGATACAGCAAATCAAGTAAAGATACAAATGTAACTTTGTAACCTGTAACTAATCGTTATAAATCTTCTTAAATTAGGATTACATAAATTAATGGCTTGATAATAAGGTGTTGATATAGACTCTTAAAACAAGCTCGCCTAATTTTGGAAGTTTTTATTTTATAAGTTACAGTTACACTTATTAATTCCTATTTGAAAAATTATGGGAAATCAAATTAATGACTTGTTAGTAGTAGACCAACTAAGGAAGTCAATAGTTATTTTAAAAATTTTTTTGAAAAATTTTTAAGTCACAAAACTTAAAAATGTGCATAGCAAATAAGCCTCATACACTTTCATTTTTTGAGGCAACACTTTTAAAAGTTTATGCGACTAACTTACTCTTTTCTCGAATTAGTTTTTGATGTTCTTCGGGTGTTCTTAATTCAAATGATTTTTGGTTTCTGAGAACAGCAAAAATAATTTGAACCATCTTTCGCATAATTGCACACATTACAACTTTGTATGGTTTTTCAGCTATCTTCTTTTCAAAATAAGCACGCATAACAGGATTTAAATACTCTCGGTTGCGATTTGGATACACATTAGATTTAGCCAGCATATGGAGAATTGAGCGAACATGAGGTGATCCTCTTTTAGAGATTTTATTGTTTTTCCTATTGTATGTTCCACTTTGAGTTACTCCTGGATCCAATCCAAAGAAGGCAACTAATTCTTTCGGTTTCGAGAAATTGGATATATCTCCAAGCTCTGATAAAACAACATATGCTGTATACTCTCCAACTCCTGGAATACTTTGTAAAAGCACTATTTCTTTATGAAACTTTTCATCTAAAAGAGATAGTCTTTTGATTTCATCATCGATTGCTTTCAAAGCTTCCTGTAAACTGAAAATAACCCTTACAGTTGTTTGAATAAGTACTGCTGAACTAAGGCTTACTATACAAACTTCAATAGATTTTTCAGCAGCTTTCAATAGTTTTTCATATTTTACTTCGGCATAGGAGCTGCTTTTATGTGAATTTTCTTTTATCAGTTGAATAATATCTTGCTTATTTTCAGGAGATAATACTTCCTGTATAGTAGGATATTTTTCAAGCAAAGACAAAGGTGTTTTCCCTTGCAAATCCGTAAATACTTTCTTGAAATCTGGAAAGGAAATATCTAAAAAAGCGATTAATCGGTTGATGTGTTCCACAATTTCATCCGTCAATCCTTTATGCTGTCTGCAAAGCTTTTTGATACTGTTAACGGTATCTGAGTGTGTAATTGTTTCGTTGTAATTCTTAATACGATATAGCAACGCTATATTATATGCATCTGTTTTATCTGATTTAATTTTTCGGATATTGATATTTTTCAATGCTCCACTTTGAATCGGATTAATTACAATGACTTCGTAATTATGCTTACGGAAAAAATTAGCTAAAATTTGATGATAGTGTGCAGTAGCTTCCATGATAATTACTGCTGTGTCTTTGTACTCATCTTCTACCTTTTCAAGTACATAGATGAGCGACTTCATACCAGTAATATCATTAGAAATTTTAAGTCTTTTGATGATGTCATTATTAGGTGATAGAATACAGATATCACTGAAAGCTTTACTCACATCAATTCCTACAACAATTTTTTCTGACATAATATACCTCCTATAATTTGGGATGCCCTGTTAATCCAAAACCACAACAGGCTCACGAGTTATACAGGTAATCAATAAATGAACCTAACCAACCGAAAAGATGAAAGGCAATGGAATGAGGGTGGAGTCTACCAAATGAGTAATTCCTAAATTGGAAACCCAGCAAGCACATAAAACAATCCCATTTCATCCCTAATATCTATAATTTTATCATAGATGATTAGGTTCATTTTTAAGAACTATGCTTAAAGCTGTTCTTATACTATTAGTATATGAGCAAGCACAGTAAGTGAGTACCCACTTACGAAAAAATCAAAAAATCAATAGCTTATAAGGCTATATAATTTTACGATTTTTACCTTGTTAGGGAGAACCCTAAGACCCCAAAAGATATGAGCAAAGGAGAAAAATATGGATAATAGAACAAGAAAGAACCAACTTAAAATATATTTAACAGACGAAGAAAAAGAAATATTTGAAAAGAAAATGAAACTTGCAAATTGCAAAACAATGTCCAATTTTCTTAGGAAATGCGTATTAGAAAAAGAAATTTATATTGTAGACCTAGAACCATTTAGAGATCTCCAATGGCTACTTTCAAATGCAACAAATAATATAAATCAGATTGCAAAGGCTACTAATACAACTGGTGTTATATACAAAAATGAAATTGATTCAATGAATAAAGAAATAGAAAAATTATCAAAAGAAATATGGCAGATTTATTCACTGCTTCTTAATAAATCAAAAGAAAGTTCTAGAGATTAGTATGGCAATTACAAAAATACATCCTATAAAATAAGCTCTAAATTTAGAAGTAGATTATATTACTAAAAGTGAAAAAACTTATGAAAGTGCTTTTAAAAAGATATACAAACAACACACACATAAAATTCATAAATGCAAGAAAAAAGAATACCCCTATTCTTGAGTATTCTTTACTGGCAATAGTATGCTGACTTTAGCACCACATTCATCAGTCCTATTTTCTAAAATAAGACTTCCTCTATGCATCTTAATAATTTGTTCGGCAACAAATAATCCGATACCGTAGTTTTCTTTTGAATGCCTACTTTTGTCTCCTTGATAGAATTGATCTGTTGCATATAATAGGTCTTCACCTGTAAATCCATGCCCTTGGTCTAATATTGATATTTTAAACTCATCAGCTTTTGAACATATAATTAACTTAATAGTTGAGTTTTTAGGACTGTGTTTCTCAGCATTGCTAAGAATATTAAGAAAGGCTCGTTCAAAATTTTTTAAATCTACTATTAAAATACCATTCTCATAGTTAATATCTTCTAAAAGATTTAACTTATAAGTTGATGTAAATTCTTTAGCTAGTTTTTCAATGTTTTCGACAAATTTTTCTGTCTTAATTTCAAGAAAATTCAATTCATTTGCTTGATCAGATTTATTAACAAGCATTAAAGTTTGGATATATTTATCAATACGGCTTGTGTTTTTTTTAATATAATTTAGATATGTTTGCTGTTCTTCTGTTAGGTTTGTTTCTCCTAATAATTCTGAGTTTCCCTTTATAATTGAAAGAGGAGTCTTTATATCATGGCTTAATGCTGAAATCTGATTTCTTTTTTTCTCTTCCTCTCTCCAGTTTGTCCTTAAAGATTCACTTAATCCTATTTTCATTTTTTCTAAACTATCTAATATAGCATTAAATTCCTGAATATTTGACTTTTTAACTTGGAAGTCTAAGTTTTGTTTCCCAATTTCTTCCGAAGCTTCTAGCAAAGGATTTAATTCTTTTGATATTTTCTTTGCCCAAATTAATGTGATAGTAATAATACTAATAAAACAAAATATTATCAGTAAAGTTAGTAATAAAATATTTATTTGTGGTAGATTTTTTTGCATCCAAGGGTTTCTATAATAAGGTTTTAGCTTATAAGCTACTAGTACATATCCATCGGATCTCTGTATTTCCATAAAGGATAAGTTGGCATTAGAATTACCAGAGCCCTTATGATAGTTAAAGGCTATATCTTTGATATTCTTATTCATATTTGTTTCTATAACTTTTTCGTCTTTTGATATAAATAGATAAGATGTATTATCTGGAAGTAATGATTTTTCGAATTTTTTTGAAGTGGCAATATCTGTCCTTTTTTCAAGAATTAAATTCTCAGTATAGTTCGCAGGAAATATCCATTTAAATTGGTAAGAAGCAGATATAAAAGCTATTATTAATCCAACTGAGATTACTAGTCCTAGTGCAATACTTAACAAATATTTAAAAAGTATATTTTTAAGAGATTGACCTTTTGATATTAATTCCATTTATATCCGATCCCCCATACTGTTTCAATTGGATTTTTCCCATGTTTTTGAAACTTTGACCTAATATTTTTTATATGTTCTGATATTGCAGATGCATCTCCTATACCATCAAATCCAAAGACAAGCTCGTATATTTGGTCTCTTGAAAATACTTGCCCTTTTCTTTTTGCTAGTAATTCTGAAATCTGATACTCAGATTTTGTTAAATGAACTTTTTCCTCTCCTACAAAAACTTCATTGGAAGATAAATCAAATCGAATTTCACCAAGATTTAAACTAGTGTGTCGTTCTCTTTTTTCTCGTCTTAAATGTGCTTCAACACGAGCTAGGAGTTCTGCTGCACCGAATGGTTTTGTGATGTAATCATCACCACCAATTAATAAGCCTTCAACTATATCTTCTTCCATAGTTTTCGCTGTTAAAAAAAGAATAGGGCAGTCTACTTTAGTTCGAATATCCTTACAGAAACTAATTCCGTCAATACCTGGCATCATCACATCAAGTAGAATCAAATCATATTTACTAAGTTTACTATTATCAACGTCTAAAGGGTTTTGATATACATCGACCTTATGGTTGTTCTTTTTTAAAATGTTTTTTATTAGATCAAGCATATCTAGTTCGTCATCAACTGCAAGAATTAAAGACATTTTATCACCTCCTAATTTTAAATTAAAAACTTTTATTCACTAACAGATTTCCCATCCCACTTATTAAACCAAATAATTGAGGAAATAAATAGGATTAAGATAATAAAGGATGCTATTAAACCCCACAGCCCTAACTCTTTATAAAAATATGAAGGATCTAAAGCTTTGCCCAGCCTTATATACATGGCAGGAAGTCTTGCGCCCCAGGTACAAGGAATAAAATACCAAATATTATCACCGATGACAGTCATTGAAAGTAAAGCAATCATTGTTTCTAAAAAACCTAATCCAATAGATGCGCCACTACTTAATTCAATTGATACCCAAAGATGGATCATGTATAGAGAAAGGCTGCTAATAAGAATTAAGAAAAATTCAATAAGCCAATCTAATATATTTTGATATCCTGTTAATATTGCGAAAATTATAATAGCTAAAGCAAGAGAAATAACAAATCCCAATTCTAATACAAGGAGTTTTCCTATATAGGCTTTGCTTCTAGATTTTGTAGTAGATAAAAGCACTTGAAATTTCCCAGCACTCATTTCCATATCAACTACTTTTGAAGTTATAAAACTTAATATTATTGGCATTATCGCTCCTAAAAGTACAAAATAAGTTTGTATTATATCGTTTTCTTCAAAATTTTTTAATCCAGTGGTTTTTGATGCCACATAAAATAATAAAGAATAGGCTATAGGTAAAACTATGTGAATCCAAGGAAGCCAGGTGCCTTTAATTTTGTATATTTCTGATTTTATTATATTTATCATTATTTTACCTCTTGTTTTGAAAACCAATTTGCACTTATTACTGCAAGTAATGTAAATAGACATACAGATAAAATACAAGGAATATATAATGATGTGCTTGATATTATTGGATTTGATGCTTCCGTTAAAAGACCACTTGGTAAAATATGCATAACAGGAATCATTAACCTAATTCCCCAAGAATATGGGCAATAAATCCAAAAAGCACCGTCAGACAACAAGATTCCTGATCCTAAACCTAATACTGCATTTATTGCAATACATGCGATAAAGCCAAATTTTTTTACCAAGAAAAAGCATAATGGGATTTGCCAAATATTGGTTATTATTAGTAAGAAACTTGCAAATAGTAATGTTGAAAATTCATAGTTTGGTGTTAATTGCTCTCCAATTAAAAATTGAAAAATATACACTCCTAGCATATGAACAATAGTGGTAATACTCATATAAATAAATGCTGTAATTATTTTTGAAACCCATAACTTTTTGAGATTAATATTTAGAGGGAAAACTGCTCTGTAGTTTAATTTTCTACTTTCTTTTCTATCCATCATTGCTGGGATTAAGGCAAAAGTTGCTGGCATTATTATGACGTACCACCAGTTATAGGAATTAGCAGTGAAATAGCTTGGCATAAGAAAGAGTGACAATAAGATTAAAGATATTGGCATAAGAACTAATAACTTCTTCAAAAAAGTGCCCTTATGTTTTAAATTTTCTGCAAGAATATAAGATATCATTTTTTACACTCCCATTCCACTTTTTATAACATTCATAAAAAGTTCTTCTAAATTGTCATCACGATTAATAATGTTTTGATATTGCAATTTTCCATTATTAATAATCCCAATATGATCAGCAGTTTGTTCAACTTCTGCTAAAATATGACTAGACAAAATAACGGTTATCCCTTTTTCTGGGAAAGATCTTATTAAATCACGTAATTCTTGAATCCCAAGTGGATCAAGTCCGTTTGTTGGTTCATCTAAAATCAAAAGCTTAGGATTATTTAATAAGGCAATGGCGATACCTAGTCTTTGTTTCATGCCTAAAGAAAACTGGCCACTTTTCTTTCTGCCAGTATCTTTTAAACTTACTATTTCCAAAACTTCATCAATCCTAGAATCTGGTAATCCTAATATGAGTGTCCTTACTTTTAAATTTTCCCTAGCCGATAAGTTCTCATACAAGGCAGGCATTTCTATCAAGGCACCAATATCCGATAAATCGTCACGACTCCACTCATGACCTTTAAAAAAGATTTGACCAGATGTTTTATGAATCATTCCAGTAATCATCTTCAATGTAGTCGATTTACCAGCCCCATTAGGTCCTAGCAATCCATAGATAGAATTCTCTTTTATTTTTAAAGAAATATTATCTACAGCTTTTTGATTACCAAAGGTTTTAGTAAGATTTTTTGTTTCTAATATCAATTTGTCCATAAATGAACCTCCTCTTCATTTTATAAACTTAGTATAAAATACAAATTTAAGGATTCCATAAGGAATATAAGATTGTTTAAAATTTAATAGATTGTTTTAACCTTTATTGTCCGGTACTGGGATTGGACTAAAAATTTGAAAATGTATTATATTTAGAAGGCTTAACGAAATTAGAAAAAAAAACTTAGTATTTTGAACGGTTTCAGGAATATCGTATCTTTTGAAAAGAAGAATGGGATTAGGAAACTACATTCTTTAAACCATGATTTTACTTGTCATTGTAAGTGAATGAGTGTCAATTATGATAGCGTTATACTGTGATATAATAAATATTGGTTACTTTTGAAATTGAAGAATAATATTTCGAGTAAAGTAAATGATAGAGTTAAATAAACTCTATTCTATATTATTTATTATAGTTGTGGTCTTGATAGGAGATTTTTATGGAAAGATATTATGAAAAGATTTTAAATGTGTTGGATGAAAAAAGGTTAAAGCCTAATATTCATTTTGCATCTTTATATGTTTTGTACTATGAGTGCTTAAAAGATTCATTAATAGATTTGCCAAAATATTTTTTTTGCAATCATACAGAATTTAAAGATGAGAATATTATCGTTCATGAGTCAGAAGAGTATAAAGAAAATGTCAGGAAACTTGATGCTCATATAGAGAATGCATCTTTTAAGTGGTTTATTATGGTTGGCGCTCTTTCAGAAGAGGAGTATGCTACTTTTAAAAAATTAAGAAAATTCAGGAATAAGATTGTTCATGAATTAATATTTTGCTTGAGTGAAGGCTTTAGTGAAGATGAGGTTAAATATTTAGTAGAATTAATTGAAATATATAGAAAAATTGATAAGTGGTGGATAAATGAAGTAGAAATCCCTATAAGCGGAGATATCCATGGCCCTTATGATTCAGAGAATGTTATCAGTGGACAGGGCTTAATATTGGAAATAATACAAGATATTTTAATAGACGATGGTAAAAATAGTGAGGCTCTTTTATCAGAATATCTAAAACAATATTAAAGAAAATTTGATTAAAAGACTCGTTCAAAAAATACCGCCTGAATTTCAAGTCAGGGTAGTGTTCAGAGCTAGTCTTTTTTTGTTTTATATTTTAATTTTAAATCTGTGATCATTAAAAATCATAAATCTTTGAGTTTATCTAATCTTAAAAATAGAATTGTTTTTAGTACAAGTAAGGAATTATAATACAAATAATCGTAAGGACTCATTAGATTATGACAATAATTTTGTTTAGCAAATATTAGTTAGATATATTTTTACAGAAAGTTAGAAATACAGAAAAATTATAAAAGTAGTCAAAAGAAATATGAGATATACATTCCCTTTTATTAAGAAAAACTAAATAGAATTCATCTAAAACATATCTTAGACCTGTAATAAGTTTTAAGATATAATAAAATAAATATAAATGATATTCCGATTTTAAAAATAGACCAGGTTTTAGAAGAAAAAAATATAAGCAAAAACAAATTAGAAAAAGAAGCAAATCTTCAAAGGACGCAACTTAATTCTTATTGTAATAATAAAGTTAAAAGAATTGATTTAGAAACTATAGCAAAGATTTGTTATGTTCTTGATTGTAAGGTTGAAGATATTATGGATTATGTCAGGTAATTAAATGAATAGATCCGAAATAATAAAAAATAGGTAACATGCATCAGATTGGTAACACTGAATCAGGAGAGTTTAGTTATGTTCAAGCACTTAAAACAGTTGGAAAAAATATAAAAGATTACCAAAAAGGAGACACAGATACAAACAATCAATACTTAGGCATAAGATTTAAAAATGATAGATTAGTTATATTAGTAGAAACAAAAAATAAAAATAAGGATTGAATGATTTTTACAGTAAATTTGTAAAATGATTTAGGAAGAAGAAAATATTACAATAAAAAATAAGAGAGGGATAAATATGAAATACATACCAGTAAGTTTTGAAATGAAAGATGGTAGGATTTGCCAAATTAGAGAAATTCAAGTAAAAGATGCTGCAGAAACTATTGAATATTTGAAAACTGTTATGGGAGAATCTAACTTTTTATACTCTTATCCAGAAGAAATAACTCTGACTGTTGAACAGGAAGAGAAGATGATAAAAGGTTTTAATGAATCTGAAGATATTCTTATGATTATAGCAGAGATTGATGGAAGATTGATTGCAAGTGCTCAGATTTCAAAATCAAAAAAAATGAAAATGCGTCATCGAGGGAATGTCGCTGTTACAGTTCTGAAAGAATTTTGGAACTTAGGAATAGGAAAGAAGATGCTCCTTTGTCTTGAAGACTATGCTAAGGAATGGGGCCTTACTCAAATTGAACTGGACTATTTTTCAGGTAATAAAAGAGGTCAGATTCTTTATGAGAAACTAGGATTCGTCAAAGTGGGAGAAATACCGGATGCATTTATTTTAAAGGATGGAACACGATACAATAATATAACGATGGTAAAAAGTATCTAAATAAATTTCCAAAGTATAAATTTTTCGGTTAATGCGATTGACAATCCGTCTGAATAGATCGAAAAGGTATTGTCTGCAATCATTAATAATACTATAGGATATTTTGTGGGTTTCGTGTCATAGTAGCGATAGAAGTAAATAGTTATGTAAATATAAGGAGTTCAAGACTTCTACTAAAGAAACAATTATTAAACACAGGAGGAATTTTATGATTATAGTAATTGGAGGAGGAGAAGTATCCCAAAATCAAACCTACGATATAGATAAATTTATTGTCGAGTCATGAAAAAAAGAAAATCTAAATTTTCTATTCATTCCTACAGCAAGTAAAGATGCTGAGGCTTATATAGAGGTCATCAATAATTTATACGAGAGATTAGGATGCAAAACTGACACCTTGTATTTATCTAATGTAAAAGTAAACAAGGAAGAGGTTAATCAAAAGATAGAAAAAGCGGACATCATCTATGTTGGTGGCGGTAATACTGCTTATATGATGGAAGTTTGGGAAGAATACGGTGTAGATAAGGCATTGATTAGAGCCTATAAAAGTGGAAAGGTACTCTCTGGCTTAAGTGCAGGATCTATATGTTGGTTTATTGCAGGTCATAGTGATAGTGAGTATATAGAAGGTGTTGAAAATCCAAAACCTATATGGGTTAAGGGTTTAGGTATTATTCCTTATCTACACTGTCCTCATTATGACGAGCCTGATAGAGTAGTATTTGATGAGTTTTATGTTGGACAGCTAACAGATGCGATTGCAATAGAAAATCAAGTGGCAGTTGTTTGGGATAATTATAAGATGTATGTTATTAAATCTAACCCTAATAAAAACGCATATAAACTTTCTTGGAGTGATACAGGTTTGAATAAAGAAGTGTTATTATAATTTTTTTCTCCGGTACTGGGACTGGGACGGGACTAAAAATTTGAAAACGTCCTATAACTAGGTGGATTTAGTGATACTCTAAAAAATAGAATGCAGTATTTTGAATGGTTTTGGATATATCGGACGTTTGGAAAAGAAGAATGGGAGTAAAAAATATTGCGAGCAATATTTTTTACGTTTTCCCCATTTATCAAGGTGCGAAGCACCGCAGAATAAATGGATGGAAACCCTTCTGCAGGGAAGAAAAGCCGACGCGACGAATAGGAGCGTTGGCTTTTCTGATTCGCTGAATGGGATTGAAAATTACGAAGTAATTTTCAACTAATCTAAAGACCAACTAAAACGAAGCATATCCGAGTACGAAGTGATTTTAAAGTATATAAAACCTTGTAAATTCAAGGATTATAGAATACTAAAAATTTTAACTGGAATCAAAATGGGAACATTTGTTAAAAAGAATAAACTTAATAACAGTTCAAAGTGGTTTAGAAAAAAGCGATAGCCCTGGTCTTTGTACTGGGGCTATTTCTATATTCAAATATTAATTAACTAAAAGTAATGATAATAATCTATATTAAAATAATAGATATAAGGATTACTTAATAGTAAGGGGGATTAAAGAATTGTCAGAATTAAAATATAAAAACTATTTAGACCATGAAATACATGTTAAATTTGTAGATGGGATATTAGAACAAAGTCAGAACTGGCAATGGTTTATTGAATATATTGAAGATAATTATAATTTGTCAGACGTAGGCTCGTACATTGAGTATCAAAATAGAAGTAATTCTTTGATTCGTATCTTAAGAAATTTTACTAACATTTTAGAGATATGTGATTCTAACTTTCAATTTAAAACTATATTGTTGCAAGAGATTTATGAAATATCAAAATATTATGTAGGAGCAATGGAAAGAGAGAAATGTGAGAAAAAGGTAAGTAGCGAGTTTTCTAAAGTCCTACTTTTATCAGTTTGGTTAACTAAATTACAAAATTCAGGAAATAATTCAAAGTATATTATTGATAATCGATTCATGAATCAGCGAAACTTTCATCAAGAACTCAATATGCAAGAATTTGATTATGATAAAGAAGAGATAATTTTATATTTAGAAAAAATAAAATTAAAAGACTTTGGAAGAATAAAACGAAACATAGAAGATAATCTAAATCGTGCAGTTTATGGCCTTTCAGAAAATTTCTTTGAGAAGTATGGTGATAAATTACTCTCAGAAAACTGTTTCAATTTTCAATCATTTGATAGAGGGACTAACTTAACTTGGCAGGAAGATACTTTATTAGACATGATCCAGATTTCAATAAGGAATGGAGAAGTAATCCCTATGTATTCAAATGGAGATATTATAGTTCCAAACTATAAAGATTGGACTCCGGATTTATTAAAACAGTTAAAAAACTATTTTAACAATAGGATTTCTGATTTTGTAATAGAATCTGTTGATTTCTTATTAAATCAAAAGGCTCCAAATATAGAGACTATTGAGGATCATTGTAACTTGTTTTTAGATCTGATTAGTAAAGGTGAGGACTATGAAATATTGACTTCTTCAACTTATGAAATATTGACTATGCTATTTGATCAAGGAGCTATGGATAGGATAGATAAAACAGAAGTAATAAAAGAATTCTATAAAAGTTTACACTCTATAACTTCTGTAAATCTCTTAATGAGACTCCGTTCCTCTTTTCCTCTACATAGAGATCAAATTCAAAGCGTAAAAGATTACATAGAAAATGAATATAGGACTATTTTGGATATCAACGATATTCCAATTTTGATGCAATACTTAAAAAATATAGATATAGCAAGATATATTAATCAATTTTATTATGATGAAACTAAGGATAGGTTCTTGAAGTTAATAAAAGATGTTAATGATACTTTGGTTGCGAATATATTCTACCACGCGATGTTATTTCTCATATCTGTTAATCAAACTAATCAAATTGTTGATAAAAGAATTGTGAAACAAGATATGATAAATCTTCAAGAGTATTGGGAAAAAAGTAAATACCAAGAACAAATAAAGAATCTTCAAAAATTTATATATAGTACCCAGATTTCCACAGAAGAAGTAGAAAAATACAATAAAAGTATTTTGGAGAATCCCATTATTGTAGCTAATAGTACCGTTCTAGCTAAAGTTGATGATTTAATATCAGTTCTTGAAAGAACTTCTAATCATTCATTAATGTATATGGTTAGTAGAATTGAAATAAACAATATATTTCCAATTAAAGACACTGGTATAAATTTTGATAGACATGAAACAGACAATATTTTAAGAAAACAGGTTGAGAAAATTATAGAAAAATATGGATATAAATTTATAAATGTTTTAGATGCAGATATTTATGTTTCTGCTATGCATGATACATATATAAATAACGTATATTTCGTAATTAATTTATTTAATAAAGAAAAAGAGTTATATGAATTGTTAGAAAAAATTATTGGAGTCAGATTAATTCCATTTAATGAACAAATTTCTCTAGGTCACTTAACTCAACTTTTTCCTTTGTTAGAAATTGAGATTAGAAAACTTGGAAAGTTATTTGGGATTGTGCCATTTAAAGAAAATGTACGTGAATTTATGAAATTTAAGGATCCAAGTTCTATATTAAGAGAGCTAATAGAAGATGTATACGAGGAGTTGGATGGTTTAGAGAGTGCTCCGGATTTATTATTCGTATATCACTTTATGTATAATAGTAACTCTCTAAATATTAGAAATGAATGTATTCATGGAAGAGATTATTTTGAAGGTTATATGCTTAAATTTGCTTTTAAAGTTACCATGTTAGCATTATATATGATTAGATACAGAATTAATTTAATATTGGATAATAGTAATAGCTACAATGAAGGATAAGGTGCAGAAAACTAACAACCTATGGTATGTAAATAATAGTTTCAAGTGGTATACATTTGGATAAAAAATTAGACCGTAGTTTCAAGCTACGGTCTTTTTGCGTACATATTATGAGGATTAATTTATTTTGACATCTCAAATGGTTACTTTCAAATTCAACAAATAATATAAATCAGATTGCAAAAGCTACTAATACAACTGGTGTTATTTACAAAAATGAAATTGAATCAATGAATAAAGAAATAGAAAAATTATCAAAAGAAATATGGCAGATCCATTCCCTACTTCTTAATAAATCAAAATAAAGTTCTGGTGATTAGTATGGTAATTACAAAAAAGAATACCCTTATGCAAGAGTATTCTCTGAATAAAGAACAATTTTCTGACCTTGTTCAGTATAGGAAAAACTATAAAAATTATTATGGGAAGGAAGTGGAGAGATAAAAAATTGAAAAAATAATTTTTTTCTGGTATAAACATTATTGTAGAAAATTTACAAATAATTACCCGAGGAGGTAAAATATGAAAATCTTTGAATCAATAAAAAATAGATGGAAAAAATTCTTGAAAAATCTAGCAGAAGAAAATAAAAAATCTTTTGGAAATGAAAGATTAGATTGTTGTTCAATGAACAAAAGAGAATATAAATAAAGAAAAAAATGACCATGGCGGAGACTGTGTAAAATTTTGTGTATAGAAACCTCCTGATTAGGGTAAGTAAAAACTAATCAGGAGGAATTTTTATGCCCAAAAAAGACCAGAAACAAAAAGAAGCAAAAATGTTAATTGAAGAATATCAGCCTCAAAGCGCACAAGATATTCAAGAAGCTCTAAAAGACCTTCTAGGCGATACAATGGAAGAACTTTTAAAAGCAGAATTAGATTAGCATTTACACTATGAATATGGAGAAAAACCACTATCATTAAATACAAGAAATGGTACTAGTAAAAAAACAGTTAGATCATCATATGGACATATAGAATACGAGGCTGGGATCAAATCTTATCCAAATTATCAACCCTTACCCTTATATCAGGATTTAGGTTGATACACAAAATTATTTACAGACCCGCAAAAACGGCTATGAGCATTAAACTCATGGCCTTTCTACTTGCCACCTAAAAGACTCTCTAAATCAGTTTTCTAAAATCCCTAATTTAATGAGCCTTTATGCAAGAGTATTCTTTAAATAAAGAACAATTTTCTGACCTTGTTCAATATAGGAAAAACTATGAAAATTATTATGGGATAGAAGTGGAGAGATAAAAAGCTATAAGCGTTGCTTACATTTATTAAAAAGACTTGACATAATTCGTTTACAATGGTAAACTTACTTTGAGGATATTTGTTCACATCTGTAGACAACTAGGAGGAAAGGAGAATGAGCACAATAGAATTTAATACTTATATCACAGATGCAGAATGGGAAGTCATGCGTGTAGTTTGGGCAAATGATCGAGTAACCAGTAAAGAGGTCATTTCCGTATTGCAAGAAAAAATGGACTGGACACAATCAACTATCAAAACGATCTTAGGTCGATTAGTTGGAAAAGGCGTACTAAATACAGAGCAAGAAGGTAGAAAGTTTATTTACACTGCCAATATTGAAGAGAAAGAAGCCGTAAGGGATTATGCAGAAGATATTTTTAATCGTATTTGCAATAAGAAAGTCGGAAATGTAATAGGAAGCATTATTGAAGATCATGTTTTAAGCTTCGATGATATAGATCGACTAGAAAAAATATTAGAGATGAAAAAATCTTTCGCAGTAGAAGAAGTGGATTGCAATTGTCCAGAAGGACAATGCGAATGTCATTTACATCATCATTAAGCATAAGGAGGAATTTAAAATGAACAATAACAACAAACATTTATCCCACAGTCACCATAATCATGGCGACATGGATCATTCAAAACATGAGCACGTAAGCACGGAAGAACATGGAGACCATAAGGATGAACATCAAGAACATCATGCTGGGCATGATCACAGCGGGCACAATGGGCATGATCACAGCGGACACAGTGGGCATGACCACCATCATCACGGTAACTTTAAGGAACTTTTCTTAAAATCATTGCCACTAGGAATCATTATTATGCTCTTATCCCCTATGGCTGGGTTTGACCTACCATTCCAGTTTACTTTTCCATATTCTGATATTGTAGTAGCTATTTTATCTACTATATTAATTATTTATGGTGGACGTCCATTCTATCAAGGGGCAGTTGACGAATTTAAACAAAAAGAACCTGGAATGATGGCTCTCGTTTCTTTAGGTTTAAGTGTTTCATATTTATATAGTATTTATACTGTAATAGCAAGCTACGTAACAGGTGAACAAATTATGGACTTTTTCTTTGAATTTGCTTCATTACTATTAATCATGTTATTAGGTCACTGGATTGAGATGAAAGCTATTGGAGAAGCAGGAGACGCACAAGCAGAATTGGCTAAGCTAGTGCCGAAAGATGCTCACGTTGTATTAGAAGACGATTCAATTGAAACACGACCAGTTGCTGACTTAAAGGTAGGTGATTTAATTCGAGTTCAAGCTGGAGAAAATGTGCCAGCAGACGGAACTATCGAGCGTGGCGAATCACGTGTAAATGAAGCTCTTTTGACTGGAGAATCAAAAGCAGTTAAAAAAGGTCCTGGCGACGAAGTGATCGGAGGCTCAACAAATGGAGAAGGGGTTCTTTATATTAAAGTGAATGAGACAGGTGATCAATCCTTCATCTCTCAAGTTCAGAATTTAATCAGCCAAGCTCAAAGTCAGCCTTCCAGAGCAGAAAATATTGCGCAAAAGGTTGCAGGGTGGCTCTTCTATATTGCGGTCATTGTCGCACTAATAGCTTTTGTAGTATGGACGCTTATAGCGGACATCCCAACGGCAGTAAAATTTGCTATCACAACATTAGTTATAGCTTGTCCTCACGCTTTGGGTCTAGCTATTCCATTGGTCACCGCTCGTAGCACAAGCTTAGGGGCAAGTCGTGGCTTACTAGTAAAAGACCGAGAATCTTTAGAAATAGCTCAAGATGCAGATGTGATGATTTTAGATAAGACAGGTACTTTAACAACAGGTGAGTTTAAAGTATTAGATGTTGAACTTTTTAATGAAAAATATACAAAAGAAGAAATCATTTCACTATTGGCAGGTATTGAAGGAGGGTCTAGTCACCCTATTGCTCAATCAATTATAAGCTTCGCCGACCAAGAAGGTATAAGTCCAGTATCCTTTGATTCTATTGATGTAATTTCCGGTGCTGGCGTAGAAGGTAAAGCCAACGGGCACCAATACCAATTAATCAGTCAAAAAGCATACGGACGTAATCTGGATATGGATATTCCAAAAGGAGCAACTCTCAGTGTCTTAGTAGAAAACGATGATGCTATTGGTGCTGTAGCTTTGGGGGATGAATTAAAAGCAACCAGTAAAGAGTTAATTAAAGTTCTTAAAAAGAACAATATTCAACCAATTATGGCAACAGGTGATAATGAAAAAGCAGCTCAAGGTGCGGCAGAAGATTTAGAGATTGAATATAGATCAAATCAATCTCCACAAGACAAATATGAGTTAGTAAAAACACTTAAAGATCGTGGAAAGAAAGTTATCATGGTAGGTGACGGTGTCAATGATGCCCCTTCTCTTGCCTTAGCAGACGTTGGTATAGCTATAGGCGCTGGAACCCAAGTGGCATTGGATTCAGCTGATGTCATATTGACTCAATCCGATCCAGGAGATATTGAATCATTCATTGAATTAGCACACAAAACAACTCGTAAAATGAAACAAAACCTCTTTTGGGGAGCCGGTTATAACTTTATAGCTATCCCTTTAGCTGCAGGAATTTTGGCTCCTATTGGTATCACATTAAGCCCTGCATTAGGAGCAATCCTAATGTCTGTGTCAACAGTCATCGTCGCCATTAATGCTATTTTATTAAGATTAGATCCGAAAAAATGACAATTAACAGATCGAATAATTGAAACTCCTTAAAGTATCAAGATACAATAGTTTTACAGGAGAAAAAGAGATGTAAGTACTGGCTATTTGTAAAATAGTGTTGGTAGAAGTAGACGATTTTTCTACCAACACGATTTTTAATTTATTATAGAACTGATTTCTTTTAAAATCCTAAAAGCCACCTATTTCGACAGTTTAATAACTTGTTATTCTATTTTCTTGACAATAATACCACCGTCTCCACATGTGTCGTATCCTGAAATAGCTTTAAAATATTTTTCTGTATCACTACTTAAATTTGTCCTCTGCCTTAAAGCTATTTATTTGCCCTAATATGGACTTTTTATCCTTGCCTTGACTCCTTACTTGTTCTTTTGCTTTTAATATCTTAGAAGACAGAATACGAACATTTTTATGTTCTTTCCCGTTATTATCAATATTTGTTTTTACTTTTCCAAATATTTTAACAAAATCTCCTTGCTTTAGGTTCTGTAGATATTTTGTCTTATATCCATAGGCTGGATAATTACCAAGTAATATATTTAGATTTAAACCCACAAAGCAAAAAGTAAAAATGAAGTAAATTCGAAGTGAGATTAATTTGAAAACTGGATAAACAAGATTAACAGATATTATATTAAAACAATCTTTCTCCGGTACTGGGACTGGGACGGGACTAAAAATCTGAAAACGTCCTATAATTAGGTGGATTTAGTTATATTAGAAAAAATAGAACTTAGAATTTTGAATGGTTTGGGATATATCGGACGTTTGGAAAAGAAGAATGGGAATAAATTTGTGGTAAAAATGGCGAACTAGACTCGTTTCAAAAAGCCCTCGTTGCGGCGTACTAAGGTACGCCTCACTGCGGGCTTTTTTGTACTTCGTCTATTTCATCCATTTTTCCTCACAAATTAACCTGAAAAATTAAAAACTTTGTAAAATCAACAGTTACAGAAGATCAAAAACTGTAACTGGGATTAAAATGGGAACATTTGTAAAAAAGAATAAACTGAATAATAGTTCCAAGTGGTTTACATGAGGACAAAAAATTAGACCGTAGCTTCATGCTGCGGTCTTTTAATGTCAAAATACAATTTAGAATTCAAACTAAAAATAGTAAAAGAATATTTAGAAGGTAACATAGGATATGCATCACCTGTCAACTCTTTCTTATAACTTATTATTTATTCTTATTTATTAAAAATTAAGGCAAAGAAGGCTCTATTAAAATAAAATATTACAGAAATTTCCCTCATTAATCAGAAGTCACCGATAAAAATTCTGACATGAAAATTTTCTCAGTGACATTTTTGTTGCATTTTAAGTTATCTTTTATATTTTGTGTTGTAGCCTTCATTCTCTTTTGGTCTATAGGCGTTTGGATAGGCTTGATCTGTTGCAACATCGAGAGATACTTTTTTAAGAAGTTTGTAGACATCGTAGGGATCTTTTATGGAAATAAATTTATCTGCGTCAGTCTTAAAGCTGTAAGATGAATTACCACCTTCGCCATTATAAACTAGGATAATTGTGCCAAGTCCCTTGATGTTTTCCATAAAATTTACATCTACTTTCAAATTTGTAAGCTCTCTGTGCTCATAATTATTTACATCTCTTCCAAAAATGCCTTGGCTGATGTAAACTCTCTTATCTGTAATTGCATATTCAATTGTTCCATAATTTAAAACCCTATAGATGGGCATTAAAATTGCAAACCAAACAGGAAAAAGATGAATTATAAAGAAAATTATAAAAAATCCATTCATAAAGCTAAATTCTCTAAAAAAAATAGATATAAAAAAGAAGTCAAAAATCCCCCAAATTAATGCAATTAAATAAATGCTTGGCTTGCCTACAATATAAAGAAAAGCATTGGGCTTTCCTCGCCACAATATATTTTCATTGTCGTCAATAATTTTTTCAATCATAATTTCCTCCATTGCTTTCTCTATATTAAGATAAAGTATTCTTGTCTAGTATTTTATCACAAATATATTTGTGATAAAATATTTGAATGGCTGAATCTCCACTCATATCTATAGATTTTTCTTTACATTCTTTTGAATTAAAATTTTAAAAATCTATAAAAATTTAGTAACATAATTTTTGCTAATACCAAGCAACTATACATTAATCTTTGTAATTATTAGTTTCAAGAAATTCTTCAAGTTTAGATAGAGCTTTTTCTGCATATACATAACCACCATAATCTTTATCAGGATTACAAATGTACAATTCTTCAGTATACGGCTCTTTGCCATTTTCAACTCGCATCTTATTAATACTATACCTCGTGTCATTAAGTTCTGATCCAATTATTTCTCTATAGAAATCCTTTTCCGAGCTTTCTTTAAGGAAAACTTTTCTTTCTTTTGAATCTGCGACGATTACACCCAGAAATTCAGTTTTCCCTTCCGGGTAATACTCATAAACAACTTCCTCATTTGAAAATGAAATCTTCTTTAAAATAACCATTGCATACCTCTTTTTATATTATAATCAAAACTACCAGCTGAGCTGGTAGTTTTGATTTGCCCATTTATATATTGATTATGAAATGATCTTAATACTTTATTATTTGTTCATTAGTTCGGACATAAAAATACCCCCATAATATAGCAAAGTATTCAATAGAAAAATTATGAAGTTATAATATTAATTTTTATTAAGGTTTATATAGCAAGACTTATTTTCCAATGAATCAATTGCCAGAGCGATCTCGTTTAGCATGGCTATAAGCAGAGATTTATCATTTACTGACAATTGACTACCGATACTTTTATCTGACATATCTATGCCGACAACGCCATAGACTGCACTATTTTTTCTAATGGCAAAATATAAGCCATTAGCATTAGTTAGAGTATTTGTGCCTGCACCAGCACTATCATTATTTAAAAATACCCATTTTGCTACAGTTTTCTCGGAGTCTTGCAAATATATTTCTTTCATATTTGCGACGTTTTTTGGGTTATAAATTATTGGCGACAAAAGTGAGCTTTTGAAAACAGGATAAAATATTATTACCTTGTTTAGGAGCTTATGTAGTTGATAGCAGGTTTCATACATTACTTCATCATAGTTTTTGCTTAGCTGCAATCTCTGGCTTGTTTGAAGCAGAACCTCTAAGCTGTGTGACTGCTGAGTTGTTAGTATATTTTCCTTTTTTAGTCTATTTTGCATTAGGCTAATGAAAAAAGAAACTATGATCATTATTATAAATATCATCAGATACTCTTTTGAGTAAATCCTCAAAGAATAATAGGGTGGTATAAATATAAAATCTATAATAAATATATTTAGCAAGAGAGCAAGAATATTGTATATAGGGTGTTTTGTTGTGTATCCAACTATGCAGGATGATAGAGTATAAAGCAAAACTATGTTAGTTGTATTAAAATCAAAAATAAATAAGGCATAAGATAGTACAGTTGTAGCTAACAGTATGAGCAAAGTTACTATCAGATCTTCTCTATCGAAATGCACAAATTCATCTAGCCTTATATTTTTTTTCTTATACTCACTGTTAGCATCAGGGATTATGAATATATCAAGATTTGGAGCATCCTTAGTAATCTCATCAATTATAGTTGTTTTATTTAAAAATGATATTTTCTGTGAGGATCTTCCCAAGACAAGCTTTGATACTCCACTAAGTTTTGCATATTGGCTAATTTGAAATGATATATCATCACCATAAGAAGAAACGATATTAGCTTTTAGATGTTTAGCCAAGTCTATATTTTTTTGTAAGTTATTTTTTTCTGTATTAGAAAAATTTTTGCTTTCAGATGTTTCTACATATAGGGCACTAAACTCTGCATGGAAAGAGTTAGCCATCCTATAAGCAGTTCTGATTACTTTTTGGTTAGTGGGTGATGGGCCAAGACACACTAGTATATGTTCTTTTAAAAATGGTTTATTTTTTTCGTCAGTATATAAATTTATTTTATCAGCATATCTTCTTAAAGCTATTTCCCTAAGCGAGATAAGATTATCTATAGTAAAAAAATTATCTAGGGCTTTTTTAGACTGGGAATAATTATATATTTTTCCTTCCTTTAATCTTTCAATTAATTGTTCTACTTCAATATCTATTATTTTTATATGGTCAGCATTATCAAAAACATAATCAGGTATACGTTCATTGACTTTTATATTAGTAATTGATTCTACTATATCATGAAGGCTCTCCAGGTGTTGGACATTTAATGTTGTGTATACATCAATGCCTGCTCTAAGTAATTCCTCTACATCTTGGTATCTTTTTTTATGTCTACTGCCTGGTGCATTGGTATGGGCAAGCTCATCTACTAATATGATGTCAGGTTTTCTATCTAGGGACTTATCTATATCCAGTTCATTAAAAATATGATCTTTATAGTTTATTTTTTTATAGTCTATTATATCTAGACCATTCATTAATGCTAGAGTATCTTTTCTATCATGAAGTTCTACATAACCAACAACCACATCTATGCCTTCTAGGTACTTTTCGTGGGCAACTTCTAGCATATTGTATGTCTTGCCGACACCTGCACAGTATCCGAAGAAGATTGTCAATTCACCTTTTTTTTCCATAAAATTATCCTTATTTATTTATTTCTGATTTTATTTTACTATATATATTAAAAAAAAGGCAAAATCAGTGAATTTTAATACAATTTTAATGTCTATGGTGTATATTTTAAAACTATTTTAAGGTAAAAGTTGGTATATTACACATATAGTTAGAGAATAGGAGGAATGATTAATGTTAGACCTTATTATGATAGCTATAATTATCATTTCATTTTTAATATTAAAATTATTTGTCCATTGGATAGATAAAAAAATTACAAGTAATTAATTATTGTGGAGGTTTATATGTTACTATTATTAATTGTTATTTTAGGGGTTTTATGCTATTTGTTTTATGCACTGATTAACCCTGAGAAATTTTAAATATAGTTTTGGGAGATAAGTATGAAGGAAATTATGAATTTAACTAAATGTGATTTTAATAATTGTTTGAATGATTTTTGTTCCTTAATAAAATTAAAAATTGATTTGGGAAACCTTGACGAATGTTTAGAATTGGTAAAAGATAAAATGAAAGAATATCCACATAGTCCAGTTCCTCACAATTTGTTAGGTATTTTGATGGAAATAAGAGGAAACCATGAATTGGCTATGAAACACTTCAGGGCTGCTTGGGCATTAGACCCTTGCTATGAACCTGCTAGTAAAAATTTGGGAAATTTAGCAATATATGGCACAAATAAAAAATATATATTTTCGTAAGAAAATTGTGTAAGTAGGAGAGATTATGTTACAAATATTATTAACATTACTAATATTCTTAGTCATTATATTTCCATGTGGAAATTACTTATATAAAATGACTAACAATAAAAAAACATTCGCTGATCCTTTATTTGATAAAGTGGATTCAGGAATTTTTAAAATTTTAAAGATTGAAAAAAGTGATATGGACTGGAAAGAATATGCATTGTCATTGATTCTTTTAAATGCGTGTTTGGTTCTACTTTCATATCTAGTTCTTAGAATTCAATCTATAGGGATATTTAATCCAAATAAAATAGGCTCTATGGAGGAAACTTTAGCTTTTAATACAATTATTTCTTTTATGACTAATACTAACTTGCAACACTATGCTGGTGAATCAGGCTTGTCATATTTTTCTCAAATGTTTGTGATTATTATGATGATGTTCACTTCAGCAGCTAGTGGATATGCAGCTTGCGTAGCAATGATAAGAGGAATACTTGGAGAGAAGATGGGAAACTTCTTTGTGGATTTTATAAAAATCATAACAAGATTTTTATTACCAGCATCTATTATTGTTGGATTATTATTGGTGTCTCAAGGAGTTATCCAAAACTTTAATTCTAATATTTTAATTAAAACTATTGAGGGCAAAAACCAAGAACTTGGTGCTGGTCCTGTAGCTGCTTTGGAGGCAATTAAACATTTGGGTACTAATGGTGGAGGATTTTTCGGAGCCAACTCATCAACTCCTTTTGAAAACCCTAATATTATTTCAAATATTATAGAATTAATTTCTATGATGTTATTGCCAGGATCATGTGTTTTCATTTTTGGAAAGATGGCACATGATAAGTTTATTAAAAAATCAGCAAGTGAAAATGAACAAATACCAGAGCACACAGATAAAGCTATGGCTAAGAAAGTTTGGCTGGGCAAAGAAGGCCAGTCAATATTTATTGCCATGTCCATATTATTTGTAATAGGCTTGGGTATTTGCTATCATAATGAGCTTAATGGTGTAAACGGGGCAAGTCTTTCTGGAATATCTCACAATATGGGAAATATGGAAGGAAAAGAGATGCGTTTTGGTATTGCCCAATCTTCATTATTTACAACAGTTACAACGTCATTTACTACTGGAACTGTTAACAATATGCATGATACACTTACACCTTTGGGTGGCCTAGTTCCTTTGCTTCACATGATGTTAAATGTTGTATTTGGTGGAGCAGGTGTAGGACTTATGAATATGTTAATCTATGCTATCTTAGCAGTATTTATATGCGGTCTTATGATTGGTAAGACACCGGAATATCTAGGTAAAAAAATTGAAGGTAATGAGATGAAACTTGCAGCTTTATCAATTATCATTCACCCACTTTTGATTCTAGGTTTTTCTGCACTAGCAGTTAGTATAAATCCTGGACTTGAGGGTATTACTAATCCAGGATTCCACGGACTAAGTCAAATACTATACGAATATTCTTCATCAGCAGCGAATAATGGCTCTGGTTTTGAAGGTTTGGCTGACAATACAATCTTTTGGAATATAACTTGTGGATTAGTAATGTTTTTTGGAAGATATTTAGCTATTATTATCCAGCTAGCAATAGCAGGAAATCTTTCTAAAAAAATAGATATCAATGAAACTGCTGGAACACTAAAAACTAATAACTTAACTTTTTCAATTATTTTAGTAATAATTGTTTATATATTTGCAGCACTAACATTTTTGCCAGTACTAGCTTTAGGACCAATAGCAGAATGGTTGGTACTATAGGAGGAAATATGGTTAATAAGAAAACAAAATTTGTAAGTAAAGATATAATGAAGACTTCTATTAAAGGGGCATTCTTAAAATTAAATCCTAAGTATATGATAAAAAACCCTGTAATGTTTGTAGTAGAAATTGGATTTATAATTTGTCTATTACTTGCTTTTTTCCCAAATTTGATAAATGATGGAAGCGACAATGCAAGTAAATACAATATGCTTGTTTCCATTATTTTGTTTATAACTTTACTATTTGCAAATTTCGCCGAATCCGTAGCTGAAGGTAGGGGAAAGGCACAAGCAGAGACATTGAAAAAAACAAAAAAGGATACTAAGGCTAGAAAAATTTTAGATGATGGAAAAGAAATTGAAATCTCTAGTAATGACCTAAAAAAAGGAGACATAGTTTTAGTAAAAGTAGGCGAAATAATCCCTAATGACGGTGAAATAATTGAAGGTATAGCAAGTATTGATGAATCTGCAATCACTGGTGAATCTGCACCAGTAACTAAAGAAAGTGGAGGAGATTTTTCTTCAGTGACGGGAGGTACACTTATTGTATCAGACTGGATTAAAGTTCGTATAAGCTCAGATCCTGGTGAATCATTTTTGGATAAGATGATATCTCTTGTAGAAGGAGCCTCTAGACAAAAAACACCAAATGAGATTGCTCTAAATACCTTGTTGGTTTCCTTAACTATTATATTTTTGATAGTTATCATAACCCTATATCCAATAGCTAACTATTCTAATGTAAAAATTTCAGTTTCTACATTAATAGCTTTAATGGTTTGCCTAATCCCTACTACAATTGGTGCATTACTTAGCGCAATCGGTATAGCTGGTATGGATAGGGTTACTAGATTCAATGTCATAGCAATGTCAGGCAAGGCTGTAGAAGCTTGTGGTGATGTTGATACAATGATTCTAGACAAAACAGGAACAATAACCTTTGGAAATAGGTTAGCTAGTGATTTTATAAATGTCGATGGAATCGACAAATCAGATTTAATAGAATATGCCATGATATCATCACTAAAAGATGACACCCCTGAAGGTAAATCTACAGTCGAACTTGCAAAAAAATTGGGTTCTAAAGTTAATCCAGCAGATTACGAAGATGCGTCTTTTGTAGAATTTACTGCAGCAAGTAAGATGAGTGGGATCGATTTAAAAAACGGTGTCATGATACGCAAGGGATCTGGGGAAGCGATAATAAAGTTTATTACTGAAAGAGGTGGAGATGTACCAAGCGACCTACAAGCAAAAGTAGAAAGTATTTCAAAATTAGGGGGTACTCCACTAGTCGTTTGTGTAGATAATGTAATTTATGGAATTATCTATTTGAAAGATACGGTTAAGCCAGGACTTAGACAAAGGTTTGAAAGACTTAGAAAAATAGGGATAAAGACCATAATGTGTACTGGAGATAACCCTCTTACTGCTGCTACAATTGCTGCAGAAGCTGGTGTTGACGGCTATATAGCAGAATGTAAACCTGAGGATAAGATAGAAGCCATAAAGAAAGAACAAACCCTAGGTAAAATTGTAGCCATGACAGGAGATGGAACCAACGATGCTCCAGCCTTGGCTCAAGCTGATGTTGGTATTGCTATGAACAGTGGTACAAGTTCAGCAAAAGAAGCAGCAAACATGGTTGATTTGGATTCAGATCCAACCAAAATATTGGAAGTTATAGAGATTGGTAAACAGCTACTTATAACAAGAGGTTCTTTGACAACATTTTCCATTGCTAATGATATTGCCAAATATTTTGCTATAATACCAGCTATATTTACTCTTGCTATACCTCAAATGAAAGTATTGAACATTATGGGATTGAATAGTCCATCAAGTGCTATTATTTCAGCACTAATATTTAATGCAATTATTATTCCTTGTCTAATTCCTTTGGCAATGAAAGGTGTTAAATATGAACCGATGTCAGCTTCAAAAATGTTAGGAAAGAATATGTTGATTTACGGACTTGGTGGTGTAATTTGTCCTTTTATTGGTATAAAACTAATAGATATATTAGTATTTCCTTTACTTGGAATGTTAGGAATTTAAGGAGTTTAAGGAGTTATAATGAGAACTATTAAAAAATATAAACAAGTTTTTTTTGTTACAATATTTGCATTTATAGTCTGTGGTATTATATATCCACTTTTAATGACGGTACTTGCACAAATTATCTTTCCAAAACAAGCTAATGGAAGTTTAATAAAGATGGGAGATGAAGTAGTTGGCTCAGAATTAATAGGTCAAGATTTTACTGATCCAAAATTATTTCATTCGAGACCATCAGCTGTTAACTACAATGTCTATGAAGATGGAGACAAGTATGATGGATTAGCTTCTGGTAGTAAAAACTTAGCAGTAAGTAACCCTAACCTAAAGAAAAGAATTAACGAAGAAATAGATAAGTTTATTAAAGAAAATCCTGCGGTATCAAAAGAAGATATCCCTGAAGACATCATAAGCCAATCAGGCTCAGGTCTCGATCCACACATTTCTGTCAAAGCAGCTCAATTACAAGTTGATAGAGTAGCAAAAAATACAAATCTCTCCAAAGAAAACTTAGAACAACTGATAAAACAAAATACTAGTGAAAAAGCTTTGGGAATCTTTGGTGAACAAACTGTAAATGTATTGAAACTAAACATAGACTTAGTAAGTGAAATGAAAAAATAATATTGTAATATAAGGCCTCAGGTAATCATAACTTGAGGCTTAGAATGATTTGACCAATATTTTGCTATAAAGAAGGTAAGTATATATGAATGAAAATATAAAAATATTAATTGTAGAAGATGACAGAGCTGTGAGAAACTTGATATCAACAACATTGCAGATAAATGATTATGAATATGACCTAGCGATTGATGGTAAAAATGCTCTACAGCTAATGACTTCAAATAAATATGACATAGTTTTTATTGACTTGGGATTGCCTGACATTGATGGAATAGAAATAATAAAAAAATTCAGAGATTTTTCGACTACTCCAGTTATAGTAATTAGCGCTAGGACCAATGATGAAGATAAAATAGAAGCCTTGGACGCAGGGGCAGATGATTTTTTGACCAAGCCATTTAATGTTGATGAACTTCTTGCAAGAGTTAGGTCAACCTTAAGAAGAATAAACTATGTTGAAAATAATAGTGTTGAAGACAAAATTTCATTTGAAAATGGAGATATAAGAATAGATTATCCTTCGAGAAGCGTATTTATTAAAGGTGAAGAAATACATTTAATGCCAATAGAATATAGTTTATTATGTTTATTAGCAGAAAATGTTGGCAAGGTTCTCACACATCAGTACATCCTAAAAAACATTTGGGTCAATTACCTAGCATCTGATCTCTCTTCTTTGAGAGTGTATATGACCTCTCTTAGAAAAAAGATAGAAAAATTAACTGACGATAAGTATATCCAAACTCATGTTGGAGTTGGCTACAAGATGATTAGAATCAATAAATCAGGGGAAGATGAAATAAATGGATTTAATTGATAGAGATTTGATATTAGTATGTATATCTGAATCCCAATCTAATAGTAAGGTAATAAAAGAAGCCAATGAGATAGCTCAAAATGAAAAAGCTAAACTAATTGCTCTATATGTATCTGATAGAGATAAGTTTCAGGAAAAAAAGGACAATGACTACCTACAAGACAATTTAAGTCTAGCGGAAAACATGGGGGCTATGGTTGAGATTATATATGATGACGATATAGCAAGCCAAATAGTAAACTTTGCAAAACTATATAAAGTAAAAAAAATTGTAATAGGAAAAAAACGAAATGATTTTAAGCTATTATCTTTAAATACCAGCATATATGATCAAGTGGTAAAAAAATCTGACAGAATAGATATTTACGCTGTTCCAATAAATGATAAGGTCAAAACTTATGGATTTAAAGAAAACAAAAATATATCAAAAGATTTGTTAATTGCTTTTATAATATTAGCAATCAGCACTCTAATAGGTTATATATTTTATGATTTTGGCTACAGTGATGCAAATATAATAATGATCTATATACTAGGTGTATTTTTTATTGCCCTTGTAACTTATGATGAATTAGTGAGTTTTATTTCATCTGTAATATGCGTATTAGCCTTTAATTATTGTTTTACTAAGCCAACTTTAAGTTTATCAGTATCTAATCCTGAATATATTATTACTTTTTTAGTCTTATTAATAGTATCATTTTTGACAAGTAAGCTAGCAAGCCAGATAAGAAAAAATGCAAAGAACTCATCAAATATGACATATATAACAAAGCTTTTGTTAGAAACAAATCAACTTTTACAGACTAAAATATCCAAACACGAAATCATAGAAACAGGCTGTAATCAATTATCAAACCTACTAAATAGAAATATAGTTTATTACGATATAGTAGATGGGGAAATTCAGGATCCACTAATTTTCAAGGATGATTTTAGGGATGCTGATAAAGAATTTCTCAAAGAATTAGAAATAGTAAAGTGGGTATTTGCCAAAAACAAAAGTGCAGGTGCTGGCACAGAATATTTGCCAGATGCCAAGTACTTATATTATGCAATCAGATTTAATACAAGTGTGTATGGGGTTATAGGTATACATTTGGGTAAAGATAGGCTAGATTCCGTAGAAAATAAAATTTTACTAGCAATCCTTGGAGATATGTCTTTGGCTTTAGAGAAAGAAAAAATTTTAAAAGATAAAAACGAAGCTAATTTGAGAATAAAAGATGAGCAATTGAAAACAAATCTTTTAAGATCAATCTCCCATGACTTAAGAACGCCCCTAACAACTATTTATGGAAATTCTCATATACTACTTAATAATTCGGAAAACTTAACAGAAACAATGAAATTAGGGCTATATAGAGATATTTATGATGATTCACAGTGGCTACTGAATCTTATAGAAAATTTACTTTCAGTAACTAGAGTTGAAGAAGGTAAAAGCAAACTAAAAATAGAGCCACAAATGGTTGAAGAAGTCATAGAAGAGGCCCTAAAGCATGTAAGCAGAGATAAAAAAAATCACAATATAACTGTTGATATAGATGATGACTACCTAATGGCTGATATGGATGTGAGGTTAATAATACAAGTCATCATAAACCTTGTAGATAATGCTATAAAATATACTTTTGAAGGGTCAAGTATCAATATAAGAGCCTACCAAGATGCAAACAAAGTCATAATCCAAGTGGCAGATAATGGAAAAGGAATTGAAGATACCGATAAGAAAAGAATATTCCAAAAATTCTATTCGGCTAATAACAAAATCATCGATAGCAAGAGGAGTATAGGTCTAGGCTTATATCTTTGTAGAATTATAGTTAAGGCCCATGGTGGCGAAATAAGTGTAACGGATAATATACCAAGTGGATCTGTATTTACTATGGATTTGAAAGCTAGTCAATAAACGATAAACTATGTTTTATACTTTGTACAAATATAAAAGAATTATAATATGATACAATTAAAAAGAGCTACCAAATTAAATAAGGTGACCCGGATCTGTAAACAATTTTGTGTATCAACCTTAATCCTGAAAAAAGGTTCTATAATAAATCGTGTTGGTAGAAGTAGATGAAACTTCTGTCAGCACGATTTTTTTGTAAAAAAAGAAGACATATTTAATCATTTACCCTATAATTAAATCAGCTACAAATTAAAAAGGAGATTAAATATGTCTAACAATTATTTTATTACAAATTTACTGAATATCAAAGATAAGAACCTTAATTTTTCTAATGGAATATATCACAAAGTTATTAAAGGTGTAACATATACAGTTTTAACAGCTAAATTAGAATATTCTGAACAAGTTTGTCCTAATTGTGGCTCTAACCATAATCTAATTAAGTATGGATTTAAATCATCTATTGTAAGGTGCTCTAGGGCAGGTGAACATCCTGTTTTAATTGATTTGAAGAAGCAGAAGATGTACTGCAAGGATTGCAATAAGTATTTTTTACTTGAGTCTAAGATAGTTGATAAACATTGTAATATTTATAATCAAGTAAAAAAACACATATTTACTGATTTAACTAAGAAGATTTCAATTAAAGATATTGCCAGAGATAACAACATTTCCACTACTAGTGTTGCTAGATTTTTAGTTAGATTTGATAATTATTTTAATGCAGATTTTAGAACACTTCCTAAACATCTATGTTTTGATGAGTTTAAATCAACCAAAGATGCTAAAGGTGCTATGAGTTTTATTTATTGTGATGCTGATAATAATAAGATAGTTGATATTGTTGAGAATAGACAACTGCCTTTTCTAAAAAGATATTTTTCTTCTTTTCCTAAATATGTTAGAAATCAAGTTGAGATTATTTGTATTGATACGTATAGTCCCTATATTTCTTTAATTAAGGAGTTATTTGTAAATGCTAAGATTATTATTGAAAGATTCCATATTGTTGGTCTTTTTTCTAGATCTTTTAATCAGATTAGAGTTGATACTATGAAGACTTTTTCTACTTATTCTTCAGATTACAAGAAGCTTAAGAAATATTGGAAGCTATTTCTAAAACCTTATAGGTTGCTTAGTTCGACAGTCCTTTCTAAGAAAATACATTTCCCTGGTAGGTATATTTCTCAGTTAGATGTTGTTAATGAAAGTATTTCAATTGATAAAGTTTTAGAAGACTCTTATACCTGCTATCTGATTATTAGGCAAGATATTGAAAATCGAGATTTTGAGTCTTTTAAAAAGCATTTGATTTATTTTAGGGATAGGGTTGGTTTTAGGATGCAGGTATCGATTGATACTTGCCTTGAATATATTGATTATCTTAAGAATTCATTTAATTTTGAGTACTCTAATGGTGCTGTTGAGGGTATAAACAATTATATTAAGGTTTTAAAGAGAGTGGCGTTTGGTTACAGGAATTTTGCGAATTTTAGAACTAGAATACTTATTTCAAGGAATTTATTTGCTAGTTAAAAATCGGGGATAGAAATTTCTATCCCCGATAAAGAATGTAGTTGATTTTTAATTACCAACACGATTTGACAAAGAGCCAAAAAACTGACCTCTTTAAGTTGGTTTTTAAGTCAAGCTTTTGTGCTCATTTCACTGCGCCGGTGGTTTTTATTATTAGCTAGATGTATTTTGGCGTTTATATAGAATCTTTATAAATATTATTAGTTTTTGTCCGGTACTGGGATTGGGACGGGACTAAAAATTTGAAAATGTCCTATAATTAGGTGGATTTAGTGGTACTACATAAAATAGAATATAGTATTTTGAATGGTTTGATAATTAGTGTACGTTTGGAAAAGAAGAATGGGAGTAATTTGTGGTAAAAATGGGTAAATCGGCTCGTTTCGAATAAACCTCGTTGCGGCGTACTTTGGTACGCCTCACTCCGGTTTCTTCTGTACTTCGCCGATTTCCCACATTTTTCCTCACAAATTACCTCGGGATTTTAGAAAGACTGATCAAAACATCAGTCTTTTTCTGATTCGCTAATGGGAATAGTCCCACCATTCAAGGGTGACCGATGCTTTAGCATCGGTCATTTTCGAGACCACTCAGCTACGGCACCAGGCCTACCATCTATTTTCGTCGAAAATAGGGTTAGGACTTCGCGTGGTGGGTCTTCCAAAAGCCAGACGGGCTTGCCCTAAGCTCAGTCGAGATGAGGAGGTGGAGCCCCGAGACCAACTCAAACCCATGCCCTCGTCTCGAATGGGAGGCAAGCCCGTCGGCTCGGTGAGACTGATACCTACTATAATGGTAGTTCAAATTTTGCTAACAAAATTTGAACGATTTATGCTATTTCTCGAACACCAAAGGTATGAAGAAAAAATAGGATAAAACCTTATGTAATTTTGAGCTAGCCCGTCCGGCTAGGTGAGGACAGGACGCGACGAAAAGGAGCGTTCGGAATAAAAAGATTACCTTCCAACTACGTATGAGCTCTACTCATACATTCGGGGGACGTTTATAAAACGACTACTCCATCCTAAAATTAACGAGAATTCCTTACCATAATAATTATACAAAAACGGCAAGAGGCTTCTCCAGCCTCCTAGAGCCGACGGGCTAGTTATCGGTCGAAGCGAGGGGGACGGTGCCGTCGCTAATGGTCTGGCTACAGTGAGTTAAGCGAGTTGATGGCAGTCCTTAGCCTAGAATTTGCGAGATGAATTCAGCGCCGTCCCGACAGAAAAGTCCGAAGGACTTTGACGAGGGATCTTACAAATAAAAGACCAGTATGAACGGAGAGACCAACTCAAAGCTAGCTCTACTCATACATTCGGGAGACGTTTATAAAACAACTACTCCATACTAAAATTAATACGACACCATTTCCATAATAATTATACAAAAAAAGCAAGAGATCTCTCCGGTCTCCTATAGCCAGACGGGCTTGCTCTTCGCTACGCTCACTTAGTCGAGACGAGGGGGTTGGCTGCTAGAGATTACTTGACTTAGTTTACATCGATTGCAATCGAGAGAAGGAATCCTATAAATCATGGACCAGATCAATCTAAGCAAGCAAAATATTTCCCTACTCCACTTCCATCATCTCCTTAAGGTCTTTTAGGGCCAGAGAATGCCTATTTCTAATTGTCTTGGCGGAGAGATTCATTATTTCTCCTATTTTTTTATCCGACAGATTTTCCCAGTATTTTAGCTTTATTATCAAAATATCTTTATCATCAAGGCGTTTTATCTTTGCGTAAAGATCCTTATATTTTTCCTTTGTAAAAAAATCATCCTCAATATCATCATCGCACACAAGGTCGTCTTTAAGACTTGCCCCATTGCCGCTTTCTATATCAAGGGAAATTGGAAAGGGCTTTTTTGACTTATCCCAAAAATAGTAATTAAGCATGTTCTTTAGGTAATTTCCAAAAGACCCCTTACTCTCATCATAATCGAGGATGGCCTCCATCAAGACCATCTTTGCCTCATCAATCGCCTCCATCCTATCAAATTTATTAAATCTTCTAATAGTAGCATAAATCAGTGGCATATAATCATCCATTATCCTAACAGCATTATTTATATTAATCATTCTTATTCCTCATTTCTAAAATTATTCATCTCGAGATTAGGTCCATAATAATACAAAACAAGGTAAATGTTTAATCAGATAAAGGCACCCTAAATGCGATAAAATCAATTAAAAGACCTTTATAATTATAAAAAAATCATTAAAAAGCTTTAAAGTAAAAAAAATGAAGATTATTAAAACTAGATAGATATAGATTTTTTAATAAATATTTATTCAGATTTCGCTTTGTTTATGCATGAAATCCATAATTAATACATAATTAATCACTGTCAAGGAAAAAATCCCTTGGAAAGTCATATTAATTTTAGTTTTATTGAGAAAGACAAGTTTGAAAAACTAATTAAATTGAAAAAATGACTCTTAGATGTATGATGGATATAAGACTTTAGTTAATAATGGGGGTATTGTCCCTATATATTAGGAAAAAGTAGAAAGAGAGGTATTAATTTTGGACGACAAATTGTTAATGAAGGAAATAATCGAGCAAAGAAAGCTCAAAGGTTCCATCAGAAAACCAAAATACGCTACAAGAAAACTATCTATTGGTTTAGTATCTTGTATGCTAGGCTTCAGCCTCATTGTATCACCAGTTGATACATGGGCAGAGGAAGCAGATTTTCCTGCTAGTTCAGAAGAATTAGCTGATGCAAATACTGAAGAAGAATCCATCTTCTCTGAAGAACAAAAGCAAAAATTACTAGATGCAAAATTCACAGAAGAAGAAATCAAAGAACTAGAAATCAAGGCCAAGGACCAAAAGGCCCAAGAAGGCATACTTTTTGACCTTGACGAGTTTATCGACCAAGAAATAGCCGATAAAGAAAAACAAGGCGAAGAATCTAGCGATGATGCAGATCAAGGCCTAGAATTTAGCGATGAAGAAACTCCAGAACCAGTAGGTGAACCTAATCAAGGTGGAAAAGGAGTTGACGCTCTATCAAGTGCAACCTACTATAACAAGCCTAACTGGGAAAACAAAATTAAGGATAAATCCCGTTGGAAGGTGGAGGACTCCCAAACTTTAGTTAGAGTAACTACATCTGATCCAATTCAAATGAACGACATCGACTATGATGGTATGTTCATTGACGCAAACGGCAGATACGTAATTAGGCTTGTTTACAAAGAAAAGACACAAGCTGCTTCGGCTGTTTGGCACAAGGCTTTAATTAATTTCGGGGATCTTGAAAAGTTCGTCGACTTTGATTTATCACATGTTGTAGGCAGAGACGGTACGACTCAATACAAACTTGAAAATGTAAACGGAATTGTCGGTAGGTCTTTTGATTTGCCATCCGCTGTTGGTGGTAGAGCTAACCAAAGAAAGAATCTGCCTATAAATTTAGTTTTAAAAGAAGGCATTGACTTAAAAAGTCTGGGTAATGAAAACTTTATTATCCAAATGAGATTAACAACTGATGATTATTCGAAAGTATACGCTTATGCACCGGGTGAATCCTCTATGGACTACTCAACTTATACTAAGACTACAGGTGTTTCTCTAAATGATAAGGTAAACTCTTTATTCCTAAAGGGAGGTTTGCAATCTGATAGTAATAATGCAACAAACCAAGAGTTCTTTATGTCAGAATTTATTGCAAATCCAGAAAACTATAGCGACGCATCAAACTTAGGTATAATTAGAACTCAATACATGGGTCAAACGAACACTATTGTAAGAAATACAGTTGGTGGAGAACCAATTGCTTTTACACAAGTTTTTGATGCTAATCTTGTTAATTATTTGAAACCTGATTCTGAGGGAAATGTTGGATATGTCAATGTTATGACTGTCGATAGAAAACTATCTTCATATACTAAAAACGTTGGAATACCTAAAGACAAGATAAACTACTCTTCTGATGGAAAATTAGCTTATATAGTTGTCAGTACAAGTGATTTCAGTAAAGGTGACGTAAAAGTAGTACAAGTACCTAAACATGACCAACACACCATGTTATCCGGATTTTACATCACAGCGATTGATTATGTAGTAGACAAGGGTAAGTTTGAAGATACTTTTAGCAGCGACAAAGTAAGAAAACTTAACTACTCTACTATGTCAGGTTGGACTAACCCTAACAACAAAGGCTGGACAGTTTTTGAAAAGAAATACGCTAATGATTATGTAGTCCCAGAGGGAGAATCATACCTAATTGATACAACTTCTAAGCCAGCCGCAGATCAAATCATGATTCACATTGGTGGAGACCAAGCAATATCAAGAAAGCAACAAGGTTATTACAATGGCTTCGTTACCGGCAAGGACGCTGTTGATAGCATCACAAAATTTGCAGAAGGTGTTTATAAATTTACACTTAGAGAAGGTGCTACAATAAAGGCTGGACAAAGTCTAAAGATTTACATGCCTTATGATTCAACCTTTACCGGTCCTGTAAACTTCCTTGAAACGCACAACGGCAGTAAGCTAAATAAAGGCGCAGCAACATTAACATTACAAAACGATAGAAATATCAATATGCACCTTTATACAGATCTTCCAAGAGGAGCATCCTTTAAATTAAAATATACTTTAAAAGGTGAAACTGAACAAAAAGAACTAGTTTTCACTACACCGAAAGTAGGAACTTTCTGGCAATATAAAGATAATGACAAAGTTCTAACAGGTGTACCTAATACATCCATCCTTTCTACAGCTGGTAACTTCTGGATTAACACTAAAAAATTAGAGCCAGGAAAAGATATTATTGTAGAAGCCTATGATAATAACGGCAATAAGATTGATTCTAAAACTTCTTGGTTTAAGTATGTAAATATAGATAAGATAGAAAATACAAATAAAATAGCATGGACAGACCACTCTGATAAGTCAGCAATCCTTTCTATAAACAAGTCACTTTACACTCCATATCAATTGATATTTACAAATGATTATGCAGAAGGAACAGATGACTTCTACAAGGATCCAAGAGTATTGCCGGCTGATAATGCTAAGTTTAACACTGACACAACAGAACTTGTTGGTTATACAAAGTATGACGGTGGTAAGGTAAGGACTCTTTTTGAAAGAGAAAAACTTTACGCCAAAGTTGAAGCTGATGAAAATGAATACGATAAAGATGGTAAATTAGTCGGTGAAGATAAAAGAAAAGATATCACTATTCCTAAGGGCCATATCTTTGATCCTCACTTTGCAGGAGATAACAAGACCTACAAGGCTTATGAATATAGGATAAACCTAGCTAAGATGCTTGCTTATCATTCAGAAGATAAAACAACAGAGCATAAGCTTGAGCTAAAGAAGGATATGAAGTTTGTTTCAAGTGCATCTGACGGTTCATCACTTCCATCTTACCTATTAGAAACAAGGGTAAGGGCAAGAGTATTATTTGATACAACAGACGGTGCATGGGCAGACGGTACAAAGAAAGCTGTTAAGATAGCACCAGATAATGTTAAGTTCTACGGCCAAGATGGCTATGTAGCTAACGGTTTTGAAGGTGCAAATGTAGAAGCAAATACCGGTGATAAATTCCCTGAAGCACCAAAACTAGAAGGAAAGAACTTCTTAGGTTGGGTTACTGAAAAAGGTAAGACAACTTTAGGAAATAATGCAGTTGTTACAGCAGATGAATTTAATAAATTGCCAAAAGAACAAATCTTTACTAATGAAACACCAATAACAAAACACTTAGTTGTTTATGCTGTTTATTCAAATGAAGTAACAGTTACATTTGATGCAAATCAAGGTACATTTACTGACGGTAAGGACACAACTAATGTCAAAGTTGAAGGTGGAAATGCAACAAAACCAGCTGATCCAACAAGAGATGGATACACATTCAAGGGCTGGGCAGATACAAAAGATGCAACAAAACCAAATGTTACAGAATTTACAAACATCACATCACAAAAAACTTATTATGCTGTTTGGGAACAAACAGATAAGACACCTTTGAAGTTAAATGATCCTGTAAAGACAGTAGTAAAAGACACTAAGAATTTAACTTCAGATGAAAAAGACGATGTAGCAGATGCCGTGATTAAAGCTAACCCAACTTTAACAAAAGCTGACATTACAGTTGCAGGCGACGGTACAGTTACAGTTAAAAAAGACGGCAAGACTGGAACATTAGCACCTGAAAAAACTGTAGAACAAAAACAAGTTCAAAACAACTTCAACCCACCAAAAGAACCGGTTCTTGTTGAAAATACAAGCGCATTAACACCTGAAGAAAAACAAGCTGTTAAAGACGCTGTTAAAAAAGCCAACCCAGACAGAAACTTAACAGATAATGACATTACAGTAGAAAACAACGGTACTGTAAAAATCAACCAAGACGGTAAAGTAGGAACTATTCCGGCTGACAAAACTGTTAAGGCTAAGGACTCTGTTCTAAAATTAACTGATCCAGAAATAACAGAAGTTAAGGATCCTAATAACCTTACTGGAGAAGAAAAGGATGCAGTAAAGAAAGCTGTTATTGCAAAGAATAGCGGTTTGACTGTAAATGACATCACAGTAGATTCTAAAGGTAACGTTAGTGTTAAAACCAGCGATGGAAAGACCGGCGAAATTCCTGCTGCAAAGACAGTTAAAGAAAAAGACTTGTCGAAATTAAATAAACCAGCAATAACTCCTGTAGCAGATGATAAAGATCTAATAGAAAATGAAAAACAAGCGGTTAGAGACGCTATCAAGGCTGCTAACAAAGACTACGACTTACAAGATAATGAAATTACAGTAGATGATAATGGTAAAGCAACAGTTACAAGAGGCGACTCTACAAAAGTTTTTGAACCAGTTGAAACTGTTAAGAAGGACGCAAAACTACTTGATGTTAAGGCACCTAAGAAGACAGAAGTTGCAAACATCAATGACCTTACAGAACCAGAACAAGAAGCGGTTGAACAAGCGATAATTGATGCTAACCCAGACCTTAAACTAACAAAAGAGGAAGTAGTAATTAACGATGATGGTTCTGCAGTTATTACAAGAGGTGACAAGAAATATGCCCTTGCACAAAAAGATAATGTTGTTGAAAAATTAAAATACCCAGAAATAACTGAGGTTGTTAATCCAGCTGCCCTTACAGACAACGAAAAAGTAGATGTCGAAAATGCAGTTAGAAAAGCCAATCCAAACCTACCAGAAGGTACAAAAATTGAAGTAGCTGCAAATGGAGAAGTAACAGTAACTTATCCAACAACAGACGGTAGACCAGCAGCTACAATACCAGCTAAAAATACAGTTGTAAAAAATAATACTAAAGACAAAACAGCTCCAGCTGCACCAGGAGTAGGAGCAAACAACGACGGAACTGTAACAATTACACCACCTAAGGATGTAGACGTTAAATCAATGGATATAACATACACACCAGAAGGATCAGATAAACCAGTAACAGTTACAGCAACCAAAGATGACTATGGAAACTGGTCACTACCAGACAGAAGCGACTTAAAAATAGACCCAGCATCAGGAGTAGTAACAATCCCAGCAGACAAGGTGAAAGATAATACTGAAGTAAGTGCAAAAGCAAAAGATGAAGCAGGTAATGTATCAACTGCAGGAACAGCAACAACTCCATCAGAAAAACCAGCAATCACAGATGGCAAAGCTGAAAATGATCCAACAAAAACTACAACAACAGTAAGCGGAAAAACAAAACCAAATACAGAAGTAGTAATAACAGACAAAGATGGAAAAGAAATAGGCAAAGCAACATCTGATGCAAACGGAGACTTCACAGCAGAAGTACCAAAACAAGACAAAGGTGCTAAAGTTACTCTAACACCAAAAGATGGAACACCATCAGAAGTAACAGTAGCAGATAAGTCTACAACACCAGAAGATAAACCAGCAATCACAGATGGCAAAGCTGAAAATGATCCAACAAAAACTACAACAACAGTAAGCGGAAAAACAAAACCAAATACAGAAGTAGTAATAACAGACAAAGATGGAAAAGAAATAGGCAAAGCAACATCTGATGCAAACGGAGACTTCACAGCAGAAGTACCAAAACAAGACAAAGGTGCTAAAGTTACTCTAACACCAAAAGATGGAACACCATCAGAAGTAACAGTAGCAGATAAGTCTACAACACCAGAAGATAAACCAGCAATCACAGATGGCAAAGCTGAAAATGATCCAACAAAAACTACAACAACAGTAAGCGGAAAAACAAAACCAAATACAGAAGTAGTAATAACAGACAAAGATGGAAAAGAAATAGGCAAAGCAACATCTGATGCAAACGGAGACTTCACAGCAGAAGTACCAAAACAAGACAAAGGTGCTAAAGTTACTCTAACACCAAAAGATGGAACACCATCAGAAGTAACAGTAGCAGATAAGTCTACAACACCAGAAGAAAAACCAGCAATCACAGATGGCAAAGCTGAAAATGATCCAACAAAAACTACAACAACAGTAAGCGGAAAAACAAAACCAAATACAGAAGTAGTAATAACAGACAAAGATGGAAAAGAAATAGGCAAAGCAACATCTGATGCAAACGGAGACTTCACAGCAGAAGTACCAAAACAAGACAAAGGTGCTAAAGTTACTCTAACACCAAAAGATGGAACACCATCAGAAGTAACAGTAGCAGATAAGTCTACAACACCAGAAGATAAACCAGCAATCACGGATGGCAAAGCTGAAAATGATCCAACAAAAACTACAACAACAGTAAGCGGAAAAACAAAACCAAATACAGAAGTAGTAATAACAGACAAAGATGGAAAAGAAATAGGCAAAGCAACATCTGATGCAAACGGAGACTTCACAGCAGAAGTACCAAAACAAGACAAAGGTGCTAAAGTTACTCTAACACCAAAAGATGGAACACCATCAGAAGTAACAGTAGCAGATAAGTCTACAACACCAGAAGATAAACCAGCAATCACAGATGGCAAAGCTGAAAATGATCCAACAAAAACTACAACAACAGTAAGCGGAAAAACAAAACCAAATACAGAAGTAGTAATAACAGACAAAGATGGAAAAGAAATAGGCAAAGCAACATCTGATGCAAACGGAGACTTCACAGCAGAAGTACCAAAACAAGACAAAGGTGCTAAAGTTACTCTAACACCAAAAGATGGAACACCATCAGAAGTAACAGTAGCAGATAAGTCTACAACACCAGAAGATAAACCAGCAATCACAGATGGCAAAGCTGAAAATGATCCAACAAAAACTACAACAACAGTAAGCGGAAAAACAAAACCAAATACAGAAGTAGTAATAACAGACAAAGATGGAAAAGAAATAGGCAAAGCAACATCTGATGCAAACGGAGACTTCACAGCAGAAGTACCAAAACAAGACAAAGGTGCTAAAGTTACTCTAACACCAAAAGATGGAACACCATCAGAAGTAACAGTAGCAGATAAGTCTACAACACCAGAAGATAAACCAGCAATCACAGATGGCAAAGCTGAAAATGATCCAACAAAAACTACAACAACAGTAAGCGGAAAAACAAAACCAAATACAGAAGTAGTAATAACAGACAAAGATGGAAAAGAAATAGGCAAAGCAACATCTGATGCAAACGGAGACTTCACAGCAGAAGTACCAAAACAAGACAAAGGTGCTAAAGTTACTCTAACACCAAAAGATGGAACACCATCAGAAGTAACAGTAGCAGATAAGTCTACAACACCAGAAGATAAACCAGCAATCACAGATGGCAAAGCTGAAAATGATCCAACAAAAACTACAACAACAGTAAGCGGAAAAACAAAACCAAATACAGAAGTAGTAATAACAGACAAAGATGGAAAAGAAATAGGCAAAGCAACATCTGATGCAAACGGAGACTTCACAGCAGAAGTACCAAAACAAGACAAAGGTGCTAAAGTTACTCTAACACCAAAAGATGGAACACCATCAGAAGTAACAGTAGCAGATAAGTCTACAACACCAGAAGATAAACCAGCAATCACAGATGGCAAAGCTGAAAATGATCCAACAAAAACTACAACAACAGTAAGCGGAAAAACAAAACCAAATACAGAAGTAGTAATAACAGACAAAGATGGAAAAGAAATAGGCAAAGCAACATCTGATGCAAACGGAGACTTCACAGCAGAAGTACCAAAACAAGACAAAGGTGCTGAAATCAAAGTAACACCAAAAGGTGGAGATGAAGTAACTGTAAAAGTAACAGAAAAAACAACCACCCCAGGCGGAAGTGGTGGTTCTACAGGTGGAACTACTCCAACTGATCCAATTAAACCAGGTGATGATGATTCAAATAAACCAGGCACAGATGATAAGACTGGTGACAAAGGTGGTAAAGATTCTGATGGTAAGAATCAAAGAACTCCAAACCTTCCAGATGACAAGGTTAAGGTTAAGGATGAAGATAATTTAACTGAAGATGAGAAGAATAAAATCATCGATGAGGTTAAGAAGGCTAATCCAGATGCCAAGAAGGTTGAAATGGACGATAAGGGTAATGTTGTCCTAACCTATGATGACGGTTTTGAGGCGAGTATTCCTTATAAGAGTTTAATTGCTAAGGTTGAGCCAGGTTCTGTGGGAGTTCCTTCTAGGGACAAATCCCATGCCCAAGATCCATTCAAGGGTAATAAGCAAAATGCTCAAGCACCTATGAGAAACAAACGCAATCAACTTGGCGCTAAGAATGTCAAGACAGGCGTTGGCTCTGTTAGCGGTTTAGCAGGACTAGCAGGCGCTGCTCTTGCAGGATTATTTGTTACAAAGAAAAAAGAAGACGAGGAATAAGATAAGTAAGATTTGACTTATTTTACCTCTCTTGAAAAACTCAAGGCGATTGGGCCTTGAGTTTTTTTTGCGTTTTTTTTGTGGGGGCTACTGCGTTCACACTGGTCCTTAATTTATAAGGTCCCTCGTCAAAGTCCTTCGGACTTTTCTGTCGACGGTAGTTTTCGGATTGAGGCTTCGCCTAACGGCTTGCCTTCATCTCGAAAAGCCTCGATTAAGGGCTTCCATCAGTTCGCTACGCTCACTGTGGGCAGACCCATTAGGGACGGCGCTGTGAGGATTGGGATTCATATTATTTTAAAATTGTCTTGTAAAACTTTGACTTTTTTTGCAATATTTGTTGCAATACTTGTAGATTAGTGTTATAATTATATCAGGAAAACGTAATTTAAAGATACTGGCAAAGTTGCTGGTTGATAATAAGGACTTTTGTTGGTAGATTTACCAACATCGGTCCTTTTTTTCAGAAAATTATTTAGGAGAAGATTATGGTAAAAGTAAACGTTAACAATGAAATCAAGACTTTGAAAAAAGTTATGCTTCACAGACCAGGTGAGGAACTTCTAAACCTTACACCTTTCTTGCTTGAGGAACTTTTATTCGATGACATTCCTGACCTTGCTAAGGCCCAGGCTGAGCATGACGACTTTGCAAAGATCCTAAGGGACAATGGGGCTGAGGTTGTTTATCTTGAAGACCTTATGGCTGAGACTCTTGACGCTAATGAAGGCCTTCGTGACAAGTTTTTGGCCCAATATTTAGAAGAAGCTAATATCAAGAACGAAAACCTTTACAAGGAAAGCGAAGCCCTTCTTAAGTCAATTAAGGATACCAAGGCTTTTGTTGAAAAAACTATGTCTGGTATTACACTTAAGGAAATTGGCGGCTTCAAAAACATTGACAAAATTGTTTCTAATGAAGCCTACACAGCAATTTATCCTATGCCAAATCTTTATTTCACAAGGGATCCATTCTCTTCAATAGCTAATGGCGTTTCTATTAACTGCATGCACACCGTAACCAGACGTAGGGAGACAATCTACGCTGATTATATCTTTAAATACCACAAGGAATACGGCGGAACAAGGGATTTCTACGGTAGAAATACTGGCCATTCTATAGAGGGTGGAGACATTTTAAATATCAATAAAAACCTTGTAATGGTTGGTATAAGCCAAAGAACAGAGCTTGAATCAATCAAGACCTTAGCTACAAATCTAATCTTAGCTGACGATAATGAAGTTAAGGAAGTTCTTGCTGTAAATATCCCGGTAGAAAGAGCCTACATGCATCTTGATACTGTATTTACACAAATTGACCACGATGCCTTTACCTATCACCCAGGCATTATGTCCACCTTCCATGCTTACAGATTTACTGCAAGGGATGGAGAAATTGTATCTGAACAATTAGACAAGAGCCTAGAAAACTTGCTAAAAGATGCCCTTGGCCTTGACCATGTCAAGCTAATCCCATGTGGTGGCGGCGATCCAATAGCAGCCCTTCGTGAACAATGGACAGACGGATCAAACACCCTAGCTATTGCTCCAGGCAAGGTAGTAGTTTATGATAGAAACAATGTTACAAACGACGTTTTGGAAAAAGAAGGCTTTGAAGTATTAAAACTTGACTCTTCTAACTTAACAGTAGGTAGGGGCGGCCCAAGATGTATGTCAATGCCACTTGTTAGAGAAGACTAAAAACTGGGTATATATTTGTTAGACACTTTTAGAAGGAGGTTCTTATGGGACTTTTTAAGAAAATAATTGTTGCAAAAGGCACAAAAGACCTAGCCTCAAACCTTGCTAGAAAAAGCGTTCAAAACAAAGGAAGAAGGAAAAAGATGTTTAATAATAAATACAAAAACAAACCAAATATTATTTCTAGACTTGCTAAGGCAGCCTTCATGATAGGTGCTGGTGCATATCTTCTAAAGAAAAACCAAAAAGAAGTAGAAGAAACTGTAAAAGACGCAAAAGAAAAGGCCAACAGGGCCAAAGACGACTTTATTGATGCCTTTAATGGTGAAGACTTGAAATAAAATTGAAATTTAAGAAAAATCCGGTCATCTGGCCGGATTTTTTGTTGGGAAATTTGTGGGCTAGCTAAGATCTGTCATTCCGACAGAGAAGACAAGCCTTTTCGGTTAGTGTCTATGCTTATCCCAAATTACGGAGTGATTTGATGGATAGCTGGACTGCCCTAGCGGCCTAGAGCGTGCCGTATCCGAGGGCAGAATTACCAAGCGGCATAGACCGGCAGACTATCTCGTAGCGAAGCAAGAGAGACAATTAGCCCGTCTGCTTTAGGAGACCGACGGGGAATCTCATTTATGAGGAACTCTCTTCTATTCTTCTGGTTTTTGCTTTATGGGATTCCTCACTTTGTTCGGAATGACAGACACTACCCAGTGTCGGCCGAGCTTGCCTAGTTTCTAAAGAAGGAGGGCTGGTGTCATTCCGACAGAGAAATCGTAAGGTTTTAACGAGGAATCTTATTTTTGACTTTTCTATCTAAATTTTAATTTTTTTTGCATATTAATGCATGGATTAATTTTGCATATAGTTTCAAATTACTATAAAAAATAAATATAATTTATAGGCTATAAATCCCTTAATTACAAAAAACGTTTTACTTTTTGGAATTTAGAGGGTCTTAGAATTTATCCATTTATACGTACAAAAATTAATAAAAATGCCCTTGATATTGGTGATTTTTGATGTTATAATCTACCTGTTGAATAATTATTAATACAATAGGAGATGTTAAAATGATAAAAATCAATGTACCTTACGATCATACAAGCATGGAGGTCGCATTAGAAGATAAAAACTTTGCAGGAAAACTAGAAGGTCAACAAACTCACTTTGTTGCAGAAAAGTCTCAAGAAGACTTGGTTGAAGAATCTCTAGATAACCCAATCGGACAAAAAAGTCTAGAAGAACTTGTTGTTGGCAAAAAAGATATTGTAATAATTAGTTCAGACCATACTCGTCCTGTGCCTTCAAAAATTATCACACCAATTTTATTAAGAAGAATACGCAGTGCTAACCCAGATGCCCGCATCCGTATCCTTGTAGCAACAGGCTTCCACCGCCCATCAACTAGGGAAGAATTGATAAATAAATACGGTCAAGAAATTGTAGACAACGAAGAAATCGTGATGCACGTATCAACAGATGATAGCTCAATGAAAGAAATAGGAACTCTTCCAAGTGGCGGAGCTTGCATAATTAACAAAATTGCTGCGGAATGTGATTTGTTGATTGCTGAAGGCTTTATTGAAGCTCATTTTTTCGCAGGATTTTCTGGCGGAAGAAAAGCAGTTTTGCCAGGAGTTGCTTCCTATAAGACAATCATGGCCAACCATAGCGGTGAATTTATAGATGATAAAAATTCAAGAACTGGAAACCTAAAACATAATTTAATCCATGAAGATATGGTTTATGCAGCAAGAACAGCAAATCTTGCCTTCATTATTAATGTTGTATTAAATGGTAATCACGAAATTATCGGTTCTTTTGCAGGTGATATGGAAGAAGCTCACAAGGTTGGTTGTGATTTTGTAAGAGACCTCGCCAGTGTGAAAAAGATCGACTGTGATGTAGCAATTACAACAAATGGTGGGGCTCCTCTTGATCAAAATATTTACCAAGCTGTAAAGGGTATGACAGCTGCTGAAGCAACTGTTAAAGAAGGCGGAGTAATCATTAGCTGTTGTGCTTGTGGTGATGGCCACGGTGGTGAAGGTTTCTATCACAATATTGCCGATGTAAAAGAAGCTAGGGAATTTGAAGAGATGGCAATTAACACTCCAAGGCTAGATACTGTGCCAGACCAATGGACTTCTCAAATTTTTGCCCGCATCCTTTCTCATTATCATGTAATATTGGTATCTGATAAAGTAGACGAAAAACTTGTTACTGACTTACACATGCAATTAGCAAGAACTATGGATGATGCTTTAAAATTAGCCTTTGATATAATGGGTCAAGATGCTAAAGTAGTAGTTATTCCAGATGGTTTGGGCGTAGTTGTTGAAGATTAATAGATAAGGAGCGAATATGATTTCAAAATTAATAGCAGAATTTTTAGGAACTGCCCTTATGATTATTTTTGGTGTGGGCGTTCATTGTGATGAGGTACTTAACAAGACTAAATACCAAGGCTCAGGCCATTTATTTGCAATTACAACATGGGGCTTTGGTATTACCATAGTTTTGGTAATATTTGGTGACGTATGTATTAACCCAGCTATGGCGTTTTGCCAAGCAATCCTAGGCCTTATTCCTTGGACTTATTTTATACCATATGTTATAGTTGAATGTTTGGGAGCATGTTTTGGAGCTTTGATTTGCTACGTCCTATACAAAGATCAATTTGATTCATCCCTAGACGTCGACCCAGTAAAGGTAAGAAATATATTTTCAACAAACCCTATATTTAGAAACCTTCCTAGAAACTTCTTTGTAGAGTTTTTTGCAACCTTTATCTTCTTATCATCAATATTAGGTCTTGTAAAAAACCAACCAGATTTTGTGCCAATAGGTGTGGGCTTATTAGTATGGGCAATCGGTATGGCCCTAGGTGGTCCTACAGGATTTGCTATGAATCCAGCCAGAGACCTAGGTCCAAGACTTGCTTATAGCCTTTTACCAATCAAAAACAAAACAGATAATGATTGGCAATATGGTTTGATGATTCCAGGTCTTGCTCCATATTTTGGAGCTATTGCGGCTGCTTTATTTGCAAGGTTTTATCTAGGTTTTTAGGAAAAAGAATTTTATTAAGAGATAAAAGCCAAGACTTTGGCATAAATGGTTTAGAAATTTAATAATAAAAAATAAGCGGAACCTAGTCTATATAGGAGATTAGGATTCCGCTTATTTTTATTTTATGCCTATATTTTTACTTAGTTTTTCATTAATTTATCCTTAATTAGAAAACTAAGATTTTTCTAATAGCAAAAAAAGCCCCACAGGGGCCTTTTTTTATTCATTTGTAAGATTAAATTTCTTCAAAATTGTCATAAAGGCTGATAGGATTACTGCTACTACAGATGCGAGGACCATGCCTGATAGCTCTATAGAAGCAAATTGAATTTTTAGGCCTGATAGACCTGCAATGAAGATTACTGATGTCAAAACTAGGTTCATTGATTTTGAGTAGTCGACTTTTTCGTCTACCAAAAGCCTGATGCCGCTAGTTCCGATCATACCGTATAGAAGGAAGGTTACCCCGCCGATTACATTACCTGGTATGGTTGAGATGAAGGCTGCAAGTGGGCCAAAGAAGGCCATGATGATTGATACAACGGCAGCTCCTCCAATAACCTGGACTGAGTAAACGCCAGTAATAGCCATAACGCCGATGTTTTCGCCGTAGGTTGTTGTTGGCACGCCTCCAACAAGACCTGATAGGGCTGTAGAGAAGTTGTCGGCAAAGATTGACCTGTGGAGGCCTGGCTCTGTGAGTAGGTCCCTATTTACAATATTTGATGTAACAACCTGGTGGGAAATATGTTCGCTTGTGATAACAAGGAGGACTGGGAGCATGGCTAAAATTGCATTTAAGCTAAACTTTGCCATGTGGAAGTTTGGCATGGTAAAAAGTTTCGCTTCCAAAACTGGTGTGAAATCAACCATGTCAAAAAATATTGCTGAAATATAGCCAACCACGATTGCAATTAGAATTGGGATTGTTGAGAAAAATCCCTTAAAGGCAACAGATCCTATGATGGCTGTGAGAAGGGTAATTCCAAAAACTATGAAGTCCTTGGCTTGGGCTGTATCTGTCATGAGGTTTGCGCCGATTGCTCCGCCTGTGACGGTGTTGCCCGCAAGCTCAAAACCGATTAGGGCCACAACTGCACCCATGGCAGCTGGTGGAAGGACAACGTCAATCCAACTTGTGCCAAATTTGTAGATAATATAGGCCATGATACAACCTAAAATTCCGACTACAACAAAGGCACCTTGCGCATATTCAAATCCTTGTTTTGCAATGATAGCTGTTCCTGGAGCCAAAAATGCAAATGAAGAACCCAAATAAGCCGGTGCCTTGCCTTTTGTTATTAAGATGAATAATAAGGTACCAATCCCGTTCATTAAAAGAACAATACCTGGATTAATTTGAAATAAAATAGGGACTAAAACAGATGCTCCAAACATTGCAAAAGTATGTTGCAAAGAAAGAGGCAAAAGTAGCTTAGCTGGAACCTTTTCATCAATGTGATAGATTTTCTTTTCTGAATTCATAAACATTCCTTTCTTTTTTTATCCTAAACTTCCTAAACTATACCTTCAAAATTACCAGTGTCAAAGAGGTTTTCTTATCCAAGATAAGTTATTATTTTTCTTGTCCAAGACAAGTTATTATTCCATAAGACAACCCAGCGCCGTCCCGACAGAAGGAGCGAAGCGACTGACGAGGGATCTTATGAATACAAGACTAGAATATTCAAAGAATTTAATTAATATTATCTTATAAAAATTCTAGGTCATTGACATAACCACTCCGTAACTGGGGGAACCCCAAGGGACCTTCCGCAGGGTCCCTCACTGGGTTCCCCCAGGCCCCCTTACCGCTACACCCCCGAGCGGCTCCTAAAGCGGAGTGCGAAAGTAGAAGCTTGCCTTTTCGGCAAGCTTTTTTATGTAGAGAGAATTACCTTGTATAAGATTACGTATCTCCCCACTGATTTCTAATATTCAAGCCCCTAAAAACTGATAACTCGCTAACGCTCAAACAATCAGTTTTCTTAACGGAGCTTTCTATTAGAAATATTTACTCGATAGATGGGAGAATTGGTCTCGAATTTTCAGAACTCGCCTGGCTCGTTTGGCTTTCGCCAAACTTTGCTAAATGAGTTTTATCTTTCTTATACGAAGAGATTAAAAGTCTTAAAGTCGAGAATTTTAAAATCCCAAGCATCCGTCAAGAAAATTGCACTGACAGCTTTTTACAAATAAAAAACATAATGGCTACTGTGAACTAATTTTCAAATAAAAAGCACAAGTCAGACGAGATTGCAATTTTTAGGAGGCTTGGGATTTTAAAAAGTAAGTAGATAGTAATTCTAAAACGAAGATGGGAACCTTATTAAAAAAGATTTCCGAAGGAAATCCACTGCTCATGCTCCCCGCCTTAGGGGCCGCCTAGGGGTGTAATGGGGAGGTTTAAGGAGGGGCATGAGGGGGCATGCGGAAAGCCCCCTACGCCCCTCCTTTTTACGGAGAGTTCGCATTAATGAATGAAAAAATATAAAAAGGTACGTAATCTTTTTAGAACCAATGCTCCTATTCGTCGCATCGGTCCTAAAAAATTACATAAGGTTTTTCATAAATTTCTACTACGGTGCTTTGCACCTTGAGAAATTTTGAAAACCGTAAAAACTTTTATTTAAAAGTTTTTACTACCATTAATCTCGGATTGAAGAAAAAAAGATGTTAATCCTGGATTAATAGACTCACCTAGTGAAAAAATATTGTGGTATAATAAAAGAAATAAAAAGAAAAAAAGGAGTTTATATGGATTTTTCTTTAGTTCCAGTTGCTGACAATACATTTTTAAATTTTATTTACCTTGGTCTTGGTTCGAATGGCAAGAACCTTATTGCCATGTTTAATACCAGGGGCAATACTATGATCAAGGAATCCCTTGCGGCAGACCTTGATATAGACTATTTAGATAAGGATTACATAGATGACAAAAAGACCTACAAGAGGGCTTTTCTTTCTGAATTATTAATCGGTGGGCTTAAATTGAATAAGGTTCCTGTTCTTGTTGCAAAAGATTCTACTTTTGACCTTGGCACTGATCCAATGGGTAATACCAACGATTGCGATATGGTCCTAGGTTGGAATGTGATTTCCCAATTTGCTTGGAGGGCCAATCCAAAAGAAGGCCGTTTTGAAGTTCAAACTTCAGATTTTATGGAACCTAATAAGGAGAAAACCAACCAACCAATCATAAACATCGGTTTCATAGATAGGATTATAAAGGCAGCTATCGACACATCTAGGCCAGTGACCATACTTTCACCAAGCCTAGCCAAAGAGGCGATTGACTCTGATAATGAAGTAAAAGAGACACTCACCATGCTTGGTGAATCCCTTGATGACATTACAAACCTCAGTCGCTTTATTTTCACAAATGATAATAAGGAAGTAAGGCTTGCTTCACCACAAATTGAGCCTGCCCTTGAGGGAGCTGACATCCAAGTTGTTTTCGGTGCAGACCTTCTAAGGTCAACAAACTGGGCGATTTATGGTCCAACCGGCTATATCAGACTAGAAAATTTCTAAAATGTTTACCATAAATGAAATAGAAAATATTTATAAAAGCCATGCAGACCCAGAAAGGGCAAAAAAGATGGCAGCCTATATGAGAAATAAATTTGATTTTTATGGGCTGCCTGCAGGGCTCAGGCGAGATTTATCAAAGGCCTATATAAAGGAAGGTAAAAAAGCGAAATCCATTGACCGGACACTTTTGACCGGCCTTTTTTCAAATAAATATAGGGAAATAAACTACCTTGGCCTCGATCTTTTGAAGGCCCAAAGCCATCTTTTGACAATAGGTGATTTTGAAAACCTAGTAGATCTTGCTCAAATCCGCCCATGGTGGGATACTATCGACAATATCGATTCCATAATAGGTGGGCTTGGTCATGGCAACAAGGAATTTGAAGAAAAAATACTAGATCTTGCCCAAAGTGACAATTTTTGGCTCAGGCGAATCGCTATTGGCCACCAAAGAAGATACAAAGATAAAACTGATACTGACCTTTTGGCAAAAATTATAAAAATTAATCTAGAAATCCCTGTTAAGGACAAGGACGAAAAGTTTTTTATAGACAAGGCCATAGGCTGGGCCCTGAGAGAATATTCCAAAACTAATCCGGCCTGGGTTGGTTCTTTTTTGGATGAAGAATCAAAGGCCTTAGCCCCTCTAACCATTAGGGAAGCAAGCAAGTATATGAAATAACTAAGATTTTTTTAGAAATAATCATTAATAAATAACAAATATAAAATAGTTATTGTAAATAAATTGAAATGTGATAAAATATAGGTAAGCGGAGGAAACTATGAAAATCAGAAAAAACAATCTTGGATATGGACTCCTTTCTCTAGCCATAGCTTTAGCTTTTCCTCTAAATGCTAATGCTGATGAGATGAATCTTACCCCTGTTGATAGCCTAACAGAAAAGGCAGACACTGAACTTATAAGTGGTGATGAAGTCAACATGGAAGATAGGCGTCAAGAACAAAATCCGACAAATATAATAGAAGTTAAATCGGCAAACAATCCACAAACACAGCCGGTAAGTAATTCACAGACTATTGTAAACACTAAATACAAAGCTCAACTAGATTTTAAATCGAATATAAATTACATAAGTCAGAAAGGCAAAGAAATTGAAGATAAGCCTCAAGTAGAGACTCATCCCGTAGAATTTATAGGAGAAAATGCTGGAAAGCTTTCTTACACCTTTGAAATAAAAGGAAGAAATACAGCAGAAGACTACACAATTTCTATATTTGCCCTAAAAGATGGCAAGGTTAAAAAATTTGACCTAAATAATTTTATAGCTGATGGAAAAGCTATCCAAGCAGGTCAAGAAATGGCAGAATCTTGCAAACAAATCGCAGGTAATGGCGTTTATGGTTTTAGGATTAATACCCAAATAAAAGATAAATGCATTGTCGATGCCCAAGTAAATCTTGGGGAAGAAGACCAAGCTGGCGATTATACCCTATATTACGCAGTTACAAGCAAGGGCAAAACTACTTTTGGCAAGCTTGATGCTAAGGTTGAAAAAGACCAAGACAAGGGTTTCGCTATAGCAAGGGATGGGGAAAATAGGGAAGCGACCTATTTGGACCAAACTAAGGAAAATCCTTTTGCAAGTCTTCCATTTACAAAAATCCTCCTAAACGACACAGACGAGGAGAAAAATCTTACAGATTATTTGGACCTAAGCCAACTTGATTATGGTCCATATAAACTACTGGCGACTTATGTCGATCCAAACACCCAGGAAGCAAAACAGGTAGAAATAGACAATCCAGCAAATTTCTCTATTCCAGCAAATTCCTTATTAAGATTTGACCTAAGAGAAAAAACAGACACAACAAATCCTATCGAGGATGCCGAAATCACAGCCTTTGACCTAGATTTCACACAAGAAGGCAAGGCAGAAGTTTCCCTAGCGAGCCTAATAAATAAGAAGGGAAACCAAAACAGGGTCTTAAGTCCAAATATGGAAAAACTTATCCAAACGGAAAAAGCTTCTCTTAGAAAGCTATATCCAAATATAGACCCAGAAACTCTTGAAATGATGAGCTTATCCCAAGCCATCAGCAAGCAAAATGCAAAACTTAAAGGCTTGATGGATGATGGAGCTATTATGGCTTCGCCATTGGCGCAAATCCAAAATTCACTTATGCCAATAAATAAAAAGCCAGAAGAAAAGAAAAAATCTGTAGTAGAGATTAATGCAGAAATAGAAAAAGAAAATAGAGAAATCAAGGCACTTACTGAAGAACTCAGGGAAGTCACATCAGACATCTATGAGCTCATCCAGCAAGCACTCCTAGACTATGAACTAGATAGTCTGGCAGCCCTTGAAGCAAGTGATCCAGAAGCAGCCAAAGAAGAATACAAGAGAATAGCTCAACTTGTTAAAGAAGCTGAGGCCCTAGGCACAAAGGCAAATCAACAACTTATAGAACTAGATGAAATAATCCTAGTAGATAATGATTCTGATCCAATTGTGGGCCGAGGAGGAGATAAGGTAGTCCTAAATCTGGGCAAACTTACACCATTATCAATAATCTCAGACATAACAAAAGATTCTCCGCTAGAAAGCGAAAGGAATTTCTCTAAGAACTTACAAAAGAAGCTAAATGAAGCCATTAAGAAAGTCCAAACAGTGACAATAGGCGAAAAAGATGATGCAAAAGCCGACCAAAAGCCTGGAGATCAAAAAGAAGATCCAAACAAGGCTAAGGACGAAAAGAACTTAGAAGAAAAAACAAACAAGGAAGAAGATTCTAAAACAAAAGAAGAAATAAATCTAAAAGACGAGACAAAAACTGATGAAAAGGCCAAGGATGACAAAGCATCCAAGCCAGATGATAAAGCCAAAGTTGATGGAAAAACAGACGCTAAAAGTGTTATTGAAATAGATAACAAAAATGAAGCTAAGGACCCAACCAAGGCTGGAGAAACCAATGAAAAAACCGACAAGAAAACAGACGAAAAAGTAGATAAAAAAGAAGACGAAAAGAAAAAAGACAAGAAGGAAAACTCCCAACCATCAAAGAAAAAATCATCACAAAAAGTTTATACTCCAATATTTATAAGATATCTTCAATCCTTGAACCTAAGAAGCAGATTAATAGATAACAAATGAAATTAGGAAGAAGGGGGCTAGGAAAAATCCAGCCCTCTTCTTAATAATCTAATCTTAGATTGATATATTTTTGATTATTTATGGCCTATTATTTATAATTATTTCCTCGGGAAATTTGATATAAATTTATACTATATATTTATAAAAACCAAGTAAATTGCAAATAAATATAAAAGAGTATTGGCAAATAACCTAGTTTCACTAAAGCATTTAAGGAAAAAACGAGAAAAACGAGTTGAAATCTTACAAAAAAGCACAGAAAATCAAGCAAACAAGAGACTTTTCTCTTGTAAAAATTTCCAAAATGTTATATTATAATAGTAAGAAATATAAAGAAAAATTTAACTCAAACGGCATTTAACAAAATTTCACAAAAAAACTAAAAAATAATTGAAAATATATCAAAACAAGGATTTAACTATGAAAATGATAAAATATCGGACAAAAGTGAATATAGCTAAGATAAAATTCCAATACAAAATTAAGGAGAACGAAGAGAAAGGAAGGAGGTTATTATGAAAGGGAAAATGAGTCTACTAACTAGAAAAATATTTGCATCAATTGTTGCCATATCTATGTCAATCCCACCTACAGCCTTTGCAAGTGCACCAGAGCCTGTAGTCTACGATGCAAATTCGTCTATCATGGGCCTTGCACCAAAAAAGGAAGATCAAGCCAAGGTAGAAAACACAGACCAAACAAAAATAGAAAAAGACTTGGATGACTATAGTCTAGAAATCACATCGACCCTCGATGAGTCATTGACAAAGATAGACTACACAATCAAGGCCAAAAGAAAAAACCAAGCAAAGAATGAAAACCCAAACCAAGTTAGTGATGAAAATCTTTCATTAACCATAGCAAAGACACCTACTTCAAATATTAACAAGATAAAACTAGTATCAGCAAGCACAGATACTGAAACCAACGACCCAGACTTCAAAGAAGATTTTGAAAGCCTTGTAATCAAATCTAAAGTACGTGATGAAATAATCTATAAGCTTAGAGCAGATGTGAACAAGGCCAAAGATCAAAGACCATATGACTTAATCATAGGTCTAAAAGAAGCTGACAAAGAAGCCGGTGTATTTACCTACAACCTAAAGGCACAAACAGGCGTTACTATTGTAGATAACCAAACAGTCGAGATAATCCAACTTGTAAACCAGGAAGAAAAATCTACAAAAGCAAAAGGCGACTACAAAAAAGAAGGAATTCTTGGAGGACTATTTGCAAGTCATGACACCATTACATGGACAGACTACATAGTAAACGAAGAAGAGGACAACAAAGAAATTACCTATAGTTTCGACCTTGATCAAAACCAAGAAGCAACAAATTCACAAATAGGCCTAGACTATTATGAACAAAGCGAAAACGGTTTTGAAATCAAAAGGGAATTTTCTCAAAAAATAGACTTTTCAAAAAAGGTTAAATTCGAAATACCAAAAGGTTTTATAGCAAAACTTAGCCTACAAACAAAAGTCTCAAAGAAAAACACAAATATCAAATCATATTCCTTAAATAAAAGCGAGTTAAAAAATCCTATATATATAGAAGGAAATGAAGAAGAAAAATCAAATGACGAAGAAGACCCTCTTCCGGCAGACAAAACTCCAACAGAAAAACCTGTAGAAAAACCAGCAGAGGATAAGAAACCATCTACAGAAACCAAAGTAGATGATAAAAAGTCAGAAGAAAACAAATCAACTGAAGACAAAAAAGAAGAAAAAACTTCTGACACACAAATCGTCGTAACAGATGCTAATGGAAATGAAATTCCAGTAGGGGAAAAAGTAAATCCTCAAAAAGAAACAATTTCAGCTATCATCCTAAACAAAGATAGCCTAATAGCAAAATTAAAATCAGAAGGCAAACTAATAGGCAATCAAGAATCTCTTATAGAAAGCCTTGCTCAAGATCTTGATTCTTACAACCAAGGCAAGATTACCGACCAAGACCTAAAGGACTTCACAAAAGCCCTAGCGGTCAACAATAAAATTGAAAAATCTGACCTAAGATTTTACCTAGAAGCAATCCTATCTGGACTTAATAAACAAAAAAACAAGGCAGCTAATTTAAACTTTGATGAAATAATCAATTATGCATATCCAGAAAAGAAAGAAAGCCAAATAAAGGTAGATGGCAAGAATTCTGAAGAAAAACCACAAGATAAAAAGGAAAATCAGACTAAGGATAAGCCTTCAGTAGAAAAGTCAGAAATCAAACCACAAACAGAAAAACAATCAGAAAAGCCTTCCGAAGATAAGAATGAAAAAGAATCAGCCATCAAAGTCTTTGATGCTAATCTTGATAAGCTAAAAGAAGAAGCAAAAAAGGAAGACAAAAAAGAAGCAGGACTTGTTGAAGGCCTAAAATCCTTATTAGGACAAACCGACCTCCAAAAAGCAGACAAGGAATTAAAGAAAGCCCTAGCCGACAAAAAAAACGGCCTAGCAGAAATCCAAAATCTATTAGATAGCTTTGAGAAAAAATACAAACTCTCAAAAGCCGATCAAGCCAAACTAATGGATGACAATGGCGAAGCTATAAAGAAACTAATAGCAAAAGATAAGGAAAATAACTTCAGACCATCCATGCTCTTTGACATGGGAGATAATATAATCTCACCAGCAGTGGGAGCTGGGGAAGCTAGGAGCCTGACAGATGAAGAAAAGACCGGCCTAGCTGATAAGAAATTCCATGTAAAGACAATCTTCCAAACTTCAAATGCAGGTGGGGCAATACAGTCTTACCAATATTTCAAAATCCATTTAGATGATGAGCTTACAGTTAAAGATAAAAACACATTAAAGCCGATCTATTACAATGGAAGAGTAATTGCAAATCCATCATACGATAGTGAAAAAAATATTATTACCTATAATATAGAAGGAACTATTCCGGAAAATATTAGTGTTCCACTAGATATCCCTGTTGATTATAATGTGGATAAAATCAAGCTTGACCCAGATGGAACATTTACAGTCATAAATAAAGTTTCAGGTCTAGGAATATTAAATCCACCAAAAGACCTAGTTCCACAAAGAATTGACAAGAATGGTAACCCAGCAGGATCTATAATAGAACCTGGTAGACACGATGTTATCCAAATCTTTGATAATGAACATGACAGGACCTACTCAGTTAATGTGGACGCTCATGGTAAACCAGCTGTTGAAAATGGAAAAATTCAAGGCATTAACTGGACCGTTAAAGTTCACTCAACAGATGACCTAAAAGATCTAGGCTTTAGACTAAACCTAACAGCAGTTGAAGGCTCTGGTCTTAAAGAAATAAAAGATGTTAAATTAAACGGACAGGAAGTTACATTAACAAAACAACTTGAAAATGCAACAGGTATAGTTGACTCTAAGCACCACACTCTTGACAAAAACGCAACTGACCTACTTTATACCTTCTACACACCAGTAGAAAGAGTCCAATCTGCGTATATGCTAGATGTATCTGGTATCCTAACAAATAAAAACAATATTTTAGGAGCAACTAGATTAATATTAGATGATGCCTATAAGGCTGATGCCATAAGTGAAGCAACACCAACTCGTGTCGGCATGAATAACAGAACTACTATTCAAGGTAAGTTTAAATCAGCTAATGAAGCAGAGTGGACAGTAACAGATCAAGTATCATCTGGAGATGAAAAAGAATCAAACCCAAACAAAAACAAGGGCCTTCCATTAGAAACTAGAAAACTAGAGGGAAGTCAAACTTTTAATTCTGGTAAAAGTGTTGTCTATGGTATAGATACAAATTCAGATAGCCAAACTTATGGACAAATGGTAGTTAAGAGAACAGAAAATACTATTACTGAAATACCAGCCAAAGAAAAAGACCCAGAAGGTGCCCAAGCAGTTGGTAATATCGCAGTATATAAAATTGACACAAACCTAACTGATGACACATCTGGCCAAAACACAGCCAAGGACTACAGGTTAAGCGGAGTTAGTCTTTCTAAATACAAAGATGTAATAGTCGAACAAGAATGGACCTTACCAAAAGACCAAAATATGCCTGGCCAAAAAATTGAGGTCATAGACAAGGAAACTGGCAATGTTATAGCTTCAAAACAAGTTGGAGAAGAAACAGGCAGCTCAAGAACAATTACTATTCCAAATGTCAAGTTCTGGGACTTCAAAGACGAAAATGGCAAGCAAGTATATGTAGCAAATAAGCTTGGAATTAAACAAAATCTTCCAAAAAAACCATTTTCTGCAAATGGTCAACAATACAAATACAGCGAAAACTCCAACTACTATAAAGAAGACACCAAAACCTACTTAATTAGAAACTCAGCAGTTAGGGAAGGAAAGACTCTAACAAGTTTTACAGTTATAAAAATTGATAAGAACAAGGATAAAGATGGAAAAGATATAAAGCTAGAAGGAGCAGACTACTATCTACTAGGTGCAGGTGTTGGTATAACAACAGACAAAAATGGTGAAGCTACATTTAGAAATATAGGGCCTGGCAACTATGTACTAAAAGAAACCAAGGCTCCAAATGGTTACAAACTTGACCAAGAAACTAAGAATGTAACTATTACTGAAAATGGAGAAATAATTGTAACAGGCAACAATGCTGTTCTTAAAACAGGTTCTAGCAAGACTCAAATGGTAGAACATAGCAACTATCCTAACTGGCCAGACTTTATGAACGCTATGCACTATGGCAAGGTTGACTCAAATGGAAATGTAGAATTCTATGTTTACCTAAAACCAAGAGCTAAACAAGCCGGTGGTTCAACAGATAAGGATACTGACTTAAATATTACTTTACCTGGTGTGAGTCTAACAAATACAAATGTTACAGCTTATGATGTCCATCCATACTATAGGGACCAAGTCAGACAGGCTATGGTAGCCCAAGATCTATCAAGTGTAAATAATATAACATCTGGATCAAACCTAATTAATGATAAAAGAAATAAAAAAGTTATTACAGGAAAAACAATTCAATCTGCCAACCTAGGAGAAAATGCTTATCAAATTTACTTCCCTAAAGAAAGATTTGCTGATGACTGGGGATTCTTAGTAAAAGTCACTGGAAATATTGGGGACAAAGATTCAACCAACCTATCCTATGACTGGCTAGTTCATAACTCACCACAAGATTCCCATATTAGACAAAATGTCACTTTAAGTAAAAATACCAATAAAGATGATATTCCAACCATCACTATCAAAAATGAAGCATTTAAGCAAAGCGAGATTAAGATTTCAAAATTTGCCAATGAATTTAAAGAGGATGGCAAGAGAGCAAGAGTTTCAAATGCTGAATTTGTACTAAAAGACAGCGATGGCAACGTTCTAGCTAACAAACTAACTGATAGTGAAGGTAATGTAAACTTTGACAGCCACATTCCTGGAACATATACAATAGAAGAAATAAATGCTCCAGATGGCTATTTAAAATCCAACGTTTACTACGAAGTAACAGTAGACGAATCAAACAAAGTAACCTATAAGCCAAAATTTAAAAAAGGATCAGGCCAACCAGTTATCGGTGAAGATTACTGGATTGAAAAGGGAACAGAAACTCAAAAAACAGAAAAACCTAATGTAACTTATGTTAGCCAAAGACTAGAGTACAATGAAGGTGGAGCAGATAAGTGGGGAAAAAAACCAAATGTGTGGGAAGCCTACATGTTTGAATCCCTAAAATACCACGCAGACATCACTATAAGTGATGGTACCCCTGGCAAAAGATTTGAAATTCAATTTGATCCAAACCTAGACTTTACCCAATACTTCTCTGGTTTTCCTAAAATCAGAAAAGGTGGGGTAGATATAGCCGATCCATATTTTGACTACAAGACTAACCTATTGACCTATGTTTTTAATAAGAACTCTAAACCAGAACAAACTATAGTAAGTGTAGACCTAAAGGGTATGATTCCAGACAAATACTATTTCCAAAACTCTGGTATAAAACCTTTTACAATTACAGTTGCTCCAGGACAATCAGGTGTAGATGGACAACAAGAAATCACTAAAGATATTGTAGGAGACTATGGTAGGTATGATACAGGCTTTGGCCAACCATCACAATCATATTACTTTAGAGATATCTACAAAGGTGATGATGGTCAGTGGTATGTAACAGCCATGGCCTACTTCAACCCAATGGCAGATAGTAGAACATCAAAGACACTTCAATTTAACTGGATGTCTACAAACTATGATAAAAATACTAGGATAGCCAGACAAGAAGGTAAGGGCTATAAACCTGCTTATGATTTAGTAGATGTTAAGGTATATCGTACTGAGCCGAACATGGGTAAGTTACAAGTAGGTAGTGATACAATAACTGTTAACTACAATATGCCATTATCCTATGGTGTAAGGCCAGAGCAAGATCCAAGCACCTATGCTTTGCTCTATCACACTTATATTAACCCAGGTCAAAAGACTTCTAGTTCAGCAAATGGAGTTAGTCTAGAATATGATCCAGGAAAAATAAAAACAACTGGAGGAGTTCACACTACTTTCCCACTAAAAGTGAGAATGCCGAATATTTCTCCACAAAAAGAAGGATTCATAGTAGAACAAACCTTCAAGATAACAGACGTAGAGAATTTCATAAACTTATCAAGGATTTTCTACATGAATAACGGCGCATACTCTGATGGAGGAGGCATGGAATCAGCCTTCGCTAACAGTGCCAACTTCAACACTGCTACAGCAGACCAAACAGGTGAAGAAATTCCAAAATATTATGAAGAAATCACTGGTCTAATTAACAAAAAATATACTCCAGGTAAGTTTAAAATCACAAAATTAGACGAAGCTGAAAGGACTAAAAAACTATCAGGTGCAATCTTCGTCTTAAGACCAGAAGAAGGAAATCCTATATATAGGACAAGTGATGTTAATGGAGAAATTAGCTTCACTGGTCTTGCACCAGGTAGGTATATTCTTGAAGAATTTAAGGCACCAGATGACCACATTAAGACAAACAAGCAATGGCAAGTCTTCGTCTTTAGTGATGGTAATATTAGAATTACAGAATCTGGAGTTTCAGGTTCAACTCAATCTTATGATGGCAAGAATATAAATATAGAAATAACCAACAAGCCTGTGGGTCAAGACTTTATAGTCTATAAAAAGGATGATAAGGGAAACCCACTTCAAGGAGCTAAGTTTAAATTAACCAAACATAATGACGCTAGCTTCAAATCAGTTGAAGTAGAATCAGATGAAAAAGGTCTTGTAAAATTTGGTGCGCTTCAAAACGGAACCTATATTATAGAAGAAATTTCCCCACCATCAGGCTATAAACCACTAGATAAGAAATGGGTTCTTGTAATTGATAATCAAGGCAAGAGAGTTTATAACTACAGGGAGCAATCTGGAACTACTAATAAGCTAAACTCAATTCTTGAAAAAGAAAATGTTAATTGGGTTGATGTTGGAAACAGGAGCCTTGAAGGTTGGAACCTTTATGACAATAGACGTGCAGACTGGACAGCTAACTATCCAAATCCATTTAAACTAGGTACAAGAATAGTTGGTATAAATAAAACTGATGGTTATGTTATCCAAAGATACATCCTAAACCCAGAATCTCTAAGAATAGGGAAAACTACTGCTACTATCCATAGAGAAAAACCAGAATATCCAAACATGGATTGGTACGATGGAAGTGCCAAAGCCAATGAAGACTACCAAGTATTCACACTTGATAAGGCTGTCACAGGCAATATTGAAGACATCAGGCTTGCAGAGTACAACCCGACAAACATTACAGAGAATGTTACAGCAAGCAAGGACGATACTCGTTTTGGAGAACCAACTAGATTAAAACTAGAATTCCCAGAAACTAATAAGCCAATCCTAGTCGATGTTAAAGTTCCTTACAAAGATTTCAATCAAGGTGTTGGTACTGGTATGGACTGGACTGAAAATGGGGTAACCTATTGGAAGTCTGACTACTACGAAAGAGTCAACATTATAAAAGAAGCAGGTCCTGTACTAGAGCAATCTAAAGGTATCCAAGGTTCTTATATAGGAGATGACTCCCTAGATGTAAGTAACGAACTTCAAACCTATAAATTTACCTTAAAAAAGGTTAAAGAGGGAACTGCTCCTTCAGCAATTCAAGGAGCAACATTTAAACTAACAGGTCCTGGAGAAAGCAAAACAGAAAGAGAAATGACAACTGGAAAAGACGGAAAAATTTCTTTTGATAACCTAAAACCAGGCACCTATAAGTTAGAAGAAACTAAACCAGCACCAGGCTACGAACAAGCCAAGAATGACTGGACAGTAACAGTTTCTAAAGACGGCAAGACCTTTATAAGGGAAAATAAAGAAGCTAGGTCAACTTCAAATACAAACATATCTGTAGGTGAAGACCCAGCAGCCCAAGGCCTAAACGCCTTAAAACCAGTACTAAGGTCAGCAAGACTAGCAGCCTTTAACTCCATAGCCGACAACATGGGCTTAGAAATAGGTGATGATTTAGTAGGCTTTGCACTTGGTCAAGGATCTGGTTGGGAACCAGTTGACCCAAGTAAGTCTGAGGGCAGAACTAGCAAAGCCCATAGTGATGCTTATATGGAAACAAAAATCACTGCGATAAATAAGGATGCTAATACTAAGAAATTTAGACAAATATTCTTATTCAAACCAAAGACTAATAACTTTACTGGTAAGATTGAAATCCATAGAGAGCCAGAGAAAAATAATAATCAATTAAATGACCTTTATATAAAACAAGGTACAAGGGTAATATCTACAGTTAAATTCTATGAAGTTGATGCAAATTCAACAATAGATAATATTACTGGTAAAAATGAGATTACAATAAATCCTAAAAATAATAGAGATGGTAGTCCATCTATGAGGATTAAGTCAGACCTTCCAAAAGGTAAGACAATATTGGTAGAAGTTGAATCTTCTTATGCAAATGATGGAACAATTGGTTTAGGAGCAGATTACCAATTTGCTAATAAATCAGGTCCATATGACAACACAAAGATTGCATCTTGGGCATGTGACTCTTATTTAAACGAAGCAGGAATAAATAAAATTCAGGAGCAAACTTATACAGTAAGCATTAACACTGATGGAAATGGTAGTGTTACAACTGCTAAGACAGAAGAACTCAAGAAAGATGAACAAGTTAGCTTAACAGTAACACCGAAAACAGGTTATGAATTAGATACTTTAACTTATAGCTATGGTGGAAGAACATATGATATTAAGAATACAAAGACTTTCAACATGCCAGCATCAAATGTTACAGTTAATGCAACATTTAAGTCTAAAGCTGCACAAGAATATAACATTTACACCTTACAAAAGGCAGGAGAAGGCAATGGAACAATATCCGCACCTTCGACAGCAAAAGAAGGCGATACTGTCACAGTAAAAGTAACTCCTGAAAGTGATTCTGAGCTTGATAGGATAGATGTATTAGACAGTTCTGGTGCATTTATAAAAAATGTCGACAAGACAACAAATACTTTTACGATGCCAGGGAAAAATGTAAACTTAAAGCCTTACTTTAAGCTAAAACCAAAGCCAACAGAGTTTTCAATTACAAACTATAGCGGACCAGAAGGAAGTGTAACAGCTAATCCAAGTAGTTCAGTTAAAGGTAAACCAATTTCTTTAACAGTAAATACAACAGAGGGTTATGCTATAGATAAAATTTGGATTGAAGATCAAAATGGTGCTAAGATCCAAGATGTTACCAATAACACCTTCAATATGCCAGACAAAAATGTTGTTATTAAAGCTACTTTCAAGAGAACTGTATTTAACATTACAACAAGTGTAAACGACCCTAAACTAGGAAGTGTTACAGTTGATAAAGACAAAGCTAGCGTAGGAGAAACTGTTACAGTAACTGTAACTCCAAAAGATGACACAATTGAAGTAACTGATGTTAGGGCAGATAATACATCTATTGGACCACAATTACAAAAAGGTAAATATTCTTTCACAATGCCAGCTGACGATGTAATTGTAAGTGTAACTTTCAACGAAAAAACTTACCCAACATACCCTGTAGGCTTGGAAGGAAACAACGATAGAGGAAGAATTACAATTACTCAGATTTCAGATGGATTTAATCGCCAAGCGAGAGAAGGAGAAATTGTTAAGTTTAGAGTAGATCCTATACCAGGCTATGAAGTAGAAAAAGACAAAGTTATAGTAAGAAAGGCTGACGGAACCGGAAATGTAGATTTAGACTTTGATGGAGTAAATGGTTCATTCATCATGCCAGCTGTCGGAGTTACTATAAAAGCTGCAGACTATAAAGTAGAAACAATCCCAACTGGAAGTTACACCGCAGATACAGAAAGTACTATTCCAGGTGGATATGTAACTGTAAGCCAAAGAATTAATAAACCAGGAGAAAAGGTAAGGATTACACTTACTCCATATGAAGGCTTCAAGAATACAAAACAAAGCGTAAAATATGCTCAAGGTGGTACTCCAGTACCTGTCCTATCTGATGAACAAGGTTATTACTTCATCATGCCAAAGGCAAATGTTACAGTTTCTGGAACATTTGAAAGATCAAACCCAGGTGATTATCAAGTTAACCTTACACAAAATCAAAATGGACGAGTTAGTGCATCTCCAACAAGTGCTGATGAGGGAGAAGAAATAACACTTTCTGCTCTAGCAAGCCCAGGATATGTATTTAAAGGCTATTCAGTAACAGCAAATGGACAACCTGTTCCACTTACTGGTAATAGATTCAAGATGCCGGCATCAGCTGTTAGTGTATCAGCAAACTTTGAGTACGCAGGAATAGAAATCCCTAAGGATAAATTTGCACAAATAACCAACAAGCAAGTTGGTCTTGAATTCAAGATATATAAGCACGATTTCCGTGATAGACCACTTGAAGGCGCGACATTTGAGCTTTATAATGCAGATCAGAATTACAATATAACTGACAAAGATGGAGAAGGCAAAGAAAAAGCATCTATGTCTGGTATATCTGGTGCAGATGGAATTGTTAAATTCATCAAAAATGGCAGTGAAGTTAAACTAAAACCAGGTTACTATGTTTTAAGAGAAGTAACATCTCCACAAGGCTACAAGAAAATAAATGCTGACTGGAAGATTCGTGTATACGAAGACCCAACTACCCGAACTATGAAGGCCGAGTACAAGGGTCCAGAAAATACACCTACAAACTTTGTCACTTCTGATAAGGCCAAAGACGCAAATACAACTAATGGCTCATCTTATCTAAAAAATGCTGGTAGCGGAATTAAATACGCTAGTAAAATGACCTATATCAACACAGAATCTAAGACCTTTATTCAAAGAATCTATGTTGATACTAGAAACTACACTGGCAATGAAAAAGTCAATGTAAAAATCACACCAGTAATAAAAAGAGAAGAGTTTGACAGACCAGGTCAAACGCCTGAAATAGGTTACAAGGGAAAGTATGGTGTTAAGACAGCCTATAGGTCAACTTATCAAATTGCAGGTTTAACTGGAGATCCAGACGATACAAAATTAAATGACATCCTAAGCATATATGACTTGTCAGCTCCTAATGTGTCTATGATTAACACCGCAAGGTGGAGACCATTTGACTGGGGCTTTGACGAAGACCAACTTAACCTTGATAAGGGAGTCTACTATATAGATGTTGAAGGCTTCTACGATGACAATATCACCGAAGAACAAACCGGAAAAATAGAAATGAATATAGATTTCTTGACAGAAAGATACTTTTATTCACAAGCCAAAGACCAATACGGAAACTTTTATTGGCGAAAAGATGGTTCTTACCAATCAGGTGCTGCAGCACTTGGTGGAGTTTATGAGGAAGATGTAAAAGATTCATCAGGAAAAATCATCCACAAAAAAGGTGACCCAACTGAATGGGGTAAAAAATTATCACTAGATAATAAATATCCTAACTGGGTTGGTAAAAATGTTACTTGGACAGATGGTAATAATTATCGAACAGGTAAAATTGACACTCCTTATAAATTAATAAATAATCAGTGGGTAAAAGTCGCAGATGCAACTTTAGCGCAAGTTAAAACAACAATAGATATCAAGCCCCTATACTCATCCAATAAGACCAACCAAATTAGCCAAGATGGAATGTCTATTACGAACGACGAAGAAACCTACAATGTTACCTTCTCAAAACACGGTCAAGACGACCCTAATTATAAAATAGACAGCGAAGAAGTAACAAAGAGGAGGCTTGAAGGTGCAGTCTTTAAACTTCAAGAAGAAAGACTAGGTAGATTTATAGATGTACCAGGATCTACAGTAGCATCAGCCTTCAATGGATACTTTGGTTTCAGAGGACTAAGCCCAGGACGTTATAGACTAATGGAAGTAAAGGCACCAAAGGACTACAAACCAATTGATGGTCCACTCCTATACTTCACAGTTGAAACAATAAAGACAAACTCTGGTAAAATTGTCCATCCTGAAACAGGAGAAGTAGTTGATATTAAATCAATTCAAATTAAGTTCTCTGATACTGATCCAGAAGTTCATAAGCTTTCAGACCTATCAATGGTAAATGCAAAAGGCGAAACTGTTGCAATTAAAGATGCTAAATCAACAGACATCAATGTTGAAACAACAAAAATCATAAATCCACATGAACAAGATACAACCAAAAACAAAGTTCTTCTAAAAGACCTAAAAATTGTAGGAGTAAATGGCGATTACAATATCAAGGATGCCAAAATTGTTCCTAAATCTAGTGGATATATATCCCTAGAATATGACAAGGCAAATGGAGTTTACCAATACGTTCCTGAAAAATCCACATCTGAAAAAGATGGTAAGCTAGTGGACTTCGTAACAAGCGCCACTGCAAAGAACATGGGTAAGATAGTAAACACTAAGCCAGGAAAAGGTGAGGTAAAACTTAAGAAGGTCGACCAAGATGCACAGGCAATCAAGAAAACAGACCTAAAACCAGGAGCACAATTTAAATTAACAAATATTTTAAATGGTACAACCACAATAAAGACTGTTGATGAAAAGGGTGAAATTGTATTTGACCAACTTACAATAGGTCAATACAAACTTGAAGAAGTTGCATCTCCAAGTGGCTATATCAACAACCACCAAATCTGGCACTTCACAGTGGGTGGTAAGGACCTAGACCCATATGCAGGAGAGGCTCCTCAAAGGAAAGACAACTTGTCAGATAAGATTACACTAAGTGAATCTAAGATGACAGTCATAAATCCAGAAAATAAGGACAACAAACAAAAAGCAGATGGGGAAATTCATCCACACTTAGGTGAAGTCTTTGAATTTGCTAATACCTTTAAGTTAGATCCAAACACAAAGATTAAACCTGGTGACTATTTCGTATTAAATCTAACTAAGAACATTGACCTTAATGGTATCTTTGAAGACGAAGCATCCAACCTTGATATGTTTGCAGATGGAGTAGGTACAATAGCCAAGGCTGACTACAATAGAAAAGATGGAACTATAACCTATACCTTCACAGACTATGCCAAGACTTATCAGTTAGCAGAATTTTCTAATAAGCTAACAGCCTTCATTAATCTAAAGGAGGTTAAGAAGACTAATAGTAATGAAAAAGTTGGATTTAGCATAAAAGATGATGAGACACAACTAAAAGATATAAAAGTTGTTTACGACTCAATGATATCAAGAGAAGATGATAAGGTAAGCTTCATGAACCTAGGTTCTAAGATTACTAAATTTAATCCAGAAACTGGGGAATTTGTCCACTATTATTACATTAATAGAGATAAGAAATATATTGGACCATCTACATTTATTTATCACTCAGATCAAAATATTTATAATTTCAAAATTACTGGAATAGATATTACAAATAATGAAGATATTGACGATGTTATGCCAGCATCCTTCGGTATAGATGAAACTAATTCTAATTATAAAGCAAAAGAATTAGTATCATTGCAAGACCTATCTAAGGGCTCAGAACCAGAATTGACCTTTAAAGAAGGATTCAAAGCAACTGAATCTTATATCATTAAGGTTACAGGTACAGTTAAGGATAAAAATAAGACAGCCTATGTAGGCCACGGTAAACTTGATAGAAACTACCAAACTGCTGGGTATTACTTGTATGTTAATAGAAAAGACCAAGTATATGGTTTTGGAAACTCTACAAATGCCAAGGCAGACCTAAGCATCCAAGCTGTAAACCCAGAAAATAAGATTAGATTCTTAAAGGTAGACCAAGATGGTAAGCCTCTAAAGGGTGCATCATTCTCACTTAACATCCAAGATGGTGAAGGCAAATGGAATGACTACCAAGGTGGAATAGTAACATCGGGTGAAGATGGTATAGCTGAATTTAAACAACTAAAACCTGGTAAATATCAACTAGTAGAAACTGCAGCACCAACTGGATATGAAAAAATATCAGGAGTTATCCTAGAATTTGAAGTAGATGCTTCTGGTAATATCCACCGTAACAAAGATACAAATACTACAACTGATCCAAATAATAAACCGGTTGGTAGTACTCAGCCAGTAAGAGTTGACGAATCAGGTAGTACACCAATACCAGTAGTCAACAAAAAACCACAAAAAATCAAATTTGTAAAAGTTGATGCAAGCGATAAGTCAAAGCTTGCTGGTGCAGAATTTGAAGTTTGGTATAAAGCCAATGCTGAAGATAAAGATTACACCACAAAGCTTAAGGTTTATGAAAAAACAGTTAATGGCAAAACTGAAAGACTTGTACTAAAAGAAGGCGACAATGTTCCAGATGGATATAAAGCTGTGGCAGGTGATAAGTTTATCACTGGAAAAGATGGTTTAGTTGAGTTTAAAGTCTTAGATTATGGCTACTACGCACTCAAAGAAGTCAAGGCACCTGACCACTATATCAAGCCTAGATTTAATGTAAAAGAGTTCTCTTATCTTGATGGTGAAATAAAAGTAGATGACAAGGCCCAAAATGGAGAATTTGTAACAGAAGTAAATGTAAATAAGACAGCAACTTGGCAATATACTTGGGGATTTGTTAACTGTTATGATACTAGTATTACAATGAAGTACAACACAGAAAAAATGCCAATAACTTATACTAAGAACAATTCGAAGTTAACACTTTCTGGTCTACCAAAAGCAAGTCAACCAACTGGAGATAAGGTTATAGATAAAGGAATTTCCATAACAGCTTATCTAACAGATGGAACAAACAATTCTACACAAAAAACTATTACTTTAGATTTAAGTGATTACGGTAGTAGGGATTATGCTACAAAAGAAATAGACCTATTTGCCCTAGTAAAAGAACTCGAAGGTAAAAATACTGACGAAGATATTACTACAAATAAAACTCTAGTATTATTCATGAGTTCAAAACTATACCTAAATACAGAATTAGATCTTGGATCTAAGTTAGTTATAGGCGATAAGATTAATGAAGACAGAAGCTTCCATATAGGCACCAAAGGCGATGCCTACGAAAACCACTCTTACACATTTACAACTAAGGGTGATATAGACTTAAGCAAACCAATCGAGGTTGAAAACAAAAAAGCCGAATACCCATTCACAGCGAGTGTGGGCACAGCGATATTCACAGCAATCGGTCTAGCACTAATGGTAATGGGAGCCTTCGTATACCATAAGAAGAAACAAGCAATAGGAGTCTAGGAGAAAAGTGGGGATAAATCCCCACCACTCCAGGCTCATAAACGTCGGAGTAGGATGTACGAAGAGTGAAACTGAAACTTAAAGTGTCATTCTGAGCGAAGCGAAGAATCCCACAAACCCGGGACCTCCAAAACGGAGAGATCCCACAACCCCCAATACCAGCGCCATCTCGAAGGAGCGGGTATGCCCCTCGGCACGTAGAGAGGACTGAGAGATCTTACAAACGCTAGACCAGAATGAACGAAGAGTCATTCTAAAACCAATAATTATTAGGCTCTTGCCTCCCCCTCGTTTCGAGCGAGCAAAAGCAAGCCCGTCGGCTCGAGGAGACTCGAGAAATCTCTAGTAATAATTGAGTTAAGGATATGGTGTAGAATCCAAAAACCAATAATCAGCGCCATTCCGACAGAGGCCGCATGGCCGACGAGGAATCTCATAAACGCTGGACCATTATGAACGAAGGGAAACAATCCCCAATATTCAGTGCCGTTTCTAAGGAAGCGGAGCGACTGAGAAATCTTATAAACCCCGGGACCTCCCAAACGAAGAGATCCCACAACCACAATAATTATTAGGCTCTTGCCTATGATTATAAAGCCAAATCCCTTGCCGCTTGTACAGGGCACGAGAAATGGCAGCTCGTTTGAGCTAGAAAGAATGTTACTAATCCTTGATTTATGATATAATAAAGAAAAGGAAAGCTTGGCTTTATAGGCAAGAGCCTAAGGCAAAGCTAAAAGGGCAAGTCCCTTAGACATAGAAAAAGAACTATTTATAGGCCGTCCCGCTGGTATATCACAAAAGGACGCCCCCTATAAGCAGCTGGCCCACCAGCACGAAAGGCAAGTCGCTAGCCTTTCTGAGAAAAATATCCTGTCGGATATTTTCACAGCGACACTGACAAAAAATATAAAGGAGAATATTATGAAAAAGAAAATTTTGTCATTATTGACCGCATTCGCAATGGTCTTCGGAATCCTCGTAGCACCATTTACGACTGCTAGTGCAACTGACGGTACTACAAACCTAACCATCCACAAAATTGAACTTGATGATTTTGATGGTGTAACAGCAAAAGACCACGATGGTAAAGAATTAACTCAAGAAAAATTAGAAGAATACTTCAATGGCAAAAATCCAAAAGGTTTACCAGGAGTTAAATTTACTTATTACAAAGTTAATACAGCACAACTTGCTAAGATTGAAGAATCAAATCCTCAAACACCTGCCCAAGTACAAGCAATAATTGATGCAAATGAAACTTTATTTACAGAAAACAAAATCAAAGTTAAAGGTGTAGAGACTGAAGCTACAGATAAAGATGGTAAAGTAACACTTTCAAACTTTGCTGACGGAACATACTACTTCGTAGAATCAGAAGTTCCTGCAAATCACACTGGAGCACTTGCAGTTCCATTCAAGATTACATTACCAATCTATGACAAAACTACAGCTGCAAAACTAAGTGATGTTCATATTTATCCAAAAAACAAATTGACAGAAAAAACAACTGATAAGAAATTAGATAAAGATGCAAATACAGCAAACAAAGAATCACACAAAGTTACAGTTACACAAAATGGAGAAAATGAAGTTTATACACTAGACAAAGGTGCCAAAGTACCTTACGTTGTTACAACACCAATTCCAGCAGGATCAAAAGAAGTTATGCTAGCTTGGTCAGATAGAATGAGCGAAGGTTTAACTTACAACGGCGATGTAGCAATTACTGCAACATACGGAGATAAGAAAGAAGATTTAGGTCTAGCAAAAGGAGATTATACAGTAGAACCTTCTGATAATGGTTTTGTTTTGAAACTTACTGATGCAGGTATCAAAAAGGTATTAGAAAAAACACTAAACAAAGGTGACGGCGTTAAACTTATTGATGGCAAAACAGTATATAACAAAATAGCTGACGAAGCAGCACAAAAAGTTGAATTTACATTAAAATATTCTGCAACTCTTAACGGTTTAACAGGTCCAGTAGACCCAGAAACAAACACTGTTTCATTCCACTATGGAAACAAACCAGGTTATACTCCACAACCAGGAGATAAAAACCCAATTCCAGAAAAGAACAAAACACAAATAGAAGTTAATAAATCATTTGTAGGTGGAGACGGCACAGGCACTGAAACATGGCCAGCAAACCTAACAATTACTTTAAATCTAGAAAAATGGGATCAAGCAACAAATACATGGAAAGCTGAAACAGGTGCAGGAAGCACACTTGAGCTTACATCATCAAAAACTAGTGGTAAATTTGAAAATCTTGACAAAGACGCAAAATATAGAGTAGTAGAAAAAGAAGTTACAGGTTGGGTAGCTAATTACTCACATGATGCTCAAGGTAAGCTTATAATCAAGAATAAGAAAAACCCTAACCCAAATCCAATCACACCTCCAGAAGTAACAGTTACATCAGGTGGATACAGATTTGTAAAAACTGATGATAACAACACAAATATTGCACGTCTAGTTGGTGGTAAGTTCTTAATAATGAAGAAAGATAACAAGTACCTATACTACAAAACTGCTGAACAATTAACTGCTGAACAAACAGCACTTAAAAAAGCAGAAGGCGAACTACAAACATTAGTAGATGAATATAATGCTCTATCAGCAGAAAATCAAAAAGGTCAAACTGGAACAGAAAAGAAAACAGCTATTGATGAAAAAGCAACAGAAATAGCAGGACTTAAAAAGAAAGCATCTATCCAATATGAATGGAAAGATGGATTCGGAACAAAAGATAATCTAAGTGCTAACCTAGTAGTTCTAACACCAAATAGCCAAGGTTTTATGGAAATAACTGGACTTGATTTTGGTTCATATAAACTACACGAGATTGTTGCACCAGCAGGATACGGTCTTCCAGCAGATGGTAACAAATTTGACTTCACTGTAGATGCTAAATCTTATTCTGACCTTAAAATCATGAAGACAGGAAGCAAAGAAGAAGATACAACAGCAACAATTGATTCAACAACAACAGATACTACAAAAGCTAAAAGATTAGTAAACAAGAAAGTAACAATCCCACAAACAGGTGGTATCGGATCTCTAATCTTTATCGTAGCAGGTCTTGCAATCATGGCAGGTGCATTCGTAGCCTACAAAAAATCTCAAGCTGTTGAAGCTTAATAGATTTTAGAATTAAAAATAAACCCAATCGCCAGTACGTGGATTGAGTTATACAAGAAAAGAGGAGAAAAAATCTCCTCTTTTTCTATACCAAATTGACAGGTAGCTTATTATACACAAGAAACTTTTAAACATTTTATAAATACTATAGATTGCCCCAACCGATTGATAATGATAACTACTAGCAAAATTGCACTATTAATGACATAATATTTGCGTTTTGAGTTGCTAAATTAATTTGATAATGATATTAGGATAAAAAAGTAGGTAACGGATCACCAATCTTCATCGTAACAGGTGTCCTCCTCGAGCCGGACGGGCTAGACTTCCCAAAGGCGACGGGTCTTCCCCCCCGACCCGACGAACTGACTGCACATGGCAGGCGCATGTCTCAACTAGCCGACGGGCTTACCTCCGGTCGAAACGGGTGGTGGGTTTCTAGGCATGTTGACAGAGTATATAAAGCAATACCACCTCGACAGAGCGGAGCGACGAGAGGTCTCTATTATTATCTTTGGAATGGGATTTTGTGGATGCATCGGGATGTCTTATTGGGATCTTATTTTATGTAGATAATAACGATGTATTTACGGAACCCATGATGTAGGGAACGATAGAGGTCTCTCGTCTCCACGAGCCGACGGGCTTACCTCCGGTCGAGACGGGTGATTGTTTTCTAGGCATGTTGACAGAGTATATAAAGCAATACCACCTCGACAGAGGAAAGCGACGAGAGGTCTCTATTATATTTGGCTTGGGTGCATTTGGAAGCATCGGGATATTATGATGATCTTATTTTATATAGATAATAACGATGCATTTACGGAAACCATAATGTAGGGAACGATAGAGGTCCCTTACTCTTTCTAGTCGTTCGAGACGGGTGGTGTTGTATTTAGATGTTGACGATGGATTTACAGAACGATTTTCATACGGAACAATGGGGGTCTCTCACATTCGTTCGAGACGGGTTGTGGGTTTCTAAGCATGTTGACAGAGTATATAAAGCAATACCACCTCGACAGAGCAAAGCGACGAGAGGTCTCTATTATTATCTTTGGAATGGGATTTTGTGGATGCATCGGGATATTTTATGATGATCTTATTTTATGTAGATAATAACGATGTATTTACGGAACACATGATGTAGGGAACGATAGAGGTCTCTCGTCTCCACGAGCCGACGGGCTTACCTCCGGTCGAGACGGGTGGTGGGTTTCTAAGCATGTTGACAGAGTATATAAAGCATCCCACCTCGACAGAGCGGAGCGACGAGAGGTCTCTATTATTATCTTTGGAATGGGATTTTGTGGATGCATCGGGATATCTTATTAGGATCTTATTTTATGTAGATAATAACGGTGCATTTACGGACCCCATGATGTAGTGAACGATAGAGGTCTCTCACTCCTTCCAGTCGTTCGAGACGGGTGGTGGTGTTTGAGTTTTTCTTGGGTTTTCATATATTAATTATTACTTGTAGGAATTGTATAAAAAAGAATTTAGGGGACTTTTGAAAGTCTATGTCTTACAAACACAAGAGAGAGAAAAAATCCTCCCACCTCGACAGAGCGGAGCGACGAGAGGTCTCTATTAATATCTTTGGAATGGGATTTTGTGGGTGCATCGGGATATCTTATTGGGATCTTATTTTATATAGATAATAACGGTGCATTTACGGACCCCATGATGTAGGGAACGATAGAGGTCTCTCGTCTCCACGAGCCGACGGGCTTACCTCCGGTCGAGACGGGTGGTGGGTTTCTAAGCATGTTGACAGAGTATATAAAGCATCCCACCTCGACAGAGCGGAGCGACGAGAGGTCTCTATTATTATCTTTGGAATGAGATTTTGTGGATGCATCGGGATGAATTTATTTAATTGCTAGTATCATTACTTATTATTAAAATATTTCAATTATTAGGAGAAATCTTATATAATAAAATAAATACAGGAGGGGTTTATGTATTATGTCTATATACTTATGAATAAAAGTAATGAAAGATTTTATGTTGGCCATGCTTATGATTTAAAAAAAAGAGTGTGGGAGCATAAGAACCACGTTGACCCAGAAGCTCATACTGCTAAATATAATATTACAAAGCTTGTTTACTTTGAATGTGGAGATGATTTTTACGAATCAAGGGCCAGGGAGAAGCAGATAAAAAAATATAGTCGAAAAAAGAAGTATGCTTTGGTAGAGAAGGATAATCCTTATTTTAGAGAATTGTATTATGATTTGTTTTAGTTGGGGCGTTTTATAGAGGTGATAACGGTGGATTTACGGAACCTATGATGTAGGGAACGGAAGAGGTCTCTCACTCCTTCCAGTCGTTCGAGATGGGTGGTGTTGTATTTAGATGTTGACGATGGATTTACAGAACGATTTTCATATGGAACGATGGGGGTCTCTCACATTCGTTCGAGACGGGTGTTATTTTATAGAGGTGGTAACGGTGCATTTACGGACCCCATGATGTAGTGAACGATAGAGGTCTCTCACTCCTTCCAGTCGTTCGAGACGGGTTGTGGGTTTCTAGGCATCTTGACAGAGTATATAAAGCAATCCCACCTCGACAGAGCGGAGCAACGAGAGGTCTCTATTATTATCTTTGGAATGAGATTTTGTGTGATTAACTTAAAAGGTATGGTTATAAAAATATGAGAATCTTTTCTTTACAGAATTTTTAAAATAAATTTTAATTTGTAGTAATAGTAAAATTGGTTTTTATATTTATTTTCAATAATTGAATTCTATTTTCTATTACTATTAATACTTGGGATTATTTTTGTTTTTTGTCCAAAAAACTTGACTTATCTCTTATTTTTCATAGTATTTTCAAAGCTTTTGTGATATAATAGTTATAACTAGAAGAAATTTATTATATTTATTTTTGAAGTCAAATATATCATAAAAAACTATAATAAAATGCAAGTTTTGTGTGTTTTTCCTTGGCTTTTGATTTTGCCTTGGTTTTTGGATTCTTGGAGGAATTATGAAAAATATACTTAAGACTAAGTACATATCTTTTCTATTAGCTTTGGTCATGGTTGTGGGGATTTTCCTTCCTTGTGGCGGTGCTTTGGCTGATGGTGGGAAGTATAGCATTGATATTGGGATCAAAATCAATGAAAAGGACAAGCTAATAAAAGAAGTTAAAGAAGGCGGTACTATCAAGTCTTCTGGCAGACAAGTTAAGGTTTATAAGCTTAAGGCTGATAAGGGCATGACCGATAAGGAAATGTTTGACTTGGCGCAAAGCCTTCACAAATCAGGCGAGAAGGAAGTTTCTATTAAGGAAGCTGAGGATAAGCTTAAGGAGAAAAAGCTTTTTGATAAAGACGGAGTCTTATCAGAAAAGAGTAAGCTCGTTTATGATGGCAAGTTTGTTGAAGAGATTAAACTTAATAAGGGCGATGATCCTGAACTTACTAAATTGACTGAAGAAAATATTGCAATTAAGGACCTTGAGGAGGGTTATTACCTTATCAAGGAGACTGATGAGTCTAAGAAGATTGCCAATGAGAAACTCAATACTTTCGTGGTTCATCTATCTAAAAAAACTACAAATAATAAGAAAGTTCGAAGAATAGAAGCTAAGGTCACTGAAAAAGTTCCTAGTGATAGGATTGTCCTAATTAAGGAAGATGTGGATAATTCAAATATTAAGCTCAACCAAGTAGAATTTGAGCTTTACAGAAAAGATAAAGACGGCGATAAGGTTGTTACTGTTGATGGTAGTACGGGTTCTTATATTTATAAAGATAAAGGAAAGACAAGTTCTCTTATTACTAACGATGATGGAAAGATTGTCGTTGAGAATGTGCCAGAAGGTAAATATTACTTTAAGGAAAAAACTCCACACCCAGGATACGATAAAGCTAATATAGGTAATAAATCTGAAGATGTTAGTCCTGGTGGAACTGTTACAGTAAAAAATAAGATTACTCCAATACTTAGAAAAATAGATGCAGCTGATAAGAATAAATATCTAAAAGATGCTGTTTTCAAATTGTATAAAAAAGATGGAACTCTCATTAAATTCAAGAAGACTGGTATTTATTATGAAGAAGATACCAATGGTAAGGAAGAAATTGTAACTGATAGTAATGGTGCGATTTATATTTCTGATTTAAAAGATGGAGAGTATTATCTAGAGGAAACAAAGGCTCCTGAAAAGTATATTTTATCTGTTAATAAGATAGAATTTAAAGTTAAGGATGCTAGGGCAGTTGATGAAAAAGGAAATACTAAGGTTTTAATTGTTGAGAATAAACCAGAAAAACCAACCCCAAAGACTCCAACAGGTGGGTTTAACTTTGTTAAGATAGATTCTACCAAGGATGAAAATAGGCTTGGTGGTGCTAAGTTTATTTTGATGAAGAAGGTTGGATCTAATTTTGAAAAATATCTTGTAAATGGCAAGGAAGTGAAGCTTACTTCTAAGGATAATGGGGAGTTTGCGATTGATGGGCTTCCTTATGGCGAATATGCCCTTAAGGAAGTTGAAGCTCCAAAAAATCACACTATTGTAAATGACCTTACTCCATTTACTGTGGATGCGGCTAGTAGTTCGCTTCCTGCAAAGAAGATTGTAAATGAACCTTATGTTCCAAAGACTATTGTTAGTAAGACTAACACTATTACAACCAAATACACACCTAATGAAATTACTAGGATTGTGAAGACTCCTCTTGTTAAGACTGGCGATATTAGAATCGTGGTTATGGCTATAGTTGGTTTGATTCTCCTCATGATGGGTATCAAACTTGTTAATAGCACAGAGAGGGTGCAAAGAATATAAAATATGAAGGATCCTTCATTTGAAGGGTCCTTATTTTACATATTAGAATTTAGTTGAGATTTTTAATTTTCAAGTAAAATATTATAGAAGCACGGGGCTTTTGCCCCTTTTTACATAAAGGATTTATATGGCGAAGAAAAAAGCTAAAGGAAAAGCTAAGGGAAAAAAAGTTAATAAAAAGAAATCACGCTGGGTCTTTAGGCTGATTTTCTTGCTTGGATTTTTGGTGATGATTTATCCTTTGATTTCAAGACTCTATTACAGGATTGAATCAAATGAGCAGGTTGAGACCTTCTCGACTGGGGCCAAAAAGCTTGATACCAAGGAAATCGACAGGAGAATTAACCTGGCAAAGGCCTTCAATGATTCACTTTCTGGAAAGATTGCTTCAGACCCATATACTAGGAAACAACAAGAGGAGGGCCGCAAGGAATACGCCCGTATGCTTGAAGTTGAGGAGATGATTGGGACTGTTGATATACCAAAGATTAACCAAAAGCTTCCGATATATGCAGGTACAAGTGAGGATATTTTGCAAAAGGGTGTTGGCCATTTGGAGGGTACTTCCCTTCCAATCGGTGGCAATTCAAGCCATACGGTTTTGACTGCCCACTCAGGTCTGCCTGAGGCGACACTTTTTACCCACTTAAACCAATTGGAAATCGGGGATAAGTTTTATATTGAAAATATCGAGGGCATTATTGCCTACCAGGTTGACCAGATTAAGGTAATTGAGCCTTCAAATTTTGAGGACTTGATGATTAGTCCGGGCCACGATTATGCGACTCTTTTGACCTGTACACCAATTATGATCAATACCCACAGGCTTATTGTAAGGGGCCACAGGGTACCATATGTGCCAGCGGTTGATGAGGAATTAATCAGGGAAAGCAGGAATAACTGGATCTTCAGGACCCTATTCTTTGCGGCCCTTGGCTTAATTATTCTATTAATTATCCTGATTTTGAAATTAAGAAGGGATAATAAGGAGTATTTCAAGAAGATTAGCGAATTTACCAAGGGCGGATTTATGAAGCCTAGGACAAATACCCAAGGTGATTTGTTTGATAACCTAGTGGGTGAGGATGACGATTATGTCTAGAAAGACAAGGTCTAGACTAATCTTCATGGCGATTTTCACCCTGGGACTTTTGATATTTTCCTATCCCTTGATAAGTCAGAAGTATTATGAAATCAAGGCGGAAGACGAAGTTATTACCTTCACAAAGGCCGCCAAAGAACTTGCGCCAGAGGACCTCGACAAGAGGATGGCGCTGGCTGCAGCTTATAACCGTACTCTTGATCCATCAAGGCTAGCCGACCCTTATACCGATATGGAAAAGGCAGGTCGTGCTGAATATGCCAGGATGCTTGAAGTTGAGGAAATGCTTGGCCATATTAGGATTCCTAAGATTCAGGTTGATATTCCAATAAGGGCGGGCTCTAGTGAGGATGTCTTGCAGAAGGGTGCCGGCCACTTGGAGGGTACATCTCTTCCTATCGGTGGAGATTCGACCCATACAGTTATCACAGCCCACAGGGGCCTACCTAATGCCAAGCTTTTTAGAAATCTTGACCAACTTGCCTATGGCGACATATTTTATATTACAAATATTAAGGAAACTATTGCCTATAAGGTTGATAAAATCCAGGTTGTAGAGCCTTCTGATTTTGAGCCAGTCCTTGTAGTTGAGCGTAAGGATTATGCGACCCTACTAACCTGTACACCTTACATGATCAACTCCCACAGGCTTTTGGTCCGTGGGGTGAGGATTCCTTACCAGGAAGCAATCGACGATGGTGTTGCAAACACTCCAAGGGCAAGGTTTGACTTTTTCAGGATGGTTTTGGTACTCATACCGATTATAATTATCCTTTTGTTGACCCTTTTTAGGGAAAAGAAGAGGACCGACAATCTAAGCAAGGAGCTGAGAGAAATTGAAGAAAGAAATCAAATTAACTAAAAAATCCTTTTTGGGATATATATTAATATTGCTAGGCCTAGTGCTTTTGACCAGCCCTTTGGTTTTGAGATCTTACCACGATTTGAGGGCCAAAGCTGAGAAAAAATCCTTCGAGAAAATCGAAGCTGCAAAGCCGGCAGAAGAGATTGAAGAAGAAAATAAAAACGCAGCAGCCTACAATGAAATGATTAAGGATACTGACATTTCCGTGGAAGACCCATTCACAACTGAGGATTACGAAAATAAGTACGAGATGTTTAGGACAACCAACACACCTTTTGCCTATCTTTCTATACCAAAGCTGGATAAATATTTGCCTTTATACCTAGATGCGACTCTTGAACACATATCAAAGGGAGTTGCCCAGGTAGCAGGAACTGCTATTCCTGTTGGTGGCAAGGGTACAAGGTCAGCCATAGCCGGCCACAGAGGCTGGTGGGGCGATACCATGTTTTTATATGTGGATGAACTTGAAAGTGGCGACTATATTTATATAGAAAGAGCCAATGAAACCATGCGTTATGTGGTAAGCGATAAGGAAATTATCGGGCCATATGATTGGGCAAAGCTTGCTCCAAGGGGAGATCTTGATATGATTACCCTTCTCACCTGTAGTCCATTTTTGCCACCAAGACCCGATAGGCTTTTGGTAAATGCGATTAGGGACGAATCTGGCCCTGCAGAAGAATTTAAACTTCCTTCTGGAGAATTTGTGGCAAGTGCCAATGACGCAAAAGAAGGCAATGGTCTTGTAAAAATTACAAAGACAGCAACCCTAATAGGTGGCATTGTCGGCGTCCTTGCTATAATCTATACAGCAATGAGATTTGGGAAAAGATTGAAAGCTGGATTTGAAAAATAATATTTAAAAGCTCTTAGACTTTATTTTATAAAAAAAATATAGGCTATGGGCTTTTTTAATCTAAATTTTACATGGGAAATGCTAAACTAGGAAAAAGGAGGAAAGAATGAAGAAGATATTTAATAAAAAAATTCTTATTTTAGGCATCCTAGTTTTAGTTTTTGCAGGAATTTTTCTTGCAAAATCCTATGCCAATAAGAATGACGGATATGAAATAGACCTAGGAGTAAAAATTAAAAGTGATGAGGAAATGGCGAGGGCAAGCCATAGGCAGGTCGCTTATTGGAAGGTCAAGGAAGATGGGATGGGGCCTTGGGATATAATGAGGCTTGCCAAGGATTGTGATGAGATGAGCCTTGGAGAAATTAGCAAAAAACTTGGAAGTGAGCCAAAATATTCAGAAAAATCCCAACTTTATTTTGACGACAAGGCATACGATCAGATGACTTCCGCCATGTATGAGAAAGATAAGGGAAAGATTAAGGAAAAAATAAAAATAAAAAATCTAGATGAAGGTGCCTACCTAATCAAAGAAACCGACCAGTCTTTTAAGGAAAGCGGGGCCAAGGGAAAGCTAAGAACAAGAATTGAATACGTCGGCAAAGAATCCGCCCCAGAGGGAATTTTGGACTTGGGTGAGGAATAAAAATTATATAAACTATAAAAAGGGGATGTTTCAGAATGAATAAATCGTCCCAATATCACCAGAGGAACCTCTTAGAAAAGTCTCACATGCCGACAGGCTAAACGCCTCCATGAGCCGGCAGGCTATATAAAAAATTTTCTAAGAGAACCCTCTGCTGATGGGACGATAGTTATTCACAATTTGCAACAGCCCCTTTTACGTCCCATACTCTATAAATAGCTACAAATCAATACTTTACAGTGTAGAAAAAATTAGTGGTTTTTAAAGGAGAATTTGTCCTTATTTTAGAAATAATAAAATCAGAAAATTTACATATTCTATGTATAAAGAAAAAAATTACAAATCAAAAAAATGGTGAACTAACCAAAGACATTGTTAAATCTTTAAGAAAATCCACCACTTTTAATAAATATGAAATATATTATTTAAGCCTAGTCGAAATTATTTAGTTTATTTACAGGATAAGTTTCTAAATAAGAAATTATTTCATCCAAAGTTTCCCCTGTTGATGCTTTAACTGCTACTTGAACACTCGTTTCAATAAGTGGGGTTCCTGCAAGGTAAACTTTGGATTTTTTTTCTTCATCTAGCATATCTATTGCCATTTGACAATTAAGCATTGATGATCCTAAATCAAAAAATATAATTAAGCCATCATCTTTTGCATATTCATTAATTATTTCATTTATCTCTTCGAAATTTGATCCAATATCTCCATCTTTGTCACCACCACTTGTTAAAATATTTACATTTGGTGCCATTTGGACTAGAATTTCTTTTAAACCTTCCGCTAACTTTTTACTGTGACTTGCTAATAAAATATTAATCATCTAAATCTCCGAGTACACTTTTTATGCACAAATAAGAAGAATATGCACCAGGATCAATATGTCCTATTGATCTTTCACCAAGATAGGCAGCCCTACCCTTGAGAGCTTTTATATCCTTAGTTTTTTCCATATTTTCTTTTGCAATTTTTACGATTTCTTCAAAAGTAGAATCATTTTTCAAAGCTTCTGAAACTGGAGAAAGTACATCGACCATGGTTTTATCCCCAACTTGAGCTTTTCCTCTCATAATAACCCCATCAACTCCATCAGAAAAAGCCTTAGCAAATAAAGTTTTACTTAAGTGAATTTCTCCATCCAAGGATTGGGCAAATTTCATAAAAAATGTTCCATATAAGGGACCACTTGCCCCTCCAACATTTGAAATTAAGGTCATAGCGATTTTATTAAATAAAGTTTTTAAATCTTTATAATCATCATTCATGGCATCTTTTACTTTGTTAAAACCTTTTGCCATATTAAATCCATGGTCACCATCACCAATTGCCCTATCAAGGTCTGTCAAATATTCTTCATTTTCTATTATGGTGTTTGATAAATTTATTATCTTATTTTTTATTTTATCTATATCCATATTATCCCCTGACAACATCTACATCTTCTTCTAATAATTTTAATATTTCCTCATCAACTTTAAATAAGGTCAAAGAAAATCCTGCCATATCCATACTTGTCATAAAATTACCTAGGTAAGTTTTTTTGATACTTATATTTTTTTCTTTCAAATAATCATAAACAAAATTATTTACAACAAATAATTCCATTTCAGTTGTTTGACCCATTCCATTTACCATTAAAACAAATTCTCCATCAAGATTTTCAAAATCTTTTAGAATGTAATCCAAAAGTTCTTTTGAAATCTCATCAGCAGATTTTATTTTTTCTTGTTTTATACCTGGTTCACCATGAATTCCTATTCCGATTTCCATATCCTCTTCAGATAATTCAAAACTTTCTTTACCGGAAATTGGATTTATACAAGGCTTAACAGCCATACCCATAGATTTTATATTTTTCACAATTTTTTCTGCCATAGCTTTCATTTCTTCCAAGCTTTTTCCGCTTCTTGCCATAGCACCTAAAACTTTGTGAACAAAAACAGTTCCAGCAATTCCCCTTTTACCTGTTGTATAAGTAGAATCTTCAACTGCAACATCATCATTTACAATTATATAATCTACTTTTATTCCTTCCATTTCTGCCATATCCTTTGCCATTTCAAAGTTCATGACATCACCAGTATAATTTTTAATTACCATAAATACGCCTTCACCAGAATCAGCAAGTTTTATAGCTTCTAAAACTTGGTCAGGAGTAGGAGATGTGAAAATTTCTCCACAAATTGCACAATCAAGCATTCCATCACCAACATAGCCTGCGTGAGCTGGTTCATGTCCACTTCCACCACCAGAAATCAAACCAACTTTTCCCTTAATAGGAAGATTTTTCCTATAAACGATTTTTAACTCTTCGTTTATTTCGACCTTGTCCTCATTTGCTTTTTGAAGACCCCTTAGCATTTGACTTATAATTTTTTCTTTTTCATTGATTATTTTTTTCATATATACCAACCTTTCTTAATAAGAATATACCCAAATTAAAGAATTATAATTATTATTTTTTTAAAAATAGGAGTAAGTGAATTTCATAATATTGTGTAAAATTTACTAGCACAATATTTATCATATCTTGTTCTAGGCGATCTTAAAGTTAAGCTTCCTATCTTTGTTGTTAAGTCACGTTCGCAGTATCCATTCAAGAATGAAATATTATAAATATTTATAAATAAAAATTAATTGACAAAAAACATTTTTTAAAGTAAATTAATGAAAGCTATACTTTAGTGTGATAAGATGATGTATTGATACAATGTGTACTTTAATAATGAAAATTCAGATAAGTTATGGATTTGATTTGATAGTTACAAAAATAAAGGAGATTTTATGGAAATTTTTAAGAGTATTATATCGACGGTGAATGGGTATTTATATTATCCGATATTAATAATTATCCTATTAGCCTGTGGATTTTATTTTACAATTAGTACTGGTTTTATCCAGTTTAGTTTATTTTCAGATGCTGTTAAGGTTATTGGGGAAAAACCAGCGGGCAAGGATGATGTTTCAAGCTTTCAGGCCCTCATGGTCTCTACCGCATCTAGGGTAGGAACTGGAAATATTGTAGGAGTTTCTAATGCCATTTGCCTAGGTGGGCCAGGAGCGGTTTTCTGGATGTGGATTATCGCTGTAATTGGCGGAGCCTCAGCCTTTATAGAATCGACTTTGGCACAGATTTTTAAGAAAAAAGCCAAGGATGGGTCATCTTACGGTGGTCCTTCCTATTACATCGAAAATGGTTTGGGATCAAGAAAGCTTGGCGTGGTTTTTGCTATTGCCCTTATTTTGACCTATGCAGTTGGTTTTAACATGCTTGCGTCTTTTAACCTTCAAGATTCTTTTAAGGCCTACGGATTTTACCAAAAAGGGATAACTCCTTGGATAATCGGGGGAATCCTAGCACTCATAGCCGGTTATTGTATCCTAGGCGGGGGCAAGAGGATTATAAAATACACATCGATAATAGTTCCAATAATGGGCTTGATTTACGTATTTATGTCTATTTTTATGATTGTCTTTAATATCAAAAACCTTGGGCCAATGTTTAAATTAATCATAGATGACGCCTTTAATTTCAGGGCGATTTTTGGCGGTGTGGCAGGATCTGCCATGGTTGAAGGAATCAAGAGAGGTCTATATTCCAACGAGGCAGGTATGGGTTCTGCACCAAATGCGGCAGCAAGCGCTGTTGTAAGCCATCCAGTCAAGCAAGGCCTTGTTCAAATGATTTCGGTATTTATAGACACTTTAGTAATTTGTACAGCCACAGCCTTCATGGCCCTAGTATCAGGCATCGCCCCAGTTGAAGAACTTGCAGGAGCTGGCTATGTCCAAGAGGCGCTCGCAACAGTCATCGGACCTTTTGGATATATATTCATCACTTTTTGCCTGGGACTTTTCGCCTTCACAACCCTTTTAGGCAATCTCTATTATTGTGATTCTTGCCTAGCCTACCTAAAAAAGGAAGTCCCATCTAAAAACTTCATGCTAGCTTTTAGGATAATAGCCACAGTCATGATATTTTTAGGAGCAGGAATGGAAATGAAATTCGCCTGGAACTTGGCAGACCTACTCATGGGAATCATGGCAATAATTAATATCTTCTCAATCTTTGCCCTAGGAAAATACGCCCTAGGAGCCCTAGAAGACTACAGAAAACAAAGAAAAGAAAACAAAGACCCAGTATTTGTAGCAGCAAACATAGGCCTTGATGGAGAAAAACTAGATTTTTGGAAATAAAGATAAAAAACTCGCCAGCATGAAAGTGTGGCGAGTTTTTTGGTGATCTTATTTTATGGAATAATACCCAACCCCGTCTATTACTTCTTCTTTGATTTTGCCTATTTTTACTAGGTGTTTTAGGTGGGCGGCGGCTTCTCCTACTGCGAACCATTTTTGGCTGGCTGGGAAATCATTCCAGTCCTTGGCCTTGATGTCCCATTGCATTTGTTGGGTGATTTGGGTGGTGTTTGCTTTACCTAATTTTTCTATAATTTTTAGGCAATCGGCAAGCCTTTCTTGGTGGTGGGCGATAAGTTCGTCAATTCTAGCATTTGTATCTTCTACTAAAAATCTGTGGGCAGAGTAGAGGTGTTTGATATCTAGGTCTTTGATTTTCTTGATGTTTTCTAAATAAATCCCAAGGCTATCGCCAAATTTATCGCCCCAATAGGTGATGTTTGGGGTTATCTTTCCTAAAACATGATCGCCACAGAATAGGATTTTGTGGTCTTTCTCGTAAAGGCCTAGCATACCCGGAGTGTGACCTTCTTCGTCGATTGCGATGAAGTTATAATCGCCTATGGAAATTTCCCGTCCTGGCCTTATTTTTGTATGATGAAAGGCTTCTTTTGGCCTATTTTTGTAGCCTGGGTGGTCTTCGATTTTAAGTTTTTCAGGTCCCAATCCTTGGAAGTGGGCGTTTTTTATTATATTTTGCCATTGAAAATCTTCTTTGTTTATCCCGTTTTCGACCATTTTTCCGTCTTTTTCTGATATATAAATATCGCCAATTCCCTTATCATCTAGCCATTTGGCAAGGCCCACGTGGTCAGAGTGGAGGTGGGTTAGGAAGAGCTTGGTTTTGAGTAGATTTAGGTCTAGGCTTTGGATTAATTCTTCCATATTGGCCCTGTTTTCTGGATTGTTAAAGCCTGTATCGATTATCATGGCAAATTCCTTTGACTTTATGACGTATATATTAATTGATTTGAGGGGATTTCCTGTAAGGGGAAAAATCGCTTGGTAAATATTTTTATAAACTTCTTTTATTTGCATATTATCCTTCCTTTGTCCTTTCTTGATTTTTACCCAAAAAGAGCCTTAAATATTTATTACTACTTTAAGGCCTTATTTTTTATTACAATTTGGAATTTATTGTGATATAATATATATAATTAGTATAAGTGGGCTTAGGTCCATTTGGAAAGGATTAATGCTTAATGAAAAGATTTGGAAAATTAATTTTGGCCGTCGTTCTTGTTGGGGCGATTGGCTTTGCAGGCTTCATGCTTGGTTCTAATGTTGATTTGGGACACGACATGGGGGCAAAAGATAAAGAATTGATTAGTGAGATGGATTCCTTAAAGGGTCTTATTGATAAAAACTTCCTCTTTGAATATAAGGACGAAGACCTTTATAATGGAGCTCTTAAGGGTATGTTTGCCAACCTTGGCGATCCTTATACTTCATATTATCCAAAGGACGAGTACACAAAACTTATGGAAAACCTCGATGGAAGATATAAGGGAATTGGGGTTACAGTTTCTGCTTCTAAGGAAGGTTTGATTAAGGTTGTCCAAGTGTTTGAAAATTCTCCAGCTAAGGAAGCTGGTATGAAGGCTGGGGACTTTATTAAGTCTGTTGAGGGAACTAAATTTGACGCTAGCGAGCTTGAAAAGGCAGTTTCTTTAATTAGGGGCGAAGCTGGTACTAAGGTTAAGATTGAAGTCTTGAGGGTTAGCGAGAAAAACCCAAAGGGTGAGGAAATCCCAATGCTTGTCGAAAGACGTGATGTGACTGTTGATACAGTTTATACAAAAACTTTAAACCTTGGTGGCAAAAATATTGGCTACCTAAGACTTTCCGCCTTTGACGATGTTACTTGGGATGATTTCAAGGCCCAATATTCAAAACTTAAAAATGCTGATATTGACGGCTTAATTCTCGATTTGAGAAATAACCCAGGTGGGGCCCTTGATGTTTGCCTAGATATAGCCGATACCTTCCTTGATGAGGGAGTGATTGTGACTACTGAAGATAAGAATGGCAATGTAATTACAGAAAAATCTGATGCTAACATGGATGATATACCAATGACAGTTCTAATTAATGAAAATTCTGCGTCTGCATCAGAGATTTTAGCTGGAGCCTTAAAAGACAGGGGCAGGGCTAAGATTGTTGGTACCAAGTCCTTTGGTAAGGGTATTGTTCAAAAACTCTTCCCACTTGAAAATGGGGCTGGGGCTAAGATTACCATTAGTGAATACAAGACACCAAGTGGCAACAAGATTAACAAGATTGGTGTTAAGCCAGATGTCGAAGTAGAAAATAAAAATATGGATTTAGACCTAAGTGCAAACGACTTTAATAAGGATCCACAATTTTTAAAGGCCTTGGCTGAGTTGTTAAAAGAGATTAAATAAAAATGAGGGCAGACTCCTGCCCTTTTTATGTGAGGAGTCTTATGAAAGATTCAAGAATTTATGAGATTGGGCCTATGTTTTGCGGGGAAAATGGCCATATTACCATGAGAAGTCTTACTAGCTTAATGGTTGATATATCAACCATCCAGGCGGAAAGGGTAGAAAAAAATCTAAAAGTTATGGATCATAAGGTTTGGTTGCTTTATTCCTGGGATATTGAAATTTCAAAGCCTATAAAAGAAGGATGCGAAATTAAAATTACAACAATCCCTACCCACATGAAGAGATTTTTTGCTTACAGGAATTTTATTGTGGAAGGAAATGGAGAAATTTTGGCAAAGGCCAAGGGAACGTTTATCCTATTTGACCAGGATAAACAAAGGGCGGCAATAATTGACAAGAAAGTCTTGGTAGCCTATGGGGAAAGTCCTGAATTTTATACTGGAAGGAATTATAAAAAGATAGGGAATTTTGAAAAATCAGAGCTAGTCTCAATCAGAAGGGCAGATTTTGATAAAAATCACCATGTAAATAACGGGATATATTTTGATTATATCAAGGAAATTCCAGGCCTTGATGAGGAAAAGATTTCCTATATAAAAATGATTTACAAAAATCAGATAAAAAACGAGGAAAAAGTTGGTCTTTTTTATAAGAAGGGCCAAGATAAGATTGATTTTAAAATAGGGTCAGAGATTGACCACGCATATGGGATGGTGGAATATGTATAAGGAAGGATATGGAAATATACCAAACAAGGACAAGGTAAGGTGCATGCTTGATGAGGCCTTTAGGGAAAATCCCGGCGGATGGATAATCCACAGCCATGTCATAGGGAAAACTTGCGAAAAAATCGCAAAGGAAATTGGCCTTGATCCGGAAATTGCCTATGCAGTCGGATGTCTTCACGATATTGGCAAGGCCTATGGCCATGAGGATTTGGCCCACATGATGGAAGGTTACAGGATATTGAGGTTTGAATCATATTTTTACCCAGCAAGGATTGCCCTGGGCCATGGTTTTGTGACTGATGATTTTAAGTCTTACCATGGAAGGGCAAATGTGAGCGAGAGGGACCAGGAATTTATAAGAGCCTACCTAAAAAAACGTGATATTGATATTTATGAAAAATTAGTTATTCTATTGGATAATTTAATCAAGGATAAGTATCTTGGACTTGAAGAGAGGGAAGCTTTGAGAAATATTCCAAAAAGTCCTCAAAGAGAAGACCGACTTGAGATTTTAAAGGCCTGGAAGGATGAATTTGAAAAAAACTTGGAAAAGCCTATAAAAGCCTATTTACCAAGGCCACGCTACTATAAATTCCCCTATAAACTTCTAAGAAATGAAAAATAATATTGCATAAAGCCAAGATTTGAGTATATTATAAGTGAATTTATTTTACCAAACCCGAAGGAGGTCAGTCGACCTCCTAATTTTTTTATAAAGAAGGGCCTATGATTAAAAGAGAAATCAACCACATAGACAACAAGACCCTTAAAAAATGGATAGAAGATGAGTCCATGACTGAAATTTTATCCGAGAAGGCAGATAAAATCCGTAGGCAAATCTACGGCGATAAGGTCTATCTTAGGGGGCTAATTGAAGTTTCTAACATTTGTAAAAATGATTGCTTCTATTGTGGAATAAGAAAATCAAATACCCATGTGGACCGTTATAGGCTGGGCAAAGACCAAATCCTATGTGCGGCTAATTTTGGCTATGAGCTGGGCTTTAGGACCTTTGTTATGCAGGGCGGGGAAGACCCAAAGTTTACCAAGGAATTTATGGTTGATGTGATAAAATCTCTTAAGGCGATTTACCCTGAAGTGGCCATAACACTTTCTCTTGGAGAGAGTTCTTATGAAGACTACAAGGCTTTTTTTGACGCTGGTGCTGATAGGTATCTATTAAGGGAAGAAAGTTCAAATCCAGACCATTACGATATGCTTCATCCAGAGCCAATGAAACTTGCTAGTAGGCAAGAGTGTCTTTATAATCTTAAAAAAATCGGCTACCAGGTAGGAGGAGGATTTATGGTTGAAAGCCCCTACCAAAAGACCGATGACTTAATAGAAGATATTAGGTTTCTTGAAAGGCTAGAGCCTGATATGGTTGGTATTGGGCCATATCTTGTAAGTCACGATACACCTTTTAAGGATTTTAAAAATGGGTCTTTTACAAAGACCTTAAGATTAGTTTCGATATTGAGGATAGTATTCCCTTATGCCCTAATACCTGCAACTACAGCCCTTGGCACAGTTAATCCAAGGGGCAGGGAATTGGGACTAAAGGCAGGGGCCAATGTTCTTATGCCAAACCTAAGTCCCCAGAAAGCCAAAAAAGCCTATAACCTTTATGATAACAAGCTAAACACAGGCCTTGAGGCGGCAGAGGCAAAAAAACAGCTCGAAAAAGAAATCGCCTCCTTCGGATACAGGGTTGTGGACGAAAGAGGAGATGTGGCAGATTTCGGGGAATAATTGGCTTATGATTTTAACAAAAAAACAAGTATAATATTTATATGAAGTTAACTATAAATATTGGTAAACAATGTAAAAGACGAGCCACCAACTCGTCTTTTCAAATTAATAAGAATTGAAAATATAAGATTATTAGGTATAATGATATTAACCATGGAGTTGAACAATATCATGGAACCAAAAAAAGACGAGCTGCAGACTCGTCTTTTTTTATTGGCTAATTATCATCTCTTTTATTTCAAGCTTCGCTTGACCACTCCGTGGAGGGTCTTCCACGAGCCAGACGGGCTTGCCTCGTCTAGCCATTTGTACAAGAAGTCACCACTCCTCACCGAGCCGGAGGGGCTTGCTTTGTACTGCGACAGCGAGAATGAAGTTGAACAAGTTATTCATAGAACCACCTCCCTTCACCCTGAGGGCCGATGATAACATTATTATTATACTTTTTTTTCTAAGGATTTTTATTGACTTTTATAGAATGACTCTAATATTATCCCAATTTTATTTTAAATTTGCCCCAAAAAGTATTATAATTATAAATAGACTAGAAAAGAATATGAAAGAAGGAAAGAATGACTAAATACGATCCTGCTAGTACACATGCAGAAGAATTTATAAATCATGAAGAAATACTAGAAACACTAGCTTATGGCAGGGAAAATGCCCACAATAGAAAATTGATAATAGAGGTTTTGGAAAAGGCGAAAAAGGCCCAAGGTCTTAGTCACAGGGATGCTTTCATCCTTTTGTCTTGCAAGGAAGATGACCTAAATGAGGAAATCTACAAGCTTGCCAAAGATCTTAAACACAAATTTTATGCAAATAGGATTGTGCTTTTTGCCCCACTTTATTTGTCAAATTACTGTGTAAATGGTTGCGTATATTGCCCTTACCATGGCCAAAATAGGACTATTCCAAGGAAAAAACTAAGCCAGGAAGAAATCAAAGAACAGGTAATCGCCCTCCAAGACTTGGGCCACAAGAGACTTGCCCTCGAAGCTGGTGAAGACCCAATAAATAACCCAATCGAATACATACTAGAGTCTATCCACACAATTTATAATATCAAACACAAAAATGGGGCAATTAGACGTGTAAATGTCAACATCGCAGCAACAACTGTAGAAAATTATAGGAAATTAAAGGAAGCTGAAATCGGTACTTACATACTCTTCCAAGAAACCTACAACAAGGAAAACTACGAAGCCCTTCACAAGTTCGGTCCAAAATCAAACTATGCCTACCACACAGAGGCTATGGACAGGGCTATGGAAGGTGGAATTGATGATGTCGGCATGGGCGTTCTTTATGGACTTGATTCTTATGAATACGAATTTATCGGCCAATTAATGCACGCTGAGCACATGGAAGCTCGTTTTAATGTTGGTCCTCACACAATTTCTGTACCAAGAATCCAGCCAGCTGACGATATAGATCCAGATGATTTTGACAACTCCTTATCAGACGATATGTTTGCAAAACTTGTTGCATGCATTAGGATATCCGCACCATATACAGGTATGATTGTTTCAACTCGTGAGTCAGAAGCTATGAGAAATAGACTCCTAGAGCTTGGAATTAGCCAACTTTCTGGTGGTTCAAAGACATCTGTTGGTGGCTATACAGACCACGAAACAAAGGGGAGCGACCAATTTGAGCTTGCTGATAATAGGACCCTTGATGAGGTTGTAAATTGGCTAATTGAAAAGGACCACGTTCCATCATTCTGCACCGCCTGCTACAGAAAGGGTAGGACTGGGGAAGTCTTTATGGGCATGGTTAAAAAACACGGAATAGGCAATATTTGTCATCCAAACGCCCTTGTAACCCTCAAAGAATACGCAGTTGACTATGCTAGTGAAAAAACCGCAGCCCATGCAGATGAGTTAATAAAAAGAGAATTAGAAAACATCCCAAACCCAGATGTAAGAGAGGAAACTAGGGAAAATATTAAGCGTGTAGAAGAGGGTCAACGTGACATCTATATCTAAGACTGGCCATAGCGAAAGGGTCCACATAGGGATTTTCGGCAAGACTAACTCCGGCAAGTCCACACTTCTAAACTACCTAACGGGCCAAGATGTTGCAATTGTTTCACCGATAGAAGGAACAACCACTGACCCAATCAGAAAGCCTATGGAAATTACAAATTTCGGGCCAGTTGTTTTTATCGACACAGCAGGTACGGCAGATGAAACTCAGCTTGGCAAGGAAAGGTACCAAAAGACATTGGCGGAAATTGATAAGGTTGATATTTTTCTCTATGTCCTAAGTCCAGAAGATGATTTGGAAATCATTACTGAGTTTAAAAACAAACCGGTAATTTTTCTTGCAATGAAGATGGATACTTGTGAGGGAAATCAAATTTTAGATGATTTTGCCAATAAGAACCCAATAGGAGTTGACCTTTCATCTACAAAATCAAGAGATAAAATTTTTTCTAAAATAAAAGCTCTTTACAAAAAAGAAGACCTAAGCATTACAAAAAATTTGGTTAAAAAAGGCGACATGGTTGTCCTTGTTATGCCACAAGATGCAGCAGCTCCCAAGGATAGGATTATAAAACCTCAGGTTATGACCATAAGGGAAATTATCGATAAGGGTGCCAGTGCCATTTGCACTGACCTCAGAAATTTTGAAAATACAATTAAAAGCCTAAATAAAATCGACCTAATCATTACCGATAGCCAGGCTTTTAAAGAAGTTTACGAAAAAAAGCCAAATGAAGTGAAACTTACTAGCTTTTCGGTTTTGTTTTCTGCCTTTAAGGGCGATTTAGAATATTTTGTAGAGTCAGCCAATGTTTTGGATGGGGATATAAAAAATATTTTGATTGCGGAAGCTTGCAGCCATCCACCAATCGATGAAGATATAGGAAGTGTTAAGATTCCAAGGCTTATAAAGAAAACCCACCCAGATATAAACATAGATTTTGCCAGGGGCAATGACCCTATAGCCTACGAAAAATATGACCTAATCATAGCCTGTGGGTCATGTATGTTTAATAGGACCCATGTTTTAAACAGGGTGGCCAAAGCTAAAGAAGCCGGGACCCCTATGACAAATTATGGGATTGCTATTGCTAAGATGAATAAAATCCTTGAAAAAATCAGCCTTCCCGAATAATTTTAAATTATTTTGGCAATATATTTGACAGAAAAATTTTTAAGTGGTACTATACCATTATCAACGAGATAAAAGTTTTACAAAACCATTTGACAAGAAGAGTAGTTTAGAAGAATCTTTTTTAGAGAGCTCCAGTTGGTGAAAAGGAGCAAAGAGGTGGCTAGATGAAGATGGCCTTGGATGGGATGGGTCGATATGAGATCCATACGGGAATTCCCGTTATAGAATTAGAGTATGTTTGTACTTGATGAGTGTATGTTTGGGTGACCAGGCATAAAATAAGGTGGTAACGCGATTTAAACGTCCTTATATTCCTATATGGAATATGGGACGTTATTTTTTTGGAAAATCGAGGTTAAAATGACTTTAGTAGATAGGATAAAAACTGAAATAGAATTGAATAAAGAAGACATAATAAAGACCCGTAGGTACTTGCATGAAAATCCAGAAGTGTCAAGCAAGGAGTTTGAAACAAGCAAGTATCTTAAGAAAAGATGCGAAGAAATAGGCCTCATCGTTGAAGAAGTGCCTGGTTCAACTGGTTTTACTGCCCTACTTGACACAGGCAGGCCTGGAAAGACTCTTGGTATAAGGACTGACCTTGACGGTCTTGCAATCGAGGAAGATCCTTACAATCTCAAAGGAAAAAAGCAGGTTGTATCCAAAAATCCAGGAGTATCCCATGCATGTGGCCACGATAGCCACATGACTATAGCGATTATAAGTGCCAAAATCCTAAAGGACTTGGCAGATGAAATCAAGGGTAAAATCTACTTTATCTTTGAAGAAGCCGAAGAAACCGGTGCAGGCATTGGGCCGATGCTAGATCATTTGAAAGATAAGGGTCTTGATGCAGTTTACGGCAACCACCAAAGCCCAAGCCTAGATGTTGGGAAATTTTCCATAACAGAAGGCCCTGCCTATGCGGGTTGCGCTGGCCTTGACTTTGATATAATAGGGAAAGGCGGCCACGGTTCAAGGCCTGATAAGGCAGTCAATCCTCTGATAGCCACAGCCCATATCATAACAGCCCTAAATTCTGCTTGGAACAACCAATTAGATTTGGAAAAGCCGGTTAGCCTTGGTATTGGGGTAATAAACGGCGGTTCAGCTGCAAATGTCATTTGTGATAGGGCAAATGTGAAGGGAACCTTGAGGTTTTTCGACCTAGATGAAGGCAAAAAAGCCCTTGAACTTGTGAAAAACGTTGCGGACCTTACCGCCAAAGCCCATGGATGTTCAGTAGCCTTTAATGATTATAGTAAAATTGTGGCAGAGCCGGTTATAAATGATGAAAACCTAGCTAAAGAAGTTAAGAAAAGTCTAAAAAGCCTATATGAAGATGCTTTGATAGCAAGCCCAAAACTTTGGATTTCAGAATCCTTTTATGGATATTCCAAACTTTGCCCAAGTATTTTTATAAATTTCGGAACTAGAAATGAGGCGGAAGGGAAGGCTTCTGACCTTCACACAGCAAAGTTTGACCTAGATGAGAGGGGAATTGATTACGGCCTAGGCCTTGCAATTAAGTTTGCTATAGATTTTTTGAAAGAGAGCGATAAATGATAGAATTAAAAAATATAACAGTAGACTTTGATGGATTCAAAGCTGTAGATGATGTTAGTTTAACAATTAAAGAACAAGACACCTTTGGAATTGTAGGTTTTTCGGGAGCTGGCAAGTCAACACTTGTTAGGACCATAAACCTCCTCCAAAGACCAACAAGTGGCGAGGTTCTAATTGACGGAGAAAACCTCCTAGACTTATCAAATAAGGACCTAAGGAATAGGAGAAAAAAGATTGGCATGATTTTCCAACATTTTAACCTCTTAAATAACCTTACAGTTATTGACAATGTAATATTTCCCATAAAAAAAGATAAGTCCTTGACCAAGGAAGAAAAAAGGCAAAAAGCCCTAGACCTTTTAGATACAGTAGGAATCAAGGATAAGGCTGATTCTTATCCGAGCGAATTATCTGGTGGCCAGCAACAAAGGTGCGCCATAGCAAGGGCCCTAGCTTCAGAACCAGAGATCTTACTTTGTGATGAGGCCACAAGTGCCCTAGACCCAAAGACAACCAAGCAAATCTTGAAGTTGCTTAAGGACTTAAATGATAAATTAAAGCTAACCGTAGTAATAATCACCCACCAAATGGACGTGGTCAAAGACCTTTGCAATAAATGTGCAGTCATGCAAGATGGCAAGGTTATAGAATCTGGGTCGACCTTGGATATATTTTCAAATCCAAAAAATAAACTAACCAGGGAATTTGTTGAGACATCTACAAATATTGCTGAAACAATTGAGGAAGTTAAGTCCAACGTTGGAATCCTAAAGGATGATGAGGTCCTAGCAAAATTATCATATCTGGGTCAATCAACAACAGAACCAATTATCAATGAATTATACGAAAAGTTTGGAGTTAGGACAAATATTCTAGCAGGAAATATAGAGTTTATCAATGGAACACCAGTCGGCAACTTAATCGTAAGCTTTAAAGGCGATGACGATAATTTAGTTGAAGTAAGTAATTATCTAAAAGATAAGGGTACTAACTTAGAAATATTAGGAGGTAAGGATGGGATTTTTTGATTATTCCCTATCCATAAAAGATAGGATTATAAGCGATTTTAAAATAACACTTTATATGCTAATAGTATCTGCAATTTTTGCAGGCATACTTGGCCTAATCTTGGGTGTAATAATGGTAGTCACAGACAAGGATAGGATTTTAGAAAACAAGTTGGTTTACAGCATTTTAGATAAGTTAACCAACCTTTTTAGGGCCATACCTTTTGTAATCTTATTAGCCCTCATAGCTCCCTTTACTAAAGTTATAGTAGGAACAAGGATTGGAGCGACTGCAGCAATAGTGCCACTAACATTATCGACAGTTCCATTTTTTGCAAGACAGGTTGAACAAGCTCTTGCAGATGTGGATGGGGGAAAGGTTGAAGCGGCAGAAGCTATGGGACTAAGCCCTATCGAAATTATTATCAGGGTCTACCTAAGAGAAGGACTTCCAAGTTTGATCAGGGCCTCATCTATTACCCTAATTTCCCTCTTGGGACTTACCGCTATGGCGGGCACTGTTGGTGCTGGTGGTATAGGCGATTTAGCCATAGCCATGGGCTACCAAAGATATAAAGACGATGTAGTAATAGTATCAGTTATACTAATTTTAATTATTGTCTACCTAATTCAAGGTATAGCTAACTACCTAATTAGAAAGACAAGTCATTAAGGAAATCATCTCAAAAGAGATTTCAAATAAATTTGTTGGAATGTTGCTTAATAAAAAAAGGAGAAAAAAATGAAATTAACTAGCAAAATAGCCCTAGCACTAGGATTAATAGTGACTCTAACAGCATGTGGAAGCGGAGCGGACAAAAAGGAAGAAGCTCCAAAGGAAGAAGCAAAAACAGAAACAAAAAATACAGGTGATGCAGCAAAATCAACTGATCCAGTTCACATCAAAATAGGTGTAGTTGGTGAATACAACGAAGTATTAGAAGAAGTAATCAAAAGATATGAAAAGGGTACAGGCAATACTGTAGAACTTGTAAAATTTGCAGACTATAACCAACCAAACGAAGCTCTATTAGCAGGCGATATTGATCTAAATGCTTACCAACACTATAAATTTCTACAAGAATTTAACGACGATAAGGGAAGCGACCTTGTATCTATAGGAGATACAATGCTTGCACCAATAACCCTATATTCTCACAAGGTTAAAAATCTTGATGAAATTGGCGAAGGAGCAAAAATAGCTATTCCAAATGACCCATCAAACGGATCAAGAGCCCTATTCCTTCTTCAAGACGCTGGTCTAATCAAAGTTGACGGCGAAGCTGGAGATATAATTGGTACAGATAAAATCACAGAAAATCCTAAAAAACTTGAAATTGTAGAAATGGATGCATCACAAACTGCAAGAAGTCTTGATGACGTAGATTGTGCAGTAGTAAATGACACCTTCGCTCTAGATGCTGGCCTAGATAAGAAAAATGGAATCTATGTAGAAGATCCAAAAAGCGAATCAGTAAAACAATACATCAACCTAATAGCAGCAAGAAAAGAAGACGAAAACAACCCAGCCTACAAAGAATTCGTAAAATATTATCAAACAGACGAAACAAAAGCAGACTTTGAAAGAATAACAAAGGGTGCTTGGTTACCAGCTTGGGATAATTAACCCTCCGTTTTGTTATCAATTGATTCATAACTCTAAAAGACTTTTGCACTGGCAGAGGTCTTTTTCTGTGATGAATTTCTATATTTAGCTGAATTTAAGAGGAAAAACCGTACAATAATAGAAGAAAGACTGAGGAGAAATTATGACAACAATTTATGATTTTACAGTAAAAAATGATAAGGGAGAGGACGTAAGCCTAGACAAATATGCGGGCAAAGTCCTTTTGATAGTAAATACTGCGACCAAGTGTGGTTTTACCAAACAATATGATGGCCTGGAAGAACTTTATAAAAAATATAAGGACCAAGGTTTTGAAATCCTAGATTTTCCTTGCAACCAATTTGCAGGCCAGGCCCCAGGTACAATCGAAGAGATCAACAATTTCTGCGCCTTAAATTTCGGTACAAGTTTTGATCGTTTTGATAAAATTGATGTAAATGGTGAAAATGAATCACCATTATATACTTATCTAAAAGATCAAATTTCTGGTAAAATTTCCAAAAAAATCAGGTGGAATTTTACAAAATTCTTGATTGATAAAAACGGAGTACCAGTTAAGAGATATGATTCTATGAAAAAACCTGCAAATATTGCAAAAGACATAAAGGAGCTTTTAAATGCTTAGGGATAAGTTTGTGGACTTAGCCTATGAATCCTTGAGGCACTACCTAGAGACTGGAAAATACCTTGATAAGTATGACGAAGAGTTCAAAAATAACCACAACGGTGTTTTGATCCAAATAAGTAAGGGCGACAGACACGAAAGATCAGGTTCAATTTATCCTACAAGGGCCAATATTGCCTTAGATATTATCCACGAAGTGGTAAATCTCGGAGTTTTTGACAATGCCTTTGCCCTAAAACTTTCAGATTTAGATGATGTTTATATCCAAGTTTTAGAAATAAATAAGGTGGAACAAATCGAAAATATCGAAGATTTTGGTGTCTATTCTGGCCTTCTTCTTTCTTATGCTAACAATCCTGTTATGGTTTTTAGGGAAGACTACGAGACAGACTACCAGATGTGTGAAGATGCAAAAGATTTGGCAAATGTGGATGATTTTGATATTTTCACTTTAGAAAAATTTAAGATTATAAGACATATTTGACAAAAATCGGGTAAAATAGTACATTAGAGAAAGAATATTGACTATATAAAGAAGAGTAATTTATAAAAAACTTCCAGAGAGGCATGGTTGGTGAGAATGCTAGGGGCTTTATAAATGAAAATCACTTTATTGTTTGATAGGTGAAAATACTAGCCTATCAGGAATGCCAAGCCTTAAGAGCAAACTAGGAAATAAGTGGACCGTCTGTATGGATGGTCCTTTTTTATTAGGAAGGAAAAATTATGTGCGATTTGAAATTTGAAGAAGTAAATTCCAAAGATGTTAAGGCCAGAGAAGCCAAATTAAAAGACTATTGGAATGAAATTGACCTTTTAGAGGAAACCTTTAAGACACGTGAAAATGCAGATGAATACGTAATCTACGACGGACCTCCAACTGCCAACGGTAAGCCAGGTATCCACCACGTTATAGCAAGGACCCTAAAGGATATGACCAGCCGTTATAAAAATATGAAGGGCTACAAGGTTCTTAAGAAAGCTGGTTGGGACACCCACGGTTTGCCAGTAGAAATCGAGGTTGAAAAGCAATTAGGTTTCCATGACAAAAACGATATAGAAGAATATGGTATAGAAAAATTCAACCATTTATGTAAGGAGTCAGTTTGGAAATATTCAGATATGTGGAGAGACATGTCAGATAGGATGGCTTTCCTTTATGATATGGACCACCCATATGTAACTATGGATAATAATTACATAGAAACTGAGTGGTGGCTATTAGACCAAGCCTTCAAAAAGGGCTATATCTACGAAGGTGCCAAGGTTATGCCATATTGTCCAAGATGTGGTACAGGTCTTGCCAGCCACGAAGTTGCCCAAGGTTATGAATTTGAAAAGACCATCACCCTTACAGTTAGGTTTAAGAAGAAAGATGCTGACAATGAGTATTTCCTAGCATGGACCACTACACCATGGACTCTTCCATCAAACTTAGCCCTTGCAGTAAATCCTGAATTAACTTATGTAAAAGTTTTTGACAAGGAAGATGATTGCTATTATTACATGGCCAAATCTTTGATGGGAAAACTCATGGATAAGAGGGACTACGAAGTAGTTGAGGAAATGAAGGGTACTGACCTTGAGCTTTTAGAATATGAGCAATTGATGCCATATGTTAAAACCCAACCAGGCAAGGCCTTTAAGGTTATCCTTGCTGATTATGTTTCTGCAGAAGACGGTACAGGTATTGTCCATATCGCTCCAGCCTTTGGTGAGGACGACTACCAAGCTTGCAGGAAATACGACCTAGACTTTATCCAACCAGTTGACCTTGAAGGTAGGTTTACAGAAACACCTTGGAAAGGCGAATTTGTTTTTGATACAAACGAAGCAATCTGGAGACATCTCCAAGAAGAAGGCAAGGTTTTTGCCAAAGAAACCATGGAACACAACTATCCACACTGCTGGAGATGCCATACACCACTAATTTATTATGCAAGACCATCTTGGTATATAGAAATGTCTAAATTCTCAGGAAAGATGGTAGAAAATAACCAAACAGTAAACTGGTTCCCACAAACTATAGGTGATAAGAGGTTTGGAAACTGGCTAGAAAATGTCAAAGATTGGGCAATTTCAAGATCTAGATATTGGGGAACACCTCTAAATATTTGGAGATGTGAATGTGGCCACACTGATACAGTTGCAAGTCGTGCTGAACTTAAAGAACGAGCTATAGAAGATATTTCAGAAGATATTGAACTTCATAGACCATATGTAGATAATGTTCACATCAAGTGTGACAAGTGCGGTGGCACGATGACAAGGGTTCCTGATGTATTAGACGTTTGGTTTGACTCTGGAGCCATGCCTTTTGCCCAACTTCACTACCCATTTGAAAATAAAGAATTATTTGAAAAAGGCTATTATCCAGCAGACTTTATCTGCGAAGGTATAGACCAAACAAGAGGTTGGTTCTACTCACTAATGGCAATTTCAACCATTACCATGGGCAGGTCTCCATATAAAAATGTTCTTGTAAACGACCTAGTTGTAGATAAGAACGGTCAAAAAATGTCAAAATCTAGAGGAAATACCCTAGATCCATTCGAACTTTTCGACAAGTATGGAGCAGATGCAGTGAGATTTTATTCCCTATATGTATCTCCAGCTTGGATGCAGACAAAGTTTGACGAAAAAGGCCTTGTGGAAGTTAAAAATAACTTCTTTAGGACTTTTGAAAATGTTTATAACTTCTTTAGCCTATATGCAGGCACAGATGGCCTAAGTCTTTCTGACATCAAGTCCTTTGAGGGAGTAGAAGTAGACGGAATTGACCGCTGGTTATATTCAAGACTAAATTCCCTAATCAAGTCCTACTACGAAGAAATGGAACAATTTGAATACAACAAGGTAGTTCACGAAATATCTGACTTTGTTGTAGAAGATTTATCAAATTGGTATATCAGACGTAATAGAAAGAGATTTTGGTCACAAGAATTAACTGATTCTAAGAAATCTGTTTACAAAACAACCTATGATGTTCTTGTAGCTTTAACTAAGCTAATTGCACCAATCACACCATTTATAGCTGAGGAAATTTTCCAAAAACTAACTGGTGAAAAAACTGTTCACACAGAACTTTTACCTCAAGTAAATGAAAGTCTAATTGATACAAAATTAGAAGCTGATATGGACCTTGTAAGAAAGATTGTTAACCTTGGCCGTGCTTCAAGAGAAAAAGAAGCAATCAAGGTACGTCAACCACTTTCAAAGATAATTGTAGATGGATCTTACAAAGATAGGCTTGAAAAGCTCCTTCCACTTATAAAAGAAGAATTAAATGTCAAGGAAGTCGACTTTGAAGACGACCTATCAGCCTTCATGGATTATTTCCTAAAACCAGACTTTAGAGTTGTGGGTAGGATTTTCCAATCAAAGGTAAATGACTTTGCAAAATATCTTGGACAAACAGACGCCAAGACCTTTATCGATCAGGTAAATGAGGGGCCTGTTAAGTTAGAAATTGGTGGGGAAGAATTTGAAGTTAGCAAAGATTATCTAGATATAAGAATTTCTGCCAAGGAAGGCTTTGACGTTGAAATCGACGGTAATGTCTTTGTAATCCTTGATACAGAAATCACTGAGGACCTAAAAGACGAAGGTTATGCGAGAGAATTTATCTCAAAAATCCAAAACCTAAGAAAGGATTCTGGTTTTGAGGTAACTGATAGGATCAATATTTCCTATGAGGCAGACGCTGACCTAGCCAAATCCCTAGATAAGTTTGCAGAAGAAATCAAAAAAGAAACCCTTGCCGATAAGCTTGAAAAGATAAACTTGGATGTAAACCCAATCGAACTTAACGATAAGGAAATCAAAATTAGTCTTGAAAGACTATAGATAAAAGAAAGTAAGGCTCGCAAAACTTGCGGGCTTTTTTCTTTGCCATATAATTTTCTTAGGAGATAATATGAAAACTGTTTTAATGAATATGTTAAAAATTTATAATGAAGAAACTGGTCAAGTCTTAGTTTTAGATAAGGTTAAGAAATACGGTTGGGAAGGACTCACTTTTCCTGGTGGCAAGGTAGAAATTGGCGAATCTTTTGAAGACTCTGTCATTAGGGAAGCTAAGGAAGAAACCAACCTTGATATAAAAAATCCAAAACTTGTAGGTCTTATTACCTGGATTTCAGATGAAGGAAAAGACGTTGGTCTAATCTATGAAACTAGCGATTTTGAAGGAAACTTGGTAGAAGAAAACAGGGAAGGCAAACTCTTTTGGATGGATTATGAAGAATTTAAAAATACCAACCCAAAATCCATGTCCATGGACCATATCCTAAAAATCTATGAAGGAGAATACAGGGAAGTCTTTTGGGATTTTAGGAATGGCAAGGAGAAAATATCTTATTTTTAAATTTGACTTGGCTTAGCCAGGTTTTTTATTTGAAAATAAAAAACTTACAAAAAATTTAAGCTAAATTTAACAAGTTTCAGGATATAATTAGATGAGAACTATTGTCAATAAGAAGATCCTATGATAAAATAGTATTAGGTGTTAGACTACATACCAAACATTGAAGCGAGAATGTGATATAAATGATATTAGATAAAGAAAATAAAATTTTAGTAGAAAAATATAATAACTTTGTGAAAAATTCCCCCTATGGTCACTTCCAACAGGATATGAGGTGGGCTGACCTTAAAAGCAATTGGGAGAGTGTCTATTTTTATATAGAGGAAGCGGGAGAAATTAAAGCAGCTTTGTCGCTTATTTATATAAAAGACCAAAAGGTTGGCAAAAACTTTTTCTATGGCCCAAGGGGCCCTGTTTGCGACCCTAAAAATCTAGAAGACTTCACCAAATTAATAGAAGAAGCAGGTGATTTTGCCAGAGAAAATGACGGATTTCTTTTAAGGATAGACCCATACTTGCCTTATGATGCTGATATGGAAAAATCATTTAAGAAGGCTGGCATCATTTTTAGACGAGATAAGAGAAGGTCTAGCCAACCTTTGCTAAATATGGTTCTTGATATAAATGGCAGGAGCGAGGAAGAAATTTTATCAAGCTTTAGTAAAAATACTAGAAAACACCTTAGAAAATCTTATAGGGACGGAATTTACACAAAAACTATGGACGAGGAAGGCCTTGATATTCTTTATAAAGAAATAGAAGAGACAGCCCTTAGGGCAAATATTGGCCATAGACCTTATAGTTATTTCAAAAGTTTATATGAATTATTTAAAGACCAAATAAGACTTTCTATAGGATATTACCAAGATATGCCAGTTTGCTCTTCGCTTCTTCTTTGTTATGGAAACAGGGCAACATCGCTTTATGGCGGGTCAAATGATGAGTATAAGACAATGGGCCAAAATTACCAGCTTAATTTTGAAGAGATTAAATATTGTATAGAAAATAATATTAGATACTACGATATGGGCGGGATTTTTGAAACTGACGGCACAGATGGTCTCTATAATTTCAAGAAAAAATTCACTGAAGACAATGTTTTTGAAACTGTGGGAGAACTAGATGTAGTTATTGACCAAGACCAATATGACCTTTATATGAAAAATCTAAACCCACATTACGAGAGAGAAGAAAATGAGTCTAATAGAAGTTAGAAATTTAAAAAAATACTACAAGCTAGGTGGGACTATAATTAAGGCCTTGGATGGTATAAATATAGACATTAATAAGGGCGAATTTATAGCCCTTCTTGGGACATCAGGTTCTGGTAAATCAACTCTTTTGAATATGCTTGCAGGACTTGAAAGACCTACTAAGGGGACAATTTCTTATGGAAATATTGACCTAACAAAACTTAGCGAAGTTCAGATTACCAAGTTTAGAAACTTAAATATTGGATTTGTTTTTCAGTCTTATAACCTTCTTCCATATCTTTCTGCTTGGGAAAATGTGGCCTTGCCACTTACTTTTAAGGGGATACCTGCAAGCCAGAGAAAAAAGGAAGCCGAGAAAATCCTAGAAGCAGTTGGACTTTCTCATAGGATGAATAATAAGCCAAACGAATTATCAGGTGGCCAGCAACAGAGAGTTTCAATAGCCAGAGCCTTTGTCGGAAGGCCATCCATAATTTTTGCAGACGAGCCAACAGGAAACCTTGATACAAAGACATCTTTTGAAATCATGCAATTAATCAAGGATATAATTACAGAAAATGACCAGACCTTCATAATGGTAACCCACGATGAAGAAATGACAGAATTTGCCGATAGGACCCTCTTTATGAGAGATGGTAAGCTTGATAAGGTCCACGAAAAACTAAGTATAGACGAGGTACTATAGATGAATGAAAACGAAAACAACCAAGCTGAAATGTCAACTAATGTTAAAAACCAACCAAAGATAATGATTTCATACTACCAGCTAAATCCTCAAATTCCTCAAGCTGGCAAGAGTTTTGACCTATCATTTGGCCTTTATAATACAAACTCAAAAAACACCATCTACAACCTAAAGGCAACTATTGAGCAAAATCTTGGAGCCCAACCACAAAATTCAGGCGGTAATAATGCTATGGTTTCAGATGGATCAGTATTTTCTCCTGTAAACCAATCGAATTCATTTTATGTGGCAGCTCTTTATCCTTGGAATACAGCCAACAAACATATAACCATGAATGTTTTGCCAAATGCAGTTGCAGGTAATTATGTAATTAATCTTGCAATCGAATACGAAGACGCAGATGGCAACCAATATAAAACTACAGAGGCTATTGGCATTCCTGTTGTCCAAAGGGCGGGCGTTACCATGAGTGAATTAAAATCTGACGAACTTATGGTCGGAAATCCTACTGAAATGTCGATAAATATCTACAATACCGGCAAGGATAACCTAAACACTTTCATGTGCGATGTAATAGGCAAGGGAATTAAAATCGAAAACGATAGGAAATTTATAGGTAATTTTAACACCGGCACCCAAGAGACCTTCTCTTTTACAGCTACTCCAACAAGGGCTGGCGAGATAGAAGGCCAAATCATGTTATCTTACGAAGACTCTACAGGCAAGGTCCACACCCAAACAAAGGACTTTAAAAAAGAAGCCATGGAAGGCATGCCTGAAGATATGGGTGCTGACATGAATGGGGAGATGACCCATGAAATGGGAGTGGAAGATCCTAACATGGGTGGGGGTTCAGTTTTAACATCACCTTTCCTATGGATTGGCTTAATTGTAATTCTAATCCTTGCTGGCATTTTATACAAAAAGAAAAAAGGCAAGAAAGAAGACGAGGAGTTGTTGATAGACGATGAAGATTAGTGACAGGATTTTGATGGCGCTAAGAAACCTATCTCGTAGAAAATCAAGGACTATTTTGACAGTACTTTCAGTAGTAATCGGTGCCACATCAATCATACTCATGCTTGCCTTCGCCACAGGAATTTCAAACTCCCAAAAAGAAATGATAGAATCTTTTGGGGGTCTTACATCAATTACAATTGATGGTGACAAACCTTCGGCAAATATGGATGTAAAGGATACAGACATAAACAAACTTAAAAAAGTCAGGGGAGTAAAGGCTGTTGTACCTTCAAAAGAATTCTGGGGAGACGTCAGAGTTGACAGTGGCGATGACTATGTTCTAAATACTTCCTTTGAAGTAATTCCAGATGATGTTTTCAAACTCTTAACAAGCGATATGTTTGAATGGGGGAAAAATCTTTCCACTTCTGATAAGGATGCAGTAATTTTAGGCCAAAATGCAAATGTGCAAAAGATTCAAAAGATGCCCGACGGTGGTTGGACTTCTATGCCAATGGAAGAAGAATTTGATTATAATAGTCATGAATACTATTTACGTTTGGGATATAAGGATGAATCAGATGATGGAGTTCACTTTGGAAACCAAGACGAAAATACAGAAGAAATCACAAAGCCAACATTTGTTGATATAAAAATAAAACCTAGTGGCAAGCTTAATTCTAAAGCTATCCTTAAGGGCTGGTCTTCATATGTTAATGAAAGTTTTTATAAAAAGCTCAAGGAAGAAGACAAGAAACTTCAAAGTCCTCAGCTAGACATGTCCTATGATGAAAAAGGCCAACCAATAGTAGCGAAATCAGATAAAATCAAGTATGACAATCTTAAGGTAATAGTCGATGATGTAAATAATCTTGAAAGAATCGAAAATGACATCAAAAAACTCGGCTATAATACCCAATCAGAGGCAAGTTCTGCCGAAGAAATTAAAAAGCAAACTATGCAAGTGACCCTAATCCTTGGTGGAATCGGATCTGTAGCCTTTATCGTATCTGCTATTGGTATAATAAATACCATGCTCATGTCAATTTATGAAAGACAAAAGGAAATTGGCGTGATGAAGGTAATCGGTGCTTCAATTAATGATATTAGGGGAATGTTCTTAATAGAATCTGGTTTTATCGGATTTTTTGGAGGCGTAATAGGCCTAATTATTTCTCTTGTTGTAGGAAAAGTACTAAATGGATTTTTGGACGGAGGAATGATATTTGGTGGCGGCGGACAAGGCGGAAATATAATTGCCATAAGCCCAATTTTAGCTATAGTGGGAGTTGGATTTTCATCCCTAGTTGGAGTTTTGGCAGGCTATATCCCAGCTAGACGTGCAACCAAACTATCAGCCATTGAAGCTTTAAGGAGTAACTAATGAAAAAAACTATTATTTTAACCCTCTTGGCCCTAAGTCTTGTTGCTTGTGATGAGAAAGATTTAGATGATCCTAGAATTAAAGATGCCTTAAATCAAAAAGAAGTTTCAGAGAATATAGAAGCAGAAGATAATCAAAATGATTATAAAAATGATGGCGACAGCGAAGAAGACCAAGATATAAACAGGACCTATCCGGATGAAGATGTTAAAAAAGATGTGATTTCTGTAGAATCTTCAAATAAAAAAGAAGACTCAAAAGAAGAAAAATCAGACGAAAAACAACCTAAAAAAGATAAAAAAGACAAAAAATCCAAGAAAAAAGACAAGAAATCTAGCAATAAAGATAAGAAAGCCCTAACAGAAGATGATTATTTCTTCTCCTACTATTCCTTGGTAAGTGTAAGGGATGGCGAAGTTATAAACGTATTAGAAGACTTAAAGGACTATGGCAAAGACTACTTTATGGACTATGTTCCATTTTCAAACAATATCTTTGTGGTAGGATCAGCTATGGACAAGAAATTTTCTATAAAGAAAATCAACGGCCAAGACCTAACACTCATGTATGATTTTGACAAAGGCCAAACCTTCTATCCTCTAGCCATGATAGATGATAAAATCTATGGCAGGTACCAGTATTACGAAAACTACGATATGAAGGATAAAAGTGATTTTGTATCAGAAAAATCTGGCATTGGAGTAGTTGACCTTAAAACCGGCAAGCTAGAAGTTTATAAGGCTACCCATACAAAAGGAAATGAGAGTCTGCTAGGTCAAGGGATAAGCGATAAGGAAATTTTATTTACAAAAATGGAAGATGATCAAAAGATTAATCTCTATAAACTTGACCCAGATAAAGACTACGACCAAAAAGCAGAACTTGTAGAAGAAAATACTGATGCAAACTTCTTGCTATCATCCAAACACTTTGAAGATGGCAAAGCTATATACGAGATATTCAAATCAAATGGCAATGAAATTGAAATAAAAGACAAGAAATACACCATCAATGATGATAGAAGGATGACTCTAATTGGACAAAATCTAATAATCCAAGAGCCAGTCAAATTCGACGATGCTGATTACCTCTTTAAAATGGATATAATAAATTATCTGACAGGAGAGGTTGTGGAAAAAGACCTAGAATCCTACGGTTTTAGGGTTTATAATGGCAAACTATATTATATAGACTACGATAAAAAAGTTCAGAGCCTCGATATTGGCCTATAAATTTTTACCTCCAAGTATGAGTCTTGGAGGTTTTTTCTATAGAAATTTAGCGAGTTTTAAAAAAATTGATATAATAGATAGTGACTAATTATAAGATTTTTTATAATTTAAGGAGGAATTATGAAAGCAATTAAAAAAATATTTTATGCCCTAACCATAAATGCTATTTTATTAGGCGGTCTTAGTGGATGTAATAAGGATAATAAAGAGACTAGTCAAGTAGAAGAAAAGGTAGAAACAAAAGAGGAAGCCTCAAAAGTTGAAGAAAAGACTGAGAATAAAGAAGAAGCCTCAAAGTCTGAGGAAAGCGCAGAAAAAAATGGTGAAACTAGGACTATAACAGACCACGCTGGCAATGAAGTCACCTTACCAAAGGAAATTAAAAGGGTTGTAATAGACCAAGTGCCAATCCTATCTACTTATATGGCCTATCACGGGGGCGAGGCTCCATATATAGTTGGTTATGCAGGAAGTCTAAAGCAAGTGGCAGAAAAAACTGTCCTTAAAGACATTGCTCCAGAGCTAATGGATGCAGAAGAAACTGTTCACGGCCAATCAGACCTAAACATAGAAGAGATTGTAAAATTAAAACCAGATGTTATTTTTTATAATGCTACAAACAAAGACCGCTACGAAGCCCTTAAAAAATCTGGCATTCCATGCGTAGGTTTTGCCACAATCGGGACTCTAGGCCAAGCAGACCCAATCGACAGATATGGCCAATGGCTAAAATTATTAGAAGATGTCTTTGGAGAAGAAGGAAAAACTGATGATTTCCTAAAGGCAGGAGAAAAAATTGTAAAAGACGTTGAAGAAAGAATCGCAAAAGTTGACGAAAAAGACAGACCAAACGGCATGATCTTATGGAAATACAATGAAGGCGTGCCAATGGTAGCAGGCAAGGGTACTTTTGGTGATTTTTGGCTAAAGAGAATTGGCGTTTCAAATGTCTTTGAAGATGCCAAGGGCTATGCCAAGGTCAATGTAGAAGAAATTTATAAGAAAAATCCTGGAATTCTTTACCTAGATGGACCAGGCCTATTAAATATGACTACAAGTGATGTTTTTGATAACAAGGTCGAAGGCTTTGATTTCTCAACAATGGATGCAGTTAAAAATAAAAGAGTATATAATTCAAAACTTGGTATGTGGAACTGGCTTACACCAAACCCAGACGCACCTTTAGTCTATGCTTGGCTTGCAAGTGAGACCTATCCAGAAGCCTTCAAAGACTATGACCTAAAGAGCGAAATTAAAGACTATTATAAGACTTGGTACAAGTACGATTTAACTGACGAACAAATCGACGATATGTTTGACATATGATAAAAAAATTATTGATCAAAGAAAGAAAATTTAGGCCAATGGGCCTATTTATACTAATAATCCTGCCAATAATAGCAAGCCTCTTTGGCCTTAGCCTTGGCAGGATGCCTTTAAGTCCTAGAGAAATTCTAGGATTTTTGCTATCATTTTTAAAGAATGAACCCTATGATCCTATGCTTGAATCGGTGATTATTAATATTAGGCTACCGAGGATACTTACAGGCCTAGTAGTAGGAGGAGGGCTCGCTGTGGCAGGACTCGCCTTCCAGTTAATTTTTTCAAACCCACTAGCCACACCAGATATTCTGGGAGTTGCCTCATCGGCAAGCCTTGGGGCAATCCTTGGCATTGTCTTATCCCTAGGTACTTTTCAAATTCAAATCCTTGCTTTGGCGACAGGACTTTTGGGAGTGTTTTTTGTCTTGAAAATAAGCAAAAAAGACGGGAGAATGTCAACAATAATGTTGATTTTATCAGGCCTAGTTATATCATCCCTTGCCAACGCTTTTGGGTCACTTTTAAAATACATGGCAGATCCCACAGACAAACTTCCTGCTATAAGCTATTGGTTAATGGGGTCTTTTGCCAGAAGCTCCTTTAAAAATATTGGCCTTGCGGGGCCCATTATTATTTTAGGAATCCTTATGATCTGGATGCACGGCTATTCCCTTAATATCCTTAGTCTTTCAGAAGATGAAGCAGAAAGTTTGGGTATAGATGTTAAGAAAACCAGACTAAGACTAATCCTTGCATCTACAATGATAACAGCATCCTCGATCTCCCTATGCGGGCAAATCGGTTTTATCGGTCTTATAATTCCTCACATGGCAAGGATGATGGTTGGTGCTAATACTAAGTATCTCCTACCAGTAACCCTGTCTTTAGGAATGAGCTTCATGGTAATAATTGAAGCTTTGTCAAGGACTATGTCGGTAGTGGAACTACCTATATCAATACTTACAGCTATAATTGGAGCTTCAATATTTATAAGGCTTATCAGGACTAGCGGAGGAGTTTTTAGATGAAATTAGAAGTAAAAAATGCTAAATTTTTTTATAAAAATGACGAAATTTTATTTAAAGACCTATCCTTTAACCTTGAATCTGGAGAAATCCTTGCAATCATGGGTCCAAATGGAGTAGGAAAGACTAGCCTAATAAGGGCTATATGCGGCTTTGAAAAATTTAAGGAAGGCGGGGCGTTTTTAGATGGTAAAAATATAGAAAGCTTTGATAAGAAAGGATTTTGGAATAAGATTTCCTATATACCTCAAAAAAGAGAGGCGACTTTTGCTTATACAGGTCTTGATATGGTTGTTTTTGGACTTGCAAGTAAGATTGGCCCCTTTGGAAATCCAAGCGAAAAAGACTATGACCTTGCAAAAAACCTTATGGATGACCTGGGCATAGGCAATCTTCATAATAAATTGTGTTCAAAGATAAGCGGTGGGGAACTTCAAATGCTTATAATAGCAAGGGCTCTAATAAAAAATCCCAGCCTTCTTATCCTAGATGAAGCTGAAAGTGGGCTTGATTTTAAAAATCAGTTAAAGATAATAAATTTACTAAAAGATTTGGCGAAAAAAAGGGGTATAACTATTGTTTTTAATACCCATTATCCAAATTATGCCTTAAAAATTGCCGATAAGGTTTTGATTTTAAGAGAAAAGGGCGATTACTTTTACGGATCAAGGGATATAATAAATGAAGAAAATATTAAAAAAGCATTTGGAGTTGATGCTTTGATTAGAAATATCGATACAGACCAAGGCAAAGAAAAAATTTTAATCCCTTATAGATTATCCGAAAATATTAATTAAATTTGTGGGTTTGTATTTCGGGATAAAAAATAGGGAAATTGCGATTAGGCGAAAATTATATGAGGAAAATTATGGAAGAAAAAATTATAAAAGATAAATTGGTAGAAAATTTTCTTAAATATGTGGCTATTCCTAGCCAATCTGATGAGAAGAACAAGGATGTGCCTTCATCTTTTGGCCAGCTAGAATTAGGTAAGGTTCTTGCAACTGATCTAAAAGACTTAGGGCTTAGCGATATAAGTATTAATCAATTTGGAGTTGTCCAGGCAAGGCTTCCTAGGAGGGGCGAGGGCAAAAAATCTCTTGGTTGGGTTGCCCATCTTGATACTGTGGATGTGGGTTTATCCGATAAAATTCACCCACAGATTATTAAAAACTATGATGGCAAGGATATAAATTTGAATGAGAATGTGGTTTTTTCTAGCAAAGAAAATCCAGAAGTTCTTGCCTATATTGGCGATGACATAATTTTTACAGATGGTTCATCAGTACTTGGGGCTGATAATAAGGCAGCTATTGCAAATATTATGACTGCCCTTTGGTATCTGAAGGAAAACCCTCAAATAAATCACGGAGAAATTTATATAGCCTTTGTTCCTGATGAGGAAATTGGGCTTAGGGGATCTAGGAAGATTGACTTTGACAAGTTTAAGGTCGATTATGCTTACACTATAGATTGTTGCGAGCTTGGGGAATTAATTTACGAAACCTTTAATGCTGCAAGCGGGACTTTAAAAATAAAGGGAATCCCTGCACACCCAATGTCTTCAAAGGGAAATTTAGTAAACCCAATAATGATTGCCCATGATTTTATTTCCATGCTTGACAGGGCAAAGATGCCTGAAAATACAGAAAATAGGGAAGGATATATCTGGGTGACAGACATTAATTCCGATGTTTTGAATCTAAGGCTAGATTTTAATATAAGAAACCATGACAGGGAGAAATTTGAGAAAGCTAAGGCTTATCTCTATGAAATAACAGAAATATTAAAGAAAAGATATAAAAAAGCAGAAATCGAAATCCAAATCGAAGATGTTTACGATAATATAGCTGATTCCATGAATGATGAAAATAAAATTGCGGTAGAAAGACTTAAGGAAATATTTGATAAGCTTGAAATCGAGACAAAAATAATCCCAATGCGAGGCGGGACCGACGGTTCTTTCTTATCAACAGTAGGAATTTTCACTCCAAATTATTTCACCGGCGCCCACAACTTCCACTCCAACAAAGAATTTTTGCCAATAGATAGCTTGTACAAATCATTTTTGGTGACCTTGGAGTTGATGAAGGATAAGAAATTATAAGAAAAGCCCCACTTAGGGGCTTTTTCCTATCTAAACTTTTTGATTTTCTTTGTAAATTTCTCCTTTATTTCATCAAGGCCGTCCACTTTAAGGGCGAAGATGATGGCTAGATATACGACTGAGGCAAGGAGGATTGTTACTAAGAGCCAGAAGTTTGATGGTCTAAGTTTGTAGGTGTAGTTAGCTGTGAATCCTAGGGCCGCTGCTCCAATTGCAATTTTGCCTATATTTTTAATTATATAGGCATTATCGAGTTTACCAAAGTGTTTTACATACATAAGGCTTGCTAGGCCTACAAGTACAAATTGGCTTAGGGTTGTCGCTAGGGCAAGTCCCACTAGGCCATATTTTCTACTTAGGGCGAAGTCTAAAAAGACGTTTACAGACAGCTGGATAAAGGAGATGATGGTTGGGATTTTGGTATTTTGTACAGAGAAAAATGACAAGTACAAAAGGTCCGCAACCGCAGGTCCTATCAAATAAATTGTGTAATAGAAAAGCACGTCGGCTGTCCTAATCATATCTTCATAGCCAAAAGCTCCACGCATGTAGACAAAGGAAATGATTGGTCTTGATAAAACCATTAATCCCACAAGGGATGGGATAAATAAAATCATGATTTTGACCATTGTTTTTGAGGTTATATTTTTAACCTCATTGAAGTTTCCTTCTGCAGCGAGCTTTCCAATTATAGGATAGGCTGTGATTTGAAAAGGCACTATGAAGGTCGATGAGACAATTCTTAAAATCTTTAGCGAATAGTTTATAACTGACACACCACCGTCATTGGCAACTATTGAGGCAAATGACTGGTCGACTATGGTTGAGATATAAACTGCTGCCATAGAAAATATGGTAGGAATTGATAATTTGATCAAGGTCCTGATGTCCTCATCAATTTTTGCCTTGGCCCTTTTTCTCCTAAAACCACTTTCCTTAATTTTTTTAGGAAAAACTGCAAATTGAACAAAGTAGGCTAGGAAAATTCCTGCCGCCATGATGTAAATATTGCCCTTTGAAATCGCCACTGTGATTCCCAATATTATATTTAGGATAAGAAGGGGTAGGGCCGGGGTTATGAAATCACCCTTGATTTGTAGGTAGGATGAAAAGATAGCCGCATAAATATTTGGGTACATGGTTAAAATAACTGCCCTCATAAAAAGCGAAGCGATTTTGAGTTTTTCCCCGTCATAGCCAATAGCAAACATCTTTACTATATAAGGCGCAAAGACAAGTCCCAATATCATAATGGTGGTGCACAAAAATAGGGAAAAGTTTAAAAGCTTATTGGTAAATTCATCTCCTGCCGCCTCCCCTCTTTCTTTGCTTATCTTTGAAAAGCTTGGGATATAGGTCTTTGATAGGGCATAGGTGATGACTGAAAAAATCAAGGTCGCAGCTGTTGTAGATGTGTTAAAGGCATCTGTGATAGCACTTGTCCCATAAAAGTAGGAAAAAACCATCTCCCTAAAAAAGGAAAATAGCTTGCCAATAAGGTTTAGGACCATGAGTATGAGGGTGTTATTCATAAGATCCTCCCATCTCTATTGGGTCTTTTTTTCTCCCACTAAAAAGTAGATAAGCAGAGAAAATCCCTGGCTTATCTACCATATTTTTTGAAATTAAATTTTTTTGTCTAGGGTCATTTGAGAACCAAATATTTTTAAAATTTATTATCATTAGTTGTTTAAGAATCTCTTTAAGAATTCTTGTGTCCTTTCATGTTTAGGGTTTTCAAACATTTCTTTGGCAGAACTGCTTTCTAGGATTATACCCTTATCCATGAAAAGTACCCTATCTGAGACATCTCTTGCAAAGTCCATCTCGTGGGTTACGACAACCATGGTCATACCAGACTTGGCAAGTTTGGTCATAACTTCAAGAACCTCTCCAACTGTCTCTGGGTCAAGAGCGCTTGTTGGCTCGTCAAAGAGTAGGACATCTGGATTCATACAAAGGGCACGAGCTATAGCCACCCTTTGCTGTTGACCGCCTGAAATTTGGCTTGGTTTGGCATTTACGTATTGGGCCATGCCTACAGATTCCAGATATTTTATGGCTGTGGCCTTGGCTTCTTCTTTGGATTTTCCTAAAACTTTTTCTTGGCCAACCATACAATTTTCTAGGATATTCTTGTTGGCAAAGAGGTTAAAGTTTTGGAAAACCATGCCCACCTTGGACCTGTATTTTCTCCTGTCAAAGGAATGGTCTAGGATATTTTCGCCCTCATAGATAATTTCGCCACTTGTTGGTTCTTCTAAAAGGTTTAGGCAGCGAAGAAGTGTAGACTTACCAGAACCTGATGAGCCTATGATTGTAACTACTTCGCCCTTTTCAACTTCCATATTAATGTCTTTTAAGACTAGGTTATCGCCGAATTTTTTTTCTAAATTATTTACCTTGAGTATTGACATTTATCGCTCCTGTTGATGATTCTAATATAAAGTCCCTATCGTTAAACCTTCTTTCAAGTAGGAGTAGGATCCTAGTGATGGTGAAGGTTAAGACTAGGTAAATCACTGCTGTGATTAGGTAGGTTGGGAAATATTGGTAGGTTGATCCTGCAACAGATTTAGACATGAAGAATAATTCTGTAACAGAGATTACGTTAAGAACTGATGTATCCTTGATGTTAATTACAAACTCATTTCCAAGAGATGGAAGGATGGTTCTAATGGTTTGAGGAAGGATAATACCAGTCATTGCCTGCCAGTTTGTAAGACCAATGGCCTTGCAAGCCTCAAATTGTCCGCTGTCTACCGCATTGATACCACCACGGACTACTTCTGATAGGTAGGCACCGGTGTTGATTGATACGATTAAAATCGCTGCAAATATTGTTGATAGGTCGATGTCGAAATATTGTTTTAGGCCGTAGAAGATGATTACGGATTGAACCATCATTGGTGTACCCCTAAAGACTTCAACATAGACTGAAAGCAATACATTTACAAGTCTATGGAAGTAATATCCAATAGGATTTGTTCTTTTGTTTACATCTATTCTTCTTATTATTGCAACAAGTAGACCGATTATAAAACCTAGGATGGTTGATAAAATCGCAATGAAAAGTGTATTTACAACACCCTTTAGGAAGAGGGAAGAATACTTGCCCCAGATTTCCTTAACTTCTGTAAGGAAGGTCTTTGGAGCTTCGTCCTTTGTAGTAATTTCTACCATCTCGGTCATAATTTCATCTTGGACCTTGTCAATATCAAGGTCTTTGAGGTAATTGTTGATTTCTTCTGTCATCGGTGAGCCTTTTACAAGACCTACTGCTATTGTTGTATCAGAATCTGAAGTCTTAAAATTATGCTCGTCATCAAATTTAATATATGTTAGGTTTGGGTTTGAAGAAATGGCTGATTCAGCGCCGGCTTCTTCTGAAACGTAACCATCGATTGTGCCTGCATTTGTAGCAGCAATCATGGTTGGGAAGGAATCCATTGGTTCTTGTTTGATAACTCCCTCCATTTGATCAACCATGTCAGCGTGGAAGGTACCAAGCTGGCCTGTTATCTTTGCTCCCTTAAAATCGTTGATTGACTTTGCGTTTATATGTTTTGAATCTTTTGGCACAACCACAACCATCTTTGCCCTGTAATATGGAAGGGAAAAGTCGATTTGCTGGCGCCTTTCGTCTGTTGGGCTCATACCTGCAAGGATGGCATCAATCTTGCCGCTGGTTAGGGCAGGGATAAGGCCGTCCCATTCGATTTTGTAGATTTCAAGTTTTTTACCAAGTTTATCTGCAATATTTTTTGCAAATCTTACATCGTAGCCGTTGGCAAATTCACCTGGTGAATTAGCTACAGGTACGCCTCCGTTTGAATCATCTGTCTCTGAGAAGTTGTAAGGAGCGTAGTTAACCTCCATACCAACCCTAAGTACGTCTTCGCTTGCATAAGAATTTCCTATTGGGAATAAGAGAATAATTGCAAGTAAGAAATTAACAAGTCTTTTCATAATATTCCTTTCATAAATTTATTTGATTGTAGATTTAAAAAAGCCCTTACTATCCATTTCTGGATAATAAGGGCGAAAATCGCGTTACCACCTTAATTTATGTATTTTTCACAAAACACACCTCTAAAAGTACAATCATACTCCTTTGCTATAACGTGCAAAACTCGTTCCCGGATCAAATCCCCGAGAAGACTCCAAGTCTTTATTCGCTAAAGTCTTTGATATCCCCTCACACCAACCGGGACTCTCTTGAATCAGTATCTTTAGTTACTCTTCTTATCTTCGTCGTTAGGATAAGTTTACACCTCAATTAAATTCTTGTCAAGTTATTTTGGTAAATTATTAAAAATAATGAAATTTTATGACTTTGCCAAAGAAGAAAACTCCAAAGCTTACAAAAATTTTAATGGAAATTTAAGCTAAATATCATATAATTAAGAGAGCATAGTTACTATGCTTTTTTCTTTTTAAAATAAAATTAACTAGGAGATGAAATGGAAAATAAAAAAATGAATTTTGATAAATTTAAAATAAATACCCAACCAGGAACTCAAATCGGCAAAATTATCGCTGTTATGAGTGGTAAGGGAGGAGTAGGCAAGTCTTCTGTGGCAAGCCAACTTGCAGTAAGCCTTAAGAACAAGGGCTACGAAGTGGGACTTCTTGATGCAGACATCACAGGCCCATCAATTGCCGAAGCCTTTGGTATTGACGAAGCAGTTAGGGGGACAGCTGAGGGAATTATGAGTCCAGCTGTGGCTGATAATGGAATTAAGCTTATCTCAACCAACATGATTTTGCCTAAAAAAACAGATCCAGTTGTTTGGAGGGCATCAATTGTGACAGGGGTTATCAAGCAATTTTATACAGATGTTGATTGGGGAAAAATCGACTACATGGTTGTAGATATGCCTCCAGGAACAGCAGACGTGCCTCTTACAGTCTTCCAATCCCTTCCAATCGATGGGGTAGTAGCTGTGGCAACTCCTCAGGGACTTGTTGAAATGGTTGTAGAAAAATCATTAAAGATGGCCAAGATGATGGGCAAAAACATCTTAGGCATAGTTGAAAATATGTCTTATTATGAATGTCCAGATTGTGGCAGCAAACACGAAATTTTTGGCAAGTCAAATATAGAAGAAGTAGCGAAAAAATACAATGTTGATACACTTGTCAAACTCCCAATCGACCCAAGTATTGCATCTAAAATCGATCAAGGGATGGCAACTGAGATTAACAATGAATTGTTAAATCCAATTGTAGAAAAAATAGAAGGACTAAAATAAATGAAAAAGAGAATATTTGGCCTTGTTATAGGCTTTTCGCTTGTTTTATCAAATCTTGCCCTTGCGGCAGGTTTTGATAAAAATAAGGACGATGTAATTTACGGTGTGGCCTTAAATGACCAACAAAGAAATATTGTCGATAATGCTGTTGGAATTGATGCTAGAGAATTAAATGTTGGCACTGTAAACGGTGCTGATCTAAAAAAATATCTTGGCTATGGAACTGATGATTACAATATGATTTCATCTATAGTTGTAAAAAGGCTTGAAAAAGGTTCTGGTATCAGGGTTATGATCAAGACTCCTGGTAATATCAACCAAATCACCGAAGCCCAATACACAAATGCAGCCATCACTGCAGGTATTACCGATGCGGAAATTTGCGTTGCAAGCCCAAAACCTGTTACTGGTGAATCAGCCCTTGTTGGGGTTTATAAATCAGAGGAGCTCCATGGAGAAAATCTTGATCCAGAAAGGACAAAAACTGCCCAAGATGAGTTAAAGACAGTGATAGAAGTCTCAAAGGAAAATGAAGACAATCCTCAATTTGATAGCAAAAAACTAGATGCAGCTGTGATTGAAGTTAAGCAAAACTTAGCTGATTATAAGGAAAAAAATGGTGAGACTGCTTCAGAAGAACAAATAGGAACCTATGTAATAAATGCCCTTAAAAATGTAGACATGGACAAGGTCCTTTCAGAAAATAATATCAATGTCTTGGTAAATTATTTTTCTTCTTATCAAAATACTTCTGCAATAGATAGCAAGGAAGTAAAAGACAATCTTTTCAAGCTTGCCAAAGATATTGGTGGCAAGGCTGGTAAATTTTATGAAGATAACAAGGATTCTATAAATAAATTTGCAAAAGATAATAAGGAAAATTTTGAAAAAATCGCTAAAGATGCCAAAGACTCAGGCCTCTTAGATAAGTTCATAAACTTCCTAAAAGATGTTTTTAATTCAATAATTAGCGTCTTTAACAAAGAAGCTGACAATTCAAACAATCAATAAGAAATAAAAAATTGCTGACGCGGGAAATTCCCTCGTTCAGCAATTTTTTTAATTTACTATTCTTTTTATTGAGATTGGGTTTCTGATTGGGCTTATGATTATACCTGTCCTTGGAGATGAGGCGTGGACCATGTTGCCGTAGCCATCAGCTATACCAACGTGGGTTATGTTATAAAGACTTGTTCCAAAGAATACCAAGTCTCCGGCCTTTTCTTGGCCAAATGGCACTTCTATACCATATCTTTGCTGGCTTTGAGCAAAGTGTGGAAGGCCAATTCCTATTGTTTGGTAAACTCTCATGGTAAAGCCTGAGCAGTCAATGCCGTTATAAAGGTCTTCGCCACCGAAAACATAAGGATTGCCCAAAAATTGAACTGCATAAGAATATAGGTCAATACCTGTTTGAGATCCTGTCATGTGGACAGTTATTTCTGGTAAATCACTAGTTGCTTCGTAGGTCTGGCCAGGAATTAGGTTGTAGACTGGACCTTGGTCAAAGACTGGAGTTTGCCTGTAGGTTCTTGAAGCATTTAGGGCATTGTAATAGTTATAAAACTTGTCAATGGTTTCTTGGTCCCTGTAAGAAAGGGCTAGGTCCTTAAAATGTATGTAACCAATTTTTTCTTCTGAGTTTGCTACTTCATCGTCAACGGTAACAGTACTTGGACCAAATCCATCTTTTCCTATAGTTTCAACAGGAACTGGGTCAAGGGTTAGGGTTTCAACAAATCCCTTTTTGGCCTTAGTCACCCTATCAGCTAGGTTTATAAATTTATTGTCAAAGCGACTTTGCTCATAGGAAACTTTTACAAAATCATCTACATTTATAAATTCAAGGATGGTAACCTTAGTTCCTTTTTTAAGCTGGTAGGAAGTGAGGTCATCAGCATCATCAGAAGGATCTTTTTTTATATTCGCATCCCTGACAAGGCTGGTGTGGTTTAGCTTGTAGAAATGATTTTTTTCTACATAACCAATTTTGCCCTGATATTCTATTTTATAATAAAAATCATCCTCGCTAACCATATTGTAAAGGTCTGTAGTGTCGATACTAGCACTTGGACTAAGCTCGCCATTTTCTTCTGTGTAGAAGTTTGAAGAATCGGCGACTTCCTTATTAATCATTACAGAATCCGCAAGGGCGGTCTTTGGAAATAAGAGGCCCAAGCCTAAAAATATAGAAGCGAGATATGCTTTTTGTCTTTTTAGCATATAAATCTCCTTATACACTACAATTTTATAATTTTTTGTATAAAAAGTCAATAGCTAAAAGCGGTCATATAGATCATAGGCAAAGTCAACCAAGTCCTTTGAGAAGTCATTTCTCAAATAAGCTGGGTCAAGGTGGTTAATCCTTACCCTATCGAGCCCATCTGCATCCTTAAAAAGCTTGGCAAGTCTCTTTGTCCTCTCAAAATCATCACCATCTTTTATAAATTCCCTAATTGTCTCATCCATTATCTTATCATCTGTAGAATGGGCAGCAATAACAGCTTGGATAACCCCATCGTCAGCCTTATCTGCATAGGAATAAGAAATTGATTCTAAGGCGGCCCTGTGACCGTGTTCTGTATCCCAACCATCGTTCACCCTTTTTGTATCGTGAAGACTAGCTGCATTTCTAAGAACATCAGTATCCCTCTGGTCAAGTTTATAATGGAAGGCCAAAAGATGGGCAAAGAAAATCACTCTTTCAATGTGGTCTTGGCCGTGAATATGGGAATCAAAAAGTATATCCCTATTTAATCTTTGGTAAGAATCCTTCAAGATCTTAAAATAGTCTGATTTTACAAAGTCATCTATAAATGGATAAGACCTAACCCAAGCCTCATTTTCTAATATATCTATAATTTTCATAAAAAGCTCCTTTCATGATTTATTTCTTATAATTTATACCCAATATTGTATCATTTATCCTCATAAAGTACATTAATAGTAAGTGATAATTATTTAGGAGAGTGACTTTATGTTTTTTGATAGAAATGAAATTGATAGGAGAATTAGGCAATCAATTGTAAAGAGTGAAAAATTTATTGGCAAAGGGGAAGTGGCTTCTTATATACCGGAATTATTGAATGTGGACCCAGACACCTTTGCCCTTGCTATCACATCTACAACAGGAGATACCTATAGCTATGGGGAAGTGGACAAGGAATTTTCTATCCAGTCGATTTCTAAAATCTTAGACCTCCTTGTTGCCCTCCATGATAATACAATAATCGAAGTTTATTCTAAGGTTGGGAGCGAGCCAACTAAGTTTGAATTTAACTCCCTTGTGCCAATTACAGATAAACCAGCAAATCCTTTTATAAATGCGGGTGCTATCACAACATCTTCTATGATAAGGGGAAGGGACGCGGAAGATAAATTCAAGAGGATACTTGATTTTTATAATATGATTTCAGGGACCGATAAGGCAAGGCTTATGGAAGATATTTATAAGTCAGAGATGGAAACATCAGACAGAAACAAGGCCATAGCCTATTATCTAAAATCAAAGGATATTTTTGACGAAGACCCAAATGAAATTTTGGACCTTTATATAAGATCTTGTTCCATAGGGACAAATGTCGTAGACCTTTCCCACTTCGGGGCAGTCCTTGCAAACAAGGGTTTTGGTCTTTATGAAACCAGGGATTTAATTCCAGAATCAATAGTATCTATCATAGTAAGCCAAATGTCATCTTGCGGGATGTACGAAAAGTCTGGCCGCTACCTAATGGACGTAGGCATCCCATCAAAATCAGGGGTAAGCGGGGCAATTTTGGGCATAGTCCCTGGCCTTTGCGGTATAGCAGTTTATTCACCAAGGCTTGATAAAACAGGCAACTCTGTAAGGGGCATGGAATTACTTAAGATTCTTTCCTATGAATTGGATTTGAATATTTTTATAAGATAAATTAAAAAAATCTCGGAAAGCTATAATATCCGAGATTTTTTGTCAAGCTAGTATTATTATTTTTAACTAATCAAATCAAAAATATGAAAATGGCTGGTTTAATTTAATTAGCAGGATGATTCCAAGGTTTTTAAATTTTTGTAGAGTTCAATAAAAATGTTACTAAACTTTTCATTTGATTCAATATTTTCTTTATTTGCACTTATATCCATCTGCCAAGATATTGGATTTGTAAAATCACTTGTTTTTAATGACAGTCCATATTTTTGATAGAGTAAAGTATAAAAAAATTTTGGCAAAATTGCAATAAAATCTGTATCTAACAAAGTCTCTAATACAGCATCTGGATCCATAAGATGGATTTTTCTTTTGCTGACTACGTCTGACTTTTCAAGCATTTTATCTATCAATAACTTTGACTTGCTCAAGGTAGACGGATATATGAGGTTTTCATTGTTTAAGTCATAGTATTTTATTTCATCATCAAATTCATGCTTATTTTTATCGTATATTGCTACATAATAGCTGTTTACAAGATTTTTATTAATAATATTTTCATTTTCTTCAAAAGTACTTATAGTTATAATAATGTCAATTTGTCCATCTTCAAATTTTTTTATAAGGTCCCAATAATTGTATTCAACTATATCTATCATAATATCTTCATCTTGGAAGTGCTTATTAAGTATAGAGTTTATTTGCTTATAGACAATAGGCATAAATACTGAAAGTATCCCAATAGATATGTAAGATTTTGATTTTTTCTTGTATTCTAGTATTGATTTTTGCATTTTATTTTCAAGGTCTATAATTTCTAATGCATTTTGATATAGTATTTCGCCTATATCACTAAAACCAATCAGCCTACCTTTATTACGTTTGAAGATATCTATGCTTAAATTTTCCTCGATAGTTTTTATTGCTTTGCTAAGTGCTGGCTGACTTATATATAGCTTATCAGCAGCCTTAGTGATATTAAAATTATTTTCAGCTATACATATTATATATTTCATTTGGTTAATATCCATCTATACCTCCTTTTGCATAAAGCTAGGTTATTGTTTTCATAACTTTTATATCGTGGTTTTATTTTATCATACATTATACAATTATTATATCAAAAAGAAAATAATTATTTTATGAGAAGGAGGTTACTTATATGGATGGTAGCAAAATTATTTCTATGAATGAAGCTGTTTCTATGATTAAATCTGGTTCAACCCTTATGATAGGAGGATTTGCTGGGTCTGAAGCACCAAATGAAATTATCCAAGGAATAGTAAAAGAGGGAATAAAAGATTTGACCTTGATTTGTAATGATACTGGAGATTTAAATATACCAGGTGAACATGTTGGTATACTTACACCAAATCATTGCATCAAAAAGGCAATCGTTTCCCACATTGGAATGAATAAATTTACGGTGGATCAGTTTAATAAAGGAGAAATTGAGGTTGAGTTTGTGCCTCAAGGTACTCTTGTTGAGAGAATTCGTGCAGGTGGTTTTGGTTTAGGTGGGGTTTTAACACCTACAGGGATAGGTACTGATATAGCAGAAGGTAAGGAAATTATAAATGTGGATGGTAAAGATTACCTACTTGAAAAACCTCTAAGAGCTGATGTTTGTATAGTTAGGGCTAGAAAAGCAGATAAAATGGGAAATGTAATATTTTTTGGTTCAGCAACTTCTCACTCAGCAATGATGACAACTGCTGCTGATATTACTATTGTACAGGCTGATGAAATAGTTGAAAATGGAGAAATTGAGCCTAATGATGTCAAAATCCCAGGAATCTTTATTGATTATATTGTAAAAGGGGGCGGAGATGATGGAATTAAGTAAGCAAGAAATGAAAGAAATCATTGCAAAAAATATCGCTGTCAGATTAAAGAATAATTCTTATGTAAACCTAGGAGTTGGTCTTCCAACACTCGTATCAAAGTTTGTAACTGATGAACAAAATATAAATATTCATTCTGAAAACGGAATGATTGGGGCTATAGGTGATATTGGATATGATGATCCAGCCTATATTCCTGGAGTTATTAGTTCATCGGGATTTCCAACAAAATACAAAAAAGGTGCTTCATTCTTTGACTCATCTATTTCGTTTGGAATTATTAGAGGCGGCCACTTAGCGGCTACTGTTTTGGGAACTATGGAAGTTGATCAATATGGAAATATAGCCAATTACACTATACCAGGCAAGTTAGTCGTGGGTATGGGAGGAGCTATGGACCTTTGTATTGGTGCAAAAGAAGTTATTATAGCAACCTATCACACTAATAATGGTAGGGCAAAAATTTTAAAAGAATGTAAATTACCACTTACAGCACAAAAAGCTGCGACAATGATTGTAACAGAAAAAGCTGTGTTTAATGTTGATAATGGAAAGCTTTTGTTAACCGCTTATAATCCAAGTTTTTCAGTAGAAGAAATAATTAGTGAAGTCGAAGCCGATGTAGTAATTAGTGATAATTTAGAAGAAATGATCTTAGACTAAGGAGAACAATAATGTTAGAATTTTTAAAAGATGAAGTAGTATTTGTAGGGGCAGCTAGAACACCAGTTGGAGCTTATTTAGGAGATTTAAAAACTGTTAAAGTTCAAGAACTAGGAGTAATCGCTCTAAAAGAGGCGGTAAAAAGGGCTAATATAGATATTTCTGATATTGATGAAGTTATAGTTGGTCACGTTACAGGCTCACAAACAACAAATAATTTGGGTAATATAATAGGAATTGACGCAGGGGTTAAATTCGAAGCGACAGGTATGACAGTAAACAGGATTTGTGGTTCTGGTATGCAATCAGCCGTATCCGGTGCATTAGAATTATTAAGAGGAAATAAAAAGGTCATTGCTGTAGGAGGAGCCGAATCTTTATCTAGGGCACCATATATGCTGCCAGAAGAAGCTAGATTTAAAGGCTTTAGGATGGGAGATTCAAGGCTAATTGATGCAAATGATGAAGGCCATAGAACAGCGTCTGGAGCAAACTCTGGAATTAATCATATGGGTAACACAGCCGAAAATGTTGTAAGAAAGTATGAAATTTCAAGAGAAGATCAAGACCTATTTGCTTATGAAAGTCAAATGAAAGCTAAGAAAGCCATGGAATCTGGAAGATTTGCCAAAGAGATTGTACCAGTAGAAGTTAAATCCAGAAAAGAAACACATCTGGTAGATAAGGATGGCCATCCAAAACCAGATACAACTTTAGAAAAACTTGCAAAACTTAGACCTGTGTTTGAAAAAGATGGGACAGTGACTGCAGGAAATGCATCAGGACTTAATGATGGAGCTGCTTTTGAAATAATCACCACCCTATCTTATGCGAAAGAGCATGGATTAGATGTTATGGGTAAATTAGTAGACTACGAAATCGCAGGAGTTGATCCAGCCTATATGGGAATGGGACCAGTTCCTGCAATAAATAATCTTCTAAAAAGAAATAATTTAGACTTAAAGAAAGATATCGGAATGCTAGAAATAAACGAAGCTTTCTCAGGACAAACTTTAGGATGCCTAAAAGAATTGGATATCTACCTTGGAAGCGATTACTACAATAATAATTTCAATCTCCATGGTGGAGCAGTAGCTCTAGGACACCCTTTAGGTATGACAGGTGCTAGAATTATAACAACAGCCTTATATGAATTTAAAGAAAATCCAAACTTAAGGTATGCAGTTGTAAGTGCTTGTATAGGTGGGGGACAAGGTATAGCATTATTACTAGAAAATGGTAATTACAAAAAATAGGTGATATTATGATTAATAAAAAAGAAAGTTTTAAATGGGATATAAAATATTTAGTAAAAACTTTCATTTGTCTTTTAGTAATATTTATATTTTGGGTATTACCTCCTGTTGAGCCAATTACATCAATGGGCATGAAAGTTATAGGAGTTTTCATAGGAACGGTTTTATTACTTTCAATAGTAGATACAATTTGGCCGGTTTTTCTTAGCTTTCTTTTGTTATCCATGACAGGTGTAATGAGTTTAAATGAGGTCATACAAGGGTCTTTAGGTAATTGGATATTTGCCTTTGTTGTAGCAAGCATGATAATGACGAATGCATTGAATGAGTCTGGCTTTACCGCTAGGCTTACTAGCAAAATTCTTACTATGAAGATTTCAAGAAAAAGTCCTTGGTCTTTTATGTTTGTATATTTTGGAATATGCTATTTGGTTGGATGCTTTATGGACCAAGTTCCTGCGACAGCTTTCTTTTTAGCATTTTCCAATGAAATAATCAATAGAATTGGATATGATGCAAAAAGTAAATTTTCTAACACCTTAGTACTGGGCTCAATATTTTCTGTAATCTTAGGTGGAGCTGCAACACCTATTTCCCATCCGTTGGCAATTTTGGGTATTGGTATATTTGAACAAACTACACAGATGGAGATAAGTTTATTTGAGTATATGGTCTATGCAGTTCCTACAACACTAATATTACTAGCTTTACTATTTGCGATAATCAGGTTTATAATAAAACCAGATGTTGAAAAGGCGAAAGATTTAGATGTTGACAAGTTTTCGGAAGATATAAAGCCTATGCAATTAAGAGAAAAAGCAATAGCTAGCATATTCTTTATTACTGTGATTTTCTGGGTTTTACCTGGAGTTTTACAAATATTCCTGCCAAAAGATAATCTAATCCTCATGATGTTAAAAAAATACTCTATAACCTTCTGGGCCTTCTTAGCTGTTATTTTGCTGGCCTTTATAAGGATAGATAATAAGCCTCTAATAGATTTAAAAGAAGAGATGAATAAGAAAATTTCATGGGCAACAATATTCTTTATATCGATAGGAGTATTATTGGGGAGTGCAGTATCTAATGAAGGTGTAGGCCTAAATGATTTTGTAATTCTTAAGCTTAGACCAATAATAGATAATTCATCAACAATGCTTGTTGTACTTTTGTTTGCACTAGGAACATGTACCCTAACAAACTTTTCATCTAATGTATCTACAATTACAATAATGACAGGAGTTGCTGCAAGCATAGCTATGGTTTCACCTAGCCTAAGTCCACAAGCCTTATGCATAACAACAACTATGTGTGGATCTTTAGCATATGTATTGCCATCTTCATTTGCTCCTATAGCTATGTTGCATGCTGACGATAATTCGGATTCTAATTTAATAATAAAAATTGGAATATTAATGGTTGTGCTATCAGGCATAGGAGCTAGCCTAATAGGATATAATATTTTAGCTAATTAAAAAAATATAAACTTTCAGTGCGTCGGCAAACCCATTAATAAATTGGGTTTATCGACGCTTTTTCTATATTCATTCTAAATATATTAATTTTTTAAATAGTGATGCAAATATTTGGTAAATGGAAGGATATCGCCTCTATTTTTGTCATATTTATATTCTTTAAGATAGAAAGATTCTTTGTTTTCCTAAGGTTGAGATGTAAGGGACTTTCTCGATAAAGTCGAGTCAAAATAACCAACGATAAACTAGTTTTATTCCAACTTCTCTTATTGTTTACCTCATACTCTTTATCTTGAAGATGTATTGTGGGATTACAAGTTTTATAATACTAATGGGTCTATACTTTGTCTACAGTCTAACAATTAAGATATAAAAGTGCCTATTTTTTTTTATTGGGAAATATTTTTTTGATAGTGCTAGTTTGTTATCAATTGGACTAAACCTAAGAGAATCCTTTGTCTTTAGTCAATTTAAGATTAGTTATTTTACTGATTATATATACAAAATCACCATCAACTTAAAAAACTGTTTGACATCACCAAATCCACCGGTACCATAACATATAGAAATATTTCTATATGAGGTGGATTATGAGCGTTGATTATGAAAATATATCTAAAAAGCTTAAGGTGATTTCTGATCCTAAGAGGCTTAGGATTATTGATATCTTATCTTGTGATCAGCTTTGTGCTTGTGAGATACTTGAAAAATTCGATATTAGCCAGCCTACCTTATCTCATGATATGAGAAAGCTTGAAGAAGTTGGTCTTGTGACTAGCTGGAGAGAGGGTAAGAATACCTATTACTCTTTAGATAAGGATAGTTTAGATGAGATTGAGGATAGCCTCAGACTTATATTTCATATCCAAGATGACTGTATTTGCAAGGAATAAAATCCTGGCAAATATTTTTTCAACAAACACATAGAAATATTTAAATATATCTATATGTATTTTTACATATAGGATAATCTTAAATTAAGGGAGGATTTTATGAAGAAGATGTATATATATGAAGGTGCTATGTGTTGCTCAACAGGTGTATGTGGACCAAGCCCTGATGAGGAATTGATGAGAGTGTCTACCCTAGTTGATAAGCTAACTAAAAGTGGAGCTAGTATTGAAAGATATAACTTAACTAACAATACTAAGGAGTTTGTAGAAAACAAAACTATCAATAATCTCTTAAGGGAAAAGGGTGAAGATATCTTACCAGTTGTAATGGTTAATGATGAAGTTGTTATGACAGGTAGGTACCCTAGCAATGAAGAGTTTTATGAAATATTATTTTTATCTGATGATGCCAAAGAAGATACAAATAGTGATGGAGGATCTTGCTGTTGTGGCAATGGTTGCTGCTAATAGCAATAAAAAAGGAAGTAAATTTAAATGAAAAAATTTGATATTAAGGAAATTGACCTGACCAAATACTTATTTTTTACAGGCAAGGGAGGAGTCGGAAAGACCTCTACTGCCTGTGCAAGCGCTATAAGTCTAGCTGATATGGGCAATAATGTCCTATTAATTAGTACCGACCCTGCTTCAAACCTTCAGGATGTATTTGAAACTGAGCTTGATAATAAAGGCGTAAGGATAGAAGGTGTGGATGGGCTTACTGTTATAAACCTAGATCCTATAGAAGCTGCCAATGAGTATAAGGAAAGTGTAGTTGGTCCCTACAGAGGACAGTTACCTGATAGTGTAATAGAAAATATGGAAGAGCAATTATCTGGATCTTGTACTGTTGAGATAGCTGCCTTTAATGAATTTTCTAAGTTTATAACTGATTCAGCCCTCAAAGATTCTTATGATTATATAATATTTGATACTGCACCAACGGGCCATACTCTTAGGATGCTCCAGCTTCCTGCTGCTTGGTCCAATTTTATCAGCGAATCTACCCACGGGGCTTCCTGCCTAGGTCAATTATCAGGTCTAGAAGATGAGAAAGAAACATATAAGTTTGCTGTAGATACCTTAGCTGATGGCAAACTTACAAGCCTAGTATTAGTTGCAAGACCTGAGGAAACTCCTCTTCTTGAAGCAAATAGAGCCTCTCATGAACTATTAGAATTAGGCATTAACAATCAAATTCTTATCATAAATGTTCTCTTAAGTTCCTATGATGATGAAGTTTCAGAAGCTTTCTATAAAAAACAAAAAGAAGCCCTAGATGCGATGCCAGAAGGTATTAAGGATCTTAAAACCTTCTTTATCCCACTAAGGGGATATAACTTAAATAGTATCGAAAACCTAAGATCTTTGTTAGTTGAGGATAAGGGCTATACTAGTGATGAAGATCTTAAGATAGATGAAACCCCTAGTCTAAAAGATATCATAGATGACTTATATGAGAATAAGAAAAAAGTTATCTTTACCATGGGTAAAGGTGGTGTAGGAAAGACTACACTAGCATCCGCTATAGCCAAGGGACTTACAGGTAAGGGACAAAAAGTCCATCTAACTACAACTGACCCAGCCAACCATTTGACAGGTATGATTGATGAAAATGACTTATTAACTATAAGCCATATAGATGAAGAAAAGGAACTTAAAAAATACCAAGATGAAGTTTTAGAAAATGCTAAGAAAGTCATGTCTGATGATGACTTAGAATATGTGAAAGAAGATTTAAGATCACCATGCACTCAGGAGATTGCTGTATTTAGAGCCTTTGCAGATATAGTTGATAGGGCAGATAGTGAAGTTGTTGTCATAGATACAGCTCCAACAGGCCATACACTTCTGCTTCTAGATTCTACAGAAAGCTATAACACAGAGATAGAAAAAAACCAAGGTAATGTTCCTGAATCAGCAAAAAAACTTCTACCTAGACTAAAAAATAGTGATGAAACTGAAGTCATAATTGTAACCCTTGCTGAACCTACTCCTTTCTATGAGTCCGTGAGACTTGAAGAAGACCTAAAAAGAGCGGGAATTTATAGCAAGTGGTGGATTATAAATTCATCTATCTATAAGACTGGCTCTACTAACAAGACCCTACAAGCTAAGGCTAATAGTGAGCTAGAATGGATAAATAAGGTTGATAAGCGTACAGGTGGAAACTTCACAATAATCCCATGGTCAAGTGATGAGATTAAGGGATCTAACCTAGATAAATTAATTAAGTAGGTATATATGACAGGAGAAACAAAAGTTGCATTTATATGCGTTCACAATTCCTGCAGGTCTCAGATAGCTGAGGCCCTTGGCAAGAAATTTGCTGGAGAAAAGATAGATTTTTACTCTGCAGGAACTGAGTTTGTACCTCATATAAACCAAGATGCAGTAAGGCTAATGAAAGAGATACACGGGATAGATATGGAAAAAGATCAATATTCCAAGCTCATAGATGACCTACCTGAAGTAGACTATGTCATATCTATGGGTTGCAATGTTGTCTGCCCAATACTTCCATTTAAGTACAAAAAGTATGACTGGGGGATAGAAGATCCTAGTGGTAAGACTGATGATGAATTTATCAAGGTAATAGATGAAATTGAAAGAAAATTAAAGGACTTAATCCAAGAAATAGATGAGGAGGTAAGAAGATAGAAAAACAAGATATAAGCTTTTTTGAAAGAAATCTTACATTTTGGGTCTTGATATGCATGGCTATAGGTGTTTTAATTGGACAATTCATACCTGCTATTCCACAGGCTTTGGGAGAGCTTGAGTTTTATAATGTGTCCATACCAACAACCATACTTTTATGGATTATGATCTACCCTATGATGGTCAAGATTGATTTTAATAGTATAAAAAATATCAAGGACAATCCTGAGGGTTTATATATAACTTGGTTTGCTAACTGGATTGTCAAGCCATTTACTATGTATCTTATAGCTAAGTTATTTTTCTTTTTCATTTTTATGTAGCATAACTTCTTTAATCTCTAGTATATTTATTTCACCGCTGCTTTAATTTAAACGTTTATACCATAGAAAAAGTAGATGAATTTATGTTTTTCATCTACTTTGTCTACAGTCTGAGCTCGGATTATTTCCGAGATTTTTATTTTTGCCTGTAGGCCCTAACGCTTAGGTATTCGTAGAAGTAAACTGCGAAAAATCCTAAATATAGGACTGAAAAGCCCATGAAGGCTGTAGTTGGGCTCTTTAGGTTAAATATCAGAGTTATGATGCTTAAAAAGCTTGATGCCAAAAAGCCTCCTATGTTAGATCCAACAAAAATTAGGTTATTTACAATCCTTGATGAAGAGGACCTTGTAACTCTCGCTACTTCCGCAAAGATATATGGGAAGCACAGACTTTGGGAGATGGCTGTAAGTGCTATGCAGATCATGTAAATATAAAGGTTTTGGCCGAATATGGCGAGTGTTAGATCTTTAAATATATAGAGGAGGAGGCCTAATAAAATAGTTTTTGACCTTAATCTCCTATTTATTTTGCCAAAGAAAAATCCTGTTGTCATTCCAAAAATTGGGAAAATCATGGTTAGCATGTTGATGTTGGCATTTGCTCCTAGATTTGCTGTGGCTATGGTTGAAAACCTGACTGTGACAGCTGTTGTATCCATCAAAATCACACCTGCAAAGACCATAAAGAAGATAGTTTGAAGGGTGATTTTAAATTTTTCTTCAGCTAGGGTCTTTGGGTGAACCACGTCTTCTACTGTAAGGTTAAAAATTATCAAAATCAAAAAGGCAAAGGTGTAGGTTAAAAATACATAGTGCCAGGATATTTTTATAATAAGGCCTGCTATAAATAAAAGCAACATTAGGCCTATGTGTTCAAAGGAATTTCTAATTCCATGGAGGCTTGCCGCCTCGTCGCCTTTGTAGAAAATATTTATAAGACTTGCTGCATGGCCGTTATAAAGGCCGACTCCAAAACCAAGTATGAGTCTTGAGATGAATACACTTGGGTAGGTCCTAATAAAAATTGGCAAAAAAGCAGATGTACCAACTAAAAAAAGCCCCAAGCTTACACATTTTTTGATGCCAATTTTTTGGCTAATTGGTTCGCTTAAAAGGATTGCGATAATTGTTGTAATTGATGGAAGGCTCAAAAGAAATTCTGCGCTAGCTAGGCTTATGCCAAGGTCATCCTTGATAAAAATCAAAGCCCCGCTGATGATGGCGTTTACTGCCAAGATTAGGGAAACAGACAAGATTCCCTCTTTTCTGAACCTATGTTTATTTGAAATTTCCATTTTTCACCTCCCTTGTTAACTACACTTATAATACCACCTATAAATCCTTATAGCTAGATAAGGCAAATTATTCACAAAGAAAAGGACCCAACAATAGCTGGGTCAGACCTTATCTTGCATCGATATCCTTATAAGATTGGTCATCGTTAAATTTCTTTAGGACATAGGAGCAAGTTGGATATATTTTCTTATTTTCAGCTCTTGCAAAGTCTACTACTTGGTCTAGGAGTTTTCCTGCAAGTCCCTTGCCGCCGTATGCCTTGTCCACCTCTGTGTGGTAAACATCAAGGACATCTCCCTTTATTTTGTAATCACAAAGACCTATTACTTTTTCGTCATCAAGGGCCTCAGCCCTGGATTTTTCAAGATTCATTCTTACTTTTATCATTATATCACCTCAGTAGATTAATACCCAATTATAAGTTTTTATGGTAAATAATTATTAAATGTGGTAAATTATTATAAAGTGACAAATTTTTAAAAAATGGAGAATTATATGAAGAGAGAATATAGGTTTTCATCTATACTTTGGATAATGATTATAGTTGGGCTTACAAACTACTTATTATATAGACTTATTACAGCCCTTGGTGATGATAATTTTATCCTAGAATTTGTGGGGGATTTAATTACAGGGATTATTGCCTTTGTATTTACCTTCTCTATATCAAGTGGTCTTATCAGAAATAGGATGGGATCAATTGGTGACTACCTAAATCAAGTAAATTACTTAAATGCTAAGGTACTTACAGTAGGATTTATTATTTCTGTTGCCCAGGCTATCGTCCAGTATGCTTTTGCAGAAAGTGGAGCTATTGGTGTATTTTCAGCCGTAGCAAGCCCAAGTAACAGTTCAGTCTTTGCCATAGGTGCGATTGTATTGCCTATTGTTTTATTAATAATATTTTTAGTTATTGCTATGTTTTTCGCCTACTCAAACTTCTATCTAGCAGATCATTATGATACAGAAGATGGGGTTATGGAAATAATCGGCAAGATTTTTAGTCTAGGTAAGAGACTTTTTAAGAAAACTCTTTTATTAGGTTTAAAATGGATGGGCATACCAATTTTAATATTTTTTGCCCTAATGGCATCCCTTATTTTATTAAAAAATGAATTAATTGTTATGGGCTTAATTGGCATCTTTATTCTAGCCTTTGCAATTATAATGGTAATAACAAGCATTGTCCTTATGGCAAGATTATCCGATGTATATTTAGATGATAAATACGGAATTGAAGCATAAATTATACTGGTCCAAGTGGCCAGTATTTTTTTAGGAAAATTTTTGAAAATGTTAATAATATTTTATACAGCCCATACATTTTTGTGTTATACTCTAATCATAAGGAACAGGTGGATATTTGAGATTTCTCAGACAAATATGAAAACGTTTGATAATTAAAATATTCATAAATATTATTAGGAGGATATATGAAAAAATCGAAACTCTTGGCGATTATGCTAATCGCTGGTCTTTCTATCACCGCTTGCCAAAAGGAGGCTGATAAAAAAGAAGAGCCTAAAGAAGAAGCGAAGGTAGAAGATAAGGCTGAAGAAGGAAAAGAAGAAGGAAAGGAAGAGGGCGAAAAAGCTCAAACTACAGAATTAACCTTCAAGCCAGGTACATATGAGGCAGAATCTCCTGGCTATAATGGACCAATGAAGGTCTCTGTTAAATTTAGCGAAAATAAGATTGAAGATATTGAAGTAGTGGAAAATGTTGAAACAGACCATGTAGGTACACCTGCCTTTGATATTGTAAAAGCAGACGTAATTGCCGCAAATGGTACTGGAGTTGACAATGTATCAGGGGCTACAATCACTTCAGCTGCCTTTAAATCAGCAATTAACAAGGCTGCAGAAGAGGCGGAAGTTTCTGACCTTGAAGGCTTTAAGAAAAACACAATCGAAGTAAAACCACAAGAAGCCATCGAAGAAACTTATGATGTGGTAGTTGTAGGTGCAGGTGGTGCTGGTGTTTCTGCAGCAGTAGAAGCAGCCCAAGCTGGCAATAAGGTTGCAATTGTTGAAAAGAACGTTGAAATCGGTGGAAATACCCTTGTTTCAGGCGGTCAATACCAATCAGTAATGCCTTATTTAGTTTGGGATAAGGAAAATCCTGACGCTACAGAAGGCGAACACAATGGCGAAAAATTTGAAAAAGTAAAATCAGATAATGGTAGGATTCACACCTTAGAGACCATTTACAATTGGTCAGAAGAGCCATTTGACGAAAAACTTTCCGATGGGGAAGAATTTGTAATTGGCGACATCGAAGCCCTTTCAAAAAGAGGAGTTCACGAAGAATACCTCCCAGTATTGAAGGCCTTAAAAGAAGAAATCAAAGCTTATCTTGACTGGGCTAAACCACAACTAGAAGCTGGTAAGCAAGAAACCGACCTAACTCTTTTCTCAACCATCAATCTCCACATTTTCCAAACCTACTATGGCGGAATCAGACCAAACTTTGAAAGAACAGCTTGGGTTTATGGAAATGAAGGCCTAGTTAGCCAATTTATCAAGGAAGGTCAAGAGATTAAGCCATGGCTAAATGAAATGGGATCAAAATTTGATGATTCAACCCAAAGAACCCTAATCGGTTGCTTGTGGCAAAGAGAAAACCAATTCATAGGTTCAGAAATTGATGGTCAAATGGAAGAAGGCAGGTGGGCAACTTACTTTAGGGCACCTATCCATAAATTTGAAGAATTAAACAAGGAAAATAAAATCTACAGAAGAGCAGATGCTAAAAAGCTTATCGAAGAAGATGGCAAGGTAGTTGGTGTAGAAGGAGAGCTCTTTGACGGAACACCTTTCACACTTAAGGCAAACAAGGGGGTAATCCTAGCAACAGGTGGTTATGCTGCTAACATTGAAATGGTTAAGGAAACCAACGAATACTGGGATCCAGAAGCTCTAGAAGGTTCTCTAAAGACAACCAACAGAAATTCCCTAATGGGTGACGGTATTAGAATGGGTAAGGAAGTTGGAGCTGACACTACAGGCGAAGGCTTCACACAAATGATGCCAATTTCTTGGATCCAAGACGGCAACCTTGCCTTTGGTGGCGGTGAAGATGTAATTTATATCTCACCAAAAACTGGCAAGAGATATGTAGACGAATCTGCAGAACGTGACGTTTTATCTAAGGGTGCCTTTGAAAATGGTATAGAAATAAATGGCACAAAGGGTGTCTTCGTTGAAGTAGGAAATGTTGAAAGCCCAATTCCTGGACCATATCCATATAAGGATGAAGATGTAAACTTAAGACAATATGTAAGAGAAATTAGCGAACTTGACGGCCTATTCAAAGAACTAAAAATCGACCTTACAGGCAAACAAATAGAAGATGCCATCAAGGAATATGACTCTTATGTAATGGGTCAAACTGATCACTTAGACGTTTCTAAAGAATCTTACAGGTCCTTAATAGGAGTAGCTGAAAAGGACGAAAATGGTAAATATAAGCCAGAAACTTACAAGATTGGCAAAATCAGAGTAAGATTTTTAGCTCCATCAACCCACCACACTATGGGCGGTCTCAAAGTTGATGACCACAGAAGAGTTTTAAATAAAGAAGGAAAACCAATTTCTGGTCTTTATGCAGCAGGAGAAGTCACAGGCGGTATCCACGGCGGTAACAGGCTTGGCGGAAATGCTATCACAGAGATAATCGCATCAGGTAGGACTGCAGCAAAGACAGTCGAAGAAGATAATAAATAAGAATAGAAAATGTACTGGGCCCAGGTCCGGTACATTTTTTTGCCCATTTTTGGCGAAAAAAATTAATAAGTCCAAGAAGTTTTACAAATACTTCTAATAATTGACATAAAAAGCGGTATACTTTTTATAATGAGAAAATGTTGGGGGTTGGAAAATGGATAAAAATTTTGAAAAATACTCGGTGGTTCTTGAAGGAGTTTCCAAATTTTTTGGAGATGAAGAAGTCCTAAAATCTGTGGATCTAGAGCTTGAAAAGGGGAAATTTTATACCCTTTTAGGTCCTTCTGGTTGCGGCAAGACTACTATTTTAAATTTAATAGCAGGATTTTTGGAGCCAACAAGTGGATCTGTCTATATAAACGGGAAAAATGTGGGAGATGTCCCAGCAAATAAGAGGACTGTAAATACAGTTTTTCAAAACTACTCGCTTTTTCCTCACATGAATGTTTACGACAACGTGGCCTTTGGTCTTGAAATCAAAAAAACTGACAAGGCTATAATACAAAAAGAAGTTAAAAAAGCCCTTGGTATGGTAAATCTAGCTGGTTTTGAAAAGCGTGAGGTAAGCCAGATGTCGGGCGGACAAAAGCAGAGGGTGGCAATTGCTCGTGCTATTGTCAATAAACCAGACGTACTTCTCCTAGATGAGCCACTTTCAGCCCTTGATATGAAATTAAGAAAATCTATGCAGGTCCTTCTTTCAGATATACAGTGGGAGCTTGGGATTACCTTCGTTTTTGTAACCCACGACCAGGAAGAAGCCCTAGCTTTAAGCGACCATATTTTTGTTATGGATAAGGGGAAAATTGTCCAACAAGGACCACCAAAAGACATCTACGATGAGCCAATTAATCGCTATGTTGCCCAGTTTATTGGTGAATCCAACATCCTAAAGGCGAAAATGGTTGATGACTACAAGGTAGAATTTGCGGGCAAGGTCTTTGACTGTTCCGACGCTGGTATTGCTAAGGGCGAAAGGGTAGAAGTTGTTATAAGGCCTGAAGATATAGAACTTGTCCCAGCCCAAGGCGCTGACATTGTTGTAAATATTGACAACATCCTTTTCCGTGGGGTTTTTAACGAACTTATTGCAATTGATAAGAGGAATTTTTCTTGGAAAATCCACACAACTAGGCGTTTTGAAGAGGGAGATGACATTGGAATCAAGATAGATCCTGAAAATATCCACGTTATGCGCTACAACGAAAGTGAAGAGGCATTCGATAAGAGAATCGAAAAATATGCGACAGGAGAAAGCGATGGCTAAAAAATACCAAAAATTAACCTTTATTTACTATATTTGGATTTTAGTTTTTATAATTGCGCCAATCCTCCTTTTGCTCTACCAGTCATTTTTTGACATTTATGGCAATTTTACCTTTGATAATTATATTGCATATTTTTCCAACAAAAACTATATAATAATGACCTTAAATTCCTTTTTGACAGCCTTTTTAATCACTTCCTTTACACTTTTGTGGGCTTATCCTTTTTCATATTTTTTGACCAAGGCCAAGCACAAGGATTTGATTTTGCTCTTGGTAATTTTGCCAACCTGGATAAACCTAGTTCTTAAGGCCTATGCCTTTATTGGACTTTTTAACAAAAACGGAACAATCGTAGGACTTTTGGGACTTGCAAGCCAAGGTTTTCTTTTTACAAACCCAGCCTTTATACTGGTTGCATCTTATGTAGAACTTCCCTTTATGATCTTGCCGATCTTTAGGTCTATAGATACAATTCCAAGAGAATATATAATCGCAAGTGAGGATTTGGGAGCGACTAAGTTTCAAACCTTTAGAAAAATAATTTTGCCTCTTTCAATGGATGGGGTTATAGCTGGTTTTCAGGCGGTTTTCATCCCTTCCCTATCCCTATTTTTAATCACAAGGATAATCGGGGGCAATAAGATAATTACTCTGGGAACAGCAGTCGAACAGCACTATCTAGTGACCCAAAACTGGGGCATGGGCTCAACTATCGGTCTTATCCTTATTGGAATTATGTTTGCAGTAATTTCGTTTTTGAACAGGAGGGGGGACTTAAATGGAAAATAGATCGACTAAATTATCAAATTTATTTTTGATTTTCGTTTTTGTAATCATGTACTTACCTCTGGGATATTTGATTTTTTATTCCTTCAACAGCGGCGGAAACATGAATACTTTCGAATCCTTCACCCTGGACCACTATTTGGCAGTTTTTTCTGACAAGAGGCTCATAAATATAGTTTTAAATACGCTTATTTTAGCCCTTTTGTCATCCTTGATTGCAAGTGTCATTGGCACTTTAGGTGCGATTTCGATTTACTATACAAAAAACAAAAAAATTAAGAAACAAATTTTAAGCTTAAATTCAGTCTTGATGGTCCTCCCGGACATCATGATGGGAGCGAGTTTCTTGATATTATTTTCCATGTTAATAAAAATTCCTATGGGATTTATGTCGGTTCTTTTGGCCCACATTGCATTTTCAATCCCAATTGTAGTTTTGATGGTCCTTCCAAGACTCTATGCCCTAAATGAAGATATGATAAGGGCTGCCGAAGACTTGGGCGCAAATGATATGACAATTTTAAATAAGATAATTTTGCCAAATATAGCAAGCGGGATTTTTGCGGGCTTTTTTATGGCGCTTACTTATTCCCTAGACGATTTTGCGGTGACATTTTTCGTAACAGGGTCTGGTTTTTCAACCCTTTCTATAGAAATTTATTCTAGGGTGAGAACAGGAATTTCCCTTGAAATCAACGCCCTATCTGCAATAATTTTTGCTATATCATTAGCCATGGTAGTTATCTATTACTTTATAGAAAGAAGGGAGGCAAAGAAATATGAATAAGGTTTATAAATTTGTCCTAGGGATTTTGGCCCTAACCCTCCTTTTAGTTTTAGGTAAGGAAAGGCTAAATGCTAGTTCTACAGGGACTAATGACAAGGACATATATTTTTATAACTGGGGAAATTATGTAGATCCTGAAGTTTTGAAAGATTTTGAAGAGGAAACTGGCTACAACGTAATCTACGAAACTTTTGACTCAAATGAGGCTATGATGGCAAAGATTGAGCAAGGAAAAACCTACTATGACTTGGCTTTTCCATCAGAATATACGGTCGAAATAATGCGTGATAAGGGACTTTTAGAAAAGCTTGACCATTCAAAAATTGTGGGACTCGATAATATTGACCAGAGATTTTTAAACCAGTCCTATGATCCGGGCAATGAATATTCAATACCTTATTTTTGGGGGACTTTCGGTATAATTTATAACACCGAAAAATATAGCGAGGCAGATGTGGATTCTTGGGCAAATCTATGGGATCCTAAGTTTGAAGGGGAAATCCTATCCTTTGATGGAGCAAGGGAAACACTTGGAATTGGTTTACTTAAGAAAGGTTACAGCCTTAATGAAAAGAACGAAAAAATCCTAAGAGAAGTCAAAAATGACCTGGTGCCCTTTATGTCAAATGTCAAGGCCCTACTTGCTGACGAAATCAGGATGTATATGGGCCAAGGCGAGGCTGATATAGGAATTACCTTCTCTGGTGAGGCTGCAATGGCCCAAGATATGAATGAAAATCTAGCCTACCACATACCAAAAGAAGGCTCAAATATTTGGTTTGATACAATGGTAATTCCAAAGACAAGTAGGAATAGTAAGGGGGCCTATGCTCTTATATCTTATTTTTTAAGGCCAGATATAGCTGCAAGAAATGCTGATTATGTATGGTACGCAACTCCAAACAAGAAGGCAATGGATTTAATTGATGAGGAAGCAAGGGAGGATAAGACTCTTTATCCTGATGATGAAATAATTGATAAACTAGAAGTTTTCAAAGATTTGGGCAAGGAAACAACTATTTTGTATAATGATTTGTTTTTGGATTTAAAAATAGCTCCACAAGCTGATTAGGAAAAAAGACTTGGTTAAGCAAAAGCTTAATAAAAACCGAGTCTTTTTTCAGTTGGGTATAATAAATAATAATAAGGAAGGAAGAAAATTGACAGAGATAATTAAAAAAGCAATACTAGCTAATGAAGAAAAAATGATAGAAGATAGAAGATTCATGCACGTCCACCCTGAACTTGCCATGAAAGAGGTAAAGACAACTGCCTTTATCAAAAAAGAACTGGAAGCTTTGGGCTTTTCTCCTGTGGATATCGATCCTACAGGTCTTATGGTTGAAATAAATCCAGAAAGTAAGGGCAAGACTGTTCTTTTGAGGGCAGACATAGATGCCCTACCAATAAAGGAAACAAATGATTTTGATTTTAAAAGCCAAACTGAAGGCCTAAGCCACGCTTGCGGCCATGATATTCATGCTGCCATGCTTTTAAATGCTACAAAAGCACTTTTGAAAGTAAAAGATGACTTAAATGGGAGGGTTAGGATAATTTTCCAACCTGGCGAAGAAACAGGCGAAGGTGGTAGGGCAGTTGTAAGCGGAGGCTACACCAAGGGAGTTGATTCAGCTTTTGCCATCCACATTCACACCGGATGGGATCTTGGAAAGGCCTCAACTGGTTATGGAGAAGTAATGGCAAATAACACCTTCTTTACAGTTAAATTTAAAGGAACTTCTGCACATTCATCTACCCCTTATCAAGGAAATGACGCCATGCTAATGCTTGCAAATTTCATAAATGTTGCCTATGCAATCCAAGCGAGAAAAATCGACAATGTTTTCCACCCAGTTGTGTTGAACCTAGGAGTTGTAGAGGGCGGGTCCGCAGCAAATGCAGTGGCAGCTGATATAAAACTCGATGGATCTTTTAGGTCTTTTTCTAATGAGTCAGTTGACTTTATGGTAAGACAACTAGAAAAAGCAGCCAAACTTTCTGCAGAAATCTACGGTGGAAGTGCTGAATTTGGCTACCATATGGGAGCTGGAGCTGTCATAAATGAGGAAAAGTCTACAGACCTATCTGTAAAAATAGCCAAGGAAATTTTTGGTGAAGACAATGTTCAAACAGATTTAAAACTAGCAGGTTCAGAAGACTTTGGTTTTTATTTATCAGGTTACAAAGATGTGCCAGGTGTGGATGGAACCTACATGTTTATAGGTGGCAGAGACCCAGAAAACAAGGCAACATACCCTCAAAACCACGCCAAAGACTTCAATCCAGATGAAAGAGCAATGAAATACGGGGCAGAACTTTTAGCTCGTTATGCCTACGATTATCTAAAGAAGTAAGCAAATCTTATGGGAAAATTTATAAAAGCGGTAAGGTATTAGTAGATTTTTAAAATTCCCAAGGAGCTTTAATGAAAATAATTATTTTGGGAGCCGGCAAAGTCGGCTCTTTTGTGACACAAGACCTATCAAATGAGGGTCATGATATAGTTGTAATCGATAGAGACAAGGAAGTTTTAGATGAACTTTTGGCAACCAACGACGTTATGGGCTTAGTTGGAGACGGCCGTGATGTCGAAGCCCTAATAGAGGCTGGGGCAGAATATTGTGATCTTTTCATAGCCATTAGCCAATCTGACGATGTAAACCTAATAGCATCGACTTTTGCCAAAAATTTGGGAGCCAAGAACATAATTATAAGGATGAGGGAACCTCGCTATGTTAAACACAGGAAATTTATAGGCCAGGTTACCGATGCCATGTCAATAGTAAACCCAGAATACATAGCAGCCAAGGACCTTCAAAGGAGCCTAAAATATTCCCACGCCCTAAATGTTGAGTCATTCTTTAAAGACAGGGCCATTATGATGGAATTAGTTATAGAAGAAGGCTCTGCCCTTGACGGCAAGAAGCTTTCTGACCTATCTTCATATTCAAAAAACTACCACACATTGATTGGTATCATCAACTCTGATGGGGAAGTAAATATACCCCACGGTTATGACGTCCTAAAAAGCGGTGATAAAATTTATGTCATAGGCGAAAAAGAAGATGTGGATATTTTCTATAGATACGAACAAAAAGGCGCCTACGATATAAAAAATATCCTAGTTATAGGAGCTGGAAATATTTCTAAATACCTAGTTGGCCTTCTAATCGAAAGGGGCTTTAAGGTAACTGTTGTTGAAATTGACAGAAAAAAAGCCGAAGACATTAGCGAAATGCACGAAGAAGCTGTTGTTATTAACGCTGACGGTACAAGCCCAGAAGTCTTAGAAGAACTAAGGCTAAACCACTTTGATGCCCTTTTGGCCCTAACAGGTATAGATGAGGAAAATATTTTGATTTCCTTACTTGCTCAAAAATCTGGACTTGAGAAGGTCATTGCAAAAGTAAATAGGACAAAACTTTTGAAAATGACTGGAATTTTAGATAATGATACTACTTTTGCGCCAAAAATGGCGGCATCAGATGTCATTAACAGACGAGTAAGGTCTAAGGTAAATGCCAGGGGGGCTTCGATTTCGTCCTTGTATAGGCTAGAAGATGGGGCAGTTGAAGTAATAGAATTTAAGGCTATAGACCATTCTAAAATCCTTGATAATCCTTTAAAAGACCTAAATATAAGGGACGACAGCCTAGTTCTTGCAATAGACCACGGCCAGGTTGAGATAGAAATCCCAAATGGTAGGTCAAAGATCAACCTTGGCGACTCAGTCCTAGTAGCAACAACCAACCACAGCTTCAAGGTTTTAGATGATATATTGGAGTAAATATGAATCGTAAGGTTATAAATTACATCCTAGGTAGATTGCTCCAAGTATTGGCCCTACTCATGTTGGTGCCATTAATGGTGGCCTTTATCTACCGAGAAGGATTTTATGATAAATTATATTTTTTTATACCAATTTTAATAGCAAGCTTTGCAGGAAGTATCTTAGTTAAAATCGGTGACGAACAAGGCCATATTTATACCAGGGAGGGCTTGTTTACAACAGCTGCCGCTTGGATCCTTTTTTCTATAATTGGGGCTATACCCTTGTATTTGACACCGACAAATTACCATACTTTTTTGGATGCCTTTTTTGAGATGGCGAGTGGTTTTACAACCTGTGGGGCATCTGTAGCCATCAATGTGGAACTTCTTCCACATTCAATAATTATTTGGAGGTCTCTATCCCATTTGATTGGAGGTATGGGAATTTTGGTTTTCACCCTTGCTATACTTCCAAAATCAAACAAGGAATCATCAAGCCTTTTGAAGGCTGAAATGCCAGGCCCATCTTTTGGAAAGATTACTCCAAAACTTACTTATACAGCCAGAGTCTTATACATAATCTATCTTGTAATGACTCTGATAACTGTAATATTCTTGCTTTTTGGCGGTATGGATTTGTTTGATTCAATAATCTTCGCCATGGGAGCGGCAGGAACTGGAGGATTTGCCAACAAGGGATTATCAGTAGGATACTATGATTCTAGGTATATAGAAATAGTTCTTTCTATTGCCATGCTCGCATTTGGTGTAAACTTCAACCTCTATTATTTTGCCCTAATTAGGTCAGCTAGAGAAGGCTTTAAATCAGAAGAGCTTTATTGGTATTTGGGTATCGTAGCCCTTGCTACAGGCTTAATATTTTATAATATTAGGGACTATTATGGGGACCTTGTTTATACAGGAATCCAGTCACTCTTTACAGTGTCGTCCATAATGACAACTACGGGCTATGTTTCGGCTGACTACGGGTCTTGGCCGATGTTTTCTAGAAATATCTTAATTTTATTGATGTTTATAGGAGCGTCTGCAGGATCAACTGCAGGTGGTTTTAAGGTTTCAAGGTTTTTAATCCTTTTTAAATCTACAATCAACCACATAAAAAAAGTTATAAATCCAAAGAGAGTTGCCATTACCAAGCTTGATGGAAAGAGGATGGACGATGAGCTCGAAGAGGCTGTAAATAAATATCTAGTTTTATATATACTTTTATTTATCCTATTTATGGTAATAGTAAGCCGTGATGTAGAGAATTTTGAATCAGCCTTTGCAGCTGTTGCCACAACTTACAACAACGTGGGACCGGGACTTAAAGATTTTGGGCCAGTATCTTCCTTTGCATCAATGGCTCCAACTTCTAAGTTTACCCTAACTTTGGCCATGCTATTTGGAAGGCTTGAGCTTTATCCAATGCTCTTGCTATTTTCTCCATATTCTTACAAGAAAATGGCAAAAAAATAAGAAAATCTTGACAAAAGCTTTAAAAGCAAGTATTATATATCAGTCGACTCAGACCTTCATAAGGAATCGAGACGATCGCATATCCTGGGAGCGATAAAAAAATGCCAGGACGAGTACAGCCGCAAGCTACTAGTGCGGTGTCTAAATATAGTAGCCGAAAAAATTATAGGAGGATGAGATGAAACATCAAAAGACATGGACTGCGACTCCATCAAACATCGAAAGAAAATGGTATGTTGTTGATGCAGAAGGCATGGTTCTAGGTAGACTAGCTAGCCAAGTTGCAGCAATACTAAGAGGAAAGAACAAACCAACCTTTACTCCACACTTTGACACAGGAGATTATGTAATAGTAATCAACGCTGACAAGGTAGTGCTTACAGGAAACAAAGAAGACCAAAAAGAATACAAGAGATATTCTGGATACACAGGTGGTCTAAAAATCACTAAATTCAAAGACATGAAGGCTAAATATCCAGAAAGAATTGTAGAACATGCAATAGTAGGAATGCTTCCACACAACAAACTAGGTCGTCAAATGGCAAAGAAACTAAGAGTTTATGCTGGCAGCGACCACGGTCATGAAGCACAATTCCCAGAAGCTTTGGATCTTAAGTAAGGAGTAAAATATGGCAGGAAACATTATTCAATCAACTGGTAGAAGAAAAACCTCTGTTGCAAGAGTAACAATGGTACCAGGATCTGGAAAAATAATCATAAACGGAAAAGATTTAGATCAATATTTTGATTTTGAATCTCTTAAAATTGTAGTAAGAAGCCCACTAACATTAACAGAAAACCTAACAAGCTATGACATTAGAGTAAATGTTAACGGTGGTGGATTTAATGGTCAAGCAGGAGCTATCAGACACGCTATCGCAAGAGCTCTTGTAGAAGCAAACCCAGACCTAAGAATTGCCCTAAAGAGAGCTGGTTTCTTAACACGTGATTCACGTAAAAAAGAAAGAAAGAAACCTGGTTTCAAAAAGGCAAGAAAATCTTCACAATTCTCAAAGAGATAATATACAAATACAAATCGCAGGAATTTTATTCTTGCGATTTTTTTGCTTGAAAGGTTTTATATGAATAAAATAAATTACAATAAGGTCATGGAAGATATTATTAAAAAACTTGATGAAAATGGCGAAAAACCTAGGCTTTTGCTCCAGGTTTGCTGCGGGCCATGCTCAACACAAGTTATTGAAAGGCTTAGGGACCATTTTGATATGGACCTATATTTTTATAACCCCATGATCTATCCAAGAGAAGAACTTGATAAGCGTGCTGAAAATTTAAAAAAAGTGGCAGAGAAATCTCATTTTGAAGGAAAGGTGATAATTCCAGCCAATGATATGAAAGACTTTTACGAAGTTTCCCAAAAAAGGAAGGATGACAAGGAATTCGGCGAGGCTTGCTATGATTGCTATAAGCTAAGACTAGCTGAAACTGCAAGGCTTGCCAAGGAAAAATCTTACGATTATTTCACAACTAGCCTTTCGATTTCTCCTTACAAAAACGCCCAATGGCTTAATGAAATAGGGGAAGAACTCGAAAAAGAATACGGGGTTAAATATCTTTTCGCAGACTTTAAGAAAAGGGACGGCTACAAAAAATCAATCGAGCTTTCTAAAGAATACGGCATCTACAGGCAAGAATATTGTGGCTGTATTTTTTCAAAAAAAGAGATGGAAGAAAATAATTGTTAAGTTTTTTTAAAATTGGGTATCTTTACTAATAGGAGATGGCTATGAAAGACTTACTTTTAATTAAAAAAATAAATCCTTTAGAAGAAAATGCAGAAGTTTTTCCCTTTAGCTTCCAATTAGATGACAAATTAACTAAGAAGGAGGCAATGGAAATTTTTTGCGCCCTAAAATCGAATGGTATAGTAACTGAGGATGAGTTTATGATTAAGGATAAGACTTTTACAGTCAAAATAAACTCCAAAAATACAACACAAGTAATAAAGGAGATTTTAGCTAGAAACCTAGAGATATACGGAGTGTATATCCCATACGGAGAGATGCTAGAAAAAGGAGAAATAAATGAGTAAAGTATTAGATTTATTAAATGAACAAATGAACTTTGAATATGAGTCAGCATACATCTACAAAGCAATGGCTGCTTATACAGATAGACTTGAACTTGATGGATATACCCACTGGTTTGACGAACAAGTTAAAGAAGAAATCGGACACGGCGAAGCTATGAAACATTTCCTTCAAGAAGTAGGCTATGATGTTAGATATAAAGCAATTGCTGAACCACAATATGACTACGAAAGCCTAGTAGATGTATTTAAAGCAGCCCTAGCTCACGAAAAAGAAGTTACAAGAAGAATTCACGAAATCGCAGAAATTGCAAAAGATGAAGATCTTAGAGTATTTTCTTTCATCAAAGGCTTCATCGACGAACAAGTTGAAGAAGAAGACTCTGTAGGTAAAATCGTAACAAGACTTGAAAGAATCAACGGAAACTGGGGTGGAATCTACATCCTTGACCACGAACTTGGTTTTAGAAAATAATTTTAGGGGAGCTATGCTCCCTTTTTTTGTCCCTTACATATATTAAAATCAAACTTAAGATATAAAAGAATATCAAAAATAATCTTAAGATACTTGACATAGAACTTTAAAATATGTATAATATTAACAAAAGGAGTTCAATATGTTAACCTTACTTTTAATTATAGGGGCCTTTTTCATTGGCATCCCACTTATAAAATTAGTTTTTAAATTGATCTTAGGAGTCTTAGGTCTCACTCTTGGCCTTGTAAGCCTTCCATTTTTACTAATTGGAGGTCTTATAGTCTTACCAATAGTAATTGTCTTTGGTATCCTAACCCATCTTCTACCTCTAATTATCTTTGGGGGACTTATCTATTTTGGATATAGGTATATGACAAATAGGGATTATTATTAATATTTTGGATAAAAATAAGACTAAGGAGGATTTTCCTTCCTTAGTCTTTTTCTTTGTAAATTTTTTATAGGTTTAAAACAAATTTTTCTATTGCTTCCCCAACTGCACCCTTGTTATTATCAAGGCTTGTGACATAGTCGGCAGTTTCTCTTACTTGAAGTCTTGCATTTCTAACTGCTACAGACCTGCCAGCTTCTTCTAGCATGGCAACATCGTTGTAGTTATCACCAATGGCTAAGACATCTTTTAGGTCTATTCCATAATGGTCGCAGACTTTTTTGAGGGCTACAGCTTTATTTACGCCTTTGGCATTTATTTCCATATACATATTTGAAGAATATGAAATCTCAAGGTCATAGTTAGTAATCCTTGCTATATCAACTTCCAAAGCTTGGAGATGGTTCATATCTTCATTTTTGATTATTAGCTTGAGGATAGTTTCATCCTTTAGAAAATCAATATTGTCAGTATCCAAAATATTTATATGCTTTTCTGCAACTATTGTATCGTCAGTTAAATTGATGCCGTATTTTTTATCTAGGGTATATAGGTAAAAAGTGAGTTTGTTTTCATAGGCATAGGAAAAAACATTTTTGGCATAGGCAAAGTCTAAGTCAATCACATCAATAATTTCCTTAGTCTTAACATTCATTATAACTGCGCCGTTACAACAAATTATATACCTATCATCAGCAATGACACCAGCTTGTTCTGGTATATCGAAAATTTCGTATGGGCCCCTGCCTGTTGCAAGCATGACTATTAGGCCTTTTTCAATTGCTTGTTTAATAGCTTTTTTATTTCTTTCTGGTACTTTTTGGTCCTTACTTATTATAGTTTCATCAATATCAGATGCTATTAGTTTAATCATTTTTATCCTTATTTATAATTTTTTTTTAGAAATTCTATGATGTCATCAGATTCATAGAGGTATTCACCATCGTGGTATAGGCATGGAACTTGTCTTTTTCCGCCCTTTTCCATCAATTCCATCATGGCCTCGCGGTCTTCGTTTATATTTACTAGGGGAATATCTATATTGTTTTCTTTCATGAAATCTTCTACTTTTTTACAAAATCTACATACTGTTCCTACATATAACTTGTAATCTTTCATAGGTCCTCCTTTTTTTTACAAAAAACTTTTATTTACTCTCTCTTACGGTATATTATACTAATGAAACGAAACTTTTTAAAGGTGGTAAAATGAAATCAAAAACAATGGCATTCATTAGATTTGTCCTAATTTTAATAATTCTAGCCTGTATTGCAATCCTAGGCAAGAGAGGTCTAGATTACTGGACAAATATGAAAAACAATAGATATATAGAAGACTTATCCAAACAAGCTGAAGCGGATGTGGATTCAAATGATTATGCAAATGTTCCTACAGAAGAAATCAAGGATCCATTAGCAAGACTTGAGAAAATCCACTTGACTCTTTTAAAGAAATTGAAAGAGCAAAATTCTGATGTAATAGCAGTTTTAGAAATTCCTGGAACTGGTATAAAATACCCAATTTTCCAAGGTCCTGATAACGAATTTTACCTTAGAAAGGGTCTTAATAAGGAATACGACATAGCAGGTTCCATCTTTATGGATGTCTACAATTCCCCAGATATTAACGATGATAATTCTGTAATTTATGGTCACCATCTAGAAATTGACTCAATGTTTACACCTCTTGACCAGTATAGGAAGCAAGAATTTGCTGAGAAAAATAGGACCATTTACCTAACTACAGAAGAAGGTCTTAGAGAATATCTAATATTTTCAGCTTATGGTACACCATCTAGTTCTGATTATAGGACCTTAGACTTTACCTATGACGGAGACAAGGTGCCTTACTTTAACAAACTTAGGTCAAACTCTGAGGTAAAACTTGATACCAGACCTTTTACAGATGAGGATACAATCATTACCTTATCAACCTGCCAATACGATTATGAAGATCAGAGGCTAGCTATCCATGCTGTTAGGATTAAATAATGAGATACCAGACAAGTGAAAAGAGAAAATTAAATATAGAAGAAAGCCCTGAGGGACTTATCCTCAGGGAAGACTCTTTTAAAGTTGACCATATTTTCGAATGTGGTCAATGTTTTAATTTTAGAAAAAACGACGACGGGTCATATACAGCTGTATTTTTGGGAAAAATTATAAACCTTCTTGAATGTGAAGATTACACCCTAATTAGAAATGTAAGCCTGGATGAATTTTACGAAATTTTTTATGATTACTTCGACCTATGCACAGATTATGGAATGATAAAAGAAGTCTTGTCAGAATCAGAAATTCTAAATAAGGCCAGCGAATATGGTTATGGAATTAGGATTTTAAACCAAGATTTGTTTGAAACTACAATTTCCTTTATAATCTCGGCCAACAATCAAATTCCAAGGATTAAAAAAGCTGTCAGAATAATTTCTGAAAGATACGGAGATTATTTGGGAGAATATATGGGAGAAAAGTATTATTCCTTCCCAAGTCCCCAAGTTCTAGCAAAGGTTGACCCTTTAGATTTGAGGGAACATGCCAGAGTTGGTTTTCGTGATGTAAGGATTGTTGAAACATCCCAGGCTTTTGTGGATGGGTACTTAAATTTTGAAGATGAAAAAAATCTCACAGATAAAGAGCTCCACAACAAACTAAAAGAACTACCAGGCATTGGGCCAAAGGTAGCCGATTGTATTATGCTTTTTGCCTACCACAGGAGGGAGACCTTCCCTGTTGATGTCTGGATTAAAAGGGTAATGGAAACACTTTTTATCGGCAAAGAAGTTCCAAAAAAACAAGTAGACGACTATGCCAGAGAAATCTTTGGCGACCTTGCAGGCTACGCCCAGCAATACCTATTTTATTATGGTAGGGAAAATGCTATAGGAAAATAAGAAGAAAGATGAAGAATTAAAATAGATAAGTCTATTTTGATATTTCATCTTTTTTTAATTTATAATATTTAAAGGATACTTGAATAAATGATAATATTTTAACTAACTCCTATATGAACTTATCTTGACAATGTAAAAAAACTATGATAGGTTTTAATAGAGAAGATGTTTTTAATTTTGAATCGAGGGTCCTATGGAAAAGAGCAAATACAAAAGACTGGGGATAATTACTATATTTGTTTTTGTAATTATTGCCTTGGTCCTTATACTTTTAAGTAATAAAAAAGAACCAGTAAGTCTCACAATGTGGCATGTTTATGGCGAACAAGCCTCATCTCCAATGGATAAGCTCGTTGATGATTTTAACGAAACTGTTGGCAGTAAGGAAGGTATTATAATAAATGTCACTGCTACATCTAATTCTGCAGAAATTGGCGAAGAGCTTCTAGATTCCCAAGCTAAGAAGTCTGGGTCAAAAAAGATGCCAGATTTGTTTTTTTGCCATAGTGGAAATGCAGATGATTTGGGGATTGAAAACCTAGTTGATTGGGAAGATTATTTTACAAAAGAAGAACTCAAAGCTTATCAAGAAGATTTTTTAGATGATGGGAGAGTGGGTAATAAACTTTTAGTTTTTCCTATCTCAAAATCAACCCACATGCTTTATATAAATGGGTCTATGTTTGCTAGGTTTTCTGAAGCGACAGGCCTGACCTATGATGATTTAAAAACTTGGGATGGATTTTTTGAAGTAGCTGAGAAATTCTACGAATGGTCTGATGGCAAGGCTTTTTGTGCCATGGACTATATTCTAAGGGAAATAGAATTATCCGCTCTTTCTGAAGATCCTAACCTAAGTCTTCATAATGATGGGGGTTGGTATGATAAGGATAATTTATCTTTTAAAAAGAACTTTGATAAGTTTATGAAATCATTGGTAGAGGGACATATAATTGTATCTGATCTTTATGCCAATACCCAGATGATGACAGGAGAGGTCCCGGCAGGAATCAGTTCATCTGCTGCTGTTTTGTATTATAACGATATAGTAACCTATCCAGATAATACATCTGAGGATATGGACCTTAAGGTCTTGCCTTTGCCAGTAAATAAAAATGAAAATAAATTTGACACCCTAGCAGGGACAGGACTTTGTGCCTATAAGACAAGTGAGGATAAGGCTAAGGCTTGTGCTATATTTGCTAAGTGGATTACAGAAAGCGAAAGAAACCTAGATTTTGTTACAAAAACTGGTTATATGCCAGTAAGACCTGATGCCTTTAAAAAAATTTCATCAATGGATTTTGAAAACAATGACTATAAAGAACTTTATAATAGCCTTTCAAAGATGCAAGAGAACTATAATTTTCTAAGTGAATCTTATGATTATAATAAGGTCTCAAGTTTTTATGGCAAATTAAGGGACAGGCAAAAATCCTTTGTAGAAAGGTACAATAAGGGTGAAGATTTGGATAAACTTATAGAAGAATGTTGGCAAATGCTTATAGGATGATTTAGGAGAAGGTCTTGTTTGGTATATTTAATAAATATCAAAAAAATTCCATGTATAGGAAATTATTTGCCTACATGATAATACTTGCAGGTCTTTTATTGTTTTTTATCGTCATAGCCATGGTCTTATTCGACCAGTATAAAAATGTCAGAAAAACTTATATAAAAAGTCTTGATATACAAATGTCTATGCTAGATAAAGAAATCAATAGTTATTTTGATAAATCAGCCATATCTGCCATGCATTTATCTCAAGAATCAAGGGATTATCTAGAAAATCTATTAGAAGAAGAAGGAGTAAGTTTTGAGGATTTAAGGGATAATCAAAAACTTTTAACCAAGCTTCAAGACAGGATTTTTGAAAATTTAAAAAGCTCTATGCTTTATGCGGATGTTTCAGGTGCCTTCGTCTTGTGGAATACAACTGTAAATTCCCATAATGATGGAGCCCAAAATTCTAGGTCTGGCCTGTATTTGAAACTAGATTCTAGGAGTTTGAATGAGTCTTCTGTTACAGTTTATAGGGGAGACGCTGATGTAGGCAGGATTCATAAGGCCATGCCTCATAGAAAATGGAAATTAGAATATGATATATCTAGGATTCCTAGCTATGCTAAGCTTGCTGAAAATGTAAATAATTCCTTGTATGAGTCATATATGATTAGCAAGGTCTTTGAGCTTGCAGGAACCAATCAAAAAGTAATGCTGATAAGTTTGCCTATAATAGGTGAGGATGGGACAATTTATGGAACATGCGGTTTTGAAGTAGAAGAGATGTTTTTTAAAGAAAAAATAGCCCAGCCAAGTAATTTAAAAAAATTAACTTCAATTTTTTTGCCGGTCGTTGATAAAAATATAGATACTAAAAAGGCTTTAAGTAGCGGTACTGAAGATGGGTATTATTATCTGCCAGAAGATATTCTAGAAATTAAAGATTATTCGAGAGGTTTAAAGGAATTTGCTGGCAAGAAGTCTACCTATATTGGTCTTGAAAGGGAAATATCCTTGATAGAAAATGGCGAAAAATCTATGATTGTTTGTATGATTCCCATGGAAGATTATCGTAAGGATGTCATTAGAAATATTACAAACCTCACTATATCAGTAGTTTTATTTTTATTCTTTGCAATAGTTATAAGTTGGACTTTTACTCGTAGATACATAAGTCCTATTACTGATGGCCTTGCCCTTATTGAAAACCAGGGAAAAATCCTAGATGAGAAATATATGCGTGAAATATCTGAGTCTGGTTTTTATGAAATAAATCAATTTATTAAAACCATCAGGGAAAAAATGCAGGGTAAGCCTATCAAAGGCCTACCAAATTACTTGGAATATAAGTTTAAAAAATTCATTGAAGCAACATCAAGTCTCACTCCTGCAGAGCTAAATGTCTTAGTTCTTTTGATAAAGGGTTATGACGTAGACCAGCTACCTGAAATACTCTACATTAGCAAGAGTACTGCCAAACACCATATTTTAAAAATTTATAAAAAACTAAATGTATCATCCAGGGGAGAATTGCTCCTCTACCTTGACCTAATCAAGGGCTGCGGCATGGTTGATCAGATAATAGGCAATACCAATGAAGAAAAGAACGGGCCAATGAAAAAATAGAATAAAAAAATTAATTAACCAGGTCTTATTTTTACTAGAATGGTAAAGATAGGGGCTGGTTTTTTGCCTTTATTAGGTTTTTTTCATATAGACCAAAGGTCTATCTTTGTAAAATTCAACAAAGATTGCCTTTTGGTCTATTTATTTTACTAATTTAATGTGATTTAATAAAACTAAGAGCAAGGTAAATTAATAAAATTTACTTAAAATAAGAAAAAAATTAGGAGGTAAAAATGGGATTTATAAAGGCATTTACAGGAGCGCTCGGAGGGACTTTTGCAGACCAATGGCTAGATTTTTATAAACCTATGCCAGGGATTTCTGCCACAGCAGGAATATTTCCAGCCCAAGGTCAAGCAACAAACCAAGGTAGAGGTTCAAACACAAGTACAAGTGAAAATATTATTTCTAATGGATCTAAAATAATTGTTCCAGAAGGCACAGCCCTAATCACTATCGAAGATGGTAAGATAACAGGCATAGTTGCTGAGCCAGGGGGCTTTATTTATTCAAGTGATGAGGCAAATTCTAAATCGATTTTTGCCGGTGATGGGATCATGGGATCTCTTATCCAGTCTACTTGGGAGAAAATTAAATTTGGTGGTCAGCCAGGAGCTGAACAACTTGCATTTTATGTTAACTTAAAGGAAATACCAAACAACCGCTTCGGCACCCAAAGTGAAATCTATTGGGATGATGCCTACTTTGGCACCCAAGTAGGGGCAGTAACCAGGGGAACTTACACAATAAAGATTGTTGATCCTCTATTATTTGTCAAAAACTTCGTCCCACAAAAATACCTAATCAGTGATAAAGAAGTTTTCGATTTTAACGATATGGATAATGGAGCTGTCGAACAGCTATTTAATGAAGTTGTAGGAAGTCTTTCTGCTGCATTTTCTAATTATACAAATGACCCATCCAGAGGAAATAGGATGAGCAAAATCCAAGGCGATCAGATTGGTTTTGCCAAATCCTTAACCCAGGCAGTAGAAGATGCCTACCAATGGAAGACCGATAGGGGCCTTGAAATAATAAAAACTGCTATCCTTGCTATCGAATATGACGAGGATACCAAGAAACTCCTATCCGATGTGAAAAAAGCGGATGCCCTTTCAGGAAGTCGTGGAAATTCTTTCTTCCAACAATCTGTTGCCAGGGGCATGCAAGGGGCAGGAGAAAATGGCGGTGGTGCAGGAATGGCCTTTATGGGCATGGGAATGAATGCTGCAGGATCTATGGCAGTTGGACTTAACCAGCCTGAGGGAGCAAATTCTTACCAACCTAATTTTGGAGTAGGACAAAATATTCCAAACCAAAATCAACAAAACCAACAAACGTTAAATAACGCACAAGTCGATCCAACAGAAAAATTAATTCAAATGAAAAAACTTTTAGATGCAGGAGTTATTAGCCAGGAAGAATTTGATAAGGTTAAATCTGATCTTTTAGGATTCTAAGGAGGAGGCTATGGTAGGCGAAAGAGATAATAATGAAAACATAAACATTATTAAAGATACAGACCAAGCAAAAGATGGCCAGGTTAAGTGTCCAAAGTGTGGGTCAACTGATATTTCTACAAATACCAAAACTGGCAAGCTTAGGTGCAATTTTTGTAGGCATGAATTTGACCTAGATATGGCAGAGGCAGATGATGAAATATCTAGCCTTGAAGGAAGCAAGTCCCGTAGTGGTGCAGTAGATATAGACCTAGAAGCTAGTGATATCATTACCCTAAAATGCGAAAGTTGTGGGGCTGAGGTAGTTATCGATACAGCAACTTCTACCCAAGCCAGGTGTCATTGGTGCAGAAATACACTTTCAATAAATTCTAAAATTGCTAACGGAGCTGTACCTGACGTAATTTTGCCATTTTCTGTGACTAAGAATGAAGCAAAAGAAGAGATTGAAAATTTTGTTGGTCAAAGAAAGACCTTTGCTCACCCACAATTTATTAAGGAATTTAATGCCGAAAATATATGTGGGGTATATTTTCCATATATGCTTGTTGATATAAACGGCCATATGAAACTTAGCGGCAAGGGAGAAATTTTAACCAATACTAGGACAGTAAAAGATGGTGATGATGAAAAAACCATTTATGATGCTGATCTTTACAGGGTAGGCAGGGACTTTGACATAAGCATTGATGATTTATCAATAGAATCAAGTTTGGATAAACTTGACTATTCTTCAAAGGAAAAGACAACAAATATCATAAATTCAATCATGCCTTTTGATACAGAAAATTGTGTCAAATACAATGCCAACTACCTTAAGGGCTATACATCCGAAAAGAGAGATACCAATGTATATGACCTTAAAAAAATTACAGACGTGTGGGGCTCAGATGTGGCTAGATTTGCCATCAAAGATACCATCGAAGAATATGACAGAGGAGTTAACTGGGAAGAAGAAGAATTTATTGTAAAAGGAGATTCTTGGAAGGCTTCCTATTTGCCGGTTTGGCTTTACTCCTATATGGAAAATAAGGGCGATAAACACGTTTTACACTATGTTGCAGTAAATGCAAGGACTAAGGAAACCATGGGATCAGTGCCTATAAATTTCAAAAAACTTTTTATGGCATCAGTCCTTGTGGAAGTTATAAGCTTCTTAATAGCCATTGTCCTATGGTTCGTTGCAGCTTTTGATATATTTGATGATACAAAGTTTCAAGATTCCAGAAACTTCTTCTGGTTACTCTTAGTTGCTGGCTTCATATATTATTTTAATGTCTACAGTAAATATAGGAACCAGGATGCAAGGCACTCCTATGAGGTTGAAAACAAACACGAAGTGACTAATCTTATAAGCCATGATGAATTTATAAGGCATGAATACGGCCTTAAAAACTCTTGTATTGATGGAGAAAATAGCTGTGAAATCAAGGGAGATAAGATCAAATTTAAGTAAGGAGGGGGTTTATGATAGGCAAAAGGCAAAAAGTTCTTCTTATTTTTCTAGCCTTGGCTTTAGTAGGCTGTGGTAAAGAAAAGCTTGACGAAGAACCTACAAAGATAAGCGAAGAAGAAGGGGAAGAAAAAGCAAAGGATTTGGCAGAAAAATCTGAAGATGAAAATGAAAATCCTAAAGAAAAAACCCTAGCCAAGGAAGAAAGCAATGAAGATTTAAAATTAGTAAAAGAAATAAATTTTAAAAGAAAACCAATAAAGGCTCAGGCCCTAGAAGGAGCAAAGGCAGGTAGTAAGTCAACCCTAGTAGAAGATAGGCAAGTCTTTAAGGATTTTGTAGATGAAAAACAAATGGAAAAGGCCAAGGGTCTCCGCTTTGGTATCCACCTACCAAAAATTTTGCTGGATTCAAAGGATGCGGACCAAGCCAATGAGGAAATAGAAAAGGACCTTGAAGAGTTAAAAACCATGTACAAGGATGCGGACGATTATTCTAAAGATAGCGATGAACCCTTTGTTCATGCAGAGTTTTCAACCTACCAAGACGAAGAAATCCTAAGTGTTTTCATCCATCTCTACAATAATATTGATTCAGGTTTTCAAGTATATAGGGCCTATAATTTTTCAATTAAAGATGGCAAGCGTCTTACAGATGATGAGCTCTTATCCTATTTTGCTATTAGTCCTGACCAGAAATTAGACTTAATGGAAAAAAGCCTAGCGGACTACTATAGGCACATAATTGACCATTATGACAGTTATTTATCAAATCCTTCCTACCAGTATGACATGGGAAATAAAGAAGGTTTTGCCATCAAAGACTTGTGGCAAGATAATTCTAATATATTTTATGTAAATGAAGTAGGTAGACTAATGTTTTTTAGCAAAATCTATTCAGATGCAGGCATAGGGGAAGCAATAGAAATCCAAACCCTAGCTGGACCTGATTATAAAACTAACCGATACTCAGATGACTTTGTAAGGATGGCTACAAAGCTTGGTATAGATCCAGATGATAAAAATGTAAGTGCCTTTATAATCTATATGGGCAGGGCCAATGCAGAAGATACTCTACCTAATGTAATGAGCAAACTATTTGCCTGGCAAGCTTGCTTTGCAGACTATAAAGACCCAAGACTAATCTTAGAAGGCCAGAGAGATCCTTATGATGATAATAGTGCATTTTTAACTGGTAATGACTTTTACCTAGTTGTACCAAAATGGGAGAATGCAGTAGTAAGTCTAAGGTCTGTTGATAAGGGTAATGATGGCAAGGTCACCGAAAAAGATAATGACTTTCTTGATGGGATTTGCCAAAGGTCAACCGTCCTCATTTGCCAGAGCCAAGAAAAAGATATGCCAAGTGTGAAAATCAAAATCGCCTACAGGGATAAGGAAATAGAAAGCCTTGTAAGTTTAGATAAAAATGGCCAAATAACTGGTCTTAACCCAGAGATAATAGATGCAAATAAGATTTTAGATTGGGATAAAACAGTCGTAGAATATTCATTCTCAGGACCACTCTACGCAAAGATCCTATCAATAATGGGAAGAGGATAAGGAGATATTATGAAAATTAAAAAAGTATTCGTAACAAGCCTAGCTATGGCGTGTTTGGTTGCCTGTGGCGATAAAAAAGTTGATGAGAAAGCCAAAGAAGAAACAAAGTTAGAAGAAAAAGAAAGCTCAAATGAAGGAGAAAATACATCTGAGGAAGAAAGCTCAGATGGTGAGATAGCCAAGCTTAAAGAAGGCGAGGAATGGGTCGTGGATGGCCAGTGGAAGCTTGTGGTTAATTCTGTAAAAGTCCTTGAAGGAAGAAATGAATTTGTAGACAAGGACCCAGCAGAAGTTATTTGTATCGATTACTCCTATGAAAATTTGGGATTTGACAATAAAATTCAAGATTTATATCTCTTCCCATCTTCTGTAATTGATGAAAAGGGAGAGATGGCTGAAACATATTCGGCAGTTGAAGATTTAAAATACGCACAAGAAACACCAATAGGAGCAAAAACCGTGGGGGCCCAAGAAGCCTACGCCCTAAACAATGTGAGCGATGCTGTAAAAATCAACTTTGAACAATATGTAGAAACAGAAACAGGCGAGCTAATAAATTACAAGGCCACTATAGAAGCTAAGGTTCAAAAATAAAGGCAAGGCAAAGAAGGGGGAAAGTAGAATACTCTTTAAAACCTTGATATAAAATTGACTAGGTTTTAACCTTAAATAAAAAAATCATCGCCTTATTCAAGTAAGGTGATGATTTTTTCCTATTTATAGGGCCTTGATTATTTCAAAAAGTTCCTTGGCTGATTTTAGTGGACCGTCTGTTTCCATGCCCTCTACTCCAAGTTGGGTTTTGATTTGGCCGACTTTTTTATTGTTTTCATAAAGTTTGTTAAAGTAGGTTTCGATTAGCTTATCGCAAGTATCTTGCTTTTGATAAGGGCCAAATGGGTTGGCAAAGTAGGATTCTACTAGGCCTGTTTCTGTAGTTGTACCCTTGGCAAATCTAGCTCCTCTTTTAAAGATCTTTATTGCTTCTTTTTCGTCATCTAGGATTGAAATTGAGTCTTCACCCTTCTTTAGCTTATCGTAGTTATTTGCATAGAGGAAGAAGTCAACTTCGTAGCCTGCCATAATTTGGCTGTAGTCCGCAACTGGCATGATTAGCCTTGCATTTATCTTATCAGGGTTCATGAAGATGGACCTGTCTATTTGCTTAAAGGCATAGCCTGCATCTAGGTCGTCAAGCCTTACAAAGGCACCAATTTCAGTACCATAGGCCATTACCTTGTCGTCTTTGAGTCTAAATGTTCCCATATCGTCAAAGATTACTGTCATGTCTTTGATGTAGTCTTTGGCGAGTGTTCTGAAAGCTTCGATAGATTCACTCTTTCCAGCTCCAGAGTCACCTAGGATTACAACGTTAGCTGATTTTCCATTTTGTAAAACTACATTTACACCAGCTCCGTGGATTGGTAGGTAGGATTTTTTCATTGATATGATATTTGAAAGAGTTAGGCACATCTTTTTTAGATAACCAAAGTAGTCTTTCTTGTCTGTATAGTTTACATAGCCAATTAATAGGCCGTTTTTATTTTCATAGAAAACATTTTGGTCCTTAGAATTTTCTCCACCAAATAAGTAAATTGCATCCGGTCTCTTGGATTGGATTTCCTCCTCATCTGCTAGGTCAAATAAGTTTGAAGCAGAGATGCCGTGGGTGATTAGGTCGTGGTGGAAGTAGATATATACTAGGTTGTCACCTACTTTTGCAGGATAACACAAAAATTCATCTGTATCTATATCTAGACCCTTTATTGGATTTTCGTAAACTTCCTCAAAGAAACCATCCCTTTTGTTGGACTTGGTGTAGGTTATATAAGGAGTTTCAATCATTACCTTGGTTATAAATGGAATTTCATTTAAAAACTGTAGGTCTTCTGGATAATCAATTTCAAAATTTTTGACAATTATTGAAGCGTTGGCTCCTGCTGGTACTTGCCTAAAGACCTTTGGAGTCTTGCCTGTGACAGAAAATTCTGCCTTTCTATATATATCAAGGATAAGGTCCTTGAAGTTGATGTTTGAAGAAAGGAAGTTTTCTACTTCTATACCCCTGTCGTAATCAGATTGCTCGATAACGGAATATCTTTCAAGTTTTCTCCAATAATCGTAGATGTCTTCAACAATTCTTATTAGGGCATCTCTTTCCTTGTCTAGGTCGTGGTATTTGTTGATTTTTTCGGAAATTTCATCAAGGCTCATTACAGTTAAGATTTTGGTAATATCCCTAATCTCACCTGCAAGGATTTCTATATCACTTGCCCTAAAAAATTTTTCTAGGTAGGTATAGATTCTTGTTTGGTTTTCCTTGTGGTAGGCTACAAAGGAGCAGATTACATCAAAGAATCCTTGGCTCCTTAATAAGTCATCTGTGTCATTAAAAAAGGCCTTTGAAAAGTTAATCACGGCCTTATTGTTTGATATACTTATATCTTTTTTCATATTAACCTCATTTTATTAATTCTTTTCTATAATAATACTTTACTACAATTTTAGACAAAAACTAATTGAATGAGGACCATATATATAAAAGTTCCAAAAGAAATTGAAAGAAATAGCTTTTTAAATTTTGCATGAAGGATAATAACCGTTGCGCTGGCTATTATTTCAGGAAGCCCATAGGGATAGACCATTAGGTTTATATTTCTGAGGGCAAAGACCACCAAGAGTGGCATGAGGGCAAAAGGAAGGTATTTTCCAAAGTATTTAACTAGGTCAGGAAGTTCTTTTCTAGAGAAAAAGAAAAATGGGGTGGACCTTATTAAAAAAGTTGTAAGTGATGATGCAAGCACGCATAGTAAAATCTTAGTCATTTTTTTCCTCGATTCTATTTCTTAGGCCATAGAGGCTAAGGGCGATTAATAGTAGGGCTGGGATCATAAAATTATTTGGCTTAAAGATTAATAGGGCAATGATTGATAGGGCAAGTCCTAATTTGAGCGGTTTGTGGTTTGGAGTTGAGAAATATTGCTCAACCAAAAGCACAAGGAAAAGTGCTGTAAGGACAAAATCCATTCCCATTGTATTAAAGCTAATTAGGCCTCCAAGAAGGGCGCCAATATAAGAAGCTAGGGCCCAAACCAGGTAATTAATAATTCCAATTGCAAGGAAAAAATCCGCCTTATTCACATCTGATGGTGGTTTTATAGATGTGTCAAGAGCAAAGGTTTCATCAGAAAGGGTTAGGATAAAAAGAAATTTTGATCTGGAATTTTTGTACTCTTTTAATAAACTTACCCCATAAAACATCATTCTGATATTAACCGATAAGGTTAAGATAATAATTGCAATAATAGATACATCAGATTTAAGCAGGGGGAGGATTACAAATTGCATGCTGCCGGCGTACATGATAAGTGACATTATTGGTGCGAAAAGTGGATTAAAACCAGCTTGGCTAACCATAATGCCATAGGTGATTCCCAAAAACATATAACCGATTATAACGGGTATAGTATAGGGGAAGGCTTTTTTAAATGCTTTTTTCATTGGCTATCCTTTCTAACTGAATTTTTTTTGATTTGTATGTAGTATTTACATATACTTTACTTAGCACTTACAAGTGATTCAATAAATTACATATATTTTAACATATATTTTCAAAATGTAAAGGATAGTTTGAAATTAGGCATTTAACTTGTATAATATAGCAGGTTAAATTAGAAAAATGTCACGAATTTTTATTAAATTGGATAGGAGAAATCATGAAAAACTATGACATTATTGTAGTAGGAGCAGGGGCCTCTGGAGCTTTTCTTGCTTATGAGCTTACAAAATTAGAAACTAAGAAAAAGGTCCTTGTAATTGATGGAGGCCGTAAGGTTCAAAACAGGACTTGCCCTATCACAGAAGGCAAGGTTGACCATTGTATAGGATGTAAACCATGTAATATAATGTACGGATTTGGTGGTGCAGGTACCCTATCTGATGGTAAATACAATATCACAACTAATTTTGGTGGCGATCTTCACCGCTATGTTGGCGAGAAAAAAGCCATGGAACTTATGGAATATGTTGACAGCGTCCTAATGAGTTTTGATGGTGGGGACGATTTGGAATTATATAGCACAGATAAAAATGACCTTAAGACAAAATGTCTTCGTCACGACCTTCATTTATTAGATGCAAAAGTCCGTCATTTTGGTACAGACAGAAACAAGATAATCTTACAAAAAATCTATGATTATGTGAAAGATACAGTAGATTTTGAATTTTCTACTATGGTGGAAGACGTTGATTATGAAAATGGAAAGTACATAGTTAAAACCAATAAGGGCGAGGAATTTTCTGCTGATGATTTAGTTCTTGCGGCAGGAAGGTCTGGATCTAAGTGGATAGGTGATGTTTGCGATAAGTTTGGCATCGAATCTAAGAGAAATAGGGTTGATATTGGGCTTAGGATAGAAGTGCCAGCTGAAGTCTTTAAACACATAACAGATGATGTTTATGAAGCTAAAATAATGTATCAAACCAAGCAATACAACGATATTGTAAGAACATTTTGCATGAATCCTTATGGCCACGTTGTAACAGAAAATACCAATGGAATTTTGACAGTAAATGGCCATTCCTTTACAGATCCAAAACTCCAATCACAAAATACCAACTTTGCTCTTTTGGTTACAAATAGGTTTACAGAGCCATTTAAAGATTCAAATGAATATGGTGAATCAATTGCAAAACTATCTAATATGCTGGGCGGAGGAGTCTTGATGCAAAGATTTGGTGACCTTGTAAAAGGCCGTCGTTCATCAGAAAGAAGGATGGAAAAATCTTTCACCAAGCCAACTATGAATGCAACTCCTGGTGACCTTTCTCTTGTTATGCCAAAAAGGCAGCTTGACGATATAATCGAGATGATCTACCAACTAGACAAGATTGCTCCAGGTATGGCAAATGACGATACACTTTTATACGGAATTGAAGTTAAGTTCTACAATTCAGAAATAGAAGTAGATGAAAAATTCGAATCAAAACAAAAGGGACTTTACTGCGTAGGCGACGGTTCAGGTGCGACTCACTCCTTATCCCAAGCCTCTGCGTGCGGTATTGAAGTTGCGAGGGTACTTGCTTAATGAAATACTTTTATGAACAGATAAAAAAAGAAGATGACATAGTTATGAGGGGTGTGATAAACACCCCAGATGACTTTGACGAAAATAAAAAATATCCAAGTGTAATAATTTTTCACGGTTTTGGTGGAGATAGGAATGGTAGTGTAAATTTCAGGATAAACCACGCCAAATACCTCACAGAAAGGGGCTATGTGGTCTTTAGGTTTGATTTTTCAGGTTCTGGTGAATCAGACGGGTCTTTTTATGACATGACTGTAAGTCGTGAAGAAAAAGAACTTGAAATGATCCATGACTTTGCTAAGATGAAATATTATGTAGATAAGGATAGGCTTTATTGGATTGGTCACTCTTTAGGCGGAGTTCTAGCAAGCCTTATGGCATACAAATTAAAACCAAGAGCCATGGCACTTTTAGCCCCTGCTAGCGATATGAATAACAAAGATTATTTGAAGGTCATGGCTAAAACTGTTTTTGAAGGAGAAGTTTCAGGCAAAACCAAGATAGAAAGCAACATGCCCTATGAAAGCTTAATTTCAAAAGTTAAAGAAGCGGATATAGGGGGAGTTAAAATTCATATAAATTTCCTAATAGATTTTATTGTAAAAGATATATATGGGTCAGCAAGCAAATATGAAGGAAATGTTTTAATCATAAGGGGTACAGATGATACTTTAGTATTTAGGGACTCTAATGAAAAACTAAGAGATTCCTATAAAAATGCCAGATATTTTGAAATTGAAGGGGCTGATCACTCCTTTACTAACGAAGATCAGAGGAAAATTCTTTACGAAATGTCCTATAAATTTTTTGAAGAAAATTAATTGCCACGAAAGTGGCTTTTCCTTTGCAAAAAAAGATGAAAAGAGTCAAAAATCAGTTATAATATCAGTATGGAAAAAATACTAATTACCACAAGCTTTGGTCTAGAAAGCCTGGTCAAGTTCCAACTAAGGGATATGGGATATAAAGACTATGAAGTAAGTGATGGATTGATTAGCCTAAAAGGCGATTTATCCGACTTAGCAAAATTAAATATAAACCTAAAACACGCTGATAGGGTCTATTTGGAAGTCGCAAGTTTTAAGGCCATGGAATTTGAAGAGCTTTTTGAAAATGTAAATAAAATTCCTTGGCAGGATATTTTAAATGAAGATAGCAACTTTACTGTAAATGCCAGATCTTATAAGTCAAAATTATTTTCACTAAGGTCGATTCAGTCCATAAGCGAAAAGGCTCTTATAGATAAGTTGAAAAATTACTATAAAAAAACTTTTTTTGAAAAATCAGCTGAGAGAGTTAATATCGAAATAATGATAGAGAAAAATATTGTCAAGGTCTGTTTAGACACATCTGGGGATGGCCTTCACAAAAGAGGCTACAGGGAAGGAACTGTCAAAGCTCCTCTTAGAGAAAACTTGGCAGCAGCTCTTGTTGACCTTTCTTTTTATAATCCAGACAGGTTTTTATTTGACGGATTTTGCGGGTCTGGGACAATTCTCATAGAAGCTGCAAGAATCGCTCGTAATATTGCACCTGGCATCGATAGGGACTTTGATTTTACAAGCTTTAAATTTATGGATCCCAAATATTTTAAGGATGCCAAAAAAGAAGCAATGGAGAGAATCGACTATTCCAAAAAGTTAAATATCCTAGGTTCAGATATATCAGGCAGGGCCATTTCGCTAGCCAAGCAAAACGCTATAAATGCGGGAGTTGGGGAAGATATTTCTTTCATAACCAGAGATTTTGGCTCAGTTGCCCTTGCTGATGACTATGGGGTTTTTATTTCAAACCCACCCTATGGAATGAGGCTATCAGACAATGATCTAGTTGATATTTATAAAAAAATCAACAATAAATTGGCAGGCCTTGATACCTGGTCACTTTATTTTATAACAGCTGACGAGAAATTTGATAGGACCTTTAAGAGAAAAATATCTAAGAAAAGAAAATTATACAATGGTGGCCAAAAGGTAGATTTTTACCAATATTTTGGCAAGAGACCAGATTGAGGAGGACGTCATAACAGAAGCAAACAACAAAAAGAAATCTAGGGCCCTAACCCTATTTATTCTTGTAATAATAGCACTTTATTTAATAGTTACAGTAATATTTACTTTTATAGCCCTACCAAATACCAAGGTAAACGGCAGGGATATTTCCTATGCCTCAAAAGATGAGGCTCTTAGAAAACCTGCTGAACCTTTTACAATCACTGTAGTAGGCAGGGATGAAAGAAAGGCAACAATTGACCTAAGGGAAATTGACTATAGTGCGAGTATTCCAAAATCTGCATCTATAGACCAAAATCCATTTAAATGGCCGCTTGCCTTTGCAAAAATAGCAAACGACGATTTTACATTTGATTATAATGTTAAATACGATGAAGCAAAGCTTGATAAAAACCTAAAAGGGCAGGCCTTATTGACCAATGTGAAAGAACCAGAAAATGCTAGGCTTAAGTACGAAAATGGAGCCTTTAAAATTTTTCCAGAAGTGATGGGAAATAAGGTTGACTTTGGAAAACTCTCAGCAAAAATTAAGGATGCAATCTATAACCACAAAGATGAAATTGTCCTTGATGACAATGATTATATAAATCCAACAGTTAAGAACAATTCCAAGGAACTTGCAGCCCTTCTTGAGGATGGCAAAACCATAGAAGGGATGAAAATAGGTTTTAACTTCAATGGTTTTGACTTTAAACTTGAAGGCGAAAAGCTAATTGATATGTTTGATACAGATAAGGGAAGTTTTGAGCTTAATTACGACAAGTTAACTTCCTATGTCAAAGAAATTGCAGATCAAACTGATACCTACGGAACAAATAGGACTTTTAATGCCACAGGCATTGGCAAAATCACTGTAAACCCAGGAGTTTACGGCTTTATACTTGATGTGCCAGGAACAGTTGATGCTGTATATGAATTAGTTAATGAAAGAAAATCTGGAAATATAGAGCCAGTTTACGAGAGAACTGGATTTAGGAGAGAAGCTGACGGATCTGATATAGGAAACACCTATGTAGAAGTGGACCTTTCCCGTCAATATATGTGGTTTTATTTGGATGGAGAAGTTGTTCTTGAAACTAATATTGTATCAGGTATGCCAAATACTACCAAGTGGGCAACCAATGTTGGAGTTGGTTCAATCCTTTCTAAAGCAGCTAACCAAACCCTAAGGGGAGATGGTTTTGATGGGTCAAGATATGAAACCCCTGTAAAATACTGGATGCCAATAGGTTGGGACGGAGAAGGCTTCCACGATGCACCTTGGAGAGGGGCTTTTGGTGGAGGAATTTATTTCTCAAACGGTAGCCACGGATGTTTAAATATGCCACCAGCTATGGCAGGAAGATTATTTGAACTTGCTCCTCACGGAACTCCAGTAGTAGTTTATGAATCAAGCACAAATTACAGCCCAGCAATGAGCTATTAGGATAAAAAATGATAAAAATAAAAAATGTAACTTATACCTATCCTGGTATAGACGAGGGTAGCCAGGGCAAGACTGCCCTTGATAATCTATCAATAGATATAAATAAGGGGGACTTTGTGGCAGTTTTAGGCCACAATGGTTCCGGAAAATCGACTTTGGGTAAGCTTTTAAATGCCCAAATCAAACCTACAAGTGGGGAAATTCTTGTAGATGATATTTCTTCTTCTACTGAAGGAAGTGAATGGGATATTAGGAAGAAATGTTCCATGGTTTTCCAAAACCCTGACAACCAGATGGTTGCAACTACAGTTGAAGAAGAAGTAGCCTTTGGTCCTGAAAACCTAAGGGTAGAACACCCTGAGTTAAGACAAAGAGTTGATAGGGCAATCGAACAGGTAGGCATGTCTAACTTTAAGCACAGAAACCCATCAAACCTATCAGGTGGACAAAAACAAAGAGTGTCAATAGCAGGTGTAATTGCCATGCTATCAGACTATATAATTTTTGACGAGCCGACAGCCATGCTAGATCCACAAGGTAGGAAGGATGTTATTGAGCTAATTAAAAGCTTAAACAAGGACTATGGCAAAACCATAATCTACATCACCCACTACATGGAAGAGGCTGTTCTTGCTGATAAAATTGTAGTTTTAGACAGAGGCAAGAAGGCTCTCGAAGGTAATAGTAGGGAAGTTTTTTCCCAAGTTAAGAAAATGAAAGAACTAGGCCTTACAGTTCCTCAAGTTACAGAAGTAGCCTACGGCCTAAGCCAAAAGGGAATAAAATTTGACAGGCTTCCTTTGACTGTCGAGGAGTTTTTAGAAAGCTTATGAAAATAGAGATAAAAAACGTTGACTATATCTACAACCAGGGCCTACCCAACGAGGTTTATGCCCTAAAAGATATAAATTTAGAAATAAATAGCAGGGAGATAATTGGTCTTATAGGTCAAACGGGATCTGGTAAATCAACACTAGTTCAGCTTTTAAATGGTCTTTTGATTCCAACAAATGGTGATGTTATAATTGACGGTATAAATTCTAAGGAAAAATCTAAGAGAAAGGCAGCCAGATTTAAGGTTGGTCTTGTTTTCCAATATCCAGAAAACCAATTATTTGAAGAAACCATTGCCAAGGACATTGCCTTTGGTCCAAAAAATATGGGCTTAAAGGAAGATGAAATTCACGCAAGAGTAAAGTCGGCCATGGAAAAAGTTGGCCTTGATTATGAAACCTATAAGGATGTTTCACCATTTGAAATTTCTGGTGGCCAGCAAAGAAGGGTGGCTGTAGCGGGGATTTTATCTATGAATCCAAAAGTTTTAGTCCTTGATGAACTAACAGCAGGCCTTGACCCAATAGGGCGCCAGGAAATTTTTAAGGAACTTATGAAAATCTACGAAGCTGATGATGAGCTAAGTATTGTCCTTGTTAGCCACTCTATGGAAGACGTGGCAGAATATGTGGACAGGGTCATAGTTATGAATGGCGGCAAGGTTTATTCAGATAAGTCTACCTTTGATACTTTCACATCAGTAGACCTTGATACTATTGGCCTTGATGTGCCACAGATAACTAAATTTATGAGAGCCTACAAAAAGAAAAATCCAGATGTGGATGAAAAAATCTACACAGTGGACGTTGCTATTAATGAATTATACAAACATTTAGGAGGCAAAAATGACTAATATATCCATAGGTCAATACCTTCCTTTTGATAGTTTTGTCCATAGGCTAGACCCAAGAGTTAAAATCATAGGGGTATTTTTATATATAATTACAATATTTTTTGTAAAAGATTTTATCACTTATATACCTTTTATAGTCCTCTTGATTGCCCTATTGGCCATAGCCAAGATTCCTTTTAAGGCTATTGTAAAGTCTTTAAAACCCTTGATATTTATTATTGTCTTGACAGGTGTAATTAACTTAGTCACAACACCAGGTAAGGAAATTTTCACAATTTGGAAATTTTCCATAACTGAAGAAGGTGTATTTAGGACTGCTTTCACAATCCTAAGGCTGGTTTTAATTATCCTTTCAACATCAGTTCTAACCTACACCACAAGCCCAATGGAATTAACATATGGTCTTGAAAAACTTTTCTCACCAATGAAAAGATTTGGTTTTCCAGCAGGGGAACTTGCAATGATGATTTCAATTTCCCTAAGATTTATACCAACCCTTTTTGATGAGGCAAACAAGATTAAGATGGCCCAAATGGCAAGGGGAGCGGACTTTGAATCTGGAAATATCTTTGATAGGGCAATGTCTATGATCCCACTTTTGGTACCACTTTTTATAAATGCCTTAAAAAGGTCTGGAGATCTTGCAACTGCTATGGAAGCGAGACTTTACAGGATTGGTGAAGAAAGAACAAAACTCAACGAGATTTACATGCACAGGACTGATTGGATTTCTATTATTGGTTTTACAATCTTTTGTGCCATTATAATTGTTTTATACTTCCTATGATTAAAAATGTATTGGTAAATTTGTGTTTTGACGGTAGGGACTTTAAGGGTTACCAATACCAGATAGACCAAAGAACAGTAGAAGAAGAGCTAAAGAAAGCTATCCAAGAGGTGACAGGCGAAGATAATAGGATTATAGCTTGCGGAAGGACAGATGCGGGAGTCCATGCGAGAAGTTTTTATGTAAATTTTCTCACAGCTTCTCATGTAAATCCAAAAGGTTTTGCCTACCATATCCAGCCATATCTTCCAGATGATATTTTGGCCTTATCTTCAGAAGAAGTAGGCCTTGGTTTTCATGCCAGGTTTTCTTGTAAGTCAAAAACTTATAAGTATGTAATCAACCAGGAAAAAAATCCACATCCTATTTATAGGACCTATATGGAAAATATAACCTACAAGCTTGATTATGATAAGCTAAACCAGGGGCTTCAGGTCCTTAAGGGTGACCATGATTTTAGGCTTTTTATGAAGGAAGATAAGGAACTTGAGATAAACACAAATAGAAGGATAGACGATTGTTATTTCAAAAGAGAAGAGAATACGCTAGAGATTTTCTTTAAGGCAGAATCCTTTCTCCATAATCAGGTGAGGATTATGACGGGAAGCTTGATTGAACTTGCCAGAGGGAAAATTTCTCTAGAAGATTTCAAGGCTTATTTTGACCCAGAGTCAAATGTGAGGGCAAATCCAGCCTTAAGTCCAGTTGGGCTTTACCTATGGGAGGTTGAATATTGATTGTAATAGATATTTTTAAGGAGCTAAAGGCTCTTATAATCTTAATATTTTGTGTTTTGTCAGTATTTCTTGTAAAAGAATCCTACATGACAATCCTCTTTGGGGTAATTTCTGTATTTCTTTTTGGACTTAGTTTTTACATCAGGGCCAATGATCTTTTAATAAGTAGAAATATTTTTTACCTAATAATTGCAAGTCTTAATGTATTTACTTTGCTTTTTGTGATACAATATTTAATACAAGGAGATGTATCTTCTAAACTTTTAGAAAAAGTTTTTAGTGTTTTCATAAAGAAAGACCAAACTATTTTATATATAGGATGGCTATTTGCCTTGACATCAGGACTTATAATTTTAGAGAAACTAGGCGGTGGTAAGAGTGGACGATAAAAAAATAAAAATAGATGAAGAATTAATCGAAGACAAGATAGAAAATATGGAAAAGTCTAATAAGGAAAGCGAAAAGCCAAATCCTTTTAAGTGGCTTGATGGAGTAAATAAGAGGAATTTGATTTTTGGCTTAGTAGGACTCGTCTTAATTATCCTTGTGATTTTTATGATTTCTTCAAAGAAAAATGCTTCAATCCAAAATGCAGCTACAACTAGTCAAATTGATGAAAACTCTTACAACCAGTCCCGTATTATGAGGGTTGACTTAAATAAGATAAAGTCAATTGACTTTGACCTTGGTTCATCAGATGTTAGAATTCAAAGGTCTAATACCAACCCATATATAGAATACACCGAGCTTTTTAGGGGCGAAGATAATGCCTACAGGCTTGATGTGAGCTTTGAGGAAGGAGTCCTTAAGCTTAAAAACAAGGTTGAGGGCAAGGAACTTTACATGAAGGATAAAATTCCGATAGTTAGGATTTTCCTTCCATCTGAGGGAGGTATAGAAGAAATCAAGGGCACCATAGGTGCTGGCGATGTCAAAATTGATGACCTTGAGGTGAAAAACTTTGACCTAAGGATTAAAAGCGGCAATATCAGTCTTAATAATGGATTTTTCCAAGGTTCTATCAGAAATGAATCAGGATCTATAAATCTAAACAAAAGCGAATTGTCAAATACTAAGCTATCAACAGTCGCAGGTGATATTATTATCAAGGAATCAAAGCTAGGCAATAGACTTGATTTTACCACATCTACAGGTGATATTTTGATTGATGCCAAGGATACTATTGATAATTACAATATAAACGCCTATCTTGAAGTTGGTAATTTTGTCCTAGGAAATATTTCTTACAGGAATATCACAGATGGTTACCTTTCAGACAATAAGGCCAAAAATAACATTGATCTTAGGACAAAAATTGGTGACATTGTCTTTAATAAGGGTGAGGGAGCCAAGGTTGAAAATCAGGAATACCTCACAAATGATTCTAAAGTCAAGGATGATGAAGAAAACGCCCTAGAGAGAAATGTAAAAAAGACCGAAAAAGAAAATAAAAAGCGCAAAGAAAAAGAAAAAGCAAAAGATGAAGAGGATTCAGAAAATATAGATGAAGAATCAGACGAATCTTCAGAAGAGGAAGAAGAAAATAATTAGGTCCTAGGGCTTAATTATTTTTTTTAGGAAAAATATGACAGAAAAAATCACGAGTAATTTAAAAAAATATTTCGGTTTTGACTCTTTTAGGAAGGGGCAAAGGGAAATTATAGAAAAAATCCTAGAGGGAAGAGATGTATTGGGAGTTTTGCCAACAGGAGGGGGCAAGTCGATTTGTTATCAGCTTCCAGCCCTTATGAAAGATGGGCTTACCCTTGTAATCTCGCCCTTAATCAGCCTCATGAAAGACCAGGTTGATGCCCTAAGGGAAGATGGAATTGAGGCAAGTTTTATTAATTCAAGCCTTGATTTTGAAACTTATATCGATACTCTAAATGATGTTAGAATGGGAAAAATCAAACTCCTTTATATTTCTCCAGAAAGGCTAGATAATGAGTTTTTTAGGGACTTTTTGAGGGATATTAACCTATCTTTTGTGGCAGTTGATGAGGCCCATTGTATTTCCCAATGGGGCCACGATTTTAGGCCTTCTTATAAATTAATTGCTGACCTTTATAATATTATTGGACCTCATGTTCAAATAGCAGCCTTTACAGCCACAGCCACCAAAGAAGTTAGGGAAGATATCATAAATAATCTGGCCCTTAAAGATCCTTTTGTGAAAGTGACTGGTTTTGACAGGCCAAACTTAAAATTTATAGTAAGAAAACCAAAGGATAAGCTTAGATTTCTAAAAGCCTATCTGGAAGACCGCCAGGGAAAATCTGGAATTATTTATGCATCAACTAGAAACAGGGTTGACAAACTCCAAAGATATTTGGCAGCCGCAGGCCTAAGTGTGACCAAATACCACGCAGGCCTTAGTGAGGCTGAGAGGAAAAAGGCCCAGGAAGATTTTATTTTTGATAAAAAAGACCTAGTTGTAGCTACAAATGCCTTTGGCATGGGGATTGATAAGTCAAATGTGGGTTTTGTTATCCATTACAATATGCCAAAGGATATGGAATCCTACTACCAAGAGGCAGGCCGTGCTGGTAGGGACGGAGAAGATGCCGATTGTATCCTTCTTTATTCTGCCCAGGATATTATTATAAATAAGCACCTGATAAACCAAAGCAGTAACCTTGCCTACAGGAAAATCCAACTTGAAAAGCTTCAGACAATTATAAATTACGTCAATACAAATAAGTGCCTTAGGGCCTTTATCCTTGAATATTTTGGCCAAGACTACGAGGGCGATTGCGATTTTTGTTCCAATTGTTTGGATGATATAAAAAAAGAAGATAAGACTATCGATGCTCAAAAAATCCTATCATGTATCTTTAGGCTCGACCAAAAGTACGGGATAAGTACAGTTGTTGATTGCCTAAAGGGGTCAAAAAATAAAAATGCCAGAGAAAAGGATCTTGAAAATATATCTACCTATGGCATCATGAAAGATAAATCCGCCGAAGAGATAAAAGATTTGATTGGGGTTTTGATTGCAGATGGCTATATTAAGGTCGTTGGTCTTGATTATCCAGTCCTTGCCCTTACTGAAAAATCCAAGGATATTTTATTTTCCAAGGTAAGGTTTTATGCAAGAAAGACCGAAGTTAAAAAATCCGTCAAACATAAAGAGCAAGATTTAGCCAGCCAAGCCGACCAAGCTCTGTTTGATAGGCTTAAGAAAGTTAGGCTTGATCTTTCAAAACTAAGAAAAATCCCACCTTTTATAATTTTTTCTGATCAATCCCTAAAGGACATGGCTATAAATAAGCCAAAAAACGAGGAAGAATTCCTGAGAATCAAGGGAGTCGGAGAGAAAAAACTCATCCAATATGGGGATATTTTCATAGCAGAAATCAAGGAATACCTCAGAGATAATTAAAAAAATTAAACTTATAAAAATTTTCAAAGAAAAAGCGAGAAAAATTTTTAACTGCCAATAAGTTATTTTTATTTAACTATTGGAGCTGGTAATTTTCTCACTTTTTTTTTATTTTATAAGAGTTGGATTCCCTTGTTTGCAAGGGTTCTTCTTTGGTCGTCTGGCCAGTAGGATACTTGGACTTCACCGATGTGGGCTTTTTGTAAAAAGAACATACAAAGTCTTGATTGGCCTATACCACCACCTATGGTTTGTGGGAGCTTATCGTCAAGGAGCATCCTGTGGTAGTCGTATTTTAGTCTATCAAGGTTGCCAGATTGCTTTAATTGCTCATTTAACCTAAAGCTATCGACTCTGATACCCATTGAGGAAAGCTCTAGGGCATCATCAAGGACTGGATTGTAGACGATTATATCACCATTTAAAAGCCAGTCATCATAGTCTGGAGCTCTGCCATCGTGTTTTTCACCATTTGATAAGAGGTCGCCAATTTGTAATAAGAATATTGAACCAAATTCTTTTACTGCAAGTCTTTCTCTTTCCTTGGCATCCTTATCTGGATACATATCAAGGAGTTCTTGACTGGTAATAAACCTAATTTGATCTTTTAAGAGTTTACTCCTTGTAGGTATAAGTCCGCAAAGATATTCATCAAGACTTTTCATTGTTCTGTAGATTGTTTCTACAGTTTGTTTAAGGTAGGTTTCGTTTCTATCGTCCTTATCGATTATTTTTTCCCAATCCCATTGGTCTACATAAAATGAATGAGTATTGTCAGGCTCTTCGCAAGCTCTGATGGCATTCATATCTGTATATAAACCTTCATGGACTTTGAATTTATATTCCATAAGGGCATATCTCTTCCACTTGGCTAAGGAATGGACAATCTCCATTTCTTCATTATCAGCCTCTGGGAGATTGAAGGAAACAGGTTTCTCCACGCCATTTAGGTTGTCGTTAAGACCTGATTTTTTTGATACAAAAAGAGGTGCAGATACCCTTTTTAAATTTAAATTGTTGGCAAGGTTGATTTGAAAATAATCTTTTATTTCCTTTATTAAAACCTGAGTCCTGTAAAGGTCCTCATTTGACTTGTAAGCTTCTGGTATTACTAATTTCATTATTAATTCTCCATCTTCTATTTTTCGCTATTATTCTTCTATTTTACTTCTTTTATAGAAAAATAAAAATTGTATAAAACTAAAATTTTCTTTTGAAATTACCATAAAAAATAAGGCTTAGAAATAACTTGACTTAAGGGATTTTAACTGTATAACTTATCTAGAAATGGTAGAAATAAATTTTGGATTTATACATACTTATACTAGCCATTTCAAAAAGAACTAGGATAAATGAATAAGCTTGTCACCTATTGGTGGCTTTTTCTTTGTCCAAAATAAAAAATAGGAGAGATAATGGAAAGTAAATTTAAAGAATTGTTTCAATTTGAAGGCAAAGTTTCTTTCAAAGAAGCCTTCCCACTTGCACTTCAACACGTAATCGCTATGATTGCCGGTTGTGTAGCTCCAGCTTTGATCTTTGCTGATGCAGCAGGCCTTAGCCACGCTGATAGCATTATCCTTGTCCAGATGGCCCTTATAGGCTCAGCCCTTACTTCATTTTTGATGCTTTACCCAATTGGAATTTTGGGTAGTAAATTACCTATGATTTATGGTGTAGCCTTCCCATATGTGCCAACCATGATTGCCCTTTGTGGTCAATTTGAATCAGCAGGTCCTGCTGGAATTGTGGCCGTAGTTTTAGGAAGTCAATTAATAGGAGCTATTGTTTCTATAGTATTTGGCCTTGCCCTTAAATACATAACACCATTTTTCCCACCACTTGTATCAGGAACTGTAGTTTTGGCTATAGGCCTTACCCTATATCCAGTTGCTATTACAAATATGGGTGGAGCAGGATCAGTTATGGCCCCAGGTTGGGGAGCATGGCAATATTGGCTTGTAGGTATAATCACCCTTCTTGTAAATGTTGGTCTTAACCATTTTGGCAAGGGCATTACCAAACTTGCTTCAGTATTATTTGCCATGGTTGTTGGCTATATCATAGCATTTTTCTTTGATATGGTAGACCTATCACCAGTTAGGGAAGCAGGTTGGTTATCAGTAGCAGCTCCACTTCACTTTGGCATAAAATTTGAACCATCAGCCATAATTTCCTTTGTAATCATCTTTATGGTTACATGTATAGAAGGAATTGGCGATATGTCATCAACCACCATCGGTGGTATGGATAGAAACCCTACAGACGATGAGCTCAGGGGAGGAATTGTAGGTTTTGGTGTGGCAAATGTTATAGGTGCCTTTATAGGATGTCTTCCAACAGCTACATTCTCACAAAACGTTGGCATCGTATCAGTAAATAAGGTTATTAATAGGAGAGTGTTTTTCCAAGCAGGTTTGATTATTCTAGTGGCAGGCTTTATGCCAAAAATATCTTCATTACTAACAACCATCCCAGCACCTGTAGTAGGTGGTGCAACCCTTTCAGTATTTGCAGCGATCACTATGAACGGAATTAGGATGATAACTGAACAGCCACTCACAGTGAGAAATACTTCTATAGTAGGAATCGCCATTGCTATTGGTTTTGGTTTTACAACTATAGTTACAACTGCTGAATCTGCAGGCATAACTTTTATGCCAGAAGCTCTTAAAAACGCAATCGGTGTATCGCCAGTAGTCCTTGCTGCCCTCACATCAATTTTGATGAATGTAATGATTCCAGAAACAGATGCCGATAAGAGACAAGAAACAGTCCTTGATGAAGTAATAGCTGATTAAGAAAAATAATAATTTTTAGGCGAGGAAATCCTCGTCTTTTTTTATGCTTTATTTTACATAAGTTTTACAAAGATTTAAAAACTCTCGAATAATGACATAGTATTATAGACTTAAGTTAAAAAACTTAAGGAGATTAAAATGAAAATTACAAATAAGAAGATACTAGCAGCAACACTTTCACTTGGACTTATCCTTTCTGGATGTGGCAAAGATCAAAAGGCTGAAGAAAAACCAGCTGAAACAGAAACAACTGAAACAGCAGAAGCACCAGCAGAAAAAGAGGCATCAACTGAAACAGCAAATCAAGAAGATTATGATTTCACAGTTGTATCTAGAGAAGAAGGTTCAGGTACAAGAGGTGCTTTTATAGAACTTGTTGGACTTGAAGAAGAAGTTGATGGCTCTAAGGAAGATATGACAACCCAAGAAGCCATCGTACAAAACTCAACCAACGCTGTTATGCAAACAGTAAGCCAAGATGCTGAAGCTATAGGCTATATTTCCCTAGGATCCCTAAATGATACTGTAAAAGCAGTAAAAATCGAAGGCGTGGAAGCCACCGAAGAAAATATAGTAAATGGCGCTTACAAAATTTCTCGCCCATTTAACCTAGCTTTCAAAGAAGCTGAAATAAATGACCTAGCCAAAGACTTTTTAAAATTCTGCTTATCAGAAGAAGCCCAAGTCCTCACCTTAGAAGAAGGCTATGTTCCACTAAAGGATACAGAGAAATATGAACCAGCTAAACTTTCTGGTACCCTCACAGTAGCTGGTTCTACATCTGTAACCCCACTTATGCAAAAAATGGCAGAAAAATACCAGGAACTTAACCCAGATGCCAAGATTGAAATCCAATCAACAGGTTCTTCTGCTGGTATAGAAGCAGTAATCGACGGAGCAGCAGATATAGCTATGGCCTCAAGAGAATTAAAAGATGAAGAAAAAGACAAACTTGCTGTAGAAGTAATAGCAACTGACGGTATCGCAGTAGTTGTAAATCCAGCAAGCAAGGTAGAAGACCTAACAATGGACCAACTTAAACAAATCTTTAAGGGCGAGCTAAAAAGTACAAGCGAACTAGGAAAGTAAAATGGGAAAGATAAGAGAAAAAGTTGGCGAAATAATTTTTCTCTTGTCTGCAGTAATGTCCGTATTTCTGATACTACTTATAATCTTCTTCATATTTTCTGAAGGTGTAAAGTTTGTAAATGAATACGGACTTTTAAAATTCGTAACCGGCAAGGTTTGGAAACCAACTGCAGGCAATCCGAGATTTGGAATATATCCAATGATCATAGGATCTTTAATAGTAACCAGCTTATCAACATTAATAGCACTTCCATTTGGCCTTGCAATTTCAATATTTATGGCCTACTATGCAAAAAAATCCTACAAAGGCCTTAAAGCTCTGATGAACCTTATGGCAGCAATTCCATCAGTTGTATATGGCTTTTTTGCAATGATGGTCCTTGTGCCCCTAGTAAAAGATATTTTTCATGTAAAATCAGGTATGAATATGCTAACAGCTTCAATCCTCCTAGCCTTTATGATTTTGCCAACCATGGTAAATATTTCTGAAAACTCCTTAAGGCAAGTCCCTAAGACCTTCATGACAGGGTCTCTCGCCCTTGGGGCAACAAAGGAAGAAACTATCAGGAAAATCCTAGTGCCTTATGCCAGATCTGGTATATTTTCATCAATAATCCTTGCCATAGGTAGGGCCATAGGCGAGACCATGGCAGTTTATCTTGTAATAGGTAACCAACCAGTCATGCCATCTTCAATTTTAAAAGGTGCAAGGACCCTAACTACTAATATCGTCCTAGAAATGGGATATGCATCAGGTACCCATAGACAAGCCCTAATTGCTACAGGCATGGTTTTATTTGTCTTTATCCTAATAATAAATATTGGATTTAATATTATAAGATCTAAAACCGAAGAAAGATTATAGGAGATTTTTATGAGTAAATTTTATAAGGGGCTAATAATGGTTCTAACCCTCCTTGGCTATGCTATGGCGGGGATTATTATCGCCTATATTTTAATCAAGGGCATACCAAATATTAGCCCATCCTTATTTGAAATGAAATATACTACAGAAAATGTTTCCCTCATGCCTGCTCTTATAACAACCTTGATAACCATAGTTTTAACCTTGATAATTGCCCTTCCTGTAGGAATTTTTACTGCAATTTATCTTTCTAACTATGCGAAAAATAAGTTTCTTATAAAGTCCGTTAGGTTTTCAACTGAAATCCTATCATCAATTCCCTCTATTGTTTACGGTCTATTTGGTTACTTGTTTTTTGTATCAGGGACAGGCTATGGCCTTGGTATGAAGTATTCCCTCCTAGCAGGATGTTTGACAGTGGCAATCATGGTCCTTCCAACCATAATAAGGACAACTGAGGAGGCGATTTTGACAGTTAACCCTCTACAAGCCCACGCCTCCCTTGCCCTTGGTGCCACAAAGATTCAAACGATTTTTAAGGTCATAATCCCTGATGCCATGGACGGGATTCTTGGAGGAATATTCTTATCAACAGGCAGGATTGTTGGCGAATCAGCCGCCCTAATTTTCACCATGGGGTCAAACACTGATATACCAAAAGGCTTATTTAAGTCTGCAAGGACAATGGCAGTTCACATGTACGTCCTTTCGTCAGAAGGTTTCCACGTTAATGAAGCCTACGCTACAGCAGTCCTCCTCCTAGTCTTTGTTGTTTTGATAAATTTTGTGTCAGCAAAGATTAGTAAAAAAATTGTAAAAGCTTAGGAGAAATAATGGATAATATAAAAGATAAGGGACATTTAGGAGACGACATCTTCAAAAAGGCCCAGCAAATAAATAAGAAAAATAAATCAATAATTGCCCAAAGAAATGTAGAAGATAAGGGTACTGCCATTCTTGTCAAAGACTTAGACCTATGGTATGGAGATTTCAAGGCCCTTAAGAAAATAAATATGGATATCAAAAAGGGCAAGGTTACTGCCTTCATAGGACCTTCAGGTTGTGGTAAATCTACAACTCTTAAGTGTTTTAATAGGATGAATGACCTTGTTGATTCGTGTAAAATAGAAGGTTTAATAGAAATAGAAGGAGCTGACATTTATAAAAAAGACGTGGATGTCGTAAGTCTACGTAGGAATGTCGGCATGGTCTTTCAAGCACCAAACCCTTTCTCTAAGTCAGTTTATGACAATATAACCTATGGGCCAAAGCTTTCCGGTATCAGGGATAAGGACACCCTAGATGGGATTGTAGAAAATTCTCTAAAGGCTGCTGCAATTTGGGATGAAGTCAAGGACAAACTCGACCAAAACGCCTTGTCATTTTCCGGTGGCCAGCAACAAAGGATTTGTATAGCGAGAACCCTTTCAGTAAACCCTGAAATAATCCTAATGGACGAGCCTACAAGTGCCCTTGACCCTATATCTACATCTGCCATAGAGGATTTGATGGATCAATTAAAGGAAAAATACACCATTGTAATTGTAACCCACAATATGCAACAGGCAGCGAGGATTTCAGACGAAACAGCCTTCTTCCTTACAGGAGAGGTAATAGAGATGGATCAAACCAAAAAGATTTTTGAAGATCCAGCTGATAAGAGGACTGAAGATTACATTACAGGAAGGTTTGGATAATGAGAACTAGGTTTAATAGTGATTTGGGATCAATCAAGGATATGAGTAAGGAAGTAAGCCAATTAATCCTTATTTCCTATGACAGGATTGACCTATATCTTGATAATAAAAACGATGAAAATTTGGACCATGTCATAGAACTCTATGACGATATAAGAAGGGGAGCAGCAGGAATAGAGAGGTTTTGCTTTGAGCTTTTGGCCCTCCAACAACCAGTAGCCAAAGACTTAAGATTATTGCAAATGGAAATAAAACTTGCCTCAACTTTCAAGAGAATAGCAAGCCACTTAAATTCCGTAGCAGAGATTTTAAAATCCTATGGTCTTTCTGAAAAAGAAATAGTTTTTCTTAAAAAATTTATCGAAAATGAAAAAAATATGCTAGAAGATGGTATAGAGGCCTTTATGACCAACAATAAGGACTTAGCCCTTACCACAATAGAAAAAGACCAAATAAATAACGACTTATTTATAGATGCCATTAACTTTGCGGCAGATGAAAATAAAAATGATATGATAGGTCCAGTAGAATTATCGAATAAAATTTTACTTTTTAAATATTTTGAAAGGCTTGGCGACAGACTCGCCAGGGTAGCAGACTTAGCAACGAGGTTATAATGATTTATGTAGTTGAAGATGATAGGTCAATTAGAAATTTAGTATCCTATGCACTCACAGAAAAAGGCTATCAAGTAAAGACTTTTGAGGATGGTAGGTCAATAGTAAAGGAAATTAGGGAAAATCCCTGCGAACTTTTACTCTTAGACCTCATGCTTCCAGGCAAAGACGGAGTTACAATCCTAAAAGACCTTAGGGAATTTTCTGATATTCCTGTTATAATTCTTACAGCAAAAACTGATGAATTTGACAAGGTTTTGGGCCTTGAAAGTGGGGCTGATGATTATATAACTAAACCATTTTCTATCCTTGAACTCTTATCAAGGGTCAAGGCTATCTTGCGCCGAGTAAGCAAGGTTGATGCCGATCATCTTACCTACAAAAACCTAAGTATTAATACCAAAAAACGAACAGTCAAGGTTGATGGAGAAAAAATCGACCTTACTTACAAAGAATTTGAAATGCTAAACTTATTTATGGCTAACCTTGGCAATGTCATAACCAGGGAAGATTTCCTCCTAAAAATCTGGGGTTATGACTACCAGGGCGAAACCAGGACAGTTGACGTTCACATAGCAAGCCTAAGATCAAAGCTTAAAGAAGCTGGTTCTTACATTTCAACAGTAAGAAACCTAGGTTATAAATTTGGAGAGATATGAAAAAGCTAACTAAAAAATCATTGATTATTACAACAACCATAGCGACAAGTCTTGCTGTGGTTGTTGGTTTTTATACAAGTGAATATAAACTTTGCCTTTTATTTTGGGCGTTTGTAATGGTTTTGTTGGTATCTTCTCACCTTTATATCGACAAAAGATTAGATACCTATGCCAAAGAGATTTCAAAATTTGATAAATACTACGACTTTGACCACATTGGCGAAGATTTTGAAGATGTAGGCAAGATTTACGGCAAGCTCCTTAACAAAAATATCAAACTTGAGAAAAATATTTCTATCCTCAAAAGGCAAATCAAAGAGCTAAAAAATATCACTTCCAATATGGAAGAAGGCTTTATAGTTTTTGATCCAAAGGGCGGGGTAGAACTCATGAATGATTCTGCCAAGGTTTTTCTAAATAAAGACGAGAAGGTTAGGCTTGATAAGCTTATTGACGATAAGGAATATAGGCTCGCCCTTAGGGAAGCTAGGATTTTATCAAGGTCAAAAAGCCTGGCTCTTGATGTAAATTCCTACCACCTAAAGATTTTTATCGACCCAATTTATGACGATGGTAATATGGGTTTTGTGGTAATTATCATTGATTATTCTGAAACTAGGAAGGCAGAGCTTATGAGAAGGGAATTTTCTGCCAATGTAACCCACGAACTAAAAAGTCCACTCACATCTATAAATGGCTATGCAGAGCTCATTGCCACTGGCATTGCCAAGGAAGCGGATGTTAAAAAATTCGCCAAGATAATTTTTGATGAGGGAAATAGGCTCCTTGAAATAATTGACGACATCCTAAGATTATCAAAACTTGATGAAAAAGGACTTGATATAGCCAAATCTTATCTTGATATTAAGGAAGAGATGGATATTATTATCGATAAGTTTAGGCAAAATTCAGATAAGAAAAATATAAAAGTCGAAAATAATTTAGCTTCTTTCAGAGTTCACACAGTCAAATCTCTTTTTGTGGACCTTTTATCAAATATTTATGAAAATGCCATAAAATACAACAAGGAAGGCGGATCTATCGAAATTTCTTCGATTCTTATAGATAGGTCGCTTAGGATTTTTATAAAAGATACTGGCATAGGAATTGCAAGTGCTGATATAAAAAGAGTCTTTGAGAGATTTTTTGTTGTTGATAAATCAAGGGACAGGAAGGTAAAATCAACTGGTCTTGGCCTTTCTATTGCAAAACACATAGCCGATACCCTTGACTTTAAATTGGACATCGAAAGTAAGTTAGGAGAGGGTTCTACTTTTATAATAGAAGTACCAATTGATGATTATATATAATTCATATTGAAACATTTCGTTATATTTGATACAATCATATTGAGAATATAAAAAGGAGACTGAGATGAAGGTAACTATATGTTCATGTGCAAGATGTACAGCCCACGGTAATGAATACTTACACGATTCCGCTGAGCTTGTAAAGAAAGATGTTGAAATTGCTTATGAAGTAGATGGTCTTGGCGACGCGCCAGAAATCGAAATAGTTTATAAGAACATAATGGATGAAGTAGAAAATTCAAAAAGATTATCACCTATTTTAAAAATAGATGACGAGTACATAACCAAAGCTAAACCAGAAGTTCTTATGGAAAAAATGTATGCAACTATCAAAGTTGATAGGGATAAGAGAAGGGCAAAGAAATAAATAAGAAAAGATTAAGTTAGTTGAGGTATTAAATGAAAGAATCGTACATAGATATTTTAAACATAAGAAGGATGGCCTTTGAGGCAATTGCGAAGATTGCCTATGAGAATAGGCCACTGACAGATATAGGCCTAGAAGTATATAATATCCTCCCTGGAGAAGAAGCATCCTACAGGGAAAATATCTTCAGGGAAAGAGCTGTAATGGGCGAAAGACTTAGGATGTGTATAGGTCTTGATGCAAGAACAGCTGACAAAACCGAAGCCATCACAGAAGGTCTTGCTGATATGGACGTTGATAGGAGAATCTATCATCCACCATTAGTTCAAGTTATTAAGATTGCCTGCGAAGCTTGTCCAGAAAACAAGGTTACAGTTACAGACCAATGTCACGCTTGTATAGGACATCCTTGTGTAAATGTTTGTCCTAAAAACGCAGTAGAATACACAGCTAAGGGTGCCATAATTGATCAAGAAAAATGTATCAAATGCGGAAAGTGTGTAGAAGCTTGCCCATACAATGCTATAAATCACCAAAAAAGACCATGTGCGGAAAGCTGTGGTGTGAAGGCAATAAAATCAGATGACCTAGGTCGTGCAAAAATTGACGATGATAAGTGTGTAGCTTGTGGTAAGTGTATTATTTCATGCCCATTTGGCGCTATTTCAGATAAGGGAGAAATTTACCAATTAATTAAGTCTCTCCAATCAGACAGGAAGGTTTATGCTATAGTCGCTCCATCCTTTGTAGGCCAATTTGGTGCAAATGTAAGTCCAAAACAGATTAGAGAAGCTGTCAAAATGCTCGGCTTTGATGATATGATAGAAGTAGGTCTAGGTGCTGACCTTACAACAATGAACGAAGCACATGAATTCTTAGAATCAGTTCCAACAGGTAAAATACCATTCATGGGTACATCTTGCTGCTTCTCATGGAAATCAATGGTTAGAAAGAATTTCCCAGAAATCAACGACAAGATTTCTGAGTCATCTACACCTATGATTTACTCAGGCAAGCAAATGAAAAAACGTGATCCAAATTGCGAAGTTGTTTTCATAGGCCCATGTATTTCTAAAAAACTTGAAGCCCTTGAACCAGAAGTTGCAGAAGTTATTGACTTTGTAATTACCTACGAAGAGCTTTTGGGTATGCTTCTTGCAAAGGGTATAGAGCCAGCTGAAATAGAAGTAGAAGAAGATATCATGGATGCTTCTCAAACAGGTAGGTACTATGCTGTAAGCGGTGGTGTTGCCCAAGCTGTTGAAAAGAGAATCCACGAAATTGACCCAGATGCTCTAGTTAATATCGAAAAGGCAGAAGGTCTCCACGATTGTGTAACCCTTGCTAGGATGGCAAAACTTGGCAAGATGAACGGTAAGCTAATCGAAGGAATGGCTTGTACTGGCGGCTGCGTTGGTGGACCAGGAACAGTTGTTGATATTAGAAAATCATCTAAGGCTGTAAAGGACTTCTCAGTAGCATCAATCTTTAAATCACCAGCAGATAATACAAATATCCCAGTAGCAGATAGACCGGACGATAGCGTCTTACAAAAATAAGCATTAAAATTAAATAATTTATAAAATTTTTAGGGGCTGTTGCAAAATTATGAATAACTATCGTCCCATTATCATAGGGTTCTCTCTCAAAGTTTGCCTCTTTGGGCCGGCAGGCCACATTTATCCCGCCGGCTCACGGAGGCGAAACTTCACGAGAAAGAAGCCCGTCGGCTCATTGAGACCCTATGATGATATCGGGACGATTTATTCATTCTGCAACAGCCCCTTTATTGCTTATTTTTTTCTTAAAACTTGAGTAAATGCCTAAATACTATGATACTGAAAATCAATTGCACGGTTTTATTTCATATGATAAAATAAAATTAATATATTATTAACAATATTAGATAAAAAATGAGGTAAGTATGGTAAATAAAAAACTTCTAGCAATGCTTGAGGGATCAAAAAAATATTTGTATGTAAATTTACTTTTACGCTATGTGTCCCTCTTTATGCAAATTGGAATAGTTTGCATATTTAGTCAGGTTATTTCCTTAGTATTTAGGCAAAAGATAGGGGAGACTTCCCTAGTGAAAATCATCCTTTATGGGATTTTATTTTTGGCTATAAAACTTTTCTGCCAATATATGGTAACAAGAATTTCTTTTCACTCTACAAAATTTATCAAGGAAAAAATGAGAAAAATCATCTTTGAAAAACTCATGGACGATAGGATAGACTTTGAGGAAAAATTGCCAACATCTGCTATTTTGCAATTAGCTGTGGAGGGAGTAGACCAGTTGGAGATTTATTTCACATCCTATCTACCACAACTTTACTATTCCCTATCATCAGCCCTAATACTTTTTGCCTGTATTTCCTATATAAGCAAAACTGCGGCAATTACCCTTCTAATTTGCCTACCCCTAATCCCAGTTTCTATAATCCTAATCCAAAAAATTGCCAAAAAACTTTTGGGTTCTTATTGGACATCTTATATGAGCCTTGCTGATATATTTCTAGAAAATCTTGAGGGCCTTAATGAATTAAAATCTTACGGAGCTGATTCTTATAGGCAAGATTTGATGGATGATTTTGCCGAAAAATTTAGAAAAGCGACTATGAGAGTCCTTGTAATGCAGCTAAATTCAACATCTGTCATGGATATAATAGCATATGGTGGAGCTGCGGCTGGTATCGGGGTTGCTCTTTTGGAATTTAGCCAAAGGGACATAAATATTTTTGGCCTTGTTTTTATAAGTCTTTTGGCTGCGGAATTTTTCCTTCCATTGAGACTGCTCGGCTCATATTTCCACATAGCCATGAATGGTATTGCAGCTTCAAACAAGCTCATGGTCCTAATCGATAGTCTTGATAGGGACTTAGGAAGAGAAAGCCTAGAAGGTGAAAAAATTGATCTTAGCTTTGATAATTTGAATTTCTCCTATGATGGTGGGAGACAAATCCTAGATAATATTAATATTGAAATAAAAAATGGAGAACTCGTTAGTCTTGTCGGCCTAAGTGGGTCTGGAAAATCAACAATAGCTAAGTTAATCAAGGACCCAGGCCTTTCCTTTGATGGAAAAATCCTCATAAATGGGCTTGAAAAAAATTCTTATGATCCAAAGAGCCTTAACAAAAAAATAATAAATGTGGATTTTGATGGCAAGGTCTTTAAGGGAAGCGTCAGGAAAAATTTGAAAATTGCAGGAGAAAATTTAACTGACGAGCAAATGCAAGATGCCCTAAAAAAGGTCAATTTATACGACTATTTTACAGACCAAGCAGGCCTTGATACAGAAATTTTAGAAAATGCTTCAAACCTTTCTGGGGGTCAAAGACAGCGACTTGTCCTTGCCAGGGCCTTTTTGTTTGATGGGCTTTTGTATATTTTTGATGAGGCGACAAGCAATATTGACGGGCCAAACGAGGCAAAAATCATGGAAATAATCCAAAAACTCGCCAAGAAAAAGGCAGTTTTAATCATTTCCCATAAGCTAATAAATTTAGTTAATAGCGATAGGATTTATTTCTTAGAAGACGGCAAAATTCAAAAATCCGGCACCCACGCTGACCTATATGAAAATTCTAAGTCTTATAAAGATATCTTTGATAAACAAGAAGAGCTTTGTTCTTATGCAAAGGGGGTAAGCTATGAAAACTAGGAGATCTGGTCTTGCAATAATGAAAAATATGATAGGACTTGTTGGCGAATTAAAACCTGTTATGGCCCTAGCCATCATTATAGGCAGCCTTGGCCACCTTTGTGCAAGTTTTGTGACAATCCTTGCAGGCTACGGGATTTTGTCGAATTATCAAAACGACGGAAAAACTATTTTTATAATCAAATTAATGCTGATTTTTGCCATTCTAAGAGGGATTTTCCACTATATCGAGCAATACGCCAACCACTTTTTGGCCTTTAAAATTTTAGCCAAAATTAGACACCTTGTCTTTAAGAAAATGAGGAGCTTAGCCCCAGCAAAACTAGCTGGCAAGGACAAGGGCAACCTCATAAGCCTGATTACATCAGATATAGAATTGCTAGAAGTTTTCTACGCCCACACAATTTCACCAATCGGAATTGCCATAACTTACTTAATTATAATGGAAATATTCCTAGGAAGTTTTTCTATCTACCAAGCCATCTTAGCCCTTTTAGCATATGTTGCAATTGGCCTAATAAGCCCTATGATAATTGGCAGGAAAAATTCTAGCCTGGGCCTTGATCTTAGGAATAAAACTGGAGATTTGAACTCTTTTGTCCTTGAAACTATAAGAAATATGGATGAGGTTAAGCAATTTGACCTAAAAGATAGGCAGGTTTCTATCCTTAGGAAAAAATCTAGGAAATTAAGAACAACTGCCAACAAACTTGATCAAATAAGAGCAGGTTCCGAAGCCTTAATTGGAGGCCTTATCCTAGGATTTTCCTTTGCAATGCTTCTTTTATCACTCTTACTTTATAAAAATAATATCGTTGATCTAAAGGGCTTTATAATTCCAACCATAGCCATGTTTTCAAGCTTTGGTCCATTCGTTGCCCTTTCTAACCTTGGCAACATCCTCTCCCACACCCTTGCAAGTGGGGACAGGGTCCTAGATCTTTTGGAAGAAGAGCCAATGGTAAGGGACGTTTTGGGAGATGATGATAAGGAAGCCTTTGAATCTGCAGAAATAGATAAGATTTCCTTTGCCTATGAAAATGAAAAAATCCTCGAAGATTTCTCTTTAAAATTCGACAAGGGCAAGATTTTTGGACTTTATGGCAAAAGTGGGTCTGGAAAATCAACTCTACTAAGACTTTTGATGAGATTTTGGGATGTGGACCAGGGAGAGATAAGAATAAATAACGAAAATATCAAGGAAATCCCAAGTGAAAAACTAAGAAAAATGCAAAGTCTTCTTGGCCAAGACACCTATATTTTCAATATCAGCCTAAAGGATAATATTAGGCTTGCAAAACTTGATGCAACAGATACAGAAATAATAGAGGCGGCAAAAAAAGCTTCTATCCACGATTTTATAAGTTCCCTAAAAGACGGTTATGAAACCAGGGCTGGAGAATTAGGATCGACCTTATCAGCTGGTGAAAGACAGAGAATTGGCATAGCCAGAGCCTTCCTCCACGATTCAAATCTCTTGCTTTTTGATGAACCAACAAGCAATCTCGATATCCTAAATGAAGCAAGTATCCTAAAATCAATCAAAAAAGAGAGCCAGGATAAGACAGTTCTTCTCGTAAGCCACTCCCTATCAAGCTTATCTATAGCCGATGAGAAAATTCAAATCAAAGGAAAGAGAAATTCCTAAAACCATATATTTGTAAATGGGACATTTTTTAGATATAATATAGGAAAGTCTTTATAAGAGAGGAAATTTATGGGTCAAACTACTTTGATGCTCATGATAATAACCATCATCTCAAAGGTCTTCGGATTTTTAAGAGAAGGCGTGATGGCTTATTACATTGGAGCAGGTGATCTAAAAAGTGTATATACAACAGCCAACACCCTGCCTGTAGTTGTATCAAACTTCGTGGCAATGGGTATTATTTCAGGTTTTATACCTATATATAACAAAGCAAAAAATGAAGAGGGCGAGGAAGCCGCAGAGGAATTTACCTCAAATGTATTTAATATTTTGATGCGCTTTGCCCTTGGTGCGGTAATTTTTGGTATAGTTTTTGCAAGACCTTTTTCTAAAATCCTAAGCCCTGACCTTGAGGGGGAATGGCTAGACCTTGCGACAAACTACACAAGAATAATGATGTTTGCAGTCTTTGCCTATCTTTATTCTGCGATTTTTAGGGGCTATTTAAACCTCAAGGGCAATTTCTTTGATCCTGCTATAACTGGGATCTTGATGAATATTGTAATTATAATTTTCACAGTCCTCACAGGCATCACAGGCAATCCTTATTTGTTGATTGTAGGAGCTCTTTTGGGAAATGTTTTGCAATACATCCTATTTCCAAAAGCCGTAAGACAAGCAGGCTATGAACACAAAAGAATAGTCGACATCCACAACAAGTATGTCAAAAGTCTGATGATTGTGGCAGTGCCAATAATTATCTCATCTGCCGCTGGCGAACTTTCTATAATTGCAGACAACTCCATGGCGTCTTACTTTTTCGGCAAGGCTGCCATTTCAAAATTGTTTTATTCAAAAACCATGCTCACCCTAATCACAGGAGTAATTACAGTTTCTGTCACAACAGCTATTTTCCCAAAAATTGCCCACTTGGGTCAAGCGGGTCAAATAAAAGAGATGAAATCATCAATCTCATCTGCTGTTGTCACATCTATGAGCCTTGTAATTCCTGCCACCATCGGCATGATGGTCCTATCAGGGCCAATAATAGAGCTTGTTTTTGAAAGAAGGGCCTTCACAAGCGAAGATACAATAATCGTTGCGAGCCTCTTGTCAGCCTACGCCCCTTATATAATTTTCCAATCCATTACAGATGTTGTGGATAGGGGATTTTATGCGGTTGGCGATAGCAAAACTCCAGTTATTATAGTTGTGATCCAACAAGTTTTGAATATCGTCTTAAACTTTGTTTTGATCAAGTATTTTGACATCAAGGGTTTAGCTTATGCAACAGTTGTTTCAACTGCCATTGGGTCAATCATGATGATTTATAAATTTAGGGATAATTTCGGATCCTTTAATTTCAAATCGACCCTAATTTCCCTAGGGAAAATCGGCTTTGCAACTGGTCTTATGGCCTTTTTGGCAGATGTCACATACACCATGCTAGCTGGTAAAATTTCCCATATAATCGCTCTTTTCGGAGCTATTATTGTGGCAGGCCTTGTTTATATTTTGCTAATTTTACTAGCCAGGATTCCAGAAGTCATGGACCTAGTTAACCAAATCTACCACAAGTTTTTTGAGAAAAAAGAAGAACCAAAAAGGGTAGCAAGAAGAAAAAGAAAAAATAGGTATTAAAAAAGATGGCGTAATTTGACCTGAACCCGTAAACACGGAATAATTTAATAATATTTTAAGCGGAATGTAATCTGTACATAACAGGGGACATTCCGTTTAATTTTGTCTTAATCCTATCCTCATTGTACCATTTGATATATTTTTCAATCTCATTTCTCAAATGATCATAACTATTAAACTCTTCTCCATAATACATTTCCTGTTTTAATATCCCAAAGAAGTTCTCCATTGGAGAATTGTCTAGACAATTACCTTTTCTTGGCATACTCTGCCTAATATTCATTTTTTCTAGTTTTTTAGTCCAAGTACTATGTTGATAATGAAATCCTTGGTCTGAGTGTATTGTTAATTCTTTAATTTCTTTATTTTCTTCTAACGCTTTTTCTAGCATTGTATTAGTTAATTCTATTGTTGGATGATCGCTTAGTGTATAACTTATTATTTCACTGTTGTATAGGTCTAATATTGGTGATAGGTATAGTTTCTTTTCTTGCCCTTTTATTCTAAATTCTGTTACATCTGTTAGCCATAATTGATTTGGCTTAGTAGCTGTAAACTGTCTTTTTACAACATTATCTGCTACTTTACCTATTTGTCCCTTGTATGATGAGTATTTTCTTGATCTAGTTTTGTATTTAGTGCATAGCAAGGATTCTTCTCTCATTATTCTTAAGACTTTTTTATGATTAATATTAAAGCCTTTATTTTTTAATACCATAGTTACTCTTCTATAGCCATATCGACCTTTTGAAGCTTCTGTTATGGTTTTAATTTCATCTTTAACTTCTTTGTCTTTATCCACTGGACTTTCTAATTTTATCTTCCATTCATAGTATGATGATTTTGGTAATTTTGCTATTTTTAGCCATTCATTTATTTTAATTTGTGGATTTTCTTTTAGAAGTTTGAGGATTATCTTTGTTTTTTCCTTGCTTCTGCTTCCTCTTCCAGGAGCAAGGCTTGTAACTTTTTTTCGTATATTATCTTCATTTTGAGAAGTCTATTTTCTTCTCTTAATCTTATTAACTCTTCTCTTTCACTTTCATTTATTGGAGTATTAGGTTTAGACTTCTTATTTGATTTGGTCATGTCTTTTTTAGGCCTTCCTCTGTTATCTTCTAGTCCAGATAAACCACGCTGTCTATATGCTCTCTCCCAATTACATATTATTGATCCATTTTTTATATTAAAGTGCTCTGCGGTTTGTCTGAATGAGATATTATTGATTTGCCTATATTGTATTACAGATAGCTTAAATTCACTAGTGAATTTATCTTGATTTTGTTTTTTTGATAAGTTATCAAAACCTCCTGATTGATATTTGATTATCCAGTTTTGTAATGTACCCTCGGGTATATCATATTTTTTAGCAATCATCGGACTGCCTCCAGATTCCCCTGATAAGTATTCCATTACTAGTTTGATTTTAAATTCTTTTGTGTATTTTGGCATGCAAAAACCCCTCCATCCGTATTCCGGATTTTGGGGTTCAGGTCAATTTTGCCATCTTTTTAAATTTTCATAATGGTATTTTTCATAAAAATCGAAACAATTTTGGAGAAATTTTCAAGGCTCGTAATCCTACAAAAATCAGCCCCATAAATTAGTTTGCCATTTTCTATATCTTCGTCTTCTCCTGTAAAGACGCCCAATACAGAAATTTCTTCGTTTTTTATATTCCTAATCTCCTTGGCAGTATCTTTCACAGCCACATCCCCGACATACTGTTCTTTTTCCAGGAGTTTTACAGTATTTATATTGGCCTTTTCGTCATTTGGTCTCCCGTCTGATAAGATAATTACAATGTGTTTTTCATTGTCCTTAGTCTTGTCAATTAATTCATTTAAAACCTTAAAGGCAAGTCCGTCCCTGTTTGATCCAGAGGCGAAATATTTGAAAATCTCCTTGTTGTTGTGTTTTTCGTTATAATCCCTAAAGAGATTGAAAACTGTGTGGTCACGTAGGGTCGAAAAGGACATGACCCTAATAGGTATGCCCACTTCATCCATGGCATTTTCTATGATGTAGGCTTGGTTTGCGATAATTTCCTGCCTATTTCTCTGGCTGGCTGAGGAATCCAAAAGCAGATCGACCTTGAAAGTCGAAACGTCGTCGTTTTCTACATTGTCAAAAATATTAAAATCTTTAAGGACGCTGGCCTTCCAAGCCTTTGTAGAGTCTACAATCCCGTAGGCCTTTGACACCTCAGAAAAATCTTCGTAATTTGCTATAGAATTTTTAATAGTCTGGGCAAGTTCCTTGATGGAACGATTGTTGATGGCGAGATTTTTTTCAATATAATCCTTATTTTTCTCAAAAACCTCGTCCCTATTTTTCTTATAAAATTTTGCATTTGGACTATCTGTGTAAACTCCCTTGGTAAAATACAAAAATTTCCCAGAATGAACCCCGGTTGCGAGTTTTTTCTCAAGGGACTTGACCCTCATTTCCGGAAAAACCGACTTGCCATAGAAGTCTTCAATAAATTCATTTGTTCCATGGTAGCCTTCCTTATCAGCATTTAAGAGGATTAGGTGCCTATCCATATCCTTATTTTTTTCTTCTAGGTAGATATTTCCCGTAAACTCAGCCGAACCAATGTTAAACTGGTCCTTTATAAAGTCATCAGAAAAGTCGAAATCCTTGGCATCCTTCTTTGAATTTTTAAAGTCCTTGGGTTTTTTATCCTTAATCATCTCTTTAAGGAGGGATTCATTTTCCCTAGACTTTTCAAAAGTGAAATAGGTCTTAAAAACCCCGTTTAATTTCTCAATGAGTTTGCCTGTATCAAGTTCATAAATCTTAAAAATATCCCTATAAATTGTCCTGAAAAACGGACCCTCAGTGATAGGTTTGCCTAAGATTTGCCCATAATAGGCCTTTTCGATTTGCTCTTTTAAGTCGTCCGCCTCGTGGAAATTGTATTTTCTTAGGGCTTTTTTTGCAAAATCTTTCCTCAAAGAATCTATAACCAGATTGTCCTTGGCAAGACTCTTGTAGGCAATATCTTCCATCAAGAGATTGGCAATAAAGGAAAATTCTGGGAAAAAGGGACTTTCGGACCTCAAATATTCAAAATATGAATCCAAAACATCAAAATCAAAGGTCTTAATTACAAAACCCCTGGTCATATTTTTATAAACTTGGTCCATGGGATAGGATTTTTGGGGAAGAAAGTCGTATTTTTCCGCAAAATCCCAGATGATGTTATATTCTCTTATCTTGTCAAAATTCTCACTCATCAAAGACACTCTCGTCTATTTTTTCAGGAATTTTTGTCTTTATCAAATCAAGGACAAGGTCTCTTTCAAACTGGTCAAAAGACTTATTCACCAGACCCATTTTGATAGCGTCAAATGGATTAAGGCCGATTTTCATAGTTTCAATAGCCCCGATTAGACCCCTAAGGTCCACAGATTTTGTTGAAATTTCATTGTTTTCGCTTTTTAATTGTAGAGAAATAAACATATCAATCAAAGCTTGTCTATATTTTTCCTTGAGGGTTGGGAAATTATCCTTAAGGAGCAAATCAAGATTGGCTTTGGTAATATTTGGCACATTTATAATCATAAACCTTGATGCCAAAGCCTCGTTAAGCTCACGAGTGCCAACATAACCGTAGTTCATAGTTCCAATAAATCTGGTGTTTGGATCGAGATTTATCTTGTCAAAACCAGATATATCAATAATTCTCCTGTGGTCAAGACTTGCGTGTAGGACAGAAATCGCCTCGTTTTTTGCCATATTGATCTCATCTAAAATCGCAAAACCACCATTAATAGCAGCTTCATAAATTGGCCCCTTCCTAAAAGTCACCTCACCATTTTTGAAAGTATCAGCTCCTATTAGGGAAGCAAAGTCAGTATTGACATGGAAGGAAACATTGTAAGTTGGTCTTTTAAAAAGATAGGAAAGGTTTGAAGCAAGGACGTTTTTGCCAGTCGCCTTAGCCCCTGTAAGGAGGATATTCTTCCCCGCCAAAAGGGCGGCAATTGCCTGTTCTAAGACATCTTTCCCATAGTATTTATACTCTGGCCTTATAATCCTGTCGTTATTTTCAAGGCCATTTTTTTGTCTATATTCTTCTAAAAGGGCAATCAAATTCTCATTAATGCCCTGGTCTTTTAAATAATTAATCATAATTCACCTCGGATTTATTATACAATAGGCAGGAAAAATATCATTTTTTTATATTTGCAATAATTGCTTTTGATAGGGATTATTTTTGATTGTTAAATTGCTTACAATGTTTATTTTTTAAGGCTTTTGGTGTATAATATAACTAAATAATGTAATATTTTAATTTGTTAAATTATCACAAGAAAGATTATTGATAAATAAGGAGAAAACTATGAAAAGTACTAAGAAGTTTGTTGCTTTTTTGACAGCTGCTGTCATGATGGCATCAAATATAGCTCCAGCTTTTGCAAGCACTGCGAAATACGATAGCTTGCCATCGGTTATTGTAAATCAAAAAACTCCAGTTAGCCCTGCAAAAACTAAAAAAAATGAAAATGCAGCGGATTTGATAAAAAATCCAGACCAACCTGCAATCTTCACCCTACGTACAGACTATAAAGTACAAAAGGGAGAGAAATATGAAATAGACTACCAACCATACGTTGCAAGTGTAGGGGAAGCTGCAACAAAGGGTGAGAAAGAAAAGGTCAACCAAGAAATCACCTTGCCTGACCTTGCGGGCTATGACAAAAGCCACCTAGATGATACTTACAAAATCGACTATAATACTGTTTATGATGCTGCTAAGGGCAAGAATGAAACAGGAGACGATAAGGATGGGAAGAGATATTTTGCAAACCAAGAATTCAGGTATAAGGCAAAATCAAATGAAATAAAGATTAAACATCTTTTCCAAGACATGAACGATTTTACCAAGTACACAAACCCAGGAGGAGAAGGTAAGCCAGAAAAAATCACTACCCAAGCTGGGAACACTGGATCAACCATGGAAGTAAGCCCTCTAAATGAGGTTGACAGAAAAGGCTTTGAGCCAGAATCTAAGTTTATCACTATGAGGGTCCCAGAAGATGTGACAGACTTTGTTTTGGAATACCGCTACAACCGTGCCCACTACAATGTTGACTTTGATACAATGGGAGGTACACCACTATCAACTCGTACCTACTACTATGATCAAGAAATTCCAAAAATAGAAAATGAACATATCCCAACAAAAGTAGGTTGTGTGTTCCAAGGATGGATGCCTTCTCACGACCTAACAGATAAAGACGGAAATACTTATAAAGAGGGACAAGTTATAAATAAAGCAGACGGGAAACCTTCCCTTGATCTTGATGTCCACCTCAAAATGCCTGCCCTTCTTTTAGGTCAGGATGAAAAATCAAGAGAGAGACTAAAATTCACAGCAGTGTGGAAGGATAAGGAAAAGGCAGACTACGCAGTCCAATTCTGGACAGAAAAGGCTGACCATGCAGATAATGCATCTATCATGGAAAAGTATGAATACCTTAGCACCCGTGTTTATAAGGATGCCGATACAGGATTAAAACCAATTTTAAAAGATGAACCTGTAAATGGACTAAGATTCCCAGACCTAGACCAAGCTCGTCTAAATAAGATATGGGCTAACGCAAGATTTAATCGAGGCCTTAATCTTTATCTAAACAAATTCTTTGTCTACAATGAAGATTTAACAAACAAGCAAAACTCCGACCCAAAAGTACCAAGTGAAGTAAAAAAAGTCGAAGCTACAGGCAAAACAGTCTATAACATTTACTACGACAGGCAAGTCTACGACCTCTACTTTACTAAGTCCAATGCACAACCTGAGGAAAACACCATATACCCTGAAATTTGGAAATATGATGAAAAGGAAGGTGAGGCAGTTAAAGTAGGTGGCCCAGGCAACCCATACCACTACAAGGCAAGATTTAATGAGATGATGTATAAGTGGCCAAATGATGCTAAGCAAACCAAGGGCTTCACACCTGGCTACCAATCTTTCGGTTGGGGACCAAACTACGTTATCCCTAATTGGCCACTACACCTTGACACACCACCTTATAGGCTTAATGCCGATGAGTTTCTAGACATGGCTAATTATACTAATTGGGGCGGCTATACTAAGCACATAGACAAGGGCGATGGCACAACCATCGATTTAGATAGTTCCGATTTTAAAACCCTATCTTTTGGTATAAAACAGGATCATCCATCTATTCCTCACCACATGGACTTTTGGATGGACGGCTTTAAGGACGGGGAAACCATCATCCGCTACGACCTTGTTAGGACCAAGGCAGATACGGCTGCCCCTGACTATGGCCATAGATATCCGAAAGTTACAGGCTTTACTCCTCGTGACTATGAACCTGGTAATCCTCAAAGTGCATGGCCAGTAATCAGAGAGGGAAGCGAAGAAAATGGTCGTGTGGATGAAGAAGGGATTAATGACCTAAACGATGAGCGTGATGAAATCACCCCTAACAATTGTGGGACATACTATAACAACCAAGGAGTAAAACTCCCTATAGGCCAGCTAGACTTTATCTCAGTTTTCTTTAGCGATGCTGATCCATGGGGCGATCCTAAAGATGATAGCATTAAAGCATTTGAAGAAAACGGCTACCTTCGTTTCAAATACACCCGTAACAAGTACCCACTAAGGTTCAACTACGACCCATCAATTATTAGAGATGATTCTTACTTTAATTCAAAAAAATCATTAGATACCTTCTATGAATTTCCATTAAAGGTTTTAAGTCCGGAATTAGTTTCTGATCAAACACCTAGGGAAGAAAGGGAATATTTCAAAGAGGACCCAAAAAACTTATTGGACAATCCAGAAAACTTACAAAAGTTAGGCCTTACAGACCTAGTCTTTACTGATCCAAAAGATGGCAAACTCAAAGTCAAAAGACCAGAAGGCCTTTCAGACCAAATGGTATTTAAGGGTTGGGCATTAGACCCAGCAGGCACTAAACTTGTTTGGGAAAACAAGGACGAAAAAATGCCTTTCCACCCATTAAACCTATACGCAAAATGGGGCGAGCCTGACTACAAATGGAAGGTAACTTTCGATCCAGATGGTGGAAAGCTTAAGACAATCAAAGAAGAAAACCTAACAGAAAAACGCAAGACTATCCAAGAAGGCGACATAGGCCAAGAAGAAGTAAACACCTATGCGAAAAAAGAAGCAAATGACGGCGACAAGCAAAACTTTACCGTTATCCAAAGGCAAAAGCTTGTAGAACCTATAGCACCTACAAAAAAAGGATACGACTTCCTAGGTTGGGAAGTAATCCGCTACAAGAAAAATGACAAAGGCGATTACACAGACGAAGTCGACACTTCCTACCGTGATAAATACGGCGTGCCAGAGCTTTACACCTTTGGCAACGACGTAGTTTCTCCAATCACCCTCAAGGCAATTTGGGTTCCTAACCAAAGAGTGGACGTAGAAGTTCATCATCATATCCTAGATAAGAATTGTAAAGAGAAAGAAGAAAAAATAGACATCTTAGAAAATAAGAGGACAGGTTATTACACAGCAACAGTTGGTGATAAACAAGGTGAAACATTGATCCTTGCTTCTCATGAAGAGTTAATGAATACTCAAGATGCAGGAATTAAAGAAATGTATGAAAAATACAACAAAGATTTCGGATTCAACAACACCTACTTCCAAAACCAACGTATAGAGCCAGAAAAAATCAAAGACCCTAACTCAGGGGACATGATTCCTAACCCAGCTTATAAGGGCAACGTCTTCCACTTCTTCTACAGACCTTTCAGACAACGTGAATACACTGTAAATTACCTAGATGAACAGGGAAAAGCAGAAGTTGAAAAATTCTTTGATGACTTGAAACGTACTCCTACTGACGGATTAACAGGCAATGACCTTCTTGAAGCAAACAAGGCTAACAAAAATAAATATGAAGCTAATAAATCAAAATTACAAGAGATTATCAAAAAACATCAAATTGTAGAACCAGAAGCTGTCACAAACGGTAACCGTCACTATGATGCAAGAAACTACAGAAGGATTGATGGTTGGAAGCTAACTAGTGATCCTCAACAACAACTCTTCTTCGATGTCAATGAAAAAACAAATGAATTTTTGGGCATCAACGGCACAGGATCAGACCAAATCTTCTTCTACTATAAGGATGTTAGAGTAATAGAAGTTCCAAAAAATGGTAAGACACCAGATGGTTATGTCAGAGTGACCTTTAAGGCGGAAAAAGGCGGATCCTTTGGTAAGGATGAAAATGGAAATGACATCACAGAACTTCACTACGATGTAATAAAGGGACTTAAGTCTGACTTCCTTCCAGTTCCAAAAGAATTAGAAGAAGGCAAGACAAAAGAAGCTGACAAGTACTATATCACTCCTGATGATGGTAAGAAATTTACAAAATGGGATAAAAGTCCACTATTAAATAAAAACACAATCATTAATGAAGGCCACGAATTTACAGCCTACTTCGATTGGTCAGGCCTCACAGCAAAAGGACTTATAAGGACAGAAGCCTTTAAAGATGACAAGGCTGATGGAACAAAAGACTGGTCAAACAAATTTGCTCCAACTATTGATCAATTAAAAGCACAATTAGTTTGGAGAGAAAAAGATCAAGTTAAAGATCTACCAGCAGGAACTGAAATAAAATTATTCGATGAAGCTGGAAATGAACTAACAACAAACGACCAAGTCTATGATTTAGTAAATGAAAAGAAAGCTGCCGACAAAGACCAACTTGTCCGTACAGTAAACATCAAAGCTAAAGTAACTTTCAAGGATGGCAAAGGCCAACAAGAGCTTGATATACCAATCACAGTTTACAAAAACGTCTACGAAGCTCTCACAACAGGTGAAAAGCCACTATTCTTATCAGATGCTGAAAAGGGTGAGCTTAAAGACATAACAGGAAATTATGTAAGAGTAAGAGTAAACCCAACAGGTAAACCAGGCGAAAAAGATACAAAGATTTATTACGTAAATCCAAAGGCTTGGGTAGAAATTCCTGAAATCAAATTAACAGAAGAAGAAAAGAAAAACCTAGGCTTCACAAATTGGACAGCTGATAAGGCCAACCAAAACGAAGGACAAGCAGAAAATGGAATCTATGACTTTAATAAACGTCATAAATTTACTGAAGATACTCTAATTCAACCAGGATTTGCTAAGGATGTAGTACCTCAAGAAGGTAAGGATAAACCAAAAGTTCCAGATTCTTATGTAAAAGTTATAGTTAGGACTACAGATAAAGCAAACCAAGAAAAAGAAGAAGCTTTCTGGGTTAATCCAACCAAGGAAGTATCAATTCAGTTTGATCCTCCAACAGGTAAGGAAAAAGTAAAAGTCAACATCAAAGGACTTGGAGAAAAAGAAGTCACATATGTATTTAAGGGTTGGCAAAAAGTCAAAGCTGGTGAAGCGGATGATAAGCTACAAGATGTTAAACCAGCTCAAGATATTATCCTAGCCAACAACAAATACACTGATAAGGTAACTGTAATAGAAGCAGCCTACAACGAAAGATTTGCTGCTACACCAATAGTTAAGCCAATCAAGACCGAAGAGCTTCACACACCTGAGGGCAAAGAAATTACTGATAAGGATTTGATTGGAAAAATCACTCCACCAGAGAATAAAGAAATTGACTCTATAACAGTAGTTGAAAGACCAGATCCAAGTAAACCTGGCAAACAAGAAGCTAAGGTAACTATAAAATACAAAGACGGCTCAACCCAAGGAACAAATGACAATCCAGTCATAATCCCAGTAGAAATTCACAAAAATATAATCCCAGAAGCGCCAGGTGGTCAAAGACCAAAAGATGCCATGGAAAATTATGTGAAAGTAATCTTTAAGGCTGGCAAGGGCGGAAGCCTATCAGGTGACACAGTCTATTATGTAAGCCCAGAAGTTCAAGTCGATATGACAGAATCTGCTGGCAAAGTTACAAAGACACCAGATACAGGATACTTTGTAAATGGTGAAAAATGGACTAATACAGCTAATAAAACATTAAAGGGTATATTTACTGATCCAGAAACAGAATTTGTATTTAACTTCGATAAGTCAGAAGACATCGTAGAAAAAACTGACGACCCTACCCAAGTTATTCCAAAAGGATATGTAAAAGTAACCTTCAGAACAGAAGATGAAAACAAGGGCAAACTTGAAGGTGATATTAAAGAAAAAATCTACTATGTAAATCCAAAAGCTGGAATTACCTTAAAAGTTTTAGGTGAAAATGAAACTGTAAAAGACAAACAATTAGCAGTTCCAAAAACAGTCCCTGCAACAAACTACGAATTCTTAAATTGGCAAGAAAATATTGATGAGAACACACCAATTAAAAGCGATAGAGAACACGTTGCAATCTTTAAGTCAGGCCAAGTGACCTTGACCTATGAAGGTGGTGAAGGCGCAAGCGGTACAGTCCCAGCTTCTGTGACAGTAAATTATGGAGAGACAGTAGGACTTGCAGGTCCTGGAAGTCTAGCAAAACCAAATGCAACCTTTGCTGGCTGGAAACTAGATGAAGATGAAAAAATCTACCAACCAGGTGACCAAGTTAAACTTGAAAAAGCGAGAACTGCAACAGCCCAATGGTCATCAGCTAAACACACCGTAACCTTTAACACTATGGGCGGCAGTGATGTTCCAAGCCAAACAGTTGACCATGGAAATAAAGCAACAAATCCAGAGGCACCAAAACAAGATGGCAAAGTCTTTATGGGTTGGAAAGAAAAAGAAACTGACACATCTTACTTTAACTTTGATACACCAATCACAGCAGACAAGACCCTAATAGCAATCTGGCAAGCTCCAGTTCAAGTAATTGACGAAAATGCCACTGTCGAAGAACAATTCATTAAAGTCACCTTCTTAAAAGGCAAGCACGGAGAACTTGATGGTCAAACAACTTATAAAGTTGCCAAAGACTACACATTTGCACAGGCAGTTAAAGCTGGTCTAACAGTTCCAGAAATCAACCCAGCTAAATACTACAAGGCAAAAGCAGAAAATTCTGGTTGGGACAAAGCTCTAGTATTAAATGGCGAAGATATAACCTTCACAGCCCAATACGAACCTAAAGCTGATGTAATACCAGTAGATCCAGAAGAAACTGACAAAGATAAGATCAAAGACGAAACACCTGAAGGAATGGTATTAGTAGAGTTTAGAGTTCCTGAAAACAAAGCTTTCATGACTGGCGACAGTAAATTCTATGTCAAAGCCAATACAGATGTAGAAATTGACACACCAATTGTTCACAAGTTAACCTTAGAAAATAATGCTGTTAATGACTATGAGTTTAAATCATGGGATTTAACAAAGGGTGAAAATGATAAGTGGACATTTGAAAATGGTAAGTGGAAATTTGAAGAAGACACAATAATTGGCGAAGCAGACGAAGTAAAGCCAGATATTAAAATAAAAGAATTAAAGCTAAACGCAAATAATATTCTAATTGATGAATTGACTGAAGGTGCTACTGGATATCTTGAAATAAGTGGAGAAGGAATATCAAGTAATAAAACAATAACATCTGCTAAAAGAGGACGCTTAAATGTTTTCTTTGTAAAAAAATCAATAGGCAGAGGATTAAAAAGAGGTGATAAAATCACAATCTACGCAATTAAAGATGGAATTAAGTCTGAAGAGAGAAAGTATGATATAGGGTGGTAAAATAATGAGAAAAAAATTAACATCTTTGCTTTTAGCAATAGTGATGTTATTGCAAGTTTTTATCCCGCCTAACATAGGACTTGCTGAGGGAGAGGAGACTCCCCCTCAAGGCAAGTATGTAAAAGTAGGCGAGATAAATGCAAAAAGCTATGATGCAAAAATAATGAATGAATTAAATAGGATAGCTGCAAAGACCAGGACATCGAGATCACAAAGGCCGGGAGTTAGTTTATTTAGTTCAGGACCATATTTTGGAGATAATAACGAGCCAAAAGATGTGGATAAACCAAAATATTTTGGAAATGTAAGTGCGGAATTAGACCTAAATGGTCTAGACGGGAATCCATTCCAGTGGAATGAAATATTTGGAGTAGATGAAAACGGAAATCCAAAACCAGCCCAAATAATTTTTAGGCAAATGGATTATGAAACAAGTGTAGATACTGGCGTATATTATATGTTACAAATTACTAAAGAAGGTAAATACACTTGGTCTGATGGAGAAGGTAAACCATCTAAACTACCTCTATTTTCAAAGAGTTTTAAACCTTACAGATACGAAGTAAGGATTGATGAAAGAGTCTCAGATAAGGTTAAACTTTTGACTTCTGTAAGTTTTGGTACTCAAGGCTCAAGTCCTACATTTTTACCAGAAAATGCAGATGGGGAGATAATTGGAAATATTAAATTAGGACTTACTTACAATCAAATCGCATCTACCAAGTTTAAATCTGAATGGCATACAGGTGTTTCTGAAGAAGACAGACCAGACATGAAAGCAAACTTTGCCTTTGATGATGAAGGAGACGGGGTGTCTCCAGTAAGTGTAGAATTACCAAAGAACGATAAAGACACTAAAATTATAAGAGACTGGTACAATGATTTTGATCCTGACCTTGTGTTGTCAGTTTATCTAGAAAAAACTCCAGATGTCAAAATAGATACAAGCACAGCTGGATTAACTTTTGATACAACAAATAAAACTGTCAAATCAGATGACCATAAATTCAAATACGACTTCACCTACGATGTCATAAATGGTGGTAAGCTTACTATGACAGAGATCTTACCTATCACCTTTGATGCCAATGAGGGTAAATTCTCTTCTATTACAGACCCAAAGGCTGACCAACAAATCGTAAAAGAAGTTGAATACGGAAAAGATTTGACAGAAGAGGTTGAAGAGCCTAAAAAAGACCTAGAAACCTTTAAGGGTTGGGCGGAAACAGCAGATGGTCCTGCCCTAAGTGAAGCAGACTTTAAGGCAAAAACTACAAATGTTACAGAAGCAAAAACCTTCTATGCTATTTGGGGTAACAACGATATTACAGCTGAAGAACTAGTAGTCCATGAATCTTTTAAAGATGGCGATAATTGGATTAATGAATTTACTCCTAACATGGAAAAATTAGAAAAGCAAATTAGGATAAAAGGTGAAGATGGAAAATACACTCCACTTAATATCGACGACCATGGTTTTGCCGTATTAGATGATACTGGAAAAGAAATCAAATCCTTTGAGTTAGCAAATAGCTTGTATGATAAACTAAAAGAAGATGATAAAACTGAAGTATCTCGAAATACTACTATTAAAGTAAGGGTGGATTTTAAGAAAACTGGCAAAAATGTAGTTATAGAGGTACCTATTAAAGTTATTAAAAACATATACGAGGCAAAAACCAAAGAGGGTAGGCCAAATTATGTTCCAGAAGATTATGTAAAGGTGACAGTAGACCCAACTACAACAGCTGAAAAACCACAAAAATACTTCTACTATGTAAATCCAAATGCCAAGGTAGTAATACCTGGCGAAGACCCAGTAGGGGTGGGTGATAACTTATTTGTAAGATGGATAATGAAGGCAGATGACGCTACAGGTGATGGTAGTCTTTACGAATTAACAAAAAGACCAAGAACCATGTTTGAAAAGAATTCAACAATTAAGGCAGAGTACACTAAGGACGTCATCCCACAAGAGGGAACTGAAGAACCTAAGAACTTACCAGATAATTTTGTAAAAGTTATTTTCAATCCTACAGAAAAAGGTGATATGGAAGGTGCAAAAATATTCTGGGTTAAGAAGGATAGAGATGTAATAATCCCAGTTAAAAACCCTGTTGGTAATCAATACTACACCTTCAAAGAATGGAAGATTGGTGCAAATGCGGATGGAGAAGTTTATGAACCAAGTGTGAAAAAGAAATTTGAAAATGAAACAATCATCACAGCAACCTATAAGGAATCACCTAATATTATCCCATTTGACCCAACAAATACTGATGACTCAAAGATATTCAGACCTGATGGTTATGTCAAAGTAACATTTGAAGCAGAAAAAGGCTTAAAATTAACAGAACAAAAAGCCTACTATGTAAAGGCAAATGCAGGTATAAAACTTGGAAATGATGAACTTAAAAAACCTGCATACACAGAAGAAGATGGTTATAAGTTCGAAAAGTGGGATAAAGAAGATGCAACAGAAATCAAAGCAGACGATATAGTTGTAAAAGCAATTTCAAAACCACTTGGCGATGTAATTCCAGCTAATAAAGAAGATGGAAGTCCAAATGAAAAACCAAAAGGTTATATCACAGTTACTTTCAAGACTACAGACAAGGGTGGAAATATAGAAAAAGTTCTTTATCTCAACCCAAATAAGGCTGTAGCCCTAGAAGCTTATGCTCCATCAGTAGTTCCAAAAACTGGTTATGATTTTGCTGGTTGGGACAGACCAATCAATGAAAAAATTCAATACAAAGATAAGACCGTAATCACAGCTCAGTTTAACGAAAAAGGCGCTGTAATCCCAAAGACAAATCCAGATGGAAGTGAAAATAAACAACCAGAAGGATACAAAACAGTTACATTTATAATTGAACCAGCAGAAGGCGGCAAGATTGCTGATGGTGAAGTTACAGTCTACTATGTAAATCCTGATAAAGAAGTAACAATTCAACAGCCAAAGACAGAAGCTGACACAGGATATGAATTTGAAAAGTGGGACCAAGATACTGTTAAAAAAGCTAAGAAATACACCGATGACACCACAGTTAAAGGTAACTTCAAAAAGCTTGATGATATTATTCCAGCAAACAAGGAAGATGGAACACCAAACGAAAAACCAGAAGGTTATGTGACCCTAACCTTTGACAAGGGCGAGCATGGAAAAGATATAACAGGACAAACTGTTTATTATGTAAATCCAAAAGCTGACCCTTCTAAAACTTTAGGAGACACATCAATAGTAAAACCAGAAGTAAAAGCAGAAGTTGGTTATAAATTTACTGGCTGGGACACTAAAGATGATTTTGAAATAAAAGCTGATAAAACTGTTACCGCTAAGTATGATCCTATTGATGATGTAATTCCAAAGACAAAGGATGACAATTCTGAGAAACCAGATGGCTATATCACTGTAACATTTGTTAAGGGTGACCATGGAAAAGAATTAACTGGACAAGCAGTTTACTATGTAAATCCAAACAAGGCAGTAGTTCTTAAGGATAAAGCTCCTACTCCTGTTCCAAATACTGGATATGAATTTGCAAGATGGGATATTTCTATAGACCAAGCAATTCAATACAAAGATGGTGCAAAAATCACAGCTCTTTATAATGATCCTGATAACATTTCTACAACTGAAGTAGAAGGTTATGTAAAAGTTGAATTTAAACCTGGAACCAATGGCTCATTAGAAGGCACACAAATATACTGGATTAAACCAGGAGTTGAAGTGAATATTCCTGCACCGACTGTAAAGCCAGATCTTGGTTATAAATTTAACAATTGGGATAAAGATTTAACTGTAAATTTAAAAGCAAATTCACCTACTTATGAAATCACAGCCGAATATAAGCCACTTGATGATATTATTCCACAGAAAAACACAGATGGTTCTGATAAGCCAGAGGGATATAAGGTTGTAAAATTTGTGGCAGATGACAATGGTAGCCTATCAGGAACAACTGTTTACTATGTAAATCCTGAAAAGGAAGTAGACCTAACAGATACTGCAAATAAAATTACTAAAAAACCAAATGTTGGCTTTGTTGCTGATGGCGGAAAATGGACAAATGAAGATAATACAGATGCTGCATTAAAGGCAACATTTGAAAATGATAAGACTTTTGTTTATCATTTCCAATCATATAAGGATGTTATCCCAGCAGAAAAAATAGATCAAAAACCAGAAGGCTATGTTAAAGTTGAATTTATAGCAGGTGAAAATGGTAAATTAGAAGAAGGAAACAAGACCTATTATGTAAATCCATTAAAGAATATCACAGTAGGTTCAGATGACCTTAAAATACCAACTCCTGTACCAAATAAAAACTACGATTTTGATGCCTGGTATGAAAAAATTGATGATAAACCTATCAAAACCGACAAGAAATTCGTTGCTAGGTTCAAATTGGCCAAGGTAACCATGACCTATGAAGCAGATGATAAAACATCAGGAGAAGTTCCAGCTGCTTTGTCATATGATGTAGGCACAGAGATAACCCTAGCTGGTGGCAATGACCTAAAGAAAGATAATTATTCTTTGACTGGTTGGATGATTGGAGAAAAAATCTACAAACCAGGTGAAAAAATCACTCTAAATGAAAACACAACTGCAGTAGCTGTTTGGGATGAGAATTTGCATACAGTTCAGTTTGATACAGATGGCGGAAATTATATTCCAGCACAAAAGGTAAAACATGATACTGCTATTGGAGAGGTTCCATCCCCAACAAAAAAAGGTTATTTATTTGTTGGATGGACTCTTGATGGTAAGATTATCAATCCAGAAGAATACAAAGTCACAGAAGATATAACCCTAGTTGCTAAATATTCAGAGGATGTTATACCAGCTGATGAACATGGTAATCCACCAGCTGGAACTCCAGATAATTTTGTAAAAGTTAGCTTTGTTCCAACAGCCGAAGGAAAACTCGAAGGAACTAGTATATTCTATGTAAATCCAGAAAAAGAAGTAATAATTCCTGTAAATAATCCTGTAGGAAAGGGTAAGAAAATATTTAGTGCATGGAAGCTTGGCGCTGATGCAAAAGGCGATGAATATAATCCTAAGAAAGCTAAATTATTTGATAAAGAGACAATAATTACAGCTACTTATGAAGAAAAGAGCATTTCATCAGGTGAAATAATCGAAGTTAACGGTGTTGAATCTAATCCAATGAAAGTGGATAAAGACGATGAGATAAGTGATGACCAATTGATAAGTCAACTTATACTTCCTAAAGGAAAGAGTATTAAGGGAGCAAAAGTAATAAAACGTCCTAATACTAAAGTTGGAGATGAATTTACATCTGCTATAATCACAGTAAGTTATGATGATGGAACTCAAGTAGATACAAAGGTATTAATCTACGTAAGAGAACCATGCAAGCCATGTCCAGCTCCAGAGCCAGGGGACAATCCAGGAGGCGGTGGTTATATACCTACTCCAGATCCTGACCCAACATTACCTGATGGTGGTGATGATGAAAAGGAACCTGAAGATAAGGAAAAGACTCCTGACGAAGAAAATGGCAAGGAGAAAAATCCTGATAGGGAGGAAACTCCTGACAAAGATAAGGAAGAAACTCCAGAAAAACCAGGAGATAAAGATCCTAAAAAGCCTGGTCAGAACCAACCACCTGTTAAAAATGATAGCAAGAAAAATCTAGACCAAACTGGCACAAAGATTGTGAAAACTATTAACCAAACAGGTACAAAAGTAATTAACCAGGTGAAGAACTTCCTAAATCCTACAACTGGTATCATAAGCAATTATGGACTATATATAGGATTGATGGCAGCATCAAGTGTCGGACTATTCTTTACAAGAGATAAAAAGAATGAGGACGAAGAATAAGATTAAAAGATCGTAAGCAAAGGCTTGCGGTCTTTTTTTGACTTTTTTAACTAATATTGTATAATCATATTACAATGTAACACAGAAAGGAAGGGCCTATGACTACTTTAACAATTAGATTAAATAGAGATGACAAGGAGCTTTTTAAAAAAGTTGCCGAAGAGAATAGTAAGTCCCTATCAGATTGGGCAAGGGAGACCTTGCTCAGAAATATAGAAGAAGAATACGACGAAAAACTAATTGAGGACTATCTTTTAAATAAAGAAAATATGAAATTTTATACCAGCGAAGAAGTGAAAAAAGAGCTTGGTCTATGAGGATAATTTATTCTGAAGAGGCTCTCAAATCCCTTAAAAAATTGGATAAGCCAGTTCAAAGAATAATAATTTCCTATATGGATAAAATCGCTCTATTAGAAGAACCAAGGTCTAGGGGCAAGGCTTTATCGACAAATCTTAGGGGATTTTGGAGGTATAGGATAGGTGACTATAGGATTCTTTGCGAAATTCAAGATGAGAAGTTGATTATTTGTGTCGTTGACATTGATCATAGGAAAAATATATATAATAGATAGAAAACCGCTATTTTGGCGGTTTTTTTGGTGGCTAATTGTTTTTATCATAAATCAGATGTCTTTTCTTTATAAGGTCTCTCGTCAAAGCCTTCGGCTTATCTATCGAGACGGCGGCTTAGAGTTTGCGGTCTCCTTAAAACTACTGCGCCATGTCGAACGTATGTGAGACATCTTACGAACGTGGGGGTCTTTACCTTATAAGGTCCCTCCGCCACCTTTGGCGTCGTTCGGGACGGCGCTGGGGTATGCTAACTATAAACCCAACTTGACATAGTCCTAAATAAGACTATAATATTAATTACAAATAATTGTTTATTTATTTTAGAGAAAGAGGATTTATGAATTTTGAACTTGATCCAATGGTCTCTATTTTTTCTTTGCTGAGGTGTGCAAATGGCCTTAATAGGGAGAGGGCAAAGTTTTATGGGCTTAATGACCTTGAAACTATTATCCTTATCCACATCGGCCACATGGCAAATCCTAGTCAAAAAGATATTGCAGAAAAACTTGGGGCTCCCAAGCAAACTGTAAATAATATCATTAAAATCCTTAAGGAAGACGGGCTGATTGACCTTATTCCAGACGAAAATGATAAGAGGATGAGGATTTTAAGCCTGACAGACAAAGGAGAAAAAATTAGGGATGAGAGATTAAAACCGATTAGCCAATCAAATAAGAGAATGTACGAGAAATTGGGCGATGAGAAGGTAAGGGAGATTAAAGATGCTCTTAAACTTCTTAACGACACAATTAGAGAAGATTTTATGAAGGAGGATGAATGGAAAGTATAAAAGAATTTTACAAGTCCTTTACCTATATCAAAAGGTACTTGGGAGAATTTAAGAAAAATAGAAATATTTCGAGGATTTATACCAGCTTTGAAACCATCTTAGAGCTTGCAATTCCAGCTATTATGGGCCTTACACTTAATGAAGCTGTTAAGGGCCAAGATTTGGGTCTTGCCGTAAAATACGGACTATTGATGGTTGTATTATCATTAATTACCATGTTTTGTGGTATGCAGGCAACTAAAAATGCTGGTATTGCTTCATCTGGTATGGGCCGTAATGCAAGGCTTGCTCAGTTTGAAAATATCCAGCGCTTTTCTTTTGAAGATATAGATTATTTTGGGGTCCCTTCGCTTTTGACAAGGCTATCGTCTGATACCCAGCAGATTACTTTTTCAATGTTTGTTTCAACCAGGTTTGTAATTAAGACTGTAGCAATGGCTATAGTGGCCTTTGTTTTGGCTCTTAAATCTAGCCTAAAATTGTCGCTTATATTTTTGATAGCTGTGCCAATTTTGTTTGCCCTTTTGATGGGATTAACAACCTATGCCATTCCAAAATTTAGGAAGGCCCGCTACCAATATGACAAACTCAACCTAGTTGTAGAGGAAAATCTTAAGAATATGCGTGTGATTAAGGCATTTTTTAGGAAAAAATACGAGCTTGATAAGTTTGGCATCCAAAACCAAAAGATGTTTGAATACGCGGACGGATCTCAAGGGCCAATGTCTCTTGTATTTCCCCTTGCCAATGTAGTTTTATTTGCCACCTTTGTTGGCATCACCTATTTTGGCGGGATTGAAATCATCGAAGGCAGGCTCCAAGTCGGCGACCTTGTGGCATTTAATATGTACGCAACCATGCTTTTAGGCGCCTTTATCGGTATGTCCATGGTTTTAACCATGTTTATGTCAGCATCGCCTGGTATTACAAGGGTTGTTGAAGTTATTAGCAGGGTTCCTACTATGGATAATAATAAGAAAATCGAAGGCCTAAAATTAGAAGATGGTTCAATTGATTTTGACAATGTTTCCTTTAAATATGAAGAAGATTCTGATTCCTATCAGCTTGAAGATATAAATCTTCACATCAAAAGCGGTGAGTCAATTGGTATCTTAGGACCAACAGGAGCATCAAAATCCACCCTAGTTCAGTTAATTCCAAGACTCTATGATATAAGCGAAGGCTCTCTAAAAGTAGGTGGCCATTCGGTTGAAAAATATGACCTAAAAACTTTAAGAGATGATGTGGCAATAGTTCTTCAAAAAAATACCCTATTTTCAGGATCTATTGCCGATAACCTCAGGTGGGGAGATGATGAGGCAACTATGGAAGAAATTGAGCTTGCAAGTAAGATTTCCCAGGCCGATGACTTTGTAAGAAACCGCCATGATGGCTATGAATCAGTCCTTGGCCAGGGTGGAACAGGCGTTTCTGGTGGTCAAAAACAAAGGCTAACTATTGCCAGAGCACTACTTAAAAAGCCAAAAATCCTTATTATGGATAACTCCACATCTGCAGTTGATACCAAGACAGAAACAGCCATTATCGATGGCATTAACAAATACAACAAGGATTTGACAAAGATAATTATTTCCCAGAGGGTATCTTCATTTAAGTATGTAGACAGGATTATAGTTATGAACGAAGGAAAAATCGAAGCAATCGGCACTCACGATGAGCTTTATGCGACCAACAGGGTCTACAGGGAAACCGTTGATATACAAGAGCAAGGAGGTGGAGATAATGACTAATGATTATAAAATGAATGACAAATCATATAGGAGAAAAGTTTCATTTTCGTCAATAGGAAGGCTCTTATCCTATCTTTTTGCTTATAGGTGGCAGATGATTTTGATTGTAGTCTGCGTAATAGTTTCCGCCCTTACCCAGATTTGGGGAGTAAATATGCTCCAGCCAATTATTGACAACTACATCTTACAATCTGATGTGGCAGGATTAAAGAGAGCATCCCTTCAAATGGGCGCAATCTACGCAGTTTCCGCCCTTACTTCCTTTATATATTCAAGACTCATGGTCAGGGTTGGAGAAAGATCAATTAGAAATATTAGGGTAGAGCTTTTTGACAAAGTGCAAAAGATGCCAATAGGATTTTTTGACACCAACAAGCACGGTGAGATTATGTCAAGGTTTACTAACGACACAGACGTCCTAAGCCAGGCCTTGGCAAATACAGTCCCAACCATTGTAAGGGCCACAATCATGCTTGTGGGAACAATACTTGTCATGTTTAAATTAAGTTTTAATCTGACACTTACAATGCTTCTTGGTCTATTAATCTTAATTCCAATCCTATCTAGGATTATCTACAAGTCTTCGACATCCTTCAGGGAAGGCCAGGGATATATTTCAAGTTTGCAAGGATTTTCTGAGGAAACTTTGTCTGGACAAAAAGTTGTAAAAGTTTTTTCAAGAGAAGAAAAAATCCTCGACACTTTTAGAAATAAGACTGAAGAAGTGAGGATTGCCTTCACCCGTGCCAATACCTATGCTGGTAGGATGATGCCATTCTTGCTAAATATGGTAAATATTCTCTATGCTGCTATTACAGTTTATGGAGTCTATTTGACAATCCAGGGAGATATGACTGTGGGAGTTTTGGCAGCCTTTTTATCAAATATTAGGCAAATTCAAAATCCTATTGTGAATGTTAGCCAACAGGCCAACGCAGTTTTCCAAGCTATGGCAGGGGCTGACAGGATTTTTGAAATAATTGATATGCCGATTGAAAAAGACACTGGTTTTATCGAGCTTGTCCACGCTGTAGAAAATGCTGACGGATCTGTGACTGAGTGTGACGACCTAACAGGCCGCTATGCTTGGGTGTGGGATGATGGCGATAGGAAACACTATAAGATGCTCGAAGGTAGACTTGAGTTTAAGAATGTGGACTTCTCATATGATGGCAAAAACCAAATCCTTAAGGATATTTCATTTTATGCTGATCCTGGCGAAAAGATTGCCTTTGTTGGTTCAACCGGAGCAGGTAAGACCACCATTACCAACGTCATCACCAGGTTTTATGAAATTGACAATGGTTCTATAATGGTCGACGGAATTGACATAAGAGATATTAAAAAAGATGCCCTAAGGCGTGCTTTTGGCATGGTGCTCCAGGAAGTAAACCTCTTTACAGACACCATTGAGGGCAATATCAAGTATGGTAGACTAAGAGCCAGCGATGAAGAAGTGAAGGCTGCGGCTAGGCTTTCTGGTGCGGATTCCTTTATAAAAAGACTTCCAGAAAAATATGACACCGAAATCCACGGCGACGGATCAAGCCTATCAGATGGTCAAAACCAGCTGATTTCAATATCAAGGGCTGCTATTGCAGAACCTCCAATGCTTATACTTGACGAAGCGACATCATCCATAGATACAGCCACAGAAAAAGATGTCACAGAGGCAATGGATAAGCTAATGACAGGTTCAACCTCCATAGTAATAGCCCACAGGCTTTCAACTATCCAAAACTCTGACGTAATCATGGTAATGGAAGACGGCAGGATTATAGAACGTGGCAACCACGACAAATTAATAAAAGAAAAAGGCACCTACTGGCAATTATATACCGGTAAGTTGGAACTAGATTAATTAACAACCTCTCATTCAAATTAGGAATGGGAGGTTTTTGTGTTATAATATTTTTAAGGAGCGACTATGTTTAAGATATTTGTGGTGGACGATAGCCAGATAATTTCAGAAAAATTAAAAAATGAACTTGAGAAGTGGGGCTTTGAAGTCGCCCTTGTGTGTGATTTTGAGAAGGTTTTTGATGCTTTTAAATCAGAAAAACCAGACCTTGTTGTCATGGATATTGGCCTTCCTTTTTATGATGGGTATTTTTGGACTAGGAAGATTCGCAACATCTCAAATGTTCCAATAATATTTTTATCTTCCAAGGAAGATACTATGAATAAAATCATGGCTATGGAAATGGGAGCAGATGATTTCGTGAGTAAACCTTTTGAAATGGATCTTTTGCTTGCAAAAATCAAGGCACTTTTAAGGAGGGCTTATGATTATAAGGAAAATCTATCAAGACTTGAAGTTAGAGGACTAATTCTTGATTTAAAGTCAATGTCAATTAGTTTTGGCGAAAAAAGTCTTGAACTTTCTAAAAATGAATTTAAAATTTTGGAAACTCTTATGGTAAATAAGGGAAATGTTGTCTCTAGAGATAAGCTAATGACAAGTTTGTGGTCCACAGATATTTACATCGACGATAATACCCTAACAGTCAATATTTCTAGGCTAAGAAAGTCTTTGGCAGGTCTTGGGGTAGATGATTTTATAAAAACCAAGCAGGGATATGGTTATTATGTTGAAGCTTAAAAATTTTTTGAAGGAAAATAAGGTATCTTTTATTTTCTTTTTTATTATTAGCCTTACTTATTTGTTGGTTTTCATAAGTTTCAACCTAGAAAAATTCCCAATAATTTATGGGTTTTTGATAAGCTTTTTTATTTTTTTAGCTTATTTTCTCTATAAGTATTTTAACCAAGAGGTACCAACTTTTGCAGAAATTTCAAAAAATCCAAGCCAGAGGGAAAAAATTATCCTAGATGAATTAGAAAATCTCGATAAGAAGTACAAGGACCTATTACTTGCCTATAATGAAATTGAAGGCGACCTTAGGGATTTTTATGGCCTATGGATTCATGAAATTAAAACGCCTATTGCTGAAAATAAGCTCATCTTAGCTGACAATCAGCCAGACCTTGAATTACTTATAAAAAATAATAAGAGGATCGAAGATTATTTAAACATTCTCCTTGGCTTTGTAAGGTACAATTCAAAAACCAATGACTATGTCTTTAAGGAAGTAAGAATTGAATCTGTGGTTAAGGAAATAATCAGAGAAAAGTCTTACGATTTTATTTCCAAAAAAATTAGCTTGGATGTGGGCGACCTTGGATTTATGACTGTAAGTGATGAAAAATGGATAGGTTTTATTATAGGTCAGATTTTAAATAATGCTTTGAAATATACACCAGAAGCTGGCAAGATAAAAATATATTTTGAGAAAAATTTCCTTATTATAGAAGATAATGGGATTGGCATTAAGGCCTCTGACTTGCCAAGGGTTTTTGAAATGGGTTATACAGGTGAAAATGGCAGGAAACTTGGGTCTTCAACTGGCCTTGGCCTATATCTTGTAAAATCCATTGGCAAGGACCTAAACTTAGATATAAAAATCGAATCAGAAGAAGGGATATTTACAAAAATCATGATAAATTTTCCAAAACTTACAAAATTGTAAGAAAAGGGGTCTCTTTGTAAGCTAGGCAAAGGGACTTATTTTTATAAAGCCTTTATAATTATATTATGAGAGGTGAAAATATGTTAGAAATAAAAAACTTAAGAAAAATTTATAAGGAAAATACAGCCAACGCTGTGACTGCCCTAAAGGATGTGAATTTGAAAGTAGAGGATGGTGATTTCCTAGCCATCATGGGTGAGTCTGGTTCAGGAAAGACCACACTTTTGAATATCATTTCCCTTATTGATAAGGAAACTAGTGGACAAATTTTCCTTGATGACAAGGAAATTCTGTCCTTATCTGATAAGGAAAAGTCAGATTTTAGGAGGGATAATTTTGGCTATATCTTTCAAGATTTTAATCTTTTGGATAATTTTGATGTGAGGGAAAATATCCTTTTGCCCCTTGTGTTAAGGGAAGAAAATCCAGAAAATTTTGAGGATAAGCTTATGCCTATTGTCAATAAGCTTGGGATTGCTGAACTTTTAAATAAGTATCCGGCAGAAATATCTGGTGGCCAAAAGCAAAGGGTGGCTGTAGCAAGGGCCTTAATTATAAGACCAAAAATAATATTGGCAGATGAACCAACAGGTCAACTTGATTCTTCATCCAGCGAAGACTTGCTAAATTATTTTGAAAGAATAAACCAAGATGGGAATACAATTCTCATGGTGACCCACTCAAATATCGCGGCTTCCTTTGCTAAAAGAGTTTTATTTATCAGGGACGGTAAGATTTTTAATGAAATTTATAAGGCAGATGACAGCAGAGATCAGTTTTATAAAAGAATTTCAGATTCATTAAATTTTCTAAGGGCGGCAAAGAATGAAACTCACTAAGCGCCTTGCCCTAGATGGGATTAGAAAAAATAAGGAAGTTTATCTTCCATATATTTTGATTTACGGATTTATGGTTTTTTCATTTACTTCGATTTTGCTTTTAATGAATGCCGATACTTTAAAAGATTTTTACGCCATGTCTAGCATCTACTATATATTGAAAATTGCTATTTATGTAATGGGGATTTTTTCGCTGATATTTTTATATTATTCAGATGGATTTTTATTAAATAAAAGACTTAAGGAAATCTCTCTCTATGCGATTTTAGGTCTTGATAAAAAACATCTTTCAAAAATATTGGCCTTAGAATCATTAATAATATCAGCTTTAGGATATTTAATAGGTATAATCTCTGCTTCAGTTATCTATAAACTATTAGAAACAATTTTTTTGAAGCTTATGCTAATGGAAGGAAATTTCTACCTAAGTTTTGCTAGAGATGCTTATATAATTAGCTTCTTGGTTTTTGCAGGAATTTCTCTACTAATTTTATTAACCAGAATTATAAAAATAAAAAGAAAATCAATTCTCGACTTATTTAAGGAAGAAAAAACCTTTAAAAGGCCAAGGGGGATGGTTTTAAGTGCGTTTGTATCATTAATTCTGCTTGGGTCTGGATATTACTTAGCCCAAACTATAAACAATCCTTTAAGGGCTCTTAGCTACTTTTTCTTGGCGGTTATTCTTGTAATGATAGGAACATTTTTCCTTTTCTCATCACTTTCAATAGTGATTTTAAAAATGATGAAGGCTTCCAAATCTTATTACAAAACTGAAAAATTTATCTCAGTTTCTAGCCTTATTTTTAGGTTAAGGTCAAACGCCAAGGGACTTGGATCAATTACAATCATGTCTACAGCTGCCATTATTTTATTATCATCAGCCATAGCTCTTTATAGGAGTGTTGAGGATGTGGGATCTAGGCAATATCCAAGAGATGTGGGCCTTGCTAGTGTTGATGAGTATTCTATTGACCAGGTTAAAAAAATCATCAAAGAAAATAATTTGGAAGCAAAAAATATTCAAGATTACAAAGCTGTACTTGCTTTTGAAAAAGATGGACAAAATATTAAGACCAGTGACCAATCTTACGCCTTTAAAAATCCAAATGATCTTGATGGAAAGGCCATGGGTATCCTTGTGGAAGTTAATGACGAATCAATACCAGAAGCTTCCAATTTAAAAGATGGGGAGTTTTTACTTTATAAGTCCCCTAAATTGGCTGATCTTTCAGAACTTGATATAAATGGCCAAAAATTAAGGAAAAAGTCAGATATTAAAGATTTCCCATATAAAAATTCTGGAAATAATTCCATAGTGTCCTACATGTTTGATTTTTATTATGTGATAGTTAAAAACTTGGATAAAAACCTAATTATAGATGATAATAAAATAGTCCATGCCTATAATTTTGACCTAAGTGATGAAGATATGGCGATTTTCAAAGAGAAAACTAAGGAAGTGCAAAATGAATTTGGCATTGGCTTTCATGATGATTTTGTCTTAGAAGGATACAAACTTTACGGTGCTATATTTTTCGTAGGAATATTCTTAGGATTAATTTTTATGGTTGCAACTGGCCTAATAATATATTATAAGCAAATCCAAGAGGGTTTTGCCGATAAAAATAAATATGAATCTTTGAGGAAACTTGGCATAGGAGAAGAAAAAATCAAAAAAACTATAGATAAGCAAGTTCTGGTATTTTTCTTCCTACCTTTGGTAGTTTCTGGCATCCACGTAGGCTTTGCCTTTAAGATGATTTCAAAAATCTTTGTCATGTTAGGATGTGTTAATAACTCTATAAAAATTACTTCCTTTGTAATAGGCTTTGTAATATTTGCTCTTTTGTATTTGATTTATTACAAATTAAGTTCCAGGGAATACTATAAGTTAATCTCATAAAATTTCGGCTCTTTCGAGTCGATTTTTTATTTTGCTTTAAAATCTTGACCAAAGAAGGCTCGAGAGTTATATTATAGGTATTAAGGAGTCTAAATGCAGAAAAAATCACTAATTAAAAATTATTTAAAATATCTAATACCTACCATCACGACCATGACCTTATTTTCGACCTATACCATGGTGGATGGTATTTTTGTTGGTAGGGGTGTTGGTAGTGAGGGTTTGGCAGCTGTAAATATTTCTATGCCTTTTGTGACCCTGGCTTTTGCTTTTTCGATTTTAATTTCAATCGGATCTTTAAACCTAATTGCCCACGAAAAAGGTAGGCAAAATAAAGAAGGTGCCGATGAATTTTTTAGCCTTGGCGTTGCTATTTCAGTAATCTTTGCCCTGGGTCTTTCTATTGTAGGTTTTATTTTTATAAATCCCCTTGTAAGATTTTTGGGCGCAGAAGGCCACATGGTAGAAATGGTTAAGGAATACCTATTTATTTTGATTTTCTTTTTGCCTTTTTATCTTACATCCTATGTTTTTGAGATAATGGTAAAGGCAGATGGAAGACCATCGATTACAACTGTACTCATGTTGATGTCGGCCCTTACAAATGTAGTTCTTGACTATATTTTTATCTTCAAATTCCATTGGGGATTATGGGGAGCGGCTGTGGCGACAGGTTTGGCACAGACTATTCCAACAATTGGCTATTTGATTTACTTTTTATCACCAAAGTCTTATTTGAAATTTAGAAAATTTAGGGTCAAGGCCTTTATGTTTAAGGAAATTTTTTCCTATGGTTTTCCTGCATCCTTATCAGAGCTTTCTACAGGTTTTTGTATTTTGGTATTTAACCTTGCTATAGGTAGGCTTTATGGAGAAGTGGGCCTTGCAGCCTTTTCTGTAATTGCCTATGTCATGACCTTTGTTGTAAATACTATGCTTGCCATAAACCAGTCAAGCCAACCACTTTTGGGCTTTTATTACGGAGCGGAAGAATACGACAACATTCCAATTATTAGAAAATACATGCTAAGATCAGTTGCTATTCTTTCCCTAATAATGGTGGGAGCTATAGAATTGTGGCCAGAATTTTTCATAAATGTATTTTTGACTGATGTGACAGCTGACTTTATGGTTTTTGCCTCAAAGTCACTTAGGATTTTTGCTATAAGTTTTTTAATCCTAGGCTTTAATATAACAAACGGTGGGTATCTTACAGCTGTTGGCAAGCCAAGGTTTGACTTTATCATAACCCTTCTTAGGGGCTATGTATTTGTGACACTTTTTGCTTATTTTGTTGCGAACTTTATGGCAAAAGAAGCAATTTGGTATGTCCTAATTGCATCAGATTTCCTAACTATGGTTATTTCTATATTTTTGATAAGAGAAGAATTAAACGAATTAAAAAAGGCAAAGCGAATCCACTAGGCTTGGCTTTGCCATTTTTTATTAGACTTTGAAATTGCTATAGAAATTTTTTGAAAATAAAATAATAAAACTTGACAAGTCTTAAAACTTATCCTATAATATAAAAGTAAGCTTGAGAGGGAGAAACCCTAAAGCAAGTAAAAATTCAAAAAATATTGGATTAGACTTTACAAAAGCAAATAAAAATGTTATAATATTTGTATGCGGATGTGGCTCAGTGGTAGAGCATCGCCTTGCCAAGGCGAGGGTCGCGAGTTCGAATCTCGTCATCCGCTCCATTTTTTATTTGGCGCCATAGCCAAGTGGTAAGGCAGAGGTCTGCAACACCTTTACCCCCAGTTCAAATCTGGGTGGCGCCTCCAAAATATCCCCAGATGGGGATTTTTTTATTGAAAGGATTTTTATGTTAGTTATTTCCTATAAGGCAAGCGATGATTTTAAAAATTTTCTAAGGGAAAATGGATTTTCCTTTATAGAAACAATAGCCAATCCCAACTTAGACCCAAGAATTGCTGATCATCCGGACTTGTCTTTGTTTAAAATAGACCATAAAACTTTAGTAGTAGATGAAGCTGTCTTTTCATATTATGAGGAGAAATTAGTGGGCTTTAACTTAATCAAGGGAGAGAATCTTGGCGGAAAATATCCTCAAGACGCCCTTTATAATTTAGTAAGATTTAAAGATTTTTATATCCACAATGATTTTACAGAAAAAAATATAGAAAATTTCCTTATAGAAAAAGGTATTTCTCATCTCAAAGTTAACCAAGGCTACACCAGGTGTTCTCTAATTCCTCTTGGAGATTTATTAGTAACTAGCGATTATGGAATCTACAAGGCTCTAAAAAATAAGGTCGATATAGAATTAGTTGATAATGACAAGGTCATCCTAGATGGCTTTGACCAGGGATTTTTAGGTGGGACTTGTGGTTTGGTTGGAAACCAGCTAATTTTTAGCGGAGATATTTCTAGGCATAAGGCCTTTGTAAAGATAGAAGAAATTTGCAAAAATAAAAATATAGATATTATTTATCCAAAAACAGAACTTATAGACCTGGGTTCTATCATTGAAATTTAAGCCTCTAATATGGGGCTTTTTTCTTTGCTAAATTATCGTATAATATACCTAGCTAAAGAGATATAGGAGAGAGATATGAAAATTGTAAAACCATCAACCATAGCCGGAGTTATGGAACTTTTGCCAGAAGACCAGCTGGCTTTTGACAAGATGAAAAATATTATAGAAGAAACTTATAAAAAATTTCAATTTTTGCCAATTGATACCCCGGTCATAGAAAAAAATGAAATACTTTTTGCAAAGGGTGGGGGAGAAACAGAAAAGCAAATATATGAAATTGCCTCTGAAACCAGGGATATGAGCCTTAGGTTTGACCTAACAGTGCCTCTTGCAAGGTATGTGGCAGAGCATTTTGCTGATTTAAATTTCCCTTTCAAACGCTATCACATAGCCAAAGTTTATAGGGGAGAGAGAAACCAAAAGGGCCGCTACAGGGAATTTTACCAATGCGATATTGATATAATCGGACATAACAACCTAGCCATAGCCAACGACGCAATCCCACCAAGGGTTATCTATGAGATTTTCAATAAACTTGATACACCAGATGTGACTTTTAGGATAAACAACAGAAAGCTTCTAAATGGATTTTTAAATGCTATGGATATCACAGATACAACTGATGTCCTAAGGCTTATCGATAAAAAAGATAAGATTGGTATGGAAAATACAAGAGATGAGCTTCTAGAATTAGTCGATAGCGAAAAGGCAGACAAAATCCTATCCTTTATAGGGTCAGATTTGGCGAATGAAGAACTTTTAGAAAAATTAACCGACTTTGTAGATAACGACCTATACAGAGAAGGCCTTGACGAATTAAAAACGGTCTATTCCTACATGATCCACCTTGGTATTCCTGATACTAATGTCAAAATTGACCCAGCTATCACAAGGGGTCTTGATTATTATACAGGCACAGTTTATGAAACCTTTATAAATGGCTATGAATCAATTGGTTCTGTATCATCAGGTGGCCGTTATGAAACCCTTGCAGCAAACTTTTCTAAGCAGGCCCTCCCAGGTGTGGGTATGTCAATAGGTTTGACCCGTTTATTCTACCAATTAAAGGAAATTGGTCTTGTGGATGAAAAAGAATCTAGACTTACAGATATACTTGTAATTCCAATGAGCGATGAAGAAAACTTCTACGCTATAGATATCTTAAATAAGCTTCATGAACAAGGAAAGAGAGCTGATATTTATCTAGAAGGCGGAAAACTTAAAAAGAAATTCTCCTACGCTGATAAGGTTGGTGTAAAATATGCCTATATCATCGGTCAAAACGAGAGAGAAGAAGGAAAAGTTACTGTAAGAAATATGGAAACAGGCGACCAGGACCTTGTTAATTTTGATAATATATAAGAAAGCAAAAAGAGCTTAAGTCGAAAGACTTAGCTCTTTTTTTCTTGTAAATTGTTTTTAGTTTAAAATCTTTTTATTAGTCTATTGTAACAACTTTACCTGGGTTTAGGATCATGTTTGGATCGAATACTTTCTTGATGCCTCTCATTAGGTCTGTGTTGAGTTTGCCTTCGTATTCTGCTAGGTATTTTAATTTACCGTGACCAACACCGTGTTCGCCTGATAATTTTCCGCCAAATTCATAAGCTTTGGTGTAGATTTTTTCCATGAAGTCGTGAACTTGTGCATTAAATTCATCTAATTTATCTTCTTCATTTGAAACTGTGTAGATGTGAAGGTTGCCGTCGCCAGCGTGACCGAATGATTGAACGTCAAAGTCATATCCTTCACCGATTTCATTTACATAGTTGATAAATGGAGCGATTTTGTTAATTGGAACTACTACGTCACATTCGTCGATTAGTTTGTATTGGCTATTGATTGCTTCAAGGAAAGAGCTTCTTGCTGCCCAAGCATCTTTGATTGCACTTGGAGTATCAGCAACTAGAACATCTATAGCTCCGTTTTCAACTAATAATTCAGCTGCCTGTTCCATTAGGCCATCAATTTCGTCTTCGTTATCGCCATCAAAGGTGATTAGAAGGTAAGCATTAACATCAGTGCCCTCGATATTTTTAGGGAAGGTTTCCTTGCCGATATATTTTTCAGAAGCAAGAATTATCTTTCTTTCCATAAATTCGATAGCTTGTGGTTTAAGGTTAGCTCTGAATAAAACTGGAACTGTAGCTATACATTCATCAAGAGATTCAAATGGAACTATCAAAGAAATGGTGTGTTTAGCTTGAGGAACGATTTTTAGGGTTAATTCTGTGATTATACCAAGGGTTCCTTCAGAACCTACCATTAGGTCTTTTAGTGAATAACCTGTAGATGTTTTAGAAACAACGGCACCAAATCTTGTGACTTCGCCAGTAGGAAGAACAACTTCCATAGCTCTTACATAATCTCTAGTTGTACCGTATTTAACAGCTCTCATACCACCGGCGTTTGTAGAAACGTTGCCGCCTAGGGTAGCAAATTTTTCACCTGGATCAGGTGGGTACATATAGCCTTTTGTTAGACAATCTTCAGCAAGGTCGTGTAAGTAAACACCAGGTTGAACTCTAACAACAAGGTTATCTAGGTCGTATTCAAGGATTTGGTTCATATCTTGCATATCAATCATAACTCCACCATTGATAGCAACACCAGAACCAACTAGACCAGAACCAGCACCACGTGCTAGAACAGGAATTTTGTTCTCGTTACAAATTTTCATAATATTTGAAACGTCTTGTGTAGACTTAGCAGCAATAAGAACTTCTGGTTGGTAAGAACCGTAGATTGGCATCTCGTCGTGGTAGTAGTCTTCGTTGATATCGTCTGCAGTATAAACTTTACCTTCAACGCTTTCCCTAAATTTGTTAATGATTTCTTCACTAACTTTGTTGTAATCTGTCATATTACCTCCTAATAAAATAACAATTTCATTTGCTTGTGATATGATTATAACAAATAATTTAACAATGTGCAAAATTAAATATTATTTGCAATGATTTTATATTTGTTAAATGATAAGAAAACGATTGAATTAGAGGCCTGAAAAGGTATAGTTAGAATGAGAGCTTATGTGCAGAAGTTTTCTAAAGATTGAATAATATTCAACTTTAGATTAATTTGCAGCAAGATTTTTCCTTGAAATAAAGGGCAAAGCTTCTTAAATCATAAGTGAAAAGTCTAGTTTAAAAAAAGACTTTGATTTTTATTTGACAATTACGAAAATGATTGTTAAGATAATAACAGTAGGATAATAATGTATGGATGTTTAATCCAAAGTCAAAATTATAAGGAGAGAAAATGTATAAATTAACTGAAGAACAATTAGAAATGCAACAAATGTTTAGAGACTTCGCCGAAAAAGAAGTAGCACCTATAGCTATTGAAATCGACGAAAATCACAGATTCCCAGAAGAAAACGTAGCTAAAATGCAAGAGCTAGGTTTCTTTGGTATCCCATTTGATGAAGAATACGGCGGAATTGGTCTTGATACACTTACATATGTACTATGCGTTGAAGAATTATCTAAGTGCTGTGCATCAACAGGTGTTATTCTTTCTGCTCACACATCTTTATGTGCTGACGCAATCAATAAATTCGGTAATGAAGAACAAAAAGAAAAATTCTTAACTCCACTTGCTTCAGGTGAAAAACTAGGTGCATTTGCCCTTACAGAACCAGATGCAGGTACAGATGCTTCAGGCCAAAAAACTGTAGCTGTTAAAGATGGTGATGAATATGTTCTTAACGGTACAAAAATCTTTATAACAAATGCTGGCTATGCTGACATTTATGTAGTATTTGCAATGACAGATAAAGAACAAGGTACAAAAGGTATTTCAGCTTTCATAGTAGAAAAAGGAACTCCAGGTTTTGATTTTGGTACAAAAGAAGACAAGATGGGTATCAAAGCTTCTTCAACAATGGAATTAGTATTTAGAGATTGTAGAATTCCTGCAGCAAACTTACTAGGTGAAGAAGGTAAAGGCTTTAAATACGCTATGCAAACCCTTGATGGTGGTAGAATTGGTATAGCAGCTCAAGCACTTGGTATTGCAGAAGGCGCATTAAACAAAGCAATCAAATACGTTAAAGAAAGACAACAATTTGGTAGACCAATCGCTAAATTCCAAAATACACAATTTAAACTAGCTGAAATGGCAATAGACATAGAATCTGCTCGTCACCTGGTTTATAAGGCGGCAACACTTAAAGATGCTGGCGAAAGCTACACTGTAGCAGCAGCAGAAGCTAAATTAAAAGCAGCAAGAGTAGCTATGGATGTTACAACAAAAGCAGTTCAATTATTCGGTGGTTACGGCTACGTTAAAGAATACGAAGTTGAAAGAATGATGAGAGACGCCAAGATAACAGAAATTTATGAAGGTACTTCAGAAGTTATGTTAATGGTTGTTGGCGGAGCATTATTAAGATAAGATAAATCGAAGGGAGATATATATGAACATATTCGTATGTGCTAAACAAGTTCCGGATACAAATGAAATCAAAATTGATCCGGTTACAAATACACTAATTAGAAAAGGCGTTCCAAGTATCCTTAATACTTACGATGCTTTTGCTCTTGAGCAAGCTCTAAGAATCAAAGACAAAGACCCAGAAGTTAAGATTACAGTAATCTCAATGGGACCTCCACAAGCAGATCAAATGCTTAGAGATTGTCTAGCAGTTGGTGCAGACAATGCTTACCTAGTAACAGATAGAAAATTCGGTGGTTCTGATACACTAGCTACATCTTATATCCTTTCAGAAGCTATCAAAAAAGTAGCTGAAACTGAAGGCCAACCAGACATGGTATTTTGTGGACTACAAGCTATCGATGGTGATACTGCACAAGTAGGACCAGAACTTGCTGAACACTTAGACCTTCCACAAGTAACTTATGGTTACACTGCAGAAGTAAATGAAGAAGGACTAAAAGTTCTTAAAGAAGTTGAAGGCGGAGCACTTGAAATCCAAATGACTCTTCCAGCACTTGTTACATTTACAAAATACGGTGATGAAGAATTAAGATATCCAAAAATCAAAAACAAACTAAAAGCTAAAAAAGCTAACATAGAACAAATTACTTTTGAAGAACTAAAAGATTCTATAGACGAAACAGCTATCGGTCTAAAAGGTTCACCAACAAGAGTAAATAAATCTTACACACCAACAGTTGAAAAAGTTGGTGAAATGTTTGAAAATATGGAAGCTGATGAAGCAGCAGATAAGCTAATTGCAGCATTAGCTGATAAGAAGCTTATTTAAGGAGGGACTATGTCAGAAAATAAAAACCTATGGGTATTAGTTGAAACTAAGGAAGACGGATCAGCTGTTAATGTAGGACTTGAATTATTAAATCCAGGTAGAAGAATGGCTGACACACTTGGTGGAAAATTAGTAGCAGTTATAATTGGTGAAGAAGTATCAAAGGCTAAGGAAGAAGTAAAAGATCACGGCGTTGATGCAATAATCACATGCGAAGGCGAAATATATAAAGAATACAATACAGATGTTTACGCTAACGCTGTATGCAAATTAGTTGAAAATCACAATCCAAATACAATCCTAATCGGTGCAACAAACCAAGGTAGAGACCTAGGTCCAAGAGTATCTTCTAGACTACACACAGGTCTTACTGCAGACTGTACAGAACTTGACGTTGACGCTGAAACAGGCAACGTACAATGGACAAGACCTGCCTTTGGTGGTAACCTAATGGCACAAATTCTTTGTCCAGATTCTAGACCACAAATGGGTACAGTACGTCCAGGCGTATTCCCTAAAGAAGCATTTGGTAGAAAAGACAATATCGAAGAAATTGAAGACAATATAGAATATACAGGCGAAATTAGAACTAAGATTCTTAACTTCATCCCAAGAGACGAAGGCGATGATGTAGACTTAGTTGGTGCTGAATATATCGTATCTGGTGGACGTGGACTAGGTGAAGCAGCTAACTTCAAAATCATTGAAGAATTAGCAGAAGCACTTGGAGCTACAGTTGGTTCATCACGTGCAGCAGTAGATGCTGGATGGATCTCACACTCTCACCAAGTTGGCCAATCAGGTAAGACTGTAGGACCAAAGGTATATATAGCAATAGGTATTTCTGGAGCTATCCAACACTTAGCTGGTATCAATGCATCAGATACAATTATTGCTATTAACAAAGATCCAGATGCGCCTATCTTTGATGTAGCTGATTATGGTATAGTTGGAGACTTATTCGAAATAGTTCCAGCCCTAACAGAAAAAATCAAAGCTAGAAAGGCCTAATATAAAAATTAAACCACTATTTTCTCAAATAGTGGTTTTTCTTTTATAGATTAAAAAAACCTATAATTAGTTGGTAGAAAATCGTTTGTAAATCTTGTTAAAAAATATACAAAAAAAGATTGACAAAAAAATATCAACTGTTATAATATAAGTATAAGAAGAGAAAATGGGTATAAAGTTTATGGAAGCTTTGTACTAAGGAAAATTTGTAAACGATTTAATTCGAAGGGGGATGGATGACTTACAAAACTGTAAAATATGAAGTTAATGGTCACATAGCAAAAATAACTATCAACAGACCAGAAGCTTTAAACGCACTTAACTCAGAAGTACTAGACGAACTAAACACACTATTAGATGAAGTAAGAGCTAACAAAGATCTTAGGGTAGCAATCCTTACAGGTGAAGGCAGAAGCTTTGTTGCAGGTGCAGACATTAAAGAAATGTCAACACTTACAGCTATCGAAGCTAAGGAATTTGGTTACAAAGGTCTTCACGTATTTAGAAAACTTGAAAGCCTACCAATTCCAGTTATAGCACAAATTAACGGCTTTGCGCTTGGTGGTGGATGTGAAATCGCTATGAGCTGTGATTTTAGGATTGCAAGCGATAAGGCCCTATTTGGTCAACCAGAAGTAGGTCTTGGTATTACTCCAGGTTTTGCAGGTACCCAAAGACTTCAAAGATTAGTAGGACCAGGTTATGCGAAATATCTAATTTATACAGCAAATAACATCAAGGCTGACAAGGCTTACGAAATTGGCTTAGTTCAAGAAGTAGTAGAAGCTGACAAACTTGAAGAAACTGTACAAAAACTAGCAGAAAAAATCGCTTCTAACGCACCAGTTGCAGTTAGAGCTTCAAAAGAAGCTATAAACGTAGGTGGTCAAGTAGATATAGACAGCGCAATCAAAGTTGAAGAAAACTTATTTGCCCTAACCTTCTCAACAGAAGATCAAAAAGCAGGAATGAACGCTTTTATCAATAAAGGTAAAGCTGAATTTGAAAATAAATAAAGGAGATTTTTAATGAAAATAGGTGTAATCGGATCAGGAATCATGGGTGGCGGTATTGTAGAAACTGCTGCTAAAAATTATGAAGTTGTTGTAAGAGATATCAAAGATGAATTTCTAGATGCTTGCAAGGCAAGAATAGAAAAATCTTATACAAAATTGGTATCAAAAGAAAGAATGACTGAAGAAGCTAAAGAAAAAGCTCTAGCAAACATTTCTTACACAACAGAAGTTAAAGATTTAGCTGATTGTGACATAGTAATTGAAGCAGCAACAGAAAATCCAAAACTTAAAAAAGATATCTTTAAAGAATTAGATGAAGTTGTTAAAGAAGGCGCAATCCTTGCTTCAAACACATCTTCACTTTCAATTACAGACATAGCAGCTGTTACAAAAAGACCTGAAAAAGTAATTGGTATGCATTTCTTCAACCCAGTTCCAGTTATGAAACTTGTTGAAGTTATCAGAGGTCTACACACATCTGATGAAACAAACCAAGCAATCTTTAAACTAGCTGAAGATCTTGGCAAACAACCTATCGAAGTTAAAGAAGGTCCAGGATTCGTAGTTAACAGACTTCTTATCCCAATGATCAACGAAGCTGTTGGCGTATTAGCTGATGGACTTGCAAGCGTAGAAGATATAGATAAGGGTATGCAACTTGGTGCAAACCACCCAATGGGACCTCTTGCTCTAGGAGATTTAATCGGACTTGATACATGTCTAGCTATTATGGAAGTTCTTTACAATGAATTTGGTGATAGCAAATATAGACCATGCCCACTATTAAGACAAATGGTAAGAGCTGGAGACCTTGGTAGAAAAACAGGCAAAGGCTTCTACGATTACAGCAAATAAGATAAATAGATTTTAAGAAAAACTAAAGGAGAAATTATGACAAGAAAAGTAGTTATAGCAAGTGCAGCAAGAACACCAGTTGGTGCTTACGGCGGAGCATTTAAAACAGTTTCAGCAAGAGAACTAGGTGCAGTAGCAGCTAAAGAAGCAATCAAAAGAGCTGGCATCAAACCAGAAGATATAGATGAATCAATCCTTGGTTGTGTACTTCAAGCAGGTAACGGCCAAAATATCGCTAGACAAATCGCACTAGACGCTGGTATTCCAATTGAAAAACCAGCAATGACATTAAACATTGTTTGTGGTTCAGGTTTAAGATCTGTTTCTCTAGCAGCTCAAATGATTATCGCTGGTGACTGTGATGTTGTTTTAGCAGGTGGTACAGAATCAATGTCACAAGCTCCATACCTTCTAACAGACGAAAGATGGGGAGCAAGAATGGGTGATAAAAAAGTTGTCGATGAAATGATCAAAGACGGACTTTGGGACGCATTCAATGACTACCACATGGGAGTTACTGCAGAAAATATAGCAGAAAAATTCGGTCTAACTAGAGAAGAACAAGATGCCCTTGCTGCAGACAGCCAACAAAAAGCTGCAAAAGCTAGAGCCGAAGGTAGATTCAAAGACGAAATCGTACCAGTAGAAGTTAAGGGTAGAAAAGGCAAAGTTACAGTAGTTGACACAGATGAATACATCAAAGAAGGCGTTACAAAAGAAAGCATTTCTGGCCTAAGACCAGCTTTCATCAAAGACGGTACAGTTACAGCAGCTAACGCATCTGGTATCAACGACGGTGCAGCTTGTCTAGTAGTAATGAGTGAAGAAAAAGCTAAAGAACTTGGCGTTACTCCACTTGCTACAATCGTAAGCTACGCTACAGAAGGTGTTGATCCAAAAATCATGGGTACAGGCCCAATCCCAACAGTTAGAAAAGCTCTAGAAAAAGCTAACCTAACACTTGAAGACATCGATCTAATCGAAGCTAACGAAGCTTTCGCTGCTCAAGCTTTATCAGTAATCAAAGAACTAGGTCTAAACACAGACATAGTTAACGTAAACGGTGGAGCTATTGCTATCGGTCACCCAGTTGGTGCATCAGGAGCAAGAATCCTTACAACACTTCTATATGAAATGCAAAAGAGAGACTCTAAAAAAGGTATCGCAACACTTTGTATAGGTGGCGGTATGGGTACTGCAGTTATAGTAGAAAGATAAGATAAATTTTAAGGTATGCAGGTAGTTCTTATCTGCATGCCTTTTTTTGTTAATTTTCGATAAAATATTAAATTATTTACTAAAGATTGATAATAATTTTCAATTATGGGTATATAGTTAATATCATAAGAAAACGATATTATAAAAGGGGAAAATATGGATTTTAAGAAATTATATGAAGAAAAGTTAATCACTGCAAAAGAAGCAGCAGCAATGGTTAAGGACGGCGACTGGGTAGAAATGGGATGGTGTGCCCTAACACCTGTTGACTTCGATAAGGCCTTAGCTGAAAGAGTAAATGAATTAAAAGATGTAAAGGTAAGGGGAGGAATCCTTGCTTACAATTCACCTTTAGCCACAGCTGATCCTACAGGAGAACACATTACCTACCATTCTTGGCACTCATCAGGTATAGAAAGAAAGTTAATTAATTCAAAAGACTACAACGCTTTCTTTATTCCAATCAAATACAGCGAGCTACCAAGATATATCAGAGAAAATGCTCCAAAAGCTGCAGTTTCAGTATTCCAAGTTAGTCCAATGGATAAGCATGGAAACTTCAATTTTGGTGTATCAGTAAGTCACGCTATGGCATCGTTTGAAACAGCTGATAAGGTAATACTAGAAATAAATGAAAATGTTCCAAGAGCACTTGGTGGATATGATAACTTTATAAATATCAAAGATGTTGACTATGTTTACCAATCAACAAATTATCCAATGCTCACACTTCCAAAAGCTTCATTTGGTGAAGAAGAACTTAAGGCAGCAAGCTTCGTAGTAGATATGCTTCGTGATGGTGATACTATCCAAATTGGTATAGGTGGTCTTCCAAATGCTATAGGTTCAGAAATTGCTAAATCTGACCTAAAAGACCTTGGTGTTCACTCAGAAATGTATGTTGATGCCTTTAGAGAAATGGCCCTAGCAGGCAGGATTACAGGACGTAAGAAAAATATAGATGTTGGTCGCCAAACATATGCTTTCGCTGCAGGTAGCCAAGAGCTTTACGACTATATAGACGATAATGAAGAGCTAATGGCAGCTCCAGTTGACTATGTAAATGATATTGACGTAATAGCATCTCTTGATAACTTTGTTTCAATCAATACAGTTTTACAAGTGGACCTTTGGGGACAAATTTCTGCTGAATCCATTGGAACTAAACACATATCAGGTGCAGGCGGAGCCCTAGACTTTGTACTTGGTGCTTATAGGTCAAAGGGCGGTAGATCAATAATTGCCCTTAACTCATCAAGAGTAGACAAGGACGGTAAGAGAATTTCAAACATCGTTCCAACCTTCGCACCAGGCACCCAAGCTACAGCTGTAAGATCTAACACCCATTACATTGCAACAGAACAAGGTATTGTAAACTTCAAAGGTCTAACAACCTGGCAAGCAGCAGAAGCCCTTGTAAGTCTAGCCCACCCAGACAATAGGGATGAGTTAATCAAGGCAGCAGAAGAAATCGGTATTTGGAGAAATACTAATAAGAGAATCTGAGAATTTTAAAAACCAGAGCGGGATATGAATCCTGACTCTGGTTTTTCTTTACTAATTTACTTATCAAGGACTTTATCTTCATAAATTGCCTTATAGAGGGATTTTAGGCATAATTTTTCATCTTTTTTATTAATTAGAATAAAAAGTGAATTGTTAGATGCTCCTTGGATAATATATTCGATTTTAATTTGGTTTTGATTTAAGACGTCAGAAATGATATAAAGTGCCGTGGTCATTTGGTCTTTTAGACCCTCGCCAACTATAGCAATGGATTTTAGAAAATCTCTAACTACTAGTTCATCGAGGTCAAAGGAATTGTTTATTGCATTTACTATAGAAGATTTTTTTGAGCTGTCCTCCAGATATTCGCTCCTAACGAGGATAGAAATAGAATCTATTGAAGTAGGAATATGTTCAACTGGTATGTGCATATATTGGAAAATATCAAGGACGTTTTTGATATAACCGACCTTCCTATTCATCAAATATTCAGTGATTTTAAAGGAAGTAAATTCTCCAACATCGCTCATTCCGACAATAGGGTTCTTATCCACATCTGTCCTTTCCTTTGAAATAATTGTCCCGCCTTCATTTGGATTATTGGTGTTTTTGACATGGATTTCAATATCTGTATCAAGAAGGGGCTCAACGGCATCTTCTTGGAGATCTCAAAACCATTGTAGGAAAGTTCTCTCATTTCGGCATAGGAAATATTTTTAATCGGCGCAGGCTTATCAAAAAGGCTAGGATTTGCTGAATAAATATAGGTCATATCTGTATAATTTTCGTAAATATCGCAGCCAAGACCTCTAGCAAGGATAGCCCCGCTTATATCTGATCCACCCCTAGAGAAGGTAAGCTTATCGCCATCCTTATTGTAGCCATAAAAACCAGGCACAACTAAGAGCTCATCCCTATCCTTAAATTTTCCGATATTCTTATAGGTCTCATCTAAAATATTTACATCATTTAGACTGTATTCAAGGACAATTCCCAAATCTTTTGGTGACATATAGGTGGCTTTGATTCCGATTTTATTCATGTAGGCTGCAATAAGCCTTGCATTAAAGTCTTCGCCTGAAGATTTAATGGCATTTTCCAAATAAAAATCATCCTTAATACTTGATAAAAATCCTAGAAGTATTTCCTTAAAAGATTCCACTAATTTTCTATCAAGACCCAAAATTTCAGAGATTTCTGTGTACCTGAGGACAATCATATCCAAGGTTTTTATGTAAGTTGGGCTTTGTGATTTATATTCTTCAAAAAGGCTGATTAAAAGGTCTGTCACCTTTATATCTGCCTTAAATCTCTTTCCTGGGGCAGAAACGACAATAGCCCTTATATTTTCATCATTTTTTACGATTTGTCCTACTTTTTCTATTTGACTGGCTGAGGCTACAGATGAGCCCCCAAATTTAGCTGTTATTTTCACATCATTCTCCTAATTGGCACTATTATACAACAATCGGTATTAAAATAAAAATATTTGCATGAATATTAACATAAATTTGACAAAAGCACTAATATCTGATAGACTGATAAATAATTAAAGATTTAGCCAAGGGGTCGCGGTTACAATGAGTAGGTAACGAAAGGTCTAACCGCCGAAATACATGGTATTGGTCATAGGTCGAATAGGTCTATGATTGTCAGCAAGATTTGCCAAATCTTGCTGGAGTACTTGCTAAGTCAGGCGAAAGGGAAATCATGGGCCTTTTGCCCGTGATTTTTTTCGTATGGAGGATATATGCTTAAGAAAAATTATACAAATATAGATGGGATGCTCCATATTGGTGGACTTTCTGTAGAATATTTAAGGAAAAAATATGGGACGCCCCTTTACATATATGATCAAAAACTAATTAAGGATACAGCCAGGGCTTTTAGGGAAAATTTCAAATCAGATATCTTTGCTAGCGAGGTAAGTTTTGCCTCAAAGGCAGGGTCAAACTTGTATTTGCTAGGTCTTATTAAAAACGAGGGCCTTTTTCTTGATACGGTTTCTATTGGGGAGATGTATATAGGCATGAAGGCCGGTTTTGAACCTAAAAAAATCCATCTCCATGGCAATAATAAAACCAAAGAAGAACTTGTTTTTGCCATAGAAAATAAGATTGGAACAATAATTATAGATTCTTACGAGGAATTTTTATTCTTAGAAGAAATCCTAAAGGAAATGGACGAGAAGATGGATTGCCTTTTAAGGATTAATCCTGATGTAAAAACCTCAACCCATAAGTATATCCAAACATCAAACGCTGATTCCAAGTTTGGGATAAATATCAGGGATGAAAAAATAGAATCCTATATCAAGGAAATGGCCCAAAGCCAATTTGTAAATTTACTAGGTTTTCACGCCCACATAGGCAGCCAAGTAATGGAAGTTGGATTTTTTGAAGAAGAAGCTAAAATCCTCTTTGATTTTACAAAGAAAATGCAAGACCTTACTGACCAAAGTTTTAGTCATTTAAACTTAGGCGGAGGTTTTGGAGTCAGACAAAATAAAAATGACAAAGACTTTGATTTAGAAAAGTTTTTACGAGACTTTGCGAAAATCATTGAGGAAAAAATCAAGGATTATAAGCTTAAGATCACAAGGGTCGGCATCGAGCCAGGTAGGTCTATGATTAACCAGGCTGGAACGACGATTTATAGTGTGGGTAGTGTTAAGCACACCCTTGAAGGCCTCCCACTTGTTTTTGTCGATGGGGGTATGTCTGATAATATAAGGCCAAGCCTTTATGGGGCCAAGTACGATGCATTAATTGCAAATAGACTTGACGATAAAAATTATGAAAAATTTAGGGTTGGAGGCAAGTTTTGCGAATCGGGAGACATTTTGATAGAAGAAACCGACCTTCCTTATCCAAAAAGAGGGGATATACTTGCTATTGAAAACACCGGAGCCTATTCATTGGCGATGAGTTCAAATTATAATAAACTTCCAAAACCGACTGTGGTTTTTGTTGAAGATGGCAAGGATTATCTTGCAGTAAAAAGAGAAACTTTAGATGATTTAATAAAAAATGATTGTGAATATAAAGGAGAATAAGATGGCAAATGTAGCAGTTGTTGGTGCAAGTGGATTAGTTGGAAGCAAGATTAGGGATATCCTAGAGGAAAGAAATTTCCCGGTTGATAGGCTTTTTGCCTTCGCTTCAAAAAAGTCAGTAGGAAAAGAAATTGAGTTTCAGGGAAAGAAAGTAATCATTGAAGAATTAAAGGAAGATTCCTTTGATAATAGGGGAATTGATCTAGCCTTATTTGCGGCAGGTGGAAGTGTTTCAGAAAAATATGTGCCTTTGGCTGTAAAAAACAATATCAGGGTTGTTGATAATTCTTCATGTTTTAGGATGGATAAAGACGTGCCACTTGTAATTCCAGAAGTGAACCCTAGTGACATTAAGAAAAGAGATATGCTAATAGCAAACCCAAATTGTTCTACAATCCAATCTGTCCTTGCTATTGCGAATATTTATCAAGAATACGGCATAGATAGAATTGTTTACAATACCTATCAGGCGGTTTCTGGTGGTGGTGAAAGAGCTCTTGAAGACCTCTATGAAAAGAAAAATGACCACTGGAAATATAAAATTTATGACAATTTACTTCCACAAATAGATTCTTTCTTAGATAATGGCTATACAAAAGAAGAGATGAAAATGGTTAACGAATCTAGAAAAATTTTGGGAGATGATTCTATAAAAATTACAGCCACAGCCATCAGAGTACCAGTTTCTAACGCTCACGGTGTTTCAATCAACTTAAAGTTAAAAAAAGATTTTAATCTTGATGACATTAGAAAAGTTTTAGAGTCTACACCGGGAGTCATAGTAGAAGATGACATTGCCAATGAAATTTATCCAATGCCTGCTACAGCAAGCGGCAAAGACGAGGTTTTTGTCGGTAGGATTAGGAGAGATTTCTCTTGTGACAATAGCTTAAATTTATGGTGCGTGGCAGATAATATTAGAAAGGGTGCAGCCCTTAACGCTGTACAAATCGCAGAACTTTTAGTAAAGGAGTAATGATGATATTCACAGGATCAACTGTCGCTGTAATCACGCCTTTTGATGAAAATCTAAATGTGGATTATAGGGCATTTGATAAGATTTTTACTTGATCATATAATTGAATTTGCCAAAGAAAAATCCTATCCAGTAGTATTTGCAACAACTGGTTATACAGATGAAGACCTTTCTAAAATCAAGAAACTCGGGGAAAGTGTAGCCTTTATTCAAGAAGGCAATTATTCTCTTGGCATAAATGTTATGACAGATATAGCCGAAAGACTTGCCAGGGTCTTAAAAGATTTTGACATAGAAATAGTTGAAAGCCACCACAACAAAAAGAAGGACAATCCTTCTGGCACTGCCAATATGATCTTTGACGGAGTAAATAGGGGCAGGGATGGCAAATTATTTAAGAAAATGAGAGATTTTAGTCATGATGACAGGCGTGATCCAAATGAAGTTGGCATATCTTCTGTGAGAGCGGGAACAATAGTTGGCGAGCATAGATTAATCCTAGCCGGTCTTGATGAAACTATTGAAATAAATCACCAAGCAGCATCCAAAAAAATCTTTGCCAATGGGGTTTTGAAGGCTGCAAGTTTTTTACAAGGAAAGAAACCAGGTAGGTATGATTTTAAAGATGTAATAAGGGGAGACAATGATTAGAGTTGGAATAGTTGGTTACGGAAATTTAGGAAGGTCTGTAAAAAAAGGCATTGATGCGATTTCTGATATGGAAGTGGCTGGGATATTTTCTAGGAGAAAGCTAGATATAGACCTTTATAGGCCACTTGAAAATATAAATGAATACAAAGATCAAATTGATTTATTAATTTTATGTGGGTCATCAGATAAGGATATTTTATCCCAAGGGCCAGAGTTATTAAAAAGCTTCAATACTCTTGATAGTTTTGATAATCATGCTAAAATTAAAGATTATTTTCACGAGATGGATAATATTGGTAAGGAAAATGGGAACTTGGCCCTTATATCAACTGGTTGGGATCCGGGTTTATTTTCCCTAAATAGGATTATTGGCCAAGCTGTACTTCCAGATGGTAAGTACTTCACCCTATGGGGCAAGGGAGTTAGCCAAGGTCATTCGGCAGCAGTTAGGTCGATAGATGGAGTCCTTGATGCAACACAATATACAATTCCAAAGCCTGAAATTTTGGATAAAATAAGAAAGGATGAGGAATTTGATTTTGATAGCCACAAGGCTCATTTGAGAGAAGTCTATGCAGTTGTCGAAGATGGGGCAGATAGGAAAATAATAGAAGAAAAAATAAAAACTATGCCTGATTATTTCGCACCATACGAGACTTTCGTCCACTTCATTAGCCAAGAAGACCTTGATAAAAACCACAAAAAAATGGTCCACGGCGGCCATGTTATAAGAAGGGGCAAGGCAAGTGGCGAAGGCAATGCACTAATGGAATTTAATCTCGATCTAGAATCAAATCCTGATTTTACAGCAGCAGTTGACATTGCCTATGCTAGGGCACTTTATAGACTCGCTAAAGAAGGAAAAAAAGGAGCCATCACCGTTTTAGATGTGGCCCCAAAATATTTATCAGAAGAATCTTACGATTCACTTCTAAATTTTATTTAATATTGGCTGGCGTTTTTAGGTCATTTACCAGGTCCATGATTGGATCAAGAAAGCTAGAAACGTCAGCTTTATTTTTTTGTATAAAGGAAAATAAATCGAGCATCCACACTACTACATATTTATTTAAATAAAAAGCCTGGATGCCATTAGCTAAAATTGACCTTCTACCATTTATAACAATATCATCTCTCATTTGATCGAAATAATGCAAGAGATTACGTCTATTAGAATCATCCTCTATCAGGCCATCAACCATGGCGAGAAGAGATTTTAGGTAGGCTTCTGGTAGGGAATTGAAATAAAATTCTATAATCTTATCTTCCCTTAAAATTATGTCTTCTGTAATTTTCCCTTCGTCTTTATCCTCATAAGCCTTGAAATATTGGTCTTTGTCAAAATTTCCAAAAAAATCTGGATACAAGGCGAAAGGATGGGAAGAATTTTCTATGGTTTTTTTAAGAAATTCGAGTTCTACATTTCCATTATCAAAGGCCGCAATAAAAATCGGTGAGAGGATGACAAGTAGTTTTAATTTCTCATCCTCAGGGTCATTTTCGATTTCTAAGCAAAAGCAATCCTCAAATTGGCTTTGACATTGAGTTATTTGATCAAAACCAAAACCATTTGTAACTTGGTAGGAATTTTTTTTGCCATTTTCAAACTTTGTTAAAATCATTTTATCAAATCAACAAAGCTAGCCTTAGTTGCTTTTTGCAAATCTGCTGGCTTAATTTTTAAAGAATGGCCAACCTTACCTGCAGAAACCTTGATAAAATCCATATCTTTTGCCTTTTGGTCAATAAAAACTGGATAATCTTTTTTTAGTGCAAGCGGAGTTGTGGCTCCTCTTTCATAACCAACAGTTTTCTTAAGATCTTTAAGGGCAAGCATGGAAAGGCTCTTAACACCAATGGCCTTGGCTGCTTTTTTAAAATCGATCTCATCTGCTCCGTTTATTACAAGTATATAAACATCCCCCTCCTTACTTTCTGTAGCAAGGGTCTTAAAGATTGTGTGGATATCTGTATGACCTTCTTCTGCCAAGTCTACAGAAGAAACAAATTCGTGGTCAAGACCGTAATCTATGTGTTCATATTCTATATTTAAATTATCGAGAAATCTCATTGCATTAGTTTTAATTTCTTTTTTCATAAAATCACCTCAAAAAGATTATACGCCAATGATAAAAAATGTAATATAGGGTATAAAAAATCTAAGGAGATACGATGAGTGAGAAAGTACTTGTGAATTATATTTATGATTCCTGCTATAGCCTAGCTTACGGGGATTATTTTTTAGTTTTTGATTATGCTGAGGGTTTGCTTGATATACCCGAGTCAAAACATATTATATTTTTTGCCACAGATAAGGGAGAGAAATCCTATACAGAAGACATTTTTAATCTTGGTAAATTAAGGTCTTTAACCTATGTCCTAAATAAGAATATTAGAGATTTAAAATACCAGGATAATATTATCTACCTAAATAAAGATGAGATTGGGATGAAGGACCTTAAAAAACTCTATAAAAGAGATAATGTCTATCTTTTGGGCGAAGATGATAAATTAAGTCTACATTATAAGGGAGATGAAGTATTTGTTAGGGCTTTTTCCCTAGATGGGATAAGGCTTGGTTTTTTAATAGAAGTAGAGGATTTGATAATTTTTTACGGAGGATCAATGGACCTTGAAAAAGTCGATGATGATAGGTATCTAGACCTCTTGGATGAACTTAGATTTGAAAATCCAGACATAATATTTTTGCCAATTACAGATTTAAACAAAAAATCCCTTGCCTACTTGGATAAGATAATAGATGATGCTGATAGTCAAATCCTATTTCCAACAAAAATTGGTGATAGGGAAGAAGTAAGCCTTGAATTTAAGAAGTTTTATAGATCTAATTTTACTGATATAAGGGCGATTACAAAGGCCAATGAGAGGGTGGAAATAGATATAGATTGTGACCTCTAATCTAGTAATATGAACTAGATGGGGTATAATACGGGGTAGATATGATTGAAAAAATTAATGAATTAGAAAATATTAACCTGCCTAGTTGGGACAGTCTGCCTAATGATGGTATTTATAAGGAAGAACTTTTGAGGTACTTAAATGAAATTTTAAGTCCCCTTCATGTAGTTGAAAAAAATTTGATTAGTTCTTCTATGGTAAATAACTATGTCAAATTAGGCTATATTGATAGGCCGGAAAAGAAAAAATATTACAGGTCTTCCATAGCCCAATTGGTTGTTATATCAATATTTAAACAGGTAATATCAATAGAAGATTTGGCCAAGGGCATAGATATAGAAATGTCAACATTTGGTCTAAAAGACGTTTACGAGAATTTTGAAAATATATTTAACCAAGCAAGAAAAGCCATACTTACAAGTGAAAAGGTCAATGCGGTCAATATTTCTTTTGAATACACCGACCACCACGATAAGGTTCTTTCCTACTTGGCCATTTCACTATTTACAAAATTATACACACAATTAGTAATAGATAACCGCAAGGAGATATAATGGAAAAGATAGCTATATTAGTAGATTCAGGAAGTGATTTAAGTCTTGATTACATAAGAGAAGAAGGTTTCTATTACTTGCCATTATATGTGAATTTAGATGGTAAGTTCCTAAAAGATAGGCTAGAAATTAGCCCTGAAGATTTTTATGCTTGGATAAAAACTAACAACAAATTGCCAAAGACATCCATGCCTTCTCCAGGAGATATCAATGAGCTTTTGGAAAAAATTAAAGAAGATGGATATGATAAAGTAATTTGTATTAATATAGGAAATAAGTTTTCAGGAACCTATAATGCTTGTAAGCTAGCAGAAGTTCCTGGTCTTGAAATCTACGCCTTTAATACTGGAAATCTAACCCTTGCTCAAGGTTATTATGCAACCTATGCAAAAAAACTAATCGACGAAGGCAAGAGTTTTGATGAAATAACAAAAAAACTAGAAGAAAAAATCTATGATTCTAAGGTCTTTTTCACTATAGATACTTTTAAATATATAGTAGAAGGTGGAAGGGTGCCAAAAACTTTTGGTAAAATTGGTGATGCTCTTTCAGTAAAACCAATCATTAAGACAGATCCACCAGAAGGCGGCTTCGCTATAGAAAAAATTGTTAGGGGTGAAAAGAAAACCATTAGCCAACTAGAAAAGATAATTAGAAAAAATCTTGAAGGTGTAAAAGACTATTATTTCTTTATATCTGAAGGCGATTATCCAGATGGTCACGAAAAGATGAAAGAAAGACTTAAAGATATTATAGAAAATGCTAAGATCTATAAGGAAGGACAGATTTCCCCAACCTTAGGTGCAAACACTGGTCCAGGACTAATTGGTATAGGATTTTTCATCTTAGACTAAAAATAGTTTGAAAATATCAAAAAAATATCTGAATTTATTTGACAATTACTATTTTAGCTAGTATTATGATACATGTAAACAACAAAGAAGTACCCAAACTCACCTAACGGCACAAGTTTTTAGGTTAATAAGATTTATTTTTGATAGATTATTTGCGGGTACTTTGTGCCCGCTTTTTTTATACAATACATTGGAGGTATAACTATAAAAGATTTAAGAATCAATGATGAAATTAGAGCTAGTCAAGTAAGACTAATCGATGATCAAGGTAACCAAGTTGGTATCACTTCCCTAAAAGAAGCCCAAGATATGGCTGACGAAAAGGGTCTTGACCTTGTACTTATGAGTCCACAGGCAAAGCCACCTGTAACAAGGATTATGGACTATGGCAAGTTTAAATATGATCAAGAGAAAAAAGAAAAAGAGAATAAGAAAAAACAAAAGAATGCTCAACTTAAAGAGACAAGATTTTCTTTAAATATCGAAGACAATGACTTGCAAACTAAGGCAAATCAAACTAAAAAATTCTTAAACAACGGGGATAAAGTCAAAGTATCTATAAGATTCCGTGGTAGGGAACTTGGTAGAAAAGAACCTGGCTACGAATTAATGGATAAGTTCAACGGCATGCTAGATAACTGTGGCAAGATTGACAAAAAGCCTAAGATGGAAGGCAGATCTCTTGTTATGTTTCTAGAACCAAATGATGAAAAAGGAGAATAAGATGGCAAAAAATAAGATTAAAACTAAAAGAGCAGCTGCTAAGAGATTTAAAGTAACAGGCTCTGGCAAAATCATGAGAAGAAAAGCTTATAAGGGACACTTAACAGCTAAGAAATCACCAAACAGAAAAAGAAGACTAAGAAAACCTGCAGAAGTTTCACAAACTGTATATAAAAATGTTAAAAAGTTAATTGGTGCATAGGAGGATATAGATGGCAAGAATAAAAAGAGCAGTAAATGCAAAGAAAAGACATAAAAAAGTATTAAAACAAGCAAAGGGTTATTACGGTTCCAAAAGCCTTCTATTCAGGACAGCTAACCAAGCTGTAATGAAATCTCTATCATATGCTTACATTGGTAGAAAACACAGAAAAAGAGACTTCAGAAAACTTTGGATTGCTAGGATCAACGCTGCAGCAAGAATCAATGGCACAAGCTATTCAAAACTTATGGGCGGCCTAAAGAAAGCAAACATCGACATCAACAGAAAGATGCTAGCTGAACTTGCAGTAAACAACCCAGAAGAATTTGCTAAATTAGTAGAGAGAGCTAAAAACGCTTAATGCTAATAGAATCGGTATCTAATCAAAATTTTAAGTTTATAAATAAGCTTAAAATGAAAAAGTATCGAGACAAAGAAAATTCATTTATTATAGAATCTAGGAAATTAGTAGATGAGGCCGTAGCTTCATCTGCTATGATAGATTTTATTTTTTTAAAAGAAGGTGTTTCTTATAAGACTGAGTATAGAACTTTAGTCTTTAGTGAAGCCCTTTTTAATAAATTATCATCAATGACAAACCCTGATGGAATAGGGGCTGTCATAAAAAAGAAAGATCCAAGGGAAATTTCTTCGCCTAAGATTTTGCTCTTAGATGGGATAAATGATCCGGGTAATCTTGGCACAATGATCCGTTCTGCTGAAGCTTTTGGTTTTAGAGATGTGATTTTAATGCCAGGAACAGTTGATTTCTACAATGAAAAAACACTAAGGGCATCAATGGGATCTGTCTTTAGACTAAATATCTTAGAAAAAACTCACGATGATATAAACAAACTAAAACCTAGCTACAAGGTCCTATCAGCAGATATGGACGGGCTAGATATAAGAGATTTTAAGAAAGATTCTAAAATCATCCTTGCTATAGGAAATGAGGCCAATGGCCTAAGTCAAAAATTAAGAGAAATCACTGATGACTTTATCAAAATACCTATGGAAGGAGAAATCGAATCTCTAAATGCAGCCATTGCTGCAAGCATAATTATGAATAGACTTATGTGATGATTCGGAAAGACTTTAATTATTCTTATACAGCAAGAAAGGGATGTTGAGAGCCTTTTAAGTCACGATTAGGGTTATTCACCGATGAACTTTGAGATGAATTGAGTAATCGATACGTAAACTTTTCGTTAAAGTAATGAGCGGATTTATTTATAAATCAATTAAGGTGGTACCGCAGAGCTATATCTGTCCTTTGTAGAGGACGGATTTTTTTATTTGGAGGAAAAATGGAAGAAAATTTAAAGCAAGTCTTAGAAACAGCCAAGACTGAAATAGAAAAAGCAGAGACCTTAGAGGCCCTAGAAGAACTCAGGATAAAATTTTTAGGTAAGAAAGGAACTATTACTGACCTTAAAAAGTCAATAGCAAAATTACCTAATGAAGAAAAACCAAGTGCGGGTAAGTTAATAAACCAAACTAGCAAGGAAATTGAAAACCTTCTTGCAGATAAAAATGAAATAATCAAAAGAGACTTATTAAAAGAAAAGATCAAAGCTGAAAAAATAGACGTAACAGCTCATTTTGACAAGTATGAATCAGGCCATCTCGCAGTTATAAACCAAACGATGGAAGAACTTGAAACAATTTTCCAAAATATGGGTTTTGATGTTGTGGCGGGCCCTGAAGTTGACACAGTTAAATATGTTTTTGACGACCTAAACAGTCCCAAAAACCATCCAGCTAGGTCTACATCAGATACTTTTTATATAAATGACGAGGTTTTATTAAGACCTCACACTTCTTCTATGCAAATTAGGGTAATGAATGAAGGCAAACTTCCAATCAAGATGGTTTCTGCCGGTAGGGTTTTTAGGAATGATGAAGTTGACGCAACCCACTCACCAATGTTCCACCAGCTAGAATGTCTTGTAGTTGATGAAAACGTCTCAATGGCAAATCTTAAGGCAACTCTTGAGACATTTATCAAGGAAATGTTTGGCGATAAGATGAGTCTTAGATATAGGCCACACCACTTCCCATTCACTGAGCCATCTCTAGAAGTCGACGTGACTTGTCCAGTTTGTATGGGCGAGGGCTGTCCAGCATGTGGTAATACTGGTTGGTCAATGGAATTATTAGGTGGCGGCATGGTTCATCCAAATGTCCTTGAAGCTTGTGGAATTGATAGCGAAAAATACACTGGTTTCGCCTTTGGTCTTGGAGTTGACAGGATTGCTATGGTAAAATACGGCCTTGATGACATCAGACTACTTTACGATAACGACAAGAGATTTATAGAACAGTTTTAGGAGGAAAAATGTTAGTACCTTTAATATGGCAAAAAGATTATATAAAAATAGATAAAGATTTAAAAACAATCACAGACAGACTTTCTGAAACTGGATCACACGTAGAAGAAGTTACAATCCATACATCTGACCTTGAAGGCATTGTTGTAGGCCATGTCCTAGAACAAAAAGATCATCCAGATGCAGACAGATTAAAAGTTTTAACAATTGATGTTGGAAAAAATGAGCCAATTACAATTATAACAAATGCTAAAAATACAAAAAAAGGAGACTTCCTACCAGTAATCACATCTGGCACAAAGATGGATAATGGAACTCTTATCGAAGACCATGACTTTTTTGGCATTGTAAGCCAAGGCATGCTTACAGCTTATAGCGAGCTTGGCTATGATGATTCTGTAATTCCAAAAGAATTAAGAGAAGGAGTAATTGTTTTAGCTGGAGAATTTAGACCAGGAACACCAGCTTCAGAAGTTCTCTTTTCAAACACTCCAGTCATAGAATATGAAATCACTCCAAACAGGTCAGATTGCTTATCTATAATAGGTATGGCAAGAGAAACTGCGGCAAGTTTTGGAGAGAAAATCACTTATCCTTCATTAGAATATTCAACAAATGGAGAAGATATAAATGACTACGCAAATGGGGTAGAAGTTGAAAGCCATTCATGTTTGAGATTTACCGCAAGAGTTGTAAAAGATGTCAAGATTGAAAAATCTCCTCAATGGCTACAAAATTACTTGATGCTTGCAGGTGTGAGACCAATTAATAATATCGTTGATATTACAAACTTTGTTATGCTTGAAACTGGCCAACCTCTCCATGCCTATGACCTTGATAGGCTAGCTGGCAAAAAAATTATAGTAAGAGATGCTAAAGAGGGTGAAGTTATTAAAACCCTTGATGGCGAAGAAAGAAAACTTGATCCAACTATGCTTGTTATAGCTGATGATAAGGAAGCTATTGGTCTTGCAGGAGTAATGGGAGGTTTTGATTCTGAAATTACAAATGATACTAAAAATATCCTCCTAGAGGCGGCAAGTTTTGACGCTGATAATATCAGAGATACATCCAAGAAACTCAATCTTAGAAGTGAGGCAAGTTCTCGTTTTGAAAAGGGAGTAGCGGTTGAAACTGCTGAGATAGCTTCTAAAAGAGTCATGAAATTAATCGAAGAACTTGGCATAGGTACAATTATCGGCGGGTCTTTTGACGCAGGCATCAAAGAAAATGACGATAAGGAAGTTAAACTTAGAATAACTAGGTTAAATTCCCTAACTGGTGTTAAATTTACCAAAGAAGAGGCAATCAAAAACTTAGAATTATTAGAATTTGAAGTTAAAGATATAGACGAAGACACTATTTTAGCAAAAGCTCCTTACTTTAGAAATGACATTTCTATCGAAGCTGACCTTATAGAAGAAGTTGTAAGACTTTACGGTATGGGTAAGATTGAATCAAAACCACTTGTATCTTCTCTTAAAAAAGGCGAGAGATCAGAAATGAGACTTCTAAGGGATGATTTAAAACACAAACTTGTGGGCCAAAAATTCTCAGAACTTGCAACCTATTCTTTCATTTCACCAAGAGAATATGACAGGTTAGGCATTGCCAAAGATTCAAAACTTAGGGACTATATCAGCTTAATAAACCCACTTGGCGAAGATTTCTCAGTTATGAGGACAACTCAAATAGCCAATATGCTTGATGTTATCGCAAAAAATATCAAGTATGGCCAAAAAGATATGAGATTTTTCGAACTTGACAGGACTTTTGAAAAGACAAATGATCAGCTTCCAAAAGAAAATCTCACCCTAACCATGGGTCTTTATGGAGACTATTCTTTCTATGATATGAAAGATTTCTTTACAGAAGCTATGAGAAATATAGGTTTTACTGGTTTTTCATACAAGGCAAACGAAAATCTTTATGCCTTCCACGCTGGTAGGTGCGCTGATATCTACTTTGACGGCGAAAAAATCGGCGTGATTGGCGAGATTTCCTATGAAGTGCGTGAAGAGTATAATATAAACAAGGGTGCAATCATCTTAGAAATCAACTTAAGCCAGATTGCCCAATCTAGAATTACTGATAAAAAATATAAGCAAATTCCAAAATTCCCAGCTATAGAACGTGACTATTCCTTTGTTGCTGACAGGGATGTGGAATCAGAATTGATTGAAAATATCATGAAAGAAAAAGCCGGTGACCTTCTTTACAAGATAGAATTATTTGATATTTACACAGGCAAGGGAATTGCCGATGATCAAAAATCAATTTCTTATAGGGTTTGGTATAGAAAAGCCGACAGGACCCTAAAGGAAGAAGATATCAAGGGTGTGGAAGAAAGTATCCTTGAAGAATTAAAGGCGAAAAACATAGTATTACGTGGATAGGAGAAAAAAGTGAGCGAACTTAGACTTGAAGTTAAAATTGACGGTGTAAAATATCCTCTTGTAACCAAAGAATCAAAAGAGAGTATAGAAAAAATAGCAGCTTATGTTGACGGCAAGATTAAAGATGTAAAATCTGATAAGCTCACTTTTGATAGGCAGCTTATTTTGGCTAGTCTTAATATAGCTGATGAATATTTTAAGGATAAGGAATCCTTTAGGCAATATTACGAGGAAAATAAAGAGGCTATAGAAAATTTTCCAGCCTTAAAAGATGAACTAGAAACCTTTAAAAACGAATACGGAACCTACAAGACCGATCTTGAGGAGAAAAAAGAAGAACTAAAAGATTTAAAAATCCTCCTCCAAGAAAAGGACGCAGAGATAATAAACCTAACCAAGGCAGAAAATGATGCTGACAAATTAAGGGAAAAAATCAAGGCCCTCCAAAAACAAGCCATGGACCTTACCAAGGAAAATGAAATTTTGAAGGGAAAAATTGATGATTAATACTGAAATCCTTGCACCTGTTGGCAATATGGATATGCTTTATGCAGGAATCGCAGCAGGGGCAGATGCTTTCTATCTGGCCCTTGACGATTTCGGCGCTAGAGCCTATGCGGAAAATTTCACCATAGATAATATTGAAGAAGTCATAGACTATATCCATTATTTCGATAGGAAAGTTTTCATAACCATGAACACCCTTATCAAAGATTCTGAAATTGATAAGGCTATTTCCTATATAGAAAAACTCTATCAATATGGAGTTGATGGGATTTTGATCCAGGATATTGGTTTTTATTCGATTATCAAGGACCAAATGCCAGGTCTTGATTTTCACGCTTCAACTCAAATGGCAGTAAGAGACTATCACGGAGCCAAGGCTCTAATGGATTTGGGTTTTAAAAGAATTGTAATTGCCCGTGAGACACCAATAGAAGAAATCAGAAAAATAGCCAAACTTCCTTGTGAAAAGGAAGTTTTTGTCCATGGGTCACTTTGCGTTTCCTATTCGGGCGAATGCCTTATGAGTTCCTACTTTGGACAGAGGTCTGCCAACAGGGGCAGGTGCGCTGGACCTTGCAGGCAAAAATATCAACTTATAAATAATGGAAAAGTTTACGGCGATGATTATTACCTAAATATGAAAGACCTAAATGTCATTGACAATCTCGACTCCTTGTTGGAGCTCGGTATTGATTGCCTTAAAATCGAAGGCAGGATGAAGAGTCCTGAATATGTCTATAACTCAGTCCTAGCCTATAAGAAAAAGGTAAATGGCAAGTATTATGATAGCGAAAAACTAAGAGATATTTCAAACAGGGGTTATACAAAAGGTTTCATTTTCGACCAAAGACGTGACTATATCCTTAAAGAAGGGGATATTAAGCACAGGTCTGTAGGAATTGTTGACTTAATAAAAAACAAAAAAGCTTTTATTGCTAATTCAGACCTTCACAAGGGAGATAATCTCCAAGTTACAACAGATAGGGATAAGAAATTACCTCTGACTTTGACAGAAGATTACAAGAAAGGTCAGGTAATTTTCCTTGATAAGTACAAGGATGCCAAGTTAAATTCTGATATTTTAATGCTAAATGCAGAAAATATCAAAGATGATCTGGAAGAGGGACTTAAGTCGTATCAAAATTTGCCGGTTAGCCTTTATTTTGAAGGAAAACTTGGCCAAAAACCTCGACTTAAAATATCTTATAGAGATTTGGAAGTTGTTGCCTTCGGCGAAAATCAAATTGAGTCTGCTCAAAATATTTCTCTGGATGAAGCAAGCATCAGAGATAATCTTGATAGGTTCAAGGATGAAATCTTTAAAGCTCTTGATATTGAAATCAAAATAGATCAAGGAATTTTCCTAAGAAAAAAAGACATAAATCAATTAAGGCGAGATGCGATTGAACTTTTAAAAGAAAAAATTGCAGGAAAATACAAAAGACAAGCGATAAAAATAGTAAAACCAAAACTTGAAGACCCAAGCACGAAAAATCCTGAAAAAAATATTGAACTTATGACAAAGGATATAAATCCAAGTCTTCTTAAAGAATTTGATAAGGTCTACATAAAATCATACGACCCAAAATATAAGGATTTTTCTTTGTATTTAAATCTTGACAGTCATATGGACTATGAAATTGATGACTTGATTTCATATATAATGGCTAATTCCATCGAGGGTGTGATTTTTAATAATTACAGGGATTTGGATTTTATTGAGGATTTCAAAGAAGCGGGCATAAAAATAAGGATTGGCAGGTATTTAAACGTTATAAATTCCTATGCCTTTGATTTTTATTCGGATTTTGCAGAAAAAATCGAGTCTTCAGTTGAAAATACCCTTACAAATATAAATAAAAATGCCCAAAGATACCAAGTGGAAGCCTTATCTTTTGGCAGAATTGAACTAATGAATATGGTACATTGCCCATTTTCAACCATAAAAAAATGTGGTCTAAGGGGCTGTGAGACTTGCAAATTTAGGGATAGCGAATTTGTATCTATTAATGGAGATAGGATGAAACTTGTAAGAAGGGATTTGCTCACAAAAATATATCCATTTAATCCTGCGGGATTTGATGAGAACTTATTTGATGGCGGTCTTTCAAGATTAATTTCAGTTTTTTCTGATGAGGACTTAAGGGTCTATCAAAATAAATCTTATAAAGACAAGCTAAATTACGAAAGAGGAGTTATTTAATGCAGGCAAAAAGCCTAGAAGTTTTAGAATACGAAAAAATATTAGAAAAGCTTTCGGCAATGGCACGCTCAGGCCTGGTCAAAAAACAAATCTTAGATTTAAGACCATCCACAGATATGGATTATCTAGAAGATGAGCTTGAAAAAACTGGTGCCATGGCAAAGGTAATTGCCAGAAATGGGAATATTGACATTTTTGGCCTTTATGATTTTACAGAAATAGTTGGCTATATCAAGAGAAATGGGATTCTCGACCCAGTTGACCTTTTGAAAATTTTAAGCCTTTTGAGAGTTTCAGAATATTTAAAAGAATATAGCAAAAATATCGAAGACCCTTATATTTCAGACCTTTTTGATAGGGTTTCAACCAATGAATTTCTCAAGGATGAAATAGACAGATCGATTTTAAATGAGGAAGAAATTGCAGACAATGCTTCAAGAGAGCTTTTGTCAATAAGAAGGAGCCTAAGACGCAAGGAAGAGGAAATTAAAAATAAACTAAATTCCTATGTAACTTCTTCAAAATACGAGGATGCCCTCCAAGACAAGGTTGTTTCTGTAAGAGACGGCAGGTATGTTGTTCCGATAAAAACCAACAAGCGTTCAGTAATTAACGGCATTGTCCACGACAAGTCGGCTTCAGGCAATACCCTATTTATCGAACCATCAGCCATAGTTGAGCTTAACAATCAATACAAGGATTTAGAATTAAAAGAAGAAGCGGAAATTAGAAGAATTCTTGATAGGCTATCAAGGTTTGCTGAAAAATTCGATGTAGAGATTTTGGAAAACCAAAAAATAATCTCAAGGATAGATTTTCTCCAAGCCAAGGCAAAATTTGGCCTTGAAAACGACTATTCTTTGCCAAAGCTCAATGATCAAAAAATTATAAATATTAAGGGCGCAATCCATCCACTTCTACCAGGCAAGGTTGTGCCGATAGATGTTGCCATTGGTGGAGATTATACTACCTTAATTATCACAGGACCAAACACAGGGGGTAAGACAGTTTCCCTAAAAACTGTTGGTTTAATTACTTTGATGGCCCAAACAGCCCTTTTTATTCCGGCAGAAGAGGGATCTACAGTAAATGTTTTTGATGATGTATTTTTAGATATAGGTGATAAGCAGTCAATTGAAATGAGTCTTTCAACATTTTCTGCATCCCTAACCAATATTGTAGACATATTAGAAAAAGTGACAGACAATTCCTTGGTTTTACTTGATGAAATTGGATCTGGAACTGACCCAATCGAGGGAGCGGCCCTTGCGATTTCAATTCTTTCCCATCTAACAGAAAAAGAAGTTATGACCTTTGCCACAACCCATTATAGCGAACTCAAATATTACGCCATGGAAAATGACAAGGTGATGAATGCTTCAGTTGAATTTAACGTCAACACCCTTTCTCCAACCTACAAGCTAGAGATAGGAACACCTGGAAAGTCAAATGCCTTTGAAATTTCAAAAAGACTTGGACTTTCAGATGAAATATTAAGTAAAGCAAAAAGCCTGATTGGTGAGGATACAAAAAACTTCAATAAAATCTTAGAGCAAATTGAAGACGATAAGTACCAGATGGAAGCGAAAAATAAGGAAATTGAAGCCTATAGGCGAGAAATCCAGTCCATCAAAGATAAACTTAGAAATAAGTCTAAAGAAATAGACGAAATCAAAGAAGAAATCATCAAGCAGGCTGAAGAAAAGGCTAATCAAATCCTTGATAAGGCCAACAAGGAAAGTCAAGCCATGCTCAAAGAGGCCAAAAGGTCTAAAAATGCAAACACTAGCGACATTGATAGGTCCCTAAACAAAATTAGGAACAAATACAAGGATTCCTATATAGAAAGGGAAGAAGACAAGTTCGGCCAAAAAAGATCAAAGGATGCTCCAGAAGAGTTAAAAATCGGAGATATGGTTATAATATCAGGCTTAAATGAAAAGGCAGAAGTTATTGAGGCACCAGATGCTAAGGGTAATATCAAAGTTCAGATGGGAATCCTTAAGATGGACTCAAATATCAAGAACGTCAAGAAGATTGAAGGCGAAAACCAAACTGAGAAAAACATCAAGAAGGTGTATAGTGTTAAAAAGGCTATGAATATTTCTGCAAGCTTAGACTTAAGAGGGCAAAGATATGACGAAGCCATGAGAAACCTTGATAAATACCTTGATGATGCCATGCTTGCTGGGCTTGACCAGGCGAAAATCATCCATGGAAAGGGTACAGGAGCCCTCATTAAGGGTGTAAGTGAAAATTTAAAAACAGATAAGAGAATAAAATCTTATAGGTTTGGAGATGACGAAGAAGGCGGTTACGGCGTTACAATTGTCAAATTTGCCTAAGGAGGAAAAATGAAAGATTACAAAGAAATTATTGCTGAAAAATTAGAAGGCAAAGAATTAGGCCTATCTAAAGATGAGATTTACCAATTAATAGAAATTCCACCTCAAGAAGACATGGGAGATTATTCCTTCCCTTGTTTCCAACTTGCAAAAACTTTAAGGAAAAATCCAGCCCAAATAGCGACAGAACTTGTTGGTGCCTTAGATTTTGAAGATTTTGCTGAGGTTAAAAACGTTGGCCCTTATATAAACTTTTTCTTAGATAGGAAAAAATTCGAAAACCAAGTTATAAACACAATCATAGAGAAAAAAGAAAACTTCGGAAAATCTGACATGGGTAAGGGAAAGACTGCAATTGTAGAATTTTCTTCAGTAAATATTGCAAAGCCATTCCACATTGGCCACATCAGGTCAACTGTAATCGGCGATGCTCTTAGAAATATCCACGAATTTTTGGGTTATAATACCATAGCAACCAACTATATAGGTGATTACGGCACCCAATTTGGAACCATGATTGCAGCCTATAAGCTTTGGGGAGATGACGATAAATTAAATGCCAACCCAATTCAAGAACTTTTAAACCTCTACGTTAGGTATAATACAGAGGCTAGCGAAAACGAAGAAATGATGGAAGTAGCCCGTCAAGAATTTAAAAACCTCGAAGAAGGCGAAGAAGAAGCTACTAGACTTTGGTCTTGGTTTAAGGAAATTTCCTTCAATGAATTTGATAGGGTTTATAAACTCCTTGATATAGAATTTGATAACTACAAGGGCGAGGCTTGTTATTCAGAATATATGCCAGCGATTTTAGAAGAACTAAAGGAGAAAAACCTCCTTGTAGAATCTGATGGGGCACAAATTATAGATCTTTCAGAGTTTGATCTTCCACCATCAATAATAATCAAGTCAAATGGCTCATCTGCTTATATAACAAGAGATATTGCAACAGCCATCAACAGAAAAAAAGAATACAACTTTGATGAAAACCTCTACGTTGTAGCCACTCAACAAAACTTACACTTCCAACAACTTTGGAGAATCCTTGAACTAATGGGATATGACCTTTATAAGGGATGCAAACACATCTCCTTTGGTATGGTAAGTCTAAAAGACCAAACCCTATCAACAAGAAAGGGCCAAGTTGTATTCTTAGAGGATGTACTAAATAAAGCTATAGATAAGACACGTGAAATCATGGAAAATCGTGATGATGCGGTTGAAAATATCGATGAAGTTTCAAGAATAGTAGGTATTGGAGCTGTTAAATTCCAAGAATTATACAACAACAGGATTAAGGACTATGTTTTCGACTGGGATGAGGTATTAAACTTTGATGGTGAAACAGGACCTTACGTTCAATACACCTATGCAAGGGCAAAATCCGTCCTAAGAAAGGCTGGTATTGACGAAATCAAATCACTTGATATTGAAAAAATCACAAGCGATGAAGAGTTTACCTTAGTTAAAAAACTAGCTGGCTTTGAAGATGTGGTTGTAAAAGCGAAGGAAAAATACGAACCATCACTTATCACAAGACACTTAACAGACATAGCTAAGAGCTTTAATAAATTCTACAACTCATCAAAAATCATGGTAGAAGACGAAAAATTAAAGGAAGAAAGACTAGCCCTAGCCTATGTAACAGCAATAGTAATCAAAACAGCCCTAGGCCTACTTGGAATTAGAACTGTGGAGAAGATGTAAATGAATAAAATTAAAGACTTTTTAGTAGTATCTAAAATAGCTTTTAAGGAAACTATAAAAAAGATTAACAAGTCTTATATGGTCTTCATTTTTATCTTAATAAATACAATTTTTGAAAATAACCAATTTAATTTTGGTGTCGTAGGCGGGACTATAGGCGGAATTGTAAACTACTTCATAGGAGTAATCATATCCTGCTTTGTAGTCCAAAGCCTTGTATCAGTTGTAAAATTCGGAAATACTGGTAAGTCTTCTTTAGAAAATGCTGTGGGAAATTTCTTTGGCCCTATGATAGAAACAATGTTTTGGGTCTATTTATTAGAAATGTTTGTAAACCTCCTTATGGTGAACTTCCCGGCAAGGGCGAGGATTGTGGTAACAATCATTATCCAAATCCTCTTATCATCAATATATGAGCAAATTTACCTAAATGGTAGAAGTGGGGTAAATGCAATAGTTGAATCAGTAAATTTTGTAAAAAACAACATTCTCCACTACGGCCTTTACAGCCTAATATTTATTGGCATTGAATTTTGCCTAAGCATGAGATTTTCTATCGGCCAACCAATGGGGATAGATAAAATTATTGCCTGCCTCATAATTGGTGCAATCCACACAGGCTTCATGATCTTTAGGGGAATCTTGTTCAAACACTTAAATGAACACTCCTACAGACAAAGAAAGTTCATGGGGTGGTGCTAATGGGTATTTTAGACGGATACTTTATAAAATATACAGATAGGCTTGCCTATATAGAATTAAAAGAAGAAAGTCCAAACGAGGACCTCAAAGGGATATCCCTTCCTATATATATGGAAGATATGAAAGAAGGAATCCAGTCTGGAGATTTTGCAAGCGAGATAAATCTAGAAATAATTCTAGAAGCCATGCTATTAAATATAGCCATTGATCCTAATTTTGTATATAGGAAAGACTACGAAAAGATTCTAAAGAAATATCTCAAAAACCTTGGCGATTATACAGCCAATAAGTCAGTAAACTACGAAGAAACTGACAGAACCAAGGCACTTTTAATGGCAAGGGCAGGATATATTTTAGAGGCGGAAAATAAATACAATGCCTATTTATATGCCAGACTCCTTTGGCCAATCGCCTATGAAGATGACGGAGAGTACCAAAATGCCTTTGTAAAAGAAGCTTTAAGAATTCTTCAAGAAATCCTAAAACATGATGAAAACTTCAAGCTTTCATATTATGAACTGGGAAATATCTACGCTAATCTCGGAGAGTACATCAAGGCTAGGTCATATTATAATAATGCCTTAAGGCTAACAGATGACGAAATGGCCAAAAATGACATCAGAAATAAGCTAATGACTATTGATGATAATGCAGAAATAGAACAAGCCCTCTATTATATAGGAAAAAGCAATTATGACCAGGCAGTAAGAACCCTAACAAAACTCCTATCAAAAACAAAAAGGGCAGATGCATATTATTATCTAGGAGTAGCCTATCAAAACCTTGGCCAATATGAAAATTCAATAATGGCCTTTGAAAACTCCCTAGACCTAAATGCAGACTTCAGGGAGCTATACAACGACTATGCCATAAGCTTGTATTTAAATAAAAAAGAAATAGAAGCCTTAGGAATCATAGGACAAGGACTTAAAAAATATCCACAAGACCCAAGGATGACCTACAACAAGATACAAATAAATCTTGTTTTGGGAAATAAGGAAAAGGCCAAAGAAGATATAGAAGAACTCCTAACTTATGATGACCTAACAGAAGAGATAAAAGAAAACCTTCAAATCATAAAAACACACTACAAATTATAAAAAGCCCAGAAAATGGGCTTTTTTAATTTATAATGAAATTTTTTAAAAAAATATTTGACAAAGAACTTTTTGGATGTTATAGTATTAAATGTCGGCAAGAGAGAAACTTGTTCAAAGTGAAAAAAATCATAAAAAAATGATAAAAATCCTTGACAAGATAAAAAACGTGTGGTACTATATTAGAGTCAGCACACGAAAAGTGCCAGACACTGAACCAGAAATGCAAAAGCATTTCAAACAAATAAATATCAATGATTTTTGATGATCTTAATTGATCAAAAAATCGTAAATGAAACAACTATTAACCTAGTTAATTTCTTTACAAAAATGATTCTTGAAAAAGAATTTTAAATCACGCATTTGATATATAAGTCAGATGTAAATGACAGAGTCAGAATAAAATGACTTTCATTACAAATTTTTAATGAGAGTTTGATCCTGGCTCAGGATTAACGCTGGCGGCGTGCATAACACATGCAAGTCGAACGATGAAACTTAAATGATCTCTTCGGAGTGAATTTAAGTGGATTAGTGGCGGACGGGTGAGTAACGCGTGAGTAACCTGCCTTAGAGAAGGGGATAGCCTTTGGAAACGAAGAATAATACCCTATGAAACCATAACCTCGCATGAGGCCTTGGTCAAAGATTTATCGCTCTAAGATGGACTTGCGTCTGATTAGTTAGTTGGTGGGGTAACGGCCCACCAAGACAGCGATCAGTAGCCGGCTTGAGAGAGTGTACGGCCACATTGGGACTGAGACACGGCCCAGACTCCTACGGGAGGCAGCAGTGGGGAATTTTGCACAATGGGGGAAACCCTGATGCAGCGACGCCGCGTGATTTAGAAGGCCTTCGGGTTGTAAAAATCTTTTCTATGGGAAGAAAATGACAGTACCATAGGAATAAGGGCCGGCTAATTACGTGCCAGCAGCCGCGGTAATACGTAAGGTCCGAGCGTTGTCCGGAATCATTGGGCGTAAAGGGTACGTAGGCGGGTAAGCAAGTTAGAAGTGAAATCCTATAGCTCAACTATAGTAAGCTTTTAAAACTGCTCATCTTGAGGTATGGAAGGGAAAGTGGAATTCCTAGTGTAGCGGTGAAATGCGCAGATATTAGGAGGAATACCGGTGGCGAAGGCGACTTTCTGGCCATAACCTGACGCTGAGGTACGAAAGCGTGGGTAGCAAACAGGATTAGATACCCTGGTAGTCCACGCCGTAAACGATGAGTGTTAGGTGTCTGGAGTAAATCTGGGTGCCGCAGCTAACGCATTAAACACTCCGCCTGGGGAGTACGCGCGCAAGCGTGAAACTCAAAGGAATTGACGGGGACCCGCACAAGCAGCGGAGCATGTGGTTTAATTCGACGCAACGCGAAGAACCTTACCAAGTCTTGACATATTACGGCGGGATCTAGAGATAGATTCCTACTTCTTCGGAAGACTGTAATACAGGTGGTGCATGGTTGTCGTCAGCTCGTGTCGTGAGATGTTGGGTTAAGTCCCATAACGAGCGCAACCCCTATTGTTAGTTACCATCATTAAGTTGGGGACTCTAACGATACTGCCGGTGACAAACCGGAGGAAGGTGGGGACGACGTCAAATCATCATGCCCTTTATGACTTGGGCTACACACGTGCTACAATGGCAGGTACACAGAGCAGCTAAACAGTGATGTCTTGCGAATCTCAAAAAGCCTGTCCCAGTTCGGATTGTACTCTGCAACTCGAGTACATGAAGTTGGAGTTGCTAGTAATCGTGAATCAGAATGTCGCGGTGAATGCGTTCCCGGGTCTTGTACACACCGCCCGTCACACCATGGAAGTTGGCAATACCCGAAGCCTGTGAGCGAACCCTTGTGGGCGCAGCAGTCGAAGGTAGGGTCAGTAACTGGGGTGAAGTCGTAACAAGGTAGCCGTATCGGAAGGTGCGGCTGGATCACCTCCTTTCTAAGGACGAGAGAGCGACACGTTGCTCTCTCACCGAACAGAAAAGAAAAAAAGTCAAAAATCATTGATATTTTAATTTGGTTCTAAAAAAGAACGAATTATTAAAACAACAATATAAAACATGGGGATATAGCTCAGCTGGGAGAGCACCTGCCTTGCACGCAGGGGGTCAAGAGTTCGAATCTCTTTATCTCCACCAAGCATTTTTAAAACAAGTTTTAAAAATGCAATGAACCAATAAAAACTAAATAGCAAACAATATTTCCAGTCAAGAAAGAAAGGGCGCAAGGTGGATGCCTTGGCACATGAAGACGATGAAGGACGTAAGTGAACGAAAACTAGGGTAAGCTCACAAAAAGCCATGACCCCTAGGTCTCCGAATGGGGAAACCCGGCTATGGAAGACATAGTCATCACTAAGTGAATACATAGCTTAGTGAAGTAAGACCCTGTGAACTGAAACATCTAAGTAGCAGGAGGAAAAGAAAGAAAACTCGATTTTCTTAGTAGCGGCGAGCGAAAAGAAAACAGCCCAACTCAATAAGGATCATATTTAATTAGCAGAATCATTTGGGAAGATGAACCAAAGAAAGTGACAGTCTTGTACGCGACAGTTAAATATGGACAGAGTGAAAGTAGCACCGGACACGAGGAATCCGTTGTGAAGATAGGGGGCCCATCCCCTAAGGCTAAATACTAACATGTGACCGATAGTGAACAAGTACCGTGAGGGAAAGGTGAAAAGAACCCCGAAAGGGGAGTGAAATAGAACCTGAAACCTAGCGCCTACAAGCAGACAGAGCACTAAAGTGTGATGTCGTACCTTTTGTAGAATGGGCCAGCGAGTTATTCTAAGCGGCAAGATTAAGTATTTAAGATACGAAGTCAAAGCGAAAGCGAGTCTTAATAGGGCCAAAGTCGATTAGAATAGACCCGAAACCGGGTGATCTATCCATGACCAGAGTGAAGGTGAAGTAAAATTCACTGGAGGCTCGAACCGGGTACGGTTTAAAACGTATCGGATGAGTTGTGGATAGGGGTGAAAAGCCAAACGAACTCGGATATAGCTGGTTCTCCTCGAAATAGCTTTAGGGCTAGCCTTTGACTAAAGATTTTAGGAGGTAGAGCACTGAATGGTCTAGGGCGGTTAACCGTACCGAAACCTATCAAACTCCGAATGCCAAAAAATCAGGTCAAGGAGTCAGACTTAGAGGGATAAGCTTCTAAGTCGAAAGGGAAACAGCCCAGACCGACAGCTAAGGTCCCCAAATCTGGATTAAGTGGAAAAGGATGTGAATCTACTAAGACAACCAGGACGTTGGCTTAGAAGCAGCCATGCATTTAAAGAATGCGTAATAGCTCACTGGTCAAGTGGGTTTGCGCCGAAAATGAACGGGGCTAAAATCCAGTACCGAAGCTTCGGATTGATAGAGAATTTAAATCTAATCATAAAGAACTAAAGAAAAAAGGTAAGAAAAGCTTAACTAGGAAATATTGTAAACAACAATTAATCAAGATAAACGAGTTATAATCAAATTTACGCTAAATCAATCACAAGTAAATGGTAAGTTGTAACTACGATATCACCGAAAAAACAGCATACGAAAGTATGAACCTGGTTAATCAAAGTATTATCTAAGAAAAAACTTTATGTCTAGATTTAATTTCTCTATCAGTGGTAGAGGAGCGTTGTATTAGGGAAGAAGCAGAAGCGAAAGCAAAGGTGGACTTAATACAAGTGAGAATGCTGGCATGAGTAGCGAGAAGGAGAGTGAGAATCTCTCCCGTCGAAACCCTAAGGATTCCTGAGCAAGGCTCGTCCACTCAGGGTAAGTCGGGACCTAAGCCAAGGCCGAAAGGCGTAGGCGATGGACAACAGGTTTAAATTCCTGTACCGCTTAAAGTCGTTAATAGAGATGTGATGACGCAAGAGGATAAGCTAAGCTAGCTGATGGATGCTAGTCTAAGAGTCAAGGCCAGTGTGTAGGCAAATCCGCACACTATTAAGGCTGAGGCTTGATAGGTATCGAAAACATAAGTAGAGAAGTAGCCGATTTCAAATTGCCAAGAAAAGTCACTATCGAGACCAAAGCGCCCGTACCCGAAACCGACACAGGTAGGGAGGTAGAGAATACCAAGACGCGCGGAAGAACCTTTGTTAAGGAACTCGGCAAAATGTCCCCGTAACTTCGGGAGAAGGGGAGCCATAGCGATATGGCCACAGAAACCAGGCCCAAGCGACTGTTTACCAAAAACACAAGTTTCTGCAAAATCGTAAGATGAAGTATAGGAGCTGACACCTGCCCGGTGCTGGAAGGTTAAGGAGACGGCTTAGCGCAAGCGAAGGCTCGAACTTAAGCCCCAGTAAACGGCGGCCGTAACTATAACGGTCCTAAGGTAGCGAAATTCCTTGTCGGGTAAGTTCCGACCCGCACGAAAGGTGTAACGATTTGGGCACTGTCTCAACAAAGGATCCGGTGAAATTGTAGTAGTCGTGAAGATGCGACTTACCCACGCTAGGACGGAAAGACCCCGTGGAGCTTTACTGTAGGCTGATATTGGACTTTGAGATTAGATATACAGGATAGTTGGGAGACTGTGAAGCATGTACGCCAGTATGTGCAGAGTCACCCTTGGGATACCAACTTTCTAATATTAAAGTTCTAACATTGACCCTTGAATCAGGGCAATGGACATTGTCAGTTGGGCAGTTTGACTGGGGCGGTCGCCTCCCAAAAAGTAACGGAGGCGTTCAAAGGTTCGCTCAGAATGGACGGAAACCATTCGAAGAGTACAAAGGCAAAAGCGAGCTTAACTGCAAAACCTACAAGTTGCGCAGAGTAGAAATACGGACTTAGTGATCCGGTGGCACCGCATGGAAGGGCCATCGCTCAACGGATAAAAGCTACCCCGGGGATAACAGGCTTATCTCCCCCAAGAGTCCACATCGACGGGGAGGTTTGGCACCTCGATGTCGGCTCGTCTCATCCTGGGGCTGAAGTAGGTCCCAAGGGTTGGGCTGTTCGCCCATTAAAGAGGCACGCGAGCTGGGTTCAGAACGTCGTGAGACAGTTCGGTCCCTATCCAGCGTGGGCGTAAGAAATTTGAGAGGATCTGTCCCTAGTACGAGAGGACCGGGATGGACACACCTATGGTGTACCAGTTGTAAAGCCATTTGCATAGCTGGGTAGCTACGTGTGGAAACGATAAGTACTGAAAGCATCTAAGTACGAAACAGACCTCAAGATAAGATTTCTCAGAGTACGTAAAGAAAATACGTTTGATAGGTCCAAGGTGTAAGTGCAGTAATGTATTAAGCTAATGGATACTAAACTTTACATCTTGACTGGAAATATTGTTTGCTATTACAAAAAGTTTTTAAAGGTTACTATATGGTGATGATTGCATAAGGGATACACCTGTTTCCATACCGAACACAGAAGTTAAGCCTTATAACGCCGATGGTACTGCTCGGGCAACCGTGTGGTAGAGTAGGAAATCGCCAAATAAAAAGACTTCTCTAAAGCCTCTACGAGATAGTAGAGGTCGGGAAACCTTGTATTACGGTAGGAAGTCGCCAAATAACTATTTCTAGCCTAATCGTTTTTACGATTAGGTTTGAAAAAAGTTAAAAATAATAATTAAATTAAGATTTATGATAAATTCTAGGTTTTCCTAGAATTATTCTATCTAGCTTTATGCTTAGGTAGCTCAATGGTGGAGCACCCGGCTGTTAACCGGTAGGTTGTGGGTTCGAGTCCCACCCTGAGCGCCAAAAAAGCTTTTAGCGCGGGATAGAGCAGTCTGGTAGCTCGTCGGGCTCATAACCCGGAGGTCGTAGGTTCAAATCCTGCTCCCGCAACCAAAATTATAATATTTTTTAATATGGCGAAGTAGCTCAGTTGGCTAGAGCATTCGGTTCATACCCGGAGTGTCAAGAGTTCAAGTCTCTTCTTCGCTACCATTTTTTTATAAGCTCTTAGCTTATTTGACCTAGGAGCTATATGGCTCCATGGTCAAGCGGTTAAGACACCAGCCTCTCACGCTGGTTTCCCGGGTTCGAATCCCGGTGGAGTCACCAGATTGACCATAGACTTATATAGCCTATGGTATTAATTTTTAAGGTGGAATTAAATTTTTAAAGATTTTAAGATTAAGGCCCTATGGTCAAGCGGTTAAGACACCACCCTTTCACGGTGGTATCCCGGGTTCGAATCCCGGTAGGGTCACCATAAGCCTTTTGGAATTTCCCGCAAATTGCGAGTTTTATGGAAGTATAGCTCAGTTGGGAGAGCATCTGCCTTACAAGCAGGGGGTCACAGGTTCGAGCCCTGTTACTTCCACCAATATTATCATGGGTTGTCTTAATCCATGCATCTGGCCTGGTAGTTCAGCTGGTTAGAATGCCGCCCTGTCACGGCGGAGGTCGTGGGTTCGAATCCCATCCAGGTCGCCAATATAACAATAACACTTAGATGTGACTTCGTTCTAAATCCGCCGTTACGGCGGAGAGTTCTTCGGACTCACTTTGTTCGTCTCGAAGATTTCTAATCTGACGATTTGAAACCCTGCAAGGGACTGGGTTCGAATCTCATCCAGATCGCCAATTATATATTATTTATAAGCTTTTAAGCTTATTACATTGTAGGGATTAGATTATTTAATCCCGCCCAACCCTTTTGATGGGCTGATGTAGCTCAATTGGTAGAGCAACTGACTTGTAATCAGTAGGTTGTGGGTTCAATTCCTATCATCAGCTCCATATGCGGATGTGGCTCAGTGGTAGAGCATCGCCTTGCCAAGGCGAGGGTCGCGAGTTCGAATCTCGTCATCCGCTCCAAATTTAGCTTGCTTGGCAAGCTTTTTTAATTTAAAATCACTATGGTTATTTGACTAGGATATAAAAATAAGATATACTAATAAGGTAGAGAATATTTATGCGTCATTAGCTCAGCTGGATAGAGCGTCTGGCTACGGACCAGAAGGCCTGGGGTTCGAATCCTCAATGACGCGCCAAAAATTATAAGGAAGGATGATTTGATCAACCTTCCTTTTTTGTGTGCGCTCGGCATGAGCATAATCTAACAGGTGAAAGTCCTAAGTGTGCCCGGTAGTGGGAAACACATAGCCAAAGGCAAGGGTGTCCATCGTGAGCTGGAATCTGAAGGAAGCCCTAGGCAAACTCTTGGTCTGACGAATAGAAATCATATAAGGCAGTTACGTAGGATAAGCTTGCACAACAAAGTAAAGTCCAAAAACTACACGGAATACGTAAATGTAGATGTGGCAGATAGATGAGAGGAAAGAACATGCCCTTACCCGAGGAGGTCTCACTAACGAAACAGTAGTAACAACGAATAGTGAGAAGTCAGCAGAAGTCATAGTACTAGTTAAAACTAGGAAGGACCGAACTACAGGAGGTATAAATTTATGAAAGAAACTAATCATGGCAAAGACTGTAGAAAATCAACCAGACTAATCAAAGATAACTCGGAAAGTGAAAATAAATTAGCTGGACACAGTCATGATAAGATTAACTCAAAAGAAAATACCAAAAATGAACTAATTGAGAAAATACTCCATCGAGACAACCTAAATGAAGCCTTTAAAAGAGTAAAATCCAACAAAGGTACAGCAGGAATAGATGGAATAACAACAGAAGAACTCCTAGAACATCTAAAAGAAAACAAAGATAAAATACTAGGACAAATAAGAGCGAGGAAATACAAGCCCAAAGCAGTAAAAAGAGTACAAATACCAAAATCAAATGGTAAGAAACGAAATCTAGGAATACCCACAACAACAGATAGGGTAATACAACAAGCAATAGCACAAATACTAAGCCCAATATATGAAAATAAATTCTCAGAAAACAGCTATGGATTTAGACCAAATAGAAATGCACATGATGCCCTAAAAAGGATAAAAGAAATAGCAGAAGAAGGATACACTTGGGTAGTAGACTTAGACCTAGAAAAATACTTCGACACAGTAAACCAATCCAAACTCATACAAATCCTATCAGAAGAAATAAAAGATGGAGATGTAATATCCTTAATACACAAATATCTAAAATCAGGAATAATGATAGATGAAATAAAAGTAAAATCAGACAAAGGAGTCCCACAAGGCGGTCCCCTAAGTCCATTACTCGCAAACATCTACCTAAATGAAGCTGACCAAGAACTTGAAAAATGGGGATACAAATTTGTAAGATATGCAGACGACATGCTAATATTTGCAAGAAATAGAAAAGCAGCCGAAAGATACTACAAAAGAGTCAAAAAGCTGTTAGAAGGAAAATTAAAGCTTAAAGTCAATGAGGAAAAGACCTCAATAAGAAAATTAAGCCAAACAAAATATCTAGGATATGGATTTTACCATAACAACGGAACCCAATTAAAAGTACACAAAGAAAGCCTAAAGAAACTAACGGCAAAACTAAAAGCAGTAACAAGCAGAAGTAATGCACTAGGCTATAGGCAAAGAAGAATAAAAATCAACCAAATCATAAGAGGATGGATACAATATTTCAAACTAGCAAATATGAGAAATCATCTTCAGAAACTAGACGAATGGTTAAGAAGAAGAATCAGAATGTGTGCATGGAAAAGCTGGAAGAAAATTAAAACTAAATTTACAAACTTAGTAAAACTAGGTACAACAAAATATCAAGCTTGGCAATGGGCAAATACACGCAAATCCTATTGGAGAATAGCCAAAAGCCCAGTATTAAACAGAGCTCTAAACAACAAAAGAATAGCTGAAAGGGGCTATATATCCCTAGTCAGCTATTACAATAAAGTTCATATTAAATTGTAGAACCGCCGTATACGGAACCGTACGTACGGTGGTGTGAGAGGTCGGTAGATGAATTAATCATTTACCTCCTACTCGATTGTGTGGGCAATATGTGGGCAAGTCTTTTAATTTGATTTTCTATGAGATTATCCTTTGCAATGTAAGTAAATTTTATGGATGTTTTTAATAATGGATGGTAAAATTCTTTAAAAAATATAAAGAGGTTAGAAAATGAAGTCGAAAAAAATATTGATTTCCTTTTTGTTCTTAATGTTGATCTTTATAGGAATAAGGGTTTTTGGGAATAAAGACAGTAATTCTCCTAGAGATGAAAATACAGAAATAAAAGCTAAAGACCTAGCAAGCCTTAAGAATAGGGGAGAAATATATTTGGCTGGAGGTTGCTTTTGGGGCGTTGAAGGATATTTTAAGAAAATCCCAGGTGTTATTGACACAAGTGTTGGCTACGCCAATGGTAAAACAGATGATACTACTTATGAAAAAATAGGAAAGACAGACCACAGCGAAACTGTAAAAATCACCTATGATCAAGATAAGCTGTCCCTACAAGGGATCCTAGAATATTATTTTAGGATAATTGACCCTACATCTATAAATAAGCAAGGCAATGATGTGGGCAGGCAATATAGGACTGGGATTTACTACACAGATGAAAATGATAGGCTCATTATTGATGAGCTTATAAGGCAAAAACAAGAAAATTTTGAAAAGAAAATTGCTGTAGAAGTTAAGCCTTTAAAGAATTTTGTCTTGGCAGAAGACTATCACCAAGACTACTTGGATAAAAATCCTGGAGGTTATTGTCATATCAATATTTCTTTGGCAGAAAAGCCTTTAGAATCAAATAAAATTGATAAAAATACAAAGGAATTAAAAGAAAAACTTACAAAAAATCAGTACAAGGTGACACAGGAAAATGAAACTGAAAGGCCTTTTTCTTCTGAATATGATGATTTTTACCAACCTGGTATCTACGTTGATGTGGTAACTGGTGAGCCACTCTTTTCTTCAAAAGATAAGTACGATGCAGGTTGTGGCTGGCCATCCTTTACAAAACCAATTGATTCTAATATCAACTACAAGAATGATAAGACCTACGGTATGGAAAGGGTGGAAGTAAGGAGTAAAAAAGGCGATTCTCACCTAGGTCACGTATTTAATGATGGTCCAACGGATAAGAGCGGTGCCAGGTATTGCATAAACGGCGCAGCTTTAAGATTTGTTCCCCTTAGCAAGATGGAAGAAGAAGGCTACGGAGCCTATATTGATAAGGTAAAATAAAAATTAAGGAGAATTTTCTCCTTTTTTATTGAAAATATTTAATAAATATCCTTATCAAAATCCATTAATTTGAAGTTTTCTTTCCTGATATTAATAAAAATAAGAAATTTTATATAAATTTAATAATTTATCCATTGTTTAGCCACATATTGGGTATATATTACTTTATAGGAGGAAAATATGAGTAATAGATCTTATAAAAAATCTGGCGGAAGATTTTCATCTTTTGCTTCAGCTTTAATTGGTGCTATCATTGGTGGATTTGTTGTTTATTTTTTACTAGTTGCGCCTCAGTCAAATAAAAAAGAAATTAGTGAAAATAAAACCCAAGTTGAAACAAGGCAAGATTATACCAAACCAATAGACATTAAGGAAAATGAGTCTATGGAGTCTGTTGTGGTTAAAAAGTCAATTGATTCTGTGGTTGGTATCAATACAGTGTCAAAGGTGACTAGACAGTCATTTTTTGGACCTCAATCAGGTTATGTAGAAGGTATTGGTTCTGGATCAATCGTAAGTGAAGATGGCTATATTGTGACAAATTCACATGTTGTTAGCGATGGGGAAGCCAAGGAGATTAACGTCTTATTTAATAATGGCGAAACTGCTCCGGCAGAACTTGTTTGGAACGATGCATCTTTAGACCTTGCTATAATTAAGGTTGACGAAAATAATAAAAACCTAAAGGCAATTGATATCGGAGATTCTGATGAAATAGGCGTTGGAGATAGGGTAGTCGCAATTGGTAACCCACTTGGTTTTCAACTTCAATCCACTGTCACATCTGGTATTATTTCTGGTCTTAATAGGTCAGTTTCCTTTAATACAGGAGTTCAAATGGATGGCTTAATGCAAACAGATGCAGCCATTAACTCTGGTAACTCAGGTGGTGCCCTTCTAAATTCAAGGGGCCAACTAATAGGAATCAACACAGCTAAGGCTGGAAACAGCGATGGGATTGGTTTTGCTATTCCAATTAATACTGTAAAACCAGTTATAGATAAAATTAGGGAAAATGGCAAGTTTGACTCAGTCTACCTTGGCATAACCGGTCAATCCCTTGATTACCTAAGGCAATTACAATACCTAAAAGACAATATCAAGGTAAAAAGTGGAATCTATGTTGTAAGCGTATTTACAGATGATAGCCCAATCAAGGAAGGCGATGTAATTAAGGAAATAGACGGAAAACCTGTAAAAGACATGGGAGCATTAAAGAAACTTCTCTTAGCCTACAATCTTGGTGATACAGTTAAATTAACTATAGAAAGAGATGGCAAGGAAGAGGAAATTAACTTTAAATTTACAGTAGATTCGTCAAATGTAGATGAATATAAGTCTGCAAGACCAAATGAATCCAAAGAAAAACAGGAAGAAAAATCAAATCCATTTTTCAATCTTCCATAAAAAATAATTTAAAAGAGCAGTTATTTTAGCTGCTCTTTTTGCATGCATTAAAAACCATTGAAATTTCGATATTGATAGAGATTATTATAAAATGTTTGGAGTCAAGAAATTATCTTGACAGGGTCTTCGGAAGCGTGTATAATAGTGAAGTCAAGTAAAAATATTGACAGGTGATATTATGGAGAAAATAGTAAAAGTAGCCCAGCTGTACGATATGTATGGCCCACTTCTAAATGAAAAGCAAAGAGATGTTATAAATTGCTACTACAACGAAGATTTATCCCTTCAAGAGATTGCTGACAATGACGGTAGATCAAAGCAAGCAATTTCAGATATGATTAATAGGAGTGTGGATAAATTATTTGAGTTTGAAAATGAGCTTTCTTTACTAAAAAGCAAGACTGAACTTAAGGCTTCTCTTTTTGAAATAAGAGAGCTGATTGAAAGTTCAAATAATAAAGAAGCAATTCAAAAGTTAACAGAAATAATTGAAAATATTTAGGAGCGTATATGGTTTTTGAAAGCCTTTCAGATAGACTCCAAGCAGCACTTGGAAAGCTAACGGGAAAAGGAAAATTAAACGAAAAAGATATAGACACTGCTATGAGAGAAATAAGATTATCCCTTCTTGAAGCAGATGTTAACTACAAGGTTGTAAAAGACTTTGTAAAGACTATTAAGGAAAGATCACTTGGGGCTGACGTGATGAATTCACTTTCTCCAGGACAGATGGTAGTTAAAATCGTAAACGAAGAGCTAACAGAGCTTATGGGTAAGGAAAACTCTAGGCTTGCCTTAAAAGGTGGCACACCTCATATGGTGATGATGGTTGGTCTTCAAGGTTCTGGTAAGACTACTCATTCTGGTAAACTTGTAAAAATGCTAAAAAAGGAAAATAGAAATCCTATGTTAGCAGCCCTTGATATCTACAGACCCGCAGCCATTGAACAATTAAAGGTCGTAGGTAAACAAGCAGATACCTTTGTATTTGAAAAGGGCAAGGAAGATCCTGTAAAAATTGCCAAAGAGGCAAAGGATTATGCAAGAATCAATAATTATGATACAGTAATCCTCGATACAGCAGGTAGGCTTCAGATAGATACAGACCTTATGGATGAACTTAAGGCTATCAAAGAAGAAGTAAAACCTGATGAAATCCTCTTGGTTGTGGATGCTATGACAGGTCAAGAAGCGGTAAATGTAGCCAAATCCTTTGATGATTACCTAGATATAACAGGAGTCATCCTCACCAAATTAGACGGTGACGCAAGGGGCGGTGCTGCTTTATCAATCAGACAAGCCGTAGGCAAACCTATCAAATTTATAGGTGTAGGTGAAAAACTTGACGATTTAGAGCCTTTCTATCCAGACAGGATGGCAAGTAGGATCCTTGGAATGGGTGATGTACTTTCGCTAATAGAGAAGGCTGAAGCACAATTTTCCTTAGAAAATGCTAGGGAACTCGAAGCAAAAATGAGGGAACAGACCTATAGTTTGGATGACTTTATGGAACAAATCCAACAGATAAAAAATATGGGTCCCCTTGAAGACTTACTAGCAATGATACCAGGAGTTAACTCAAAGATGCTCAAAGGTGTCAATGTGGATGATGCAGGTTTTGATAAAATCGAAGCCCTCATAAATTCCATGACTAAGGAAGAAAGAGATAAGCCTGAAATTATTGGCAAGAGCAGAAAAACCAGGATTGCAAATGGTTCTGGAGTGGATGTCCGTGAACTTAATAAGCTATTAAAGCAATTTAAAGAGCTTAAGAAGATGATGAAAAAAATGAACGGACTACAGAAAAAAGCAAAAAAAGGCAGAGGCTTTCCAAAGATGCCTTTCTTTTAAAAAATAAGGAGGAAAAAATGGCAGTAAAAATTAGATTAAAAAGATTAGGACAAAAGAAAAAACCATTCTACAGAGTGGTAGTAGCAGACTCTAGAAGAGCTAGAGATGGTAGATTTATCGAAGAAATCGGTTATTACAACCCAGTTTCTGAACCAAAAGTATTTAAAGTTGACAACGAAAAAGCTAAACAATGGATTAAAAACGGTGCTCAACCAACATCTATTGTAGAAAAGCTATTCAAAGACAATGATGTATTAGCATAATTATGAAAGATTTAGTAGAATTAATCGTTAAAGAATTAGTAACAGACAAAGAAGCTGTAGAAATTGTAGAAGATCGTGAAGGCAGTGAGGTTAATATTTTAATCAAGGTTGCCGAAGAAGACAAAGGTAGGGTAATAGGAGTTAGGGGCAATATTATAAACTCCATTAGAACTATCGCAAGAAGTGCAGCTATAAAGGAAAATGTTAAGGTAAACATAAAAATATGAGGATCTCAGTAGGAGAGATTGTAAAAGCCCAAGGAATTAGGGGAGAAGTCAAGGTAAGAAGCCTAAGCGATAATGAAGAAAGATTCAAAATTGGATCAAAACTTTTTATAGGAGACGAAATTGTAACTATAAAAAGATCATATAAGCAAAAAGCGATGCTTATTCTAGGCTTTGAAGAATATGATAATATCAACGACATCCTTAAATTTGTGGGCAAAGACCTAACCATAGATGAAAAAGATTTGGGAAAACTTGCTGAAGATGAAGTCTACATCAAGGACCTAATTGGTCTAAAAGTAATCTGCGATGGGCAAAATGTGGGTGAAATCGTAGATGTAATTTCAGGCGTCTATCCAAATGACGTTTATGTTATAAAAACAGATGGCGGCGAAGTTTTGCTTCCTGCAATCAAAAATACAATCAAAAAAATTGATACTGAAGAAAAAATAATTGAAGTAGAAAATTTTAGTGACTATGAATAAGGTAACACTCCTGACCCTATTTCCAGAATCCTTTGATTTTTTAAGGACCTATGGGGTAATAGGTAAGGCGATCGAAAATAAAAAACTAGAACTCGAAATAGTGGATATGAGAGATTTTGCAAACAACAAGCACAATCACGTCGACGATACAGTATACGGCGGGGCAGCCGGTATGCTAATTAGACCTCAAGTAATATATGACGCCCTATTATCAGTCAAAACAGCCAAGTCTAAAGTAGCCTTTATGTCGGCTACAGGAAAAGTTTTAGATCAGAAGTTAGCAATCGACTTTGCGAGTATTGAACATTTGATAATAATATGCGGTCATTATGAAGGCATCGACGCAAGAATAACCAACCACTATGTAGACTATGAAATATCCATAGGCGATTATGTCCTAACAGGCGGAGAAATCCCAGCTATGGTCCTAATAGATTCCATGGCAAGGTTCATAGACGGAGTTGTAGGCAAGGAAGAGTCACTAGTAACAGATTCTCACTATAATATATTGTTGCAACAAGATGAATACACCAAGCCAAGAGTTTTCAATGGCTACCACGTACCAAGCGAACTTGTAAGTGGGGACCACAAAAAAATCGCAGCTTGGAATAAAAATAATGCAATAGAAAAAACAAAAAGAGTAAGACCAGACTTATACGAAAAGTACTTACGAGAGGAGAGCAAAGATGGATTTAATCAAAAAAATAGAAAGTGAAAACCTACGTGAAGAAAACTTTGACTTTAATGTAGGTGATACAGTAAGAATAAGCTACAGAATCAAAGAAGGCGACAAGACAAGACTTCAAGACTTTGAAGGAACTGTAATCTACATCAGCGAAGGCGGCGTAGGCAAGACATTTACAGTAAGAAGAATCTCTTACGGTGTAGGTGTAGAAAGAACCTTCCTATACCACAACCCAAGAATAGAAAAACTAGTAGTAACCAGACGCGGTAAGGTAAGAAGAGCTAAGCTAACCTACCTAAGAGAACGTCAAGGTAAGGCTGCTAAAGTTAAAGAAAAAACAAATTATTAATAATAAAAAATGTCTTAAAGTTACCTTTAAGGCATTTTTTAAATGCAAAAATATATAATTTTTATTTTTCCGATTATTTATGTATAATAGATAGTAGGTAAGTTAGGAGATAGATATGGCACTAAATATAAATTGGTATCCTGGTCATATGAAAAAGACCAAGGAGGAAATTGAAAAAAATCTAAAGCTGGTTGACATAGTTTTAGAAATTATAGATGCGAGGATTCCAGAATCTTCGAGAAATCCAATGCTTGATGATATTTTGGCTGATAAGCCAAGGATGATTATTATGAATAAATCGGACCTTGCAGATCCAAAGGAAAATCAAAAGTGGATTAATAAGTTTAAAAACGATGGGATTGTGGCTTTACCAATGAATTCTAAAGAGAGAATCAATGTAGGCAAAATTTATGATATAGCAAGGGATATCCTTGCAGATAAGTTTAAAAAACATGAGGAAAAAGACATTGACAATCCTATAATAAGGATGATGATTGTTGGTGTACCAAATTCTGGCAAATCTACCTTTATAAATAATGTAGCCCAAAGGAAAGGTGCGAGAGTCGGCAACCGTCCAGGTGTGACCCAAACCAAACAGTGGATAAAGACAAATTCTAATTTGCAACTTCTTGATACTCCAGGTGTGCTTTGGCCAAAATTTGATGATAGGACAGGTCTTCACTTATCCTACACCAACGCCATCAAAGATGAAATCCTAAATATAGAGGATTTGACACTTTATTTTATTAGAGAATTGGCAGAAGAATATCCGGAGAATCTCAAAGAAAGGTACGGAGTTGACCCAAATGCCCAAGCAATCGACATTTACGAAGCTATCGCCAAAAAGCGTGGTGCAATTATTGCTGGCGGAGATTTTGATTACACAAGGACAGCGACTATCATCCTAAACGATTTTAGGACAGGTAAACTTGGAAGAATTACCCTAGAAAAACTATGAAATATTCTGAATATAATGACCAAATAAAAAAAGAAATATATGAAAAATACGACCACATATGTGGAATTGACGAGGTCGGCAGGGGTCCTCTGGCAGGTCCTGTTGTGACCTGTGCAGTCATTATGAAAAAAGATTCTCACATAGATGGAGTGACTGATTCCAAGAAATTAAGCCGCAAGAAAATGCTCGATCTAAAGGAAAAAATTTTGGCAGAAGCCATCGCTGTTTCTTATGGCTATGCCAATTCCAGAAAAATCGATCAAATAAATATCAGACAGGCGACTCTAGGAGCCATGAAAGATGCCCTAGAAAATTTGGAAATCCAACCAGATATTGTCCTAATTGATGCGGAAAGGATTGATACAGACCTTCCTCAATTAAATATTGTAAAGGGCGACTTAAACGAATACGCTATTTCTTGTGCTTCGATTTTGGCAAAGGTCAGACGAGATGATATTATGATAAATTTTTCTAAAATCTACCCGGGTTATGGTTTTGAAACAAATTTTGGCTATGGAACAAAGGCTCATTATGAAGGCCTTGAAAAATACGGAGAAACTCCTATTCATAGGCAAAGTTTTTTGAGAAAATTTCACGAAAGGCAGCTATCATTTATATGACGATAAAAAGACAAGTCGGCGATTTTGGTGAGGAAATCACTGCCGAATACTTAGAAAAAAATGGTTATAGGATCCTTGATAGGAATTATTCCAAACCCTTTGGAGAAATTGATATAATCGCCATCAAGGATGATTTGATTGCCTTTGTTGAGGTTAAGACTCGAAAGTCAGATGCCTTTGCCTATGCGGCCGAGGCTGTAGATTTCTATAAGCAGCAGAGGATAAGAAGGGCGAGCCAGGCCTATCTAATGGAAAAAAATATGTCGGATTTTTTGATGACCTTTGATATTGCCGAAGTTTACCTAGATACAAGAAAGATAAATTACATAGAAAATGCTTTTTGATATGGATAAGAGAGAAATTTTATTATACCTAAATTACATAAATATTAATAATAGAACCATCCTAGATATTTTTGAAAATACGAATTTGGATAATTTTTTCGAAAGGGGAAGGCTAGATTATTCCTTCCTTAACGATGGGAATTACGATAGGATTTTTAATCCAAAAAACCTTGAGGATTTCAAAGCTTATAGGGAAAAAGTTGCTAAGCTTGGTGTTGACTTTGTGACAATCCTAGATGAATCTTATCCAGAGAATTTAAAATACATAGACGATAGACCTGCGGTTTTGTATTATAAGGGAAGGCTCGATGCCCTTCGTGATAGCAAGTCCATCGCCTTTGTCGGGGCAAGAAAGTGCACAGATTACGGCAAGTGGGCCTGCAAAAATTTGGCCGGATCAATTGCCCAGGCAGGCCTAACAACTGTTTCTGGCTTGGCCTATGGTATTGATGCCATGTGCCACAAGGCGACTTTGGAAGTTGGCGGCAGGACCATTGGAGTAATCGGCTGTGGAATTGATCAGGTATATCCCAAGGCAAATAAATTTTTGTATGAAAAAATCGAAGAAGAAGGATTGATTTTGTCAGAATTTCCCCTAGAAACTCCACCTATTGGCTATAATTTCCCAAGGAGAAATAGGATTATTTCTGGAATTTCCCTGGCAACTGTGGTGATAGAAGCCAAGGAAAAATCAGGAACCATGATTACAACCAGGTGTGCCCTAGACCAAGGCAAGGAAGTTTTTGCTGTGCCTGGAAATATCAATTCAATTTACTCAAAAGGGACAAATAAGCTAATCCAAGATGGCTCAAAGCTTATTTTGTGTGCTGAAGATATACTTGAAGAACTCGATTATCTTTTGGATAAAAAAGTACCTAAACAACCTATTGATTATTCTGCACTTGATAAAGATGAAGTTAGTGTAGTAAGATATATTGAGACAAATCCAAATGCCAGTCCTGATGACTTGGCACTTAACTTAGATTTAAGCATAGATGTGATAAACTTTTTACTGACAAGTTTAGAACTTAAGAACATAATTGAAAATATAGGAAATAATGAGTTTACAATAAAGGAGTGAGACTTTGGCTAAAAATCTAGTAATAGTAGAGTCGCCTACCAAGGCTAGGTCAATTTCAAAAATGCTTGGAAGGAACTATAAGGTAAAGGCAACTGTTGGCCACCTTAGGGACCTACCAAAAAGCAAGTTTGGTGTTGACATAGAAAATGACTTTGAACCTGAATACATAAAGGTCAGAGGTAGGGCGAAAACTATTAACGAGTTAAAAAAAGAAGCGGAAAGTGCTGACAAGGTTTATCTGGCGACAGACCCGGATAGGGAAGGTGAAGCCATTTCTTGGCACCTTGAATACCTACTAGACCTTGATCCAAATGAAAATAACAGGGTGGAATTTCACGAAATAACCAAAAATAATGTCCTAAATGCCATGAAAAACCCTAGAAAAATCGACAAAAATCTTGTTGATGCCCAACAGGCTAGGAGGGTCATGGACAGGATTGTGGGTTATGAAATAAGTCCAATTCTATGGAAGAGGGTCAAATCAGGCCTTTCTGCAGGCCGTGTCCAATCTGTTGCCCTAAAACTAATTGTTGATAGGCAAAAAGAAATTGATGATTTTATACCAGAAGAATATTGGACTATTACTGCCAAACACAAATACGATGGCATAGATTTTGAATCTGAATTTTATGGATCAAAATCCAAAAAAATGAAGGTTTCAAATGAGTCTGGTGCCCAAAAAGTTTTGGATAAGATTGATAAGGATAATTTTAAACTCGATACAATTGCCAAAACTAAGAGAAAAAGACGTCCTTATGCCCCATATACAACCTCAACCCTCCAACAGGATGCATCAAACAGACTTGGTTTTTCAACCAAATTTACCATGCAACTTGCCCAACAACTTTACGAAGGTATTGATATTGGAAAAGAGGGAACTGTCGGTCTAATATCCTACATGAGAACAGATGCGACTAGGATTTCTAAGGAAATTGTGGGCGAATCATTGAAATATATCAAGGAAAAATACGGGGCAGAATACGCAGGACGTGGCAATACCTATTCTGGCAAGAAAAAAGGCAGCCAAGACGCCCATGAGGCAATCAGGCCTACATCCATATTTAGAGACCCAATTTCAATCAAAACTTACCTAACAGACCAACAATACAAGCTCTATAAGCTAATCTGGTCAAGGGTAGTAGCAAGCCAAATGGCTGATTATGAATATCTATCAACCCAAATAAATTTTGACAATAATGGCTTAATTTTTAGGGCAAATGGAAAGATTACACTTTTTGATGGTTTCAATAAATTATATGGCAACCTAGATAGTGAAAATAATTTGCCAGACCTTAAGGAAGGCCAAGTCATAGGTGCAGAAAAAATCACCAAAGACCAACACTTTACAAATCCACCAGCAAGGTACACAGAAGCATCTCTTGTAAAAACCTTGGAGGAATTTGGCATAGGCAGGCCTTCAACTTATTCTGCAACCATAAACCAAATCATGTCCAGAAACTATGTCGAACTTGACGGCAGGTCAATCTATCCGACAGAGTTAGGAAAGACTGTGAATGAATTTTTGCAGGAAAATTTTGACGATGTAATAAACGTAGAATTTACTGCAGATATGGAAAACCAACTCGACAGGATTGCCGAAGACCAAGTTTTTTGGAAAGATGTTTTGAGAAATTTCTATAAAGATTTTTCTAAGGATATGGCTGCTGTCAAAAAAGATACAACTGACTATAAGGTTAAAGACAAGGTCCTTGATGAAAAATGTCCAAAATGCGGCAAGCCTCTTGCTATTAAACATGGTAGGAACGGCAAGTTTATAGGTTGCACTGGTTTTCCTGATTGTGACTTTACAAAGTCTATAATAAAGACAACTGGAGTTAAGTGTCCTAAGTGTAAAGATGGGGAAATTATCGAAAGAGTATCCAAAAGAGGAAAGAGATTTTACGGTTGTTCGACCTATCCAAAATGCGATTACGCCCTTTGGGATCCGCCAACAGGTGAGAAATGCCCAGAATGTGGCAGCCTTTTAGTCCATAAGAAAAATAGAAAAACAGACGAAATCAGATGTTCTGAATGTGATTATGTAAAAGTAAAGAAAAGATAAATTAGCTATGACAAGTATTTCTTGTCATAGTTTTTTATTTGTAGAATGAATAGTTTTCAATAAATCGACTGGTATATATCAAAATATTCGTTTGAAATATCATAATACTCAAGTAAAGCGTTTATAAATAACAATATTAAAGGAGTTTTTATGAAAAAAACAAATAAAATGTTAGCAGGTTTAGTAATTGGAACAATGACTTTTGCAGGACTTGGTGGTATGCCTGTAGATAATGCTAACCTTAGCGCAGGGATTCAAAACGTTGCTTATGCTGATGTTAATACTAATAATATCAAGCTGGTAAGCGGCAAATTTGATTATGAGACAAATATCTATACACTTGAGTTTAGTGGCATAAGTGCTAAAAATCTTGGTCAAGTTCAAGACTTTGCTTTGATGGCAGACTTTGATGGCGATATTTATAGGGGAAACTTAGAGCCAGGCAATTATTCCGTAGAAGATAAAAATGGTAAAATGGTTGTATCATTTCCTGGACAAAACATGGCAGGAATTAGCCTGGTATTTAAAGACCTATATTTAGGTGTAAATTTTAAGACAAATCAAGGTGAAAAAGTTGTATTAGATAGAATCCAAGCCCTCAACCTAAAATCTTATAAGGCACAATCAAAACAAATACTATTTGATAAGCTTGATAAAAGCTTGCTAAATAAGCAAGAGATTGATTATATTAATAAAATTATAGATAGAGGAGATAGTATTGTAGCAGTTACAAGTGATTATAGAACAATTCTCGATGTACTTTACAATATGGGAGAAAAACTCGATCAAATGGTATCTACTGGCAACTATAATACCGACCAATTAGATGCAAAAACTCATGAATTGTTTATAGCAGGTCTAGAAGAAATGATGCCAAGCTTGAAGCAAGCTCCAAAACAGGCTCCAAAACAAGAAAGTAAAAAAGAAACTCCTAAAAAAGAAAATAAGAAGGAAAAAACTCTTAGCCAAGTTGAAAAGTTAAAAGCTTCTATAGATGATAATAAAATTACAACTAAGGCTGCCCAACTTCTATTAGATACAGTTCCTGATTTGAATAAAGAAGTGACAACAAAACTTCAAAATCTTATCAAAAAATCAGATGCCTTGATAGTTAAAGCTGAAAAAGCCCTTGAAAAACTAGAAAAATCCGGAAAATAAAAAAAGATTTAAAATAAAGAAATGAAATAGGGACCCTTGCAAATTTGCGAAGGTCCCTAATTTTTATTCTAATTCGTTTGAGTAATTTTCAAGCTTAGATGTACACTTTGGACACCTAGTTGCTTCTATATCAATTTTGCTCTTGCAGTATGGGCAAGTTTTTTCTGTTTCTACTACTGGTTCTTCCTTCTTTTTATGAAGACCGTTAAGAGATTTAACAATCAAAAATAAAACGAAGGCAATAATTATAAATGAAATAATTGCATTAATAAGATTACCAATTTTAAGAGTTGCTCCTCCTATGCTTATAACAAGGTCTTCATAGTTAACTCCTGCTGTAAGGCCTGCTATAATTGGCATTAAAAGATCATCAACTACACTAGTTACAATAGCTGTAAAGGCTGAACCCATAATAATACCTATGGCCATATCTAATACATTGCCACGGGCAATAAATTCCTTAAATTCTTTAAACATAATAATTCCTTTCTATATTTCTAAAATACTGTTTCATTATACTCTAATAACTTGACTTTAAAACCATATTTATATATGATTTTAATAGGAGTTTCTATGAAATATTTACAAGTAGATGACGAATTTTTATCTAGGTTAAAATCCTTCGCTGTTTTTATTCCCCTAATAGAGATTGACGGCAAGGACCATATTTTATTTGAAGTAAGAAGTGACATAGTTAGCCAACCTGGTGAGGTTTCTTTTCCTGGTGGTAGAGTAGAATGTGGCGAAGATTTTAAGGAAGCCGCCATAAGAGAGACTATGGAAGAATTAAATCTTAATCGCCGAGAAATAACATATTTAGGTTATTCTTCTATGATTCTTACATCTAATTACAGGCATGTAAAAAGTTTTTATGGTAGGATTAATAAAAATTTGTCAGAAATAAAGTATAATAAGGAAGTAGAGTCGATTTTTACGGTCGATCTTGACTTTTTTAAAAATAATCCGCCCATATCCTACAGGGCGCCTTATAAGATGGATTTTCCAAAAGATTTTCCTTTTGATAAAATCCCGAATGGCAAGGATTATAAATTTCAAACCGGATACAATGAAATGTTTTTCTATGATACCAAGCCTGTAATTTGGGGCTTGACCGCAAAAATGCTAAAAAACTTTATAGAAAGTTGGAGTAAAAATGAGGAATGATATTTCGCAAAAAATTAAAGATTATGCAAAGACAAACCCAGCCATAGAGTCTATTTTTTATGTAAAAAGGCAAAATAATGACGAATTTTATAGGATTTATACAGTTGTCAATGAGGTAATTATAGCCAAACTCGAAGAAGAGTTTGCAGGACTTTTTGATGACCTAATCTTTGTAAATAGGGTTAAGGAGAAAAGCGAACTCGACAAAAACAAGTTTTCTTTTACAACCATCGACCTTTACAAGATGGACAATATTAAGATTTCCGAGTCGATAATAAGTAGCGATGTGGCTAAAGACTTTATAAAGACTCTCCCAGCTGATATTGAGTTTTTATATAACAAACCAGGTTCTGATGCACTTCTGCCAAACAAAGATTTTGCCTATAGCCCTGTCAAAGAATACGAATTTAGCCAAACAGTTAAAAACTTTTTTGCATCTGCTATAGAAGTTTCTCTATATTTAAACCAAAACAATGGGCTTGCTGCAGCCATCAAGATGGAAGATGTAAGAAGTGAGCTTTCTAAGATGCTTAGGATCTATGTTGTAAATAAGTTTAAGGGAGCAAGAGATATTGGAAAGGATGGCAGCGAATTTGTCCATACTCTTGTTAAGGAATACAAGGACGATTTTGAAGATACTTTCCACGATATAAACCCACTTAATATTTATAACAGCCTCTTTAAGGCCTGCATACTTTTTAGAAAAGTGGGAATGGCTGAGGCAGAAGATTTGGGTTTTGAATACGATAGACAAACTGATGTAAAGACATTGAAGCTTTTAAGAAATAATTACAAAAAGCTTGAATCCTTTCTAAACTAGGAGTAAATATGAAATACAAATACAAGATAGCAAGTCTAGCTTTGGCAATTTTTATGTTTTTTATGCCTGTAAGCCTTGCAACTAGCCAAAATAAAATAGTAGGTCTTGATGAGAATGTCAAAGCCTACCTTATAGGAAATGAAGAAAATGGCGAAGTTTATTACGAAAAAAATGCAGATGAGCCAAGACCAATGGCATCTTTGAGTAAACTCATGACTTTTCTTGTGACCAAGGAAGCTATTGATAGGGGTGACATTTCCTTAGATACAAAAGTTAAGGCTGATAAGGAAGCAGAAAAATTAACCACATGGGAATATTCTGCCCTAGGTGTAAAAGAAGGCGAGACCTATACAGTTGATGAGCTCTTAAAAGGCCTAATAGCTGTATCTGGTAATGACTGTGCATATCTTTTGGCTAACACTGTATCAGTCTCAGAGCCAGCCTTTGCAAGGGAAATGAATGAAAAAGCAAAAGAACTTGACCTAGAAAGCCAAGTGTATTATAATTCTAGTGGGATAGAAACAGAAGATGGTTATCAAAATACTTCTTCTGCTAGAGACTTATTTAAGTTGACCCAATATATACTTAAAAACCATCCTGAAATCTTAGATTATTCGGCAATTAGGGAAATAAAAGATCCCGCCAGAGATATAGACAAGAAATCAACTATTCCTCTTATGGATGAAATCAAGGGAGTTGATGGTCTAAAGACTGGTACAACCAATGATGCTGGATATTGCCTAGTTTCAACAATCGACATGAAAGAACTTGACGATAAGGATGATTTTAGGTCCATAGGTGTTGTTATGGGTGCAGACCAAAAAGACACCAGGGACAAGGTTATGAGTGACCTTATTTATTACGTATCAAAATATTTTTCTACAAAAACAGTCCTAGATTCAAATGTACCTATTAAATCTATAAAAGATGTGACTGTTAAACAGGGATATATAGACCTTTATCCAAAAGAAGATATAAAAATGATCGTAAAAGAAGGCGAAAATCCTACAATAAAGTATAATATAAAAGACGATGTAAAAGCGCCTATAAAAGAAAACCAAGATATGGGAGAAGTGGAGATTTCCTATAAGGATGAAAGCCACAATGTCGGCTTGTTTTCAAAGAAGGCTCTTGATAAGGCTAGTCTTTTTACAAGGGTTGTAAGAACTATAAAAGATTCTTGTGACTTTTTATTAAAGACAGTAATAGCAAGATAAAGGCAAATTTTTTGCCTTATATGTATCGGTAGCTCAGCTGGATAGAGCACTGCCCTCCTAAGGCAGGTGTCGGAGGTTCGAATCCTCTTCGGTACACCAAAAGGAAATATTATGCAAGATTTATTTACAAAAGCTGATGAATTTTTTATGACAGAAGCTATAAATGAAGCCAAACTTGCAAAATCAATTGACGAGGTCCCGATAGGGGCCGTTGTTGTTTGCGGAGAAAGAATAGTTGGCAGGGGACACAATTTTACCTACAAAGGCAAGTCTGCCCTAAACCATGCCGAAATCTATGCCCTCAAAGAAGCAGGCAAAAATATCGGAGATTTTAGGCTTGAAGAATGTACAATGTATGTCACTCTTGAGCCTTGTATTATGTGTGCTGGAGCAATTATGCACTCTAGGATAAAAAGACTCGTAATCGCCTGCAAAGACCCAAAGAGGGGCGGATTTTCCACATCTTTTATAGATAAAGATAGCCCCCACCTAAATGTGCCCGACATTTCTTATGGTCTCATGGAAGAAGAATCCCTAAGAGAACTCCAAAGTTTTTTTAGGGCCTTAAGAGCAAAGAAAAAAAGCTAAGATAAACTTAAGTTGACTTAAGTAAATCCTAGCTTTTTTTAATCTATAATTTCCGCTATAAATTGCCAGCTTATATCGTATTTGTCCACAAAACTTGTAAATAATTTATTGTCTAATTTTTGTGGCTCGCTGGTTACGTTTGAATCTTTTTTGAAATTTATATAGGCCCTATAAAGCTTATCTGAATCTGTTTCTATCACTATTTTTACATTGTTGCCCTTGACATAGGTGTCATCATTTGTGACATCATAGAGGTATATCCTATTGCCATAAATATCTAGGTGGGAATTATAAATCCTATCCCTAATTTTTGGAGGGTGGTTGAATTTTGCAAAATCCCTATATCTAATAATATCTTCTGGATAGGCAAGGTCAAAAACATTGCAATAATAGTTTATTGCCTCATCACACAATCCGTTTTTAAAAGTTAAAGCTACTGCCATTTTAATTCCTTTCTATTCTTCTATTTAATTTATCCTTTTTAAATAATTATTTCAACTCCTCACTTTGTTAAAGAATTTTTAATTATTACAAAACCTACATTTAGAGTATAATGTTTAAAAGAAGTTTTTTATATAAAGGAGTATATAGATGAAAATTAGTCTTATTGATCCATTAGAAGTTAAAGAATCTTATATAGAAGAACAAAAGGAAAAACTTGAAAAACTTGGCCATGATTTTACCTACTATAAGGAAAGTGCCAAGGATGAGGAAGAAAAAATAGCAAGGCTAAAAGATGCTGATATAGCTATTATTACCAATAAACCTGTATCTAGAAAGGTAATAGAAAATACCAATCTAGACCTAATTGACGTTGCCTTTACAGGGGTTGACCACGTTGACCTTGAAGCTTGTAAGGAAAAAGGCATAAAAGTTCTAAACGCATCTGGTTATTCAGATGATTCTGTAGCTGAGCTTGTAATCGGTCTAACAATTGGAGTTTTAAGAAAATTTGACAAAAATAATGAAAATATTTTTGAAGGAAAATCAAATCCACTTTTAGGTTCCCTTATCAAAGGCAAAACTTTTGGTGTTATAGGGACAGGCCATATAGGTAAAAAACTCATCGAACTTCTCCAAGTTTTTGGATGTAAGATTATTGCTTTCTCTAGGACAGAAAAAGACGACATCAAGGCTCTAGGAGTAGAATATGTTGACCTTAAGACCCTTCTTAAGGAAGCTGACATAGTATCCCTTCATATACCAAACAACAAAGAAACCAAGCACTTCTTAGGAAAAGAGGAACTTGACCTAATGAAGGAAGGTGCTGTTCTAATTAACTGTGCAAGGGGAGCTGTAGTTGATAATGACTACCTGGCCAAATTATTAAATGAAGATAAGCTAAGGGCTGGTATTGATGTTTTTGATATGGAACCACCACTTCCAGCTGATTATCCACTAAGAAATGCTAAAAATGTCCTACTAACAAACCACGTTGCTTTTTATACAGAAGAAGCCATGCAAATTAGGGCAGACATTGTATTTGACAACCTTTACTCCTACCTAGATGGGAAAATAAAAAACGAGATTAAATTATGATAAGACCCAAAATCGTAGCAGTTGCTGGAGGTTCTGCCTCTGGCAAATCTACGATAGTAAAGATAATTGCAGAAACTTTCAAAGATGATTTGATAGTTGTGGGCCACGATAATTATTACAGGGCCCATGACGACCTAGATTTTGAAGAAAGAAAGCTTTTAAATTATGACCATCCAAAGGCCTTTGATACTGATTTGTTTTGCGACGACCTTGAAAGATTGGTAGCAGGCGAAGAAATTGATATGCCTGTCTACGACTACACCATCCACACCAGGAGCAAAGAGACAATCAAAGTTAAGGCCAAAAAGATCATCCTCATAGAGGGGATTTTGGTCCTATATGATAAAAGAATAAGAGACCTTACAGACACTAAGGTCTTTGTGGATGCTGATAGTGATATTAGACTAAAAAGAAGAATCCTAAGGGATACGGTAGAAAGGGGAAGGTCAGTGGAATCTTGCCTCACCCAATATATTGAGCAGGTCAAACCAATGCACGAAAAGTACGTAGAACCAAGCAAAAAATACGCCGACATCATTATCCCAAGGGGAGCTAAGAATATCAAGGGTATAGAAATTTTGTCTAAACATATAGAAAATATGATAGGAAATACTAATGAAAGTTAATATTTTACCAACAAATTACCAGGAAATTAAAGATTATATAGACGGCAATTCCACCATTGGCCATAAGATTTGGGGAGCAATCCCTCATGAAGATGGCTATATATTTAGAGTCTATGCACCAAATGCAGATGAAGTTTATATCAAAGGAGACTTTACTGGTTGGCAAAACGAAAAACTTGTAAAAAACGACGAGTTTGGATATTTTTATGGCTTTTATAAAGCAAAGGTCAATGACTATTACAAATATATAGTGGTCAAGGATGGGAATTGGATGGAAAAAACTGATCCTTTTGCCCATGCAATGGACGGAGAAGGCGACTTTGCAGCTAGAATCACAGCAGAAGATGACTATGTATTTAATGATGATGACTTTATAAAAACTAGGGATAAAAATTTTGACAAGCCCCTAAATATATATGAACTCCACATAGGATCTTTTATGAGATTTACTGGCAAGGTAAATTTCCTAGACATAGTTGATAGTCTTGTTAAGCATGTTAAGGAAATGGGATACACTCATGTTGAAATTATGCCAGTTACAGAATATCCTTTTTACCCATCTTGGGGCTACCAATCGACAGGATTTTTTGCAATTAGCCACAGGTATGGGACAGGTCTTGATTTTAAAAAGTTTGTAGACATCCTCCACCAAAACGGCATCGGGGTCATCCTTGATGTGGTCGCAGTTCACTACGCTTCAGATTTTTATGGTCTTGACCATTTTGATGGAACAGCCATGTACGAGTCCCAATATATGGACTTAAAATATTCTGAATGGGGTTCAAATAACTTTGACTATTCAAAGGGCCATGTGAGAAGCTTTATGAAGTCTTCTATGGCATATTTAATCGAAGAATTTCACCTAGATGGAATTAGGATTGACGCTGTGTCTTATATGGTATTTTATAATGGAAATTCAAATAGGGGCGTCCACCACGATAACATCTTCTTTATAAAAAACTTAAATGAAACTTTAGAGAACCTCCACCCAGATGTGATGAGGATTGCAGAAGATTCTTCTGATTATCCAAAGGTAACCCATCCGGTTTCTGAAGGTGGACTTGGTTTTGATTATAAGTGGGATATGGGTTGGATGAATGATACCTTGAGGTATTTCAAAGTCGATTCTATGAATAGAAGGGACTACCAAACCAATATCAATTTCTCCATGTATTATTTTTACAATGAGAAATTCCTGCTTCCACTAAGCCACGATGAGGTTGTCCACCTCAAAAAATCTATGATTGACAAAATGAATGGGTCCTATGAAGATAAATTCAAACAATTAAAGGTCCTAATGACCTACCAAATGACCCATCCAGGCAAGATGTTAAACTTTATGGGCAATGAAATTGCGACCTTTGAAGAGTGGAACGAAAATGTAGGAATTAGGTGGGAATATCTTGATTATCCAATCCACGATGGATATAATCGTTTTGTAAAAGATTTGAACAAATTATATAAGGACGAAAAGGCCTTTTACAAGTATGATTATGATCAAGATGGCTTTGTGTGGAGAGTAGTAGACGATAATACCAACTCTGTCTTTGCCTATGAGAGGATAGCAGACGGGGATAGGTATTTGGTTATCTTAAATATGGCCAATGTCTACCAACCATACTACGAAATATATTATGACGAAGATTTAGTTTTTGAGGAAGTATTTAATTCCTTAGATGAAAAATACGGCGAGTATAGAAATAATAAGAGAAGAATAGAAGTTAAGAAAGGAAATAATCTGGGATTAGAGCTTTGGCAATACGAAGCTGTAATCTTTAAGATAAGAGAAATATGAAAGACAGAAAACCAATCAACCTATCATGGTTAGTTGAAAAATGGACTTTGATAGATGAGGACACATACTTAAAAAATATGTGGTTAAACACTGAATCCCTTGATTTTATCAGGATCAATAAGGAGATTCAAACCAATGAAGACATTGAAGCGTCCTATATAGATATAGACCAGGATGTAGAAAAATATATCCTTATGCCAGGTACAAGCGAAGTAGATAATTCCGACATTAGGGATGCCTTTATCTCTACCTTAGATAGGAGAGAAAGGGATGCCTTTGTGGAAAACGCTGAGTTTATAGCACCAAGCGCTGAGTTTATGGATACAGTTTATGAACTTGGCCTAGAAGGCAGATGGAACGACTTTAGAGATAAGGTCGCGGCAGGTTTGTTACTAAGTTGGGCAGAAGACGAGGGGCTTTCTGTCAACAAAGATATGGAGACAATTAATATAAATAAAATATGAAAAAAATACTTATGGTTTTGGCACTCGCTGCAAGTCTTACAGCTTGTGCCAATATTAATGAAAAAGAAAATGTAGAAAAACCAAAACTAGAAGCAGTGAACGAAGATTCTTCAAAGGAAGATGTAGATGCTAGCTCAAGTGATGAGGAAAAAGTTCAAAGTGATTCAGAAGAAAATACCCAACTAGAAAAACACACAGAAAATGTTTACGAATACTTTGATACAGTCACAACTTTCTTAGCCTACACAAAGGATCAAGAAGAGTTTGATAAATACGTAAAAGTTTTAAGAGATGAACTTAAGACCTATCATGAACTATATAACTCCTACGATGCTTTTGAAGGGGTCAATAACTTTAGGACCATCAATGAAAATGCAGGTAAAGAGCCAGTTAAGGTTGACCCAAAGATCATAGAACTTGTAGAATATTCTAAAAAAATGTATGACCTTACAGATGGAAAAATAAACATAGCTATGGGTTCTCTCTTAGGCCTTTGGCACGATTATAGGGAAATGTCCCTAGATAATCTAGAAAAGGCTGCAATTCCAGAAGAAAGTATGCTTGTTAAGGCCAGTGCCCACAAGGATATTGATTCTATAGTAGTTGATGAAAAGGCAGGTACTGTATTTATCAAAGATCCAGAAGTTAGGATAGATATTGGAGCTATCGGCAAGGGCTATGCAACAAAAATAATCGCAAATAAGCTACAAGAAGAAGGTCTAAAACACGGAATCCTATCTGTAGGTGGGGATGATGTTCTAATTGGAGATAATCCAGCTAGTGAAAATTCTTATTATAAGATAGCCATCCAAAACCCAGACCTAGAAGATAAGGAAAATCCATATTCATCTGTAGTTAGCCTTAAAAATACATCTGTAGTAACAAGTGGGGACTACCAAAGATTTTTCATGGTAGATGGCAAGAGATACCACCACATAATTGACCCAGAAACTATGTATCCATCAACAAGATGGAGATCAGTTTCTGTAATTTTAGATGATATAGCAGAGGCAGATACAATTTCTACCTATCTTTTCATCATAGATCTTGAAGAAGGTCGTGAGTTTGCGAAAAAAGTTGGGGCTGAAGTTTTGTGGATAGATGAAGATTATAATTCTTATTCTACAGAAGGCTGGCCTGAAGTAGAATAAGATTTTACTAGACTATTTATAAATTTGAAGTTTAATAGTCTAATGATTATTAAAACAGAGGATTAATGTGAATAAGGTAAACGAAGATTTAATTTATGAAAAATTAAATAAGAAAAAAGTGTCTTTGTTTTTCAAGAGATTTTTTGATATTCTTGTATCGCTCATAGTCTTGATAATAATTGCTATTCCAATGATAATTGTGGCAATTTTTATTAAGCTTGATTCAAAAGGACCTGTTTTTTACAAGCAAGAAAGGCTTGCCAAGGGCAAAAGACCTTTTTATATCATTAAATTTAGGACAATGAGAGTGGGCGCCGACAAAAACCTTGATAACCTAACAGTCAAAAACGACCCAAGGATTACAAAAACTGGGGAATTTTTGAGAAAATGGAAGATTGACGAACTCCCTCAATTTATAAATGTCCTAAAGGGCGATATGTCACTTGTGGGACCAAGGCCAGAAACACCAAAGATGGTAAATTTATATCCAAATTACTACGACGTAATTTTTGCTGTAAGGCCTGGGATTACTGACTATGCATCCATAGAATTTAGGAATGAATCTGAATATTATAATTCAATTGAGGATAGTGAGAAGATTTACCTAGAAAAAATCCTCCCAATAAAAATAGATCTTAAGTTAAAATATATAGAAAATCTGTCAATAAAGACTGATATTTCAATACTTTTTAAGACAGCTAAAACAATTATCACAAAATAAGGCGTATATTTTTTACGTCTTATTTTTTTTTTGAGAAATTCTTGGTATAATTAATAGGTATAATAGGAGGAAATTGTGAAACTAGCTTTTGATAACGATAAATATATTAAGGAACAATCGGCAAAGATTGTTGAAAGAATCAGTCACTTTGATAAGTTGTACCTAGAATTTGGTGGTAAACTCTTTGACGATGCCCACGCATCAAGGGTCTTGCCAGGATTTTTACCAGATTCTAAGTTGAGGATGCTCTTAAATATTAAAGAAAAAACCGAAATAATTATTACAATAAATGCTAAGGATATTGAAAAAACAAAGATTAGGGGAGATAACGGTATTTCCTATGATACTGAAGCCATCAGGTTAAAATCTGCCCTTGAAGACTTTGGATTTTTGGTATCTGCTATAGTAATTACTCAGTTTGACTATCAGGAAAAAGTCCTTAAGTATTGCCAATACTTAGATAACCTAGGCATTAAAAATTACAAGACTTACGACATTGATGGTTATCCAAATAAGCTTGAAAAAATTATTTCAGACCAAGGTTTTGGCAAAAATGACCATGTTAAAACTACTAGACCCCTAGTAGTAGTTACAGGTCCTGGTCCAGGTTCAGGTAAAATGGCAACTTGCTTATCTCAAATGTATCTCGACCATGAAAATGGAGTTAATGCTGGTTATGCCAAATTTGAAACTTTTCCAATTTGGAATTTACCACTAAAACATCCTGTTAATATGGCCTACGAAGCAGCCACAGCTGACCTTGATGATGTAAATATGATTGACCCATACCATCTTGAAGCCTACGGCAAGTCCGCAGTTTCCTACAACAGGGATGTGGAGGCCTTTCCTATCCTTAAAAAGATGTTTGAAAAAATTATGGGCAAATCTCCTTATATGTCACCTACAGATATGGGTGTAAATATGTCAGGTTTCTGCATCGTAGATGATAAGGCCGCCAAAGATGCTTCCAAGGCAGAAATCATAAGAAGATATTACAATACCCTAGTTGACTACAGGATGGCCAAGGAATCTTTCCACACCTTAGAAAAAATTCAAATGCTCATGAGTCAGCTTGAAATATCCGCAGATGACAGGCTTGTTGCCCTAGGAGCAAGGGAGAGAGCAAAAAATGCTGGCACAGAATCCTTCGCCATAGAAACCCAAGACGGAGAAATTATTACAGGCAAAAAGAGCAATCTTTTAAGTGCACCTGCAGCTTGTATATTAAATGTCCTCAAAAAACTTGGCAAGCTGGATGAAGAAATTTTACTAATTTCTCCTCACATAATTGAGCCGGTATCAGACCTTAAAACCAAGGATTTAGGCGGCAATGAGACAAGTTTGTCAGTAAATGAAATGCTCATAGCTCTATCAATATCAGCGACAACCAACCCGCTAACCCATATGGCTATTAAACAATTGGGCAAATTAAAGGGCCTTGATGCTCATTCAACAGTTATTTTAAATGATTCACAAAAATCCATGCTTAGAAAACTCGGATTAAACTTCACCCAAGATCCAGAATTTTCAGAAGAAGATTATAGGTAAGAAAAAACAAGAGCTATTGCAAATTTTGCGATGGCTCTTGTTTTTGTTTTAATTGTCACTATCGTGAAATTCTATATAGTTGAAGTAAAAATCTATATCATTATCAGTATCGTTTTGGTAAATTTTTGCCATATCTTCGTTCATTTCCCCAATCATGTCTACGATAAATTTCCTCAAAGATTTTTGGCCAAACATCTTATCTGACATATTCATCTTAAACTTTCTAATTGATCTTGAATGGGCGATTTTTTTAGCAAGGTCAACACCACTTATATGAGACTTTCTTGTAATAAATCTAGAAAAGAAATTTAAAAGATCTCTTAGGGTGTCGACTCGAAGTCTGATATACTTGTAGGTGAGGTTTGAAGTAAACCCGCTAGTCTTAATTAAATCGTCAAAAAATCTTTTCTTAGACCCGTATTTAATGAATTTAATATTGCTAGTTACATAATCAAAGGCTTCATTTATCTCATCTGTTGCGTAGTCCAAGGTTGAATTTATTATGTCATAAGATTTGTCATTGAGCTTATCAATCATATCTGTAACATATTTTGGTCTTTCTATGTCATTTGATCTGTACTGATAAATAAAGTTTGCAAAGTCATAGAAAGTATGGCCCTCATCATCAATAGGCATCTTAAATATCTTATTTAAAATTTTTTCTATAAAATAAATGATTAGGGGTGGATAGATAATGTCCCTTTCAACCTGTTTAAAAATCACATCCAAGGCTTCTTCTATATCTTTAGATTTGATTATTATCCTATTGCCAATAGCCTTAACCAGGATATGATAGGACCCATTTTCCTCTATTAGGTTAATATTTCCAATCATAGGCTTAATCATTGGAAATTTGTCTTTTATCATTGGAAAGACGACCTGGTCCATGTAAGTATTGTAAGGTAGATTAAACTTGGTGTTGGCGTTGATTTGATTAATAAGTTCTGTTTTCACATCCAAATTTTCAAGCTTAGGATTATTAGCCTGAATCCTTATATAGTTTGAAATTACTTCCTTAAGAGAAAGTTGATTTTCCAAGGTATGCAAGGAAGCATCTTCAATGTGGATGGTATTTTTATTTTCATCTGTGTAGGTAAATTCACTTATCAGTTGGGTTTTTATTTCAACTTCAAAACCGCTAATGGTTCCCGACTTGTTTTCTATTTTTAAATGTCTGATTGGAAGGGGATAGGTAATGGTTGAACCTGTCTGGATGTCGAAGATTTCGTTTCCCTCTTCAGAGACGTATTTGGCTGTTCCATTTTCGTGGAGGTGGCCAGTGAAGATAAACTTAACCCCATTGTCAGCAAGGACTTCTATAGGTGTTTTATTATTTAGTCTTTGATCGGGATCTTTAATCCTAGTCTTGTATTCTTTGATTATAAAAGGCGAAAATACTAGCTCTTGGTTTCTAAAATTTGGGATAAAAGCGTGGTGACCCACAGCTATTACCATATCATTTCTGGCCTTGGCCTCGTCAATCTTATCTGCTATCCACCTTAATTGTTCTGTAGAAACTGAGCCGATTACGTTATTAACTCCATCCCTGTGGCCTTGTTCCATATCTGCGGCATAGATTGAAGAATCAATCATAATTATTGTAAGACCATTAGTGTATTTATAATCTTTTTTTATCCTTGCTACATAAGTCAAATAGCCATTGGCATAGTAGGAATATTTTTCATCCCTCTTATATTTTTCGTTGACCCTTTCAAGATAGGTCTTAAAAATATCAGAATCCTTGTAAAATTCAAGGATAGATGGGTTTTTGTAGATAAAATCGTAAGTTTCGTAAAATTCCTTAGGGCTAGTGGCAGGAGTTTTGGTGTCATTTTTATAATCATAGGCACGCTTAGAATTTATGTCGTGATTGCCTGGAATTATAAAAATTTTTCTATCAGAATCTTTTTCTTGCCAATTTTTTAGAAGAGAAGCCGATTTTTTGTGGCTAACAAGTTCGCCTTCCTTGCTAATATCGCCTGAAATAATCAGATACTTTGATCCAGCCTCATCCACAAGATCAAGAGCCTTCCTAAAAAGAGACTCACTTTCAACAACTAATTTTCTTTCGACTTTTAATTCTTTTCTCAGACTTTCAGTATCAGCAATCAAGGACTCATCCAAAACATGAGGGTCTGAAATGATTGACATATCTGAATTTTTTAAAATATCCATATCTTCCTCGCCTTTTCTTACACTAATTATACCAGATATAGGACCTAATGATAAGTAGGAGAGGCTTGTAAGGAAAAGCTTTGCTTGATAATTTGTAGATAATAGTTTATAACAGTAAGTATGAAGAATATGGGATTTTTGCCCATGAACATAAATTTTAGGAGGAGAAGATGAATAAGAAGATTATAAGTGTCTTATCAGCCTTTGTTTTGGCCATATCTCTAAGCTCCTGCAGCAATGATTCTGAAATCAAATCTGCAGAAGAATATAAAGATACATACCCAGATATTTATGCGACATATAAAGCAAATGAAGATATGAGCGAAACAAAATTTGGTGGGTCAGTCCAAGTTGACTACCTCGAAGCTCATCCAAACTTAAGGACTTATTACGAGGGTTACGGCTTTGCCAAACAATATGACAGGGCTAGGGGCCACGTTTATGCTCTTGAAGATGTTATTAATACAGAAAGACCAAAGCCAGGCGCATCTTGTCTTGCTTGTAAGACAGCTGACTTTGTAGCTGCCCTTGAAAAGGATGGGGTGGATGTAAATTCCATGGACTTTGACCAATTTGTTGCTGACCATCCAGGTATGGACACAATTTCATGTTACGATTGCCATATGAACGATATCGGCACTGTTCAAGTAACAAGAGACCACTTTAGAAAACAAATCGATGCGGGCAATGTAAATGCTAACAACGCCAAGGTAGATAGCCTATCTTGTGCCCAATGCCACGTTGAATATTACCTAGATCCAGAGACCAAGGAAGTAATTTTACCATATAAATACGGTTTTGAAACTGACGATATGTTAAAATATTACGATGAAATTGACTTTGCTGATTGGGAACACCCTCAAACAGGTGCTAAGCTCCTTAAGGCCCAACACCCTGAGTTTGAAACCATGATGGGTTCAGTTCACGATTCTGCAGGACTTTCTTGTATAGACTGCCATATGCCAGTAGTTGAAAATGAAAAGGGCGAGAAATTTAAATCTCACCACTGGACAAGCCCACTTAAGTCAAAAGAAGGCATCAAAAATTCTTGCCTATCTTGCCACGCAGGAAAGAGCGAAGATGAAATGATTGCTTGGGTTGAAGAAGTTCAACAAGGTGTCTATGAAAGAACAAACGAAGTAAGTGACGAACTTAAGGCATTTATAGACCTTTTAGCTAAACATGTTAAGGCAGGCGACTTATCAGATGAAGATAAGGCTGAGCTTCAAAAAATTCACAGACATGCACAATTCAAATGGGACTTTGTTTGGGTAGAAAATGGTGAAGGCTTCCACAATTCAAAGAAAGCCCACCAAAACCTAGACGAAGCCGAAGAATTGGTAAAACAAGGCCTAGAAATCTTAAAGAAGTATGAATAAAAAGCTAAGATGGACTCCGCCGGAGTCCTTTTGCTTTTAAGGGAGATTATGAAAAATAATAAAATATTTAAAAGTTTTTACTCAATGAAAACTGGGATTATCCTCCTGGTTATAATTGCGCTTTTATCGATAATAGGAACTGTGATTCCTCAGGGAAACCAAGCCGCCTTTTATCAAGAATCCTACAGCGATTTTTGGGCGAAAATCATCCTTGCCTGCGACTTTGACAAGGTATATTCAGCCTGGTGGTATATCTTAATTACAGTTTTACTTTTGATAAATTTATTTTTATGCAGCATAAACCGCTTTGGGGTAATTTTTGAAAAGTCTTTCAAGGACCCAGCAATAGAGCCAAAGCTAAAAAATTACAAGTCTTGGACCAAGGTTAAGGACGACGACCTAGCCATATTTAAAAAACTTAATATTAGGTCTTATAAAAAAACAGAAGTTGATGGCAAGGAAGTCTACTATGCCTTTGATGGCAAGATTGGTTATCTAGGATCTTGGCTTACCCACCTTTCTCTAATTATAATTATCCTAGCTTTTGCCTATGGCAGATACCAAGGCTTTGAGGAATTTGTCCACGGCGTGCCTGGCACAGTTATGAATCTTGAAAATTCTGATTATAAAATCAAGGTCGACCAATATGACGTGATGTTTAGGGAAGACTACACTGTTGACCAATATATCACAAGCCTATCTATACTTGATAAGGATGATAAAGTTATTGATAAGGGCATAACTATGGTAAACAAGCCTTTTAGGTTCAAAGACTTTAACGTCTATCAAAACTCAACAGGCTGGGCCTTTGATGCACTGTTATTTAAGGATAAAAAATTAGTTGAAGATAAAATTATGTATAAGGGCGACTTTTTTGTGTCGGATGGTAAAAAAATAGCCCTCCAATTTGTAGATTTTTATCCAGATTTTGATGAAAAATCTATGATGAAACCTAGGACCAAATCCCCATTTTTGAACCATCCTGTAACTCTTTATGCTTTATTTTATGATGGCTTTAGGGTTGATATGGGACTTAACCATCCGGGAGAGCCTATAACTTGGGAAAATTACAGTTTTGTAATCAAAGACCCACAGATGTTCACCCTAGTCCAAGTTGCAAGAGATCCTGCAACACCGATTGCTCTTTTTGGAGCGGTACTTTTAATGGTCGGACTATTTTTAGCCTTTTATGTAAATCCTAGAGAAGTGATCCTTCTTAGGGATGAGGGATTTGACTACCTTCATATCAAGCAGGCCAAACACGATAAGCTTCACACCAAAAAATATGAAAAAATAATTGGAGAGATTAAACTATAATGAACTTACTAAAAGTAGAAAATATTTTATTTTATATAAGCCTTTTTGGATATTTAATATCCATGCTGCTATTCATAGCACTATTTGTAAACAAGACCGAAAAATGGGGTCTTAGGGGCAAAAATGTTTTAATCCTAGCCTTTGCTGCCCACACCCTAGCCCTTGGAGTTAGGTGGGTAAATGCAGGTAGGATTCCACTTTCAAACCAATATGAATTTGCCACAGCCTTTGCCTGGGGAGTCGCCCTTTGCTATTTGATTTTCGAAAGAAAATACAATCTTTTAGCCATGGGTACCTTCGTCACCCCAATCCTATTTTTAATAATAGGCTACGCTGCTATGCGTGATAGGACAGTTAGGCCTTTAATGCCAGCCCTTGATTCTAAGTGGCTTGCAGTCCACGTTTCGCTTGCTATTTTATCCTACGGCGCCTTTGCAGTAGCGGCAGGGATTTCAGGCATGTATCTAATGAGGGATAAATTTAATAGCGATTCATTTTTATCAAAATCTATGGCAGAAAAAGACCAATTAGACCTTATTGCCTACAGGATTATAGCCTTTGGTTATATTTTCCTATCCCTTGTAATGATTACAGGTGCTATCTGGGCAGAATCAGCCTGGGGCAGGTACTGGGCTTGGGATCCAAAGGAAACTTGGTCCTTTATAACCTGGATAATCTATTCAATCTACCTCCACCTAAGAAGGTCCAGAGGTTGGGAAGGAAAAAGAGCGGCAATTTTTGCAATCGTTGGCTTTATATGCGTAATATTTACCTATGTTGGCGTAAATACCCTATTGCCATCTCTTCATTCCTATGCATAATAAAATGAAAAAATTCAAGATTAAAGATTTAAGCTTTATGGCCGTATCAATTGCGTTGATGTATGTATTCGGAAAAGTTCTCTATTTAATGAGCAGGTTTTTTCCAATACCAGGCTCGAGGGTCATTTTTACTACGCCACTTTTTACCTTTGTCTTAACAGCAGCAGTTCTTAAGACAAAGAAAATTGGAACTATATCAATAATCATGGGCCTTTTGGCCCTGATTTTATTAAGGCTTACACTTTTTGGAGCCTTAGCTGTGGGCCTTGCTGGAGTTTTAACTGACATAACAACATTAATTCTTATCAGATCCTATAGTGACTACAAGTCAATCTACAAAACCCTAGCCTTTCATAGCTTCTATTCTATATGGACATCTTATTTGATAATTTCATTGTTCATTGAAAATTCAAGTTTTATAATGGGAAATGCAATAGTGGTCTTACTTGTATCGATAATTTTATATTTTATAGCCTACTATGTATCTAAGGCTACAATAAGGCTTTTTGATTCAAGAAAGCTATTGGATAAGAAAACCCACAGTTTTAGGGAATGAAGGACACTTTTGATTTGCGAATATTGTTAAAATTCCTTTTTAAAGTAGAATAATATAGATAAAAATTATTCGATTTTTATATGGAGATTATATGACTTTAACAAAAAATACAAATAGGATTATGGAGCCTATTTTTGTCATAGCTTTGACTTTACTGTGCTTATTTTTTTCAGAAAAGAGCTTGGTATTTATTGGTATGGTTCCAATACTATTTACTATTTTTTACTTTAATGAAGGAATTTTAAGCTTTTTACTAGGAGCTTTTGGCACATATCTTTTAGGCCTGATTTTTGTAGACAAGGATGCTCTATCCATGAGCCTTATTGCCTTGCTACTTATTAGTCTAAGTTTAATAGTTCTTATTGGCCTTAAATTTACTGCTAGAGTCCAGATTATAGGAACCTTTGTTATAACTAGTCTGATTTTTATTTTCTTGTATAAGTATCAGATGCTAGAAAAGGGACTTTCTATCGATAAATTAGCTATAAATTTAAAGGAAAATTTTGAAGATCTTTATGCTTATAGGTTAGATTTTGATATTTATAGGCTAACAACTAGCCTATATCCTGCAATTCTTGCATGGGTATCAATGTTTTATGCAATTTTATCGGTTAAGATTATTAGAAATTATTTGTCAATAAAAGATGAGGGTTTTACAGACGTAAAAAATCTAGATGAGCTAAGGATGAATCCAAAAGATTTGGTGATTTTGTTTATAATTGAAGTCGCTATTTACTTTTTGGGGAAATTTTTTGCCATCAAAGATCTTTACCTTTTGGGCAATTTAATCCTATTAGCCTTGATGTTTTTTGCCATAAATGGAGCGAGTCTTTTTGACTATATACTAAAAAATTCAAAGTTACCTTTAAGCAGGGGTTTTCAGTGGTTTTTTATGCTGATATTAATACAAGTTTTTATAATCCCTTTACTTATAATAGGGATTGCAGACATATTTATAGATTTTAGAGCAAGGAGGAAAAATGAAGAATGACGAAAAATTTATTAGCACTGCTAATATTGTTTTAATTATGGCCTTTCCCTTACTTGCTTCACTTGTAGTTTTCTACTACAATCCAACCTTGGGTGCTGTTGGTATTGCTATATCAATAATATTATTCTTATTTTTGAAAAGCATCAATACGACCAAGGCCAAGGAGCTTCAGAAGTATGTGGATGATGTTTCATATTCTTTTGACTCCATTACCAAAAATGTAGTTTTTGAAATGCCATTTCCTATAGCTATAGTTGAAGATGACAGGAAGATAAAGTGGCACAACTCATTTTTTAGGGAGCTTTTTCCCAATAGGACCCTAATCGGAGAAGAAATTGACCATCTTATTCCAGATTTATCAGAGATTGAATTTGACAATGAAGAGATAAGGACATCAAAAAATGTAAATATTTCCGATAAGGTAATACAGTTTTATTACTCAACTATTTTTGCTGATGACCATTCAAAGGGCCAGACCTTCTTGTATGGGATTGATAATACCTATGATGAATCAATCAAAAAACTATTCAAGGATAAGAGATTGGTATTTTATTCTGTCTTTATAGACAACTATGAAGATATTAGAAATTCATCCGCCTCTGATGTAAGACCACAAGTCTTAGGTGAAATCGACAGGGTGATAAATGAGTATTTCAAAAAATACAATTGCCTAATAAGAAAATACGAAAATGACAGATTTATGATCTTAAGTGAATACCAAGATTATAAAAATATTCACGAAGATAAGTTTTCTATCCTTGATAAGGTAAGGGATATTGATAAGGGAAATGCCCTTCCACCAACCCTATCCATAGGTGTTGGTATAGCTGGGGCAAACCCTTCTGAAATATATTCTGATTCTAGAGATGCGATTAACATTGCACTTTCACGTGGAGGAGACCAAACTGTCATCAAACTTGAAGATAATTACGAATACTTTGGCGGCAAGACCAAGGCCATAGAAAAAACTTCTAAGGTAAGGTCTAGGGTAATTTCCCAAGCCCTAAAGAGAATGATGCAAACAAGCCCAGACATATATGTCATGGGCCACAACAACCCAGATATGGATTCCTTTGGATCTGCCCTAGGTATCTACGAAGGCGCAAAATCAATGGGTAAACAAGCTTACATTATCCTAAATGAAGTGACCAAGCCTATTGAAAATATGTATGCTAGGGTTACTGAAGAATTAGAAGAATTAACTGATAATATCCTAACCGAAGAAGAGGCCCTTGCTAGAATTAGTCCACAGTCTTTGGTAATCGTCACAGATAACCACAGGAAAAATTCAACTGAAGGACCGGCCTTACTTGATAGGACGGATAATATCTTTATAATCGACCACCATAGGAGGGGCAAGGACTACATCAAAAAGGCCACCATCTCCTATATAGAGCCATACGCTTCGTCCGCATCAGAACTTGTGACAGAGATTTTATCCTATTTGGATGAAAACTTTAAGGCAAGAACACCTGTTGCAGAATCGCTCTTGGCGGGTATAACAGTTGATACCAAAAATTTTGTCTACCAAACTGGAGTCAGGACCTTCGAAGCAGCCTCCGTCCTTAAGAGATGGGGAGCCGATTCAGTCTACATCAAGAGGATGTTTAAGGATGACTTTGAGATTGTAAAATATAAATCAGAGGTAATAGCAGATTCATTTATGGTCAATGATTTCATTGCCGTAGCCCATTTTAATAGGGAAATTGATGGATCAACCCTGATTGCAAGCCAGGCTGCAGACGACCTTTTAAATATAAAGGGAGTTCTCGCAAGCTTTGTCCTAACAAGGGCTAATAATAAAATTCATATCTCAGGTAGAAGCTTGGGCGATATATCGGTACAATTAATACTAGAGCGCATTGGAGGTGGCGGACACTTAACAGCCGCAGCCACCCAATTAGATATGAGCATGGAAAATGCCGAAAAAATGTTAAGAAAAGCTATTATTGAATATATAAGAGAGGAAGAAGAAAATGAAAGTAATACTAACAGATAATATTGTAAGAGTTGGAGTTAAGGGAGACCTTGTAGATGTAAAACCAGGATATTTTAGAAACTATCTTGACCCACAAGGACTTGCTGTAAAAGCAACCAAAGAAAACATGGAAGAACTAGAAAAAATGAGAGAAGAACTTAAGAAAGAAGAAGCTGAAAACAGAAAAGCAGCTGAAGCTCTTAAGGAAAAAATCGAAGCTCTTAGCGTAGAACAAAAGGTAAGAGTTGGCGAAGACGGCAAACTATTTGGTTCTGTAACAAACAAAGACATCGCTGAAGCTCTAGCAGGACAAGGTATCGAACTTGACAGAAAGAGAATCGAAGAAGTTGAAAAAATCGACGGAGTCGGTGAATTTGTTATCAACGCTAGACTATATGAAGGAGTTAACGCAGACCTTAAAGTTATCGTAGTTGCTGAGGTAGAATAATGACAGATGGCCTAAGGCCACTACCTTATGACTTCTTATCAGAACAGGCTATCATAGGTTGTATTTTAGCAAAAAATGAGACCTTTGATAGTGCAAATCAAATTATAAAACCTGTAGACTTTTACGACTCGAGAACACAGAGGATTTACAAGTCCATAGTAGGGATGTTTGAAAAAGACATCAAGGTAGACTATGTATCGCTTGTAAGTCAGCTATCGAGTGAAAATATATTACAAGAAGTTGGAGGGGAGGAGTTTATCACTGAGATTACCCTCTCCTCATTTTATACTCCAAATATTGAAACTTATTGTAAGACAGTCAAGGAAAAGTCGCTACTAAGGAGTCTGATAGGGGCAAGTGAGGATATAATCGATTCGTCATACAAGCAAACTGACGACGTCACTGACATCCTTGCGATCGCAGAAAATAGAATATTTGAAATATCCCAAGATAGCCACAACCAAGGCCTTGTAAGGGTCGCTGACACAATGGATGACACCCTAAGGCAGATAAACGAGCTAACCTTAGCAGATGGGAAAATCACTGGAGTTGCAACAGGCCTTGATGTAGTTGACAATAAGCTTTCAGGATTGCAAAACTCTCAGTTAATATTACTCGCAGCAAGACCTGCCATGGGTAAGACCGCCCTAGGCCTAACTATGGCTTGGAATGCAGCAAAAAATGGCAAGTCAGTTGCTTTTTTCTCCCTTGAGATGTCAATTTACCAATTAAACCAAAGACTTTTGTCAATGGTTAGTTTGGTAAGCCTTGAATCTATCATAAATGGATCAATCAGAGATGACGATTGGACACTTTTGATAGATGCAACCAAAAAAATTGTCAAAACCGATCTTTATGTTGACGAAACTCCTGGTATCAGGCTTTCAGAAATGAAGTCTAAATTAAAAAGGCTTAAGGCAGAAAAGGGCCTAGACCTAGTTGTAATTGACTATTTGCAGTTGATGCAGGCAGATGGTAGGCAGGAAAATAGGCAAAATGAAATTGCCTCTATTTCTAGAGGCCTAAAATCCCTATCAAAGGAATTAAATTGTCCGATTCTTTCCCTTGCCCAATTATCAAGAGAGGCTGACAAGAGGGCCGACCACAGGCCAATCCTTTCTGACCTTAGAGAGTCAGGTGCTATCGAGCAGGACGCAGACGTTGTTATGCTCTTATATAGGGAAGATTATTACGATGAAGAAGTCGAACCAAACCAGGCCAAGGTAATCTTTGCCAAGCACAGGAATGGTGCAACTGGTACTGTAGACCTATTTTTCAATAAACAATGTACAACCTTTACAGACCTATCCCTAAGGGATGAAAATGTCTAGGATATATTTAGATAAAATAGACGTCAAAGCCGCCTTTGAACTTCAAGACTGGGCTATTTTTGACGACCCAAAGCTTATTGGATATAACTATGGCAACCTCACAGATTTTGAAATCAAACTCTGGCAGGGGTCTATTTCGATGCCAAATAAAAAATATTTTGCAGTAAGAAGGGTGACCGATGATCGTTTTATAGGTTTTATAGGACTTAAAAATATCAATCCCCTCCTAAGAAGGGCCAAGCTGGGTATAGTTTTTGACCCTAATTTTGTATCGGAAGGCTACGGCTACGAAGCTGTGATGGCCATAATGAGGGTGTTTTTTGTGGAAATGTCCTATAGGACTTTGACTCTTGATGTGAATACCTTTAATGAAAGGGCCCTAAATCTATACAAAAAATGCGGTTTTAAAATTACTTCCTATACAAGGGAAGTTTTTGAAAACCAAGATGTAGAAGTCGATGGAGAAAATTTTGAACTTTCCCATGGCCTAGTTTATTCGAAAATTATTAATATGAAATTAAGTAAGGATGATTATAATGAACTTTGAAATGCAGGAATTAAAATTAGATATGGGTACAACTCCATTTGAAAATATGTTTTTAAATACCTATCTTCAGATGGCTGATGGTGATGCTATCAAGGTTTATCTACTAATCTATAAGGAAATTTACAATAACAAATTCGTAGATGAGGGAAAGATTAAACGCCAGCTAAATTTTGATGACCAAAGATTTGAAGAAGCTGTTAAATTTTGGATAAATATGGGGATTTTTAGGGAAAAAAAGGATTCTGACGGCCAGACCTATATAGAAATTGTATCCCTAAGACAAATGTATTTTGGCGAAAGCGACGAGACTCCATCCAACGAAATTAATTTCGATAAGGCCCAAAGAAAGTCAATGATGTTTGAAAATGTCGAAAGAATTATTGCGAGAAAATTAACTCCGGCAGACATTACAAGAATCCACGAAACCCTCGGTGAATATGACCAGGAACCAGAGCTTGTCACAGAAGCCTTTAGACAGGCTAAGGAATCTGGAAATGTGGATGTAAAATACGTCATGGGCTACCTTAAATCTTGGCGAGATATGGGCATAAATAGCCTAAATGAGCTAAGGATGAAGGAAGAAAGGGACAAGCTTAAAAAAGCGACTGGAGTAAGGACCTACAGGAGAAAATCTGATTCAGCAAAGCCAAATGACGGCATGTCCATAGCAGAACAAGCCAGACGTAAGAGACTTGAGAGATTAAACAAGACGGAGAAATAGTATGAAAGCCAACGAAAAAGCATCCCTAATCCTAGCTGAAAGACGCAGGATAAATAAGGTCTTGCAAGAAGAACGCATAGAAGAAATTTATAAAAAAATCCCTCAAATCAAGGCAATTGACCAGCTCATAAAGGAAACTGGTTTTAAAAGTTTAGAGCTTGCCGCACAGGATATGGACACAAGGCCAGCTGAGGAGAAAATAAAAACCCTAAAAAAAGAAAAGGATAAACTTCTTTTGGCCAATGGCTATGAGACAAATTACATGGACCTAAAATACCACCACGACCTTTGCAAGGACACTGGTTTTGTTGGCACAGAGCCTTGTTCATGTAGGCTAAATTTAATTATTCAAGATAATTACGAAAAGTCAGGACTAAGGGCCGTCATAAACAGAGAAAATTTCTCAACTTTTAATTACAATTTATTTTCCAAAAATCTTTACATGGGTTTATCTGTAAGTCCTTACGAAAATATTGTGAAAATTGTTAGAGAAATAAAGGAATATATAAATAATTTTGATAGACAAAGCGGCAATATATACATTCAAGGAGAAGTCGGCAGGGGAAAGACCTTCCTTATAAATTCAATTGCTAAGGAACTTTTAGACAGGAATTATTCGGTTGTTTATATGACTTCAACCAAGCTTTTTAAGTTCCTAAATGACTACCATTGGGCCTTTGAGGATAGACGTGCTAACCTTGAAAGCCAGTATGAGATGATTTTTGATTGTGATTTGCTAATTATAGATGATCTTGGGGCCGAAACCCACAGGTCAACCGATCAATCAAACCTTTTTGATGTTGTAAATGAGAGGATGAACAAGGGTTTACCTATTATTCTATCTTCCAACCTAGATGAAGATTTGATAGGAGAAATTTATGGACCGAGGGTATTTTCCAGGATTTTGGGTAATAATTCTAAGACCTATGAAATATTTGGTGAAGATTTAAGATTAAAGGGGACAGATTATGATTTTAGTTGACAGAGTTCAAATGCAAGCTATCGACCGCTACGCCATAGAAGTCTTGAAAGTGCCAGCTTTAAGCCTTGTTGAAAGGGCAAGCATGGCTGTGCTTAAACATATAAATCTCAACAAATTTGGCTACTTTGGTGTGGTTGTAGGTGTTGGCAACAATGGTGCAGACGGCCTAGCACTCGCAAGAAATCTACTTGCCAGATACAAGGATGTGGAAATTTTTATTATAGGCGATGTCGAAAAGGCTAGCCCTGAATTTAAGCTAAACCTTGAATCCTGCGAGATGCTTTGCGAAGAAATTTATTATGTAGAATCAATCGAAGACTTGGAAAACATGGAAAAAAGACTTTGCAATGTCAACCTGATTGTTGATGCCATTTTCGGCACAGGACTAAATAGGCCAGTTACAGGCATCTACGCCACAGTAATTTCTATCATAAATAATGTTATGAAATATAAAATTTCAATAGATATTCCTTCAGGCCTTGATGCATCAACAGGCCAGGATTTGGGAGAAGTTGTGGATGCTGACCTCATTGTCACCATGCAGCTTATGAAAACAGGTCTCTATGAAAGAGAAGCCTACAAGAGAAAATGCGTGATAGAAGATATTGGTATCCCACAAAAGGCAATAGATTCAGTTTTATATGGCTTATTTAATTAGGATTTTCCCTCCTTGCAATCGTTTACCATAGCAATATAATAAGAGAAAAGAGGAGGGCCTTATGAAAAAGAAATTTTTATTAATTCTACTAAGCATCTTTGCCCTAGCTTCTTGTGGGGCTGGAAATCATGTCAAAGAAGAAGCTAAGGAAGCCCGTGACTATGCGAGCGATGGTCAAAATCAAGCCTCATCTGAAGCTGAATTGACCAAAGACGAGTCTGTATCCGAAGGAGAAAGCCCAAACGAAATAGAAGATCCAGATTCTTATATAGAGAGATTTGTCTATTTAGACCTTGAAACAACAAACTATGATAAGGACTTTGAGGCTATCAAGAAATCTGCTAAAGACCTTGAGGGTCTAATAGAAAATGAATCCACATATTATAATTCTTATGATGGAAGTAGGGACCTAAAGACTACAGAATTTACCATAAAAATCCCAAGAGATAAGGTAGATAAATTCGACCAAGTCCTTGCTGACATCGGCAAGACCATGAGTATAAATAAAAACTCAAATAACTTAAGGACTGCCTTCAGAGATGTGGATAAGGACCTAGAAATCAAGGAAAAACAGCTTGATAAATTCAACGAACTCCTTGATCAAACCACAAATATTGAAGACACCCTAGTCATCAATGCCAAAATTATTGAGACCCAGGGTGATATTGATGCCATAAAAAAAGCCAAGGCCGACCTAAAGGACAGGGTGACCTATGACACCTACAATATTTCCCTAAACCAAGTATATTCCTACGACCGAAGGGCAAATAATCCAGACCTAGGAGAAAGAATTAAGGAAGCTATGGGGGAATCTTTGGGCATAGTAAAGGAATTTTTCTCCCAAGTCATAGTAGGATTTTTCCTCTACTGGCCATTTATCTTAATAATTTTAATAATTCTTTTTACCCTCTATAGGGTAAGGAAAAAATTCAAGAAAAACAGGGACTGATTGATCAGTCCTTATTTTTGTGGAATTTTTTGTAAAATGATTTATGATTTTGAGATAAACTTCGATGCCCATACCATATTGGTTTTATAAACATGGCAATAGGTCTCTCGACTGCGCTCGAGACGAGGGGGGAAGCCTTCACAAATTAAATCCCTTCCATTTGACAAGATAATATTTTCCTGATATGATTAGATAAACTTGGGGAGTTAGCTCAGCTGGAAGAGCGCCACGTTGACATCGTGGAGGTCGCTGGTTCAAGCCCAGTACTTCCCACCATAGCCTTTAAGATTTCTGATTTTAAAGGTTTTTTATTGTGTAACTACAAATTAACCACATCCTATTTATTTGATTCTATGAAAGATATAAAATTATCAAAAACAAAAGCCCTTTGATTTTTAAAAGCATTTTACTTTTAAAACCAAGGGGCTTTTTAAATTTTATTTTTAATCGTTAACCTTATTTACATTCAAGATTTTTCTTACAACTAGGTCAGCATAGGCTTGGCTGCCTTCCACATTTGGGTGGGTCCTGTCGACTGCCAAGAGTTCTGGCCTATCTTTGACGTAGGCACGCCAGTTAATTAGGTGGGCTTTTGGATTTTTGTCCACAAATTCCTTCATATCGGCATTGACCTTATCCATATAGGATTGGAGGTGGGAAGTATTTACAAAATACACATCCCTGCCTTCAGCAAGGTCCATAATTGTCTGCATGTCGTTGTGGTTGGCAGACCCATTTGATCCAAGGGAGATTAGGATAATATCTCCAAGGCCGACGTTGTTTTTGATATTTGCTAGGACATTTGGCCCATCAACCATATCCCTACCGACTACTCCGTCTAGGTAGAGGTTTGGAATGTATTTTCTTAGGTATTTATCAATATTGATAAGGACTGAATCGCCCACAGCTGTGATGTGGATGTCCTTTACATAGTTAAGCTCATTTTCTGTGAAATTGAAGTCGTCATAAGGTTTTTCCTTGAAATTTTTATCTTCTTTGGCCTTTTCAAGGTTTTTTTGATAAGAATCTTCCTTTTCTGCTGAGCTTACTTCTTTATCTTTTTCTTCTTCTTTTTCTTTTTTATCTACCGAAGCATTCTTTTTCTGGACAGATTCGTTATTTTTCTTGATTTCTTCTTCGCTTTGTTCAAATCTCGCCTTAAGCTCGGCCATATCTTTTTCTTTTTGGTTTCCGATTGCAAGGGAAACAATGTTTAGGATTATAAGGCCTGCAAGAGGAATTAGGATTAGGTATTTATTAATCCTCTTCCTATCAAAAATGATGTGGCAAATCTCTCCTAAAAATATTATCCAAGCAAATTGTAGACCATAGTATAAAAATTTGTTTTCTAATAAATTTATCAAGAAATATGAGAAAAACACTTGGACTACATATTGGAGGATGTAGAGGTAGAAACTCCTCCTGCCAAGGTATTCCAAAATCCCTCCCAAAATATTTTGAGAAAATTTTGCCCCATATTCGATTTCATACCTGTAAAGGATGAGGACCATAAGGGCAAATGCCAATGTATAAACTAGAAAAAATGACTTATAAATCCAAATATCCTCACCATTTATAAAAAACATTGGTACAAAAAGGCAGAGGCTCAAAAGCCCAATCGAAATTCTGAGGCTTTTTTGGCTTACTTCTAGTCTATCCTTGTATTTTAAATATAGGAGGTAGAAGGCCATGCCTAGGAAAAAGGCGTAAATCCTTGTATCTGTACCATAATAAATCCTAATTATTGGACTATTGTTGATGGCAAAATATAAGGAAAGTCCAAAACTTATTAGACTTAAAATTATAAGTCCCCATATTCTGGCGGAAATATTTCTGATTTTCCCTCCAAGGTATTTCACAAGGTAAAAAATTACTATAAATTGGATGTAGAGGGATATGTACCAGAGGTGGACAAAGAGGTTAAAATTGCCATTCCTATCAAAATATGAAGCGCCGGCAATAATTTGCCTGATATTTTCAAAACCAAAAATCACCGCTAGGCTCGACCTCGCTGAGTCGTCAAAGATTTCCCTGGCAAATATCAAAGCCACAACAAGGCTTATAAAGGCTATAAAAATAATAGGTGGCAGGATCTTCTTGGCCTTTCTTTTCAGGCTTTCTGATATATCTTGAAGTGTTAGGTCCCTATTAAAGTTCGCTTTTTCCATCAAAAATCCGGACATAACTAAAAATCCTATTACGGCTAAAAAACCACCCGGCAAAGCGTGGCCAAAAAGGTGGTAGGTAGACACAGTCAAAAGGCAAAAACCCCTTAGGATGTTTAGGTAGCGGAAATTCACTTTTCTTTTAGTTAATCTTTTCACATTCTTCTCCATAACATAACCATTATACTCTTATTAAGTTGATTTAAAATAATTTTATCCCAAGAATATGGGTTAAAAATGTTCCCATTATTAAATTCAGATAAAGATATTTGCATTTTTTTTCGAAATGCTGTATATTAGTACTAATGAAATATTGCGATGAAAAGAAGTAGTAGCTATGAAAGGCACCTAGAGAGGGAATGGTTGGTGGAAATTCTCTGTCGGCAGTAGTGAATCCGTCTTTGAGCAAATACGAAATTAAGGCAAGCCCTGCTTGCGTAATTTGGGTGGCACCACGAGACCTTCGTCCCAATTTGGGGGAGGCTTTTTTTATGCATATTTTTAAGGAGAAAACATGATTGATATTAAATTACTAAGAGAAAACCCAGACTTTGTTAAGGAAAATATTAAGAAAAAATTCCAAGATGAAAAACTTGTCCTAGTAGACGAAGTATTAGAACTTGACGAAAAACTCCGTCAATATAAGACCGACGGCGACAAGCTAAGAAGCGAAAGAAACAAGACTTCTAAGGAAATCGGCGCTCTTATGGGTCAAGGCAAAAAAGACGAAGCCGAAGCCGCTAAGGCTCATGTAGTTGAAATCAACGACGAACTTGTCCACATCGAAGAAGAAACAGCTAGACTAAACGAAGAAGTCAAAAAAAGGATGCAAGTCATCCCACAAATCATAGACGAAACAGTACCTCTAGGCAAGGACGACACTGAAAACGTCGAAATTGAGAGATTTGGAGAGCCTCTTGTTCCTGACTTTGAAGTGCCTTACCACATAGACATCATGGAAAGTTTTGACGGAATCGACCTTGATTCATCAAGAAATACCTCAGGTGCAGGTTTCTATTACCTAAAAGGCGATATAGCAAGACTCCACTCAGCAATCCTTTCTTATGCGAGAGACTTTATGATTGATAAGGGCTACACCTATTTTGTCCCACCATTTATGATTAGATCTGATGTAGTAACTGGCGTTATGTCTTTTGCTGAAATGCAAGATATGATGTATAAAATCGAAGGCGAAGACCTCTACCTAATCGGTACATCTGAGCACTCAATGATTGGTAAATTCATCAACACTATCAACGAAGAAGACAAGATGCCACTAAAGATGACCTCATATTCTCCATGCTTTAGAAAAGAAGTAGGAGCACACGGCATCGAGGAACGTGGAGTTTACCGTATCCACCAATTTGAAAAACAAGAAATGGTAATCATCTGCAAGCCAGAAGATTCTAAGAAATTCTATGACGAATTATGGCAAAATACAGTAGAATTCTTTAGGTCCCTTGAAATCCCAGTAAGAACACTCGAATGCTGTTCAGGAGACCTAGCAGACCTTAAGGTAAAATCTTGCGACGTAGAAGCATGGAGCCCACGCCAAGGCAAATACTTTGAAGTAGGATCATGCTCAAACCTTGGCGACGCCCAAGCAAGAAGACTTGGCATCAGACTAAGGGGAGAAGACGGCAACTACTTTGCCCATACCCTAAACAACACAGTAGTAGCTCCACCAAGAATGCTAATAGCCTTCCTAGAAAACCTACTCCAAGCCGACGGATCAGTTAAAATCCCAGCCCCACTACAAATGTACATGGGCGGCAAAGAAAAAATCGTACCAACAGTTAAATAAACTTTTGCAAAAGAAAGCACCCCTAGCCCGGGTGCTTTTGAATATTAAAAAATGTTAAATTACTTTATTAAAAGTATGAAAAACCCCACAGCGCCCTCTCGACGACGCCAAAGGCGGAGGAGAGATCTCACAAAGTCGGGACACCTATATACCTTGAAACAAAGCCCAATCCACCCCCTCGTTTCTGAAGCCCTATCCCCGTTTTTGAAAAAAACGGATGGGAGGACAAAATTACCCAGCGGCAGAGAGCGTGCAGAGGCAGACTAAGTGAGTGAAACGAATAGAAAGCCCGTCGGTTCATGGAGACTGGAGAAATCTCTGGACCAATTTAGGACTGACTCTGGTCAGGACTTGGGATTTCCATTGTAAAATGCTTCATGATTTTAAAATAAAATTCAACTCAAATTTAATAAAAAAGTGCTATAATATATAGTGAAGGGAAGTAAAAATTAAAGAGCAAAATTCGCTGAAAACACTTGCTATATAGTAACAAAAACTATATAATAAGTGTAGAAATGTGTATAAAATATGTACTTAAAAAAGAAAGGCAAGAAAGTATCATGAAAAAATATGAAAAGGCCAAAGAGCTTTTAGAAACTAAGGCAAATAGAAAAGAGAAAAAACCAATCTACGCCACTAGGAAACTATCCATAGGCCTAGTGTCTTGTATGCTTGGTTTGGTCATGGCAACACCTGTGGTCCGTGCGGAAGAAACCGAACTTATCAAACTCCAACCTGCGAAGGAAGCTAGTGAGCCAGCAGATGGTGGTGTAGAGGATAATGATACACCAGTCCCATTAGAAAAAGACGAGACCACACAAGAAGGTCTTAGTGGATTAGAAACTCAAAGCGCAGATGGATTAGAGATTGGTCCTGAAATAGTAGGCGATCCAGTAACAGCGGCTATACCAGCACCGACAATTAACAAGGTGTTTTATGATGCTACGACAATTTCTGGTGCTGGCGTACACAGAGCTAGAGTTAGTGGTAAAACCGTAAGAGGTACGATACATGTAACATTAAAAAATGGTGATACAGTAAAAGCTAGTTCTGTTATAAACCCTACAGGTACAACATGGACATATAAATTACCAGAAGGGGTGTCTATTGCAGAAGGTGATGTGGTAACAGCATATCAAGAGTTTGATGGACAAAGCTCTCCAAAGGTAACTGCAAACGCAGAGCCATCAATAGCAAATAAGACAACGCTCACAATGCCAACAGGCGAAATTTGGATAGAACAAACTTCATCCAATATAGTTAATAAAGATGAACAAGCAGAAGCTTTTGAATTGCTAAAAAAAGCAAATCCAGATATAGCTAATGATATTAAATCTGCTGTGTTTTCTATTGATGGCACTGAAAATGCTTATTATGAAGTAACTTATACTGATGGTTCAACATCAGGTAAAATTAAAGCTACTGATTTGAAAATAAAACAAGTTACAGAAACCTCAAGAGATGCTAATGTAAAAGAAATTATAGTAACTGATACAGAGATTAAGGGTCAACTAGCTGGGGAAGGCCCATTTGATGGGATGAAAGTGGAGATTTACCTAAATGTTCCATCAAAGGATAAATTTCCAGAACCGGGTAAATGTGCAATAGATAAAAATGCTGGAAACTCAGTCGTAGTCCCAGTTAACCCTGATGGAAGCTTTTCCTATACTTTAAAAAGTACTGATAACCTAGAAATAGATAAAACAGTTGGTATATCTATAAAAGAAATTGGTAAATTTAAAAATTGTAATGTAGCAATTGTAAAACCAGTAACACCAGAAAAGACAGAAGTTAAAGACCCTAAAAAATTAACCGCTGATGAAAAAACAGCAATTGATGCTGCTATAAGAACAGCATATACAGTAAATGGAGAATCTAAACTACCAGAAGGAAATCCAGACAGGGATGGACTTCCAGCAGTCATACAGATTGATGACAGTGGCAACGCAAAGATATTTAGTCCTAATGATATAAAAGGTGATTGGGATCCTAACAATGATTATAAATTTACTCCAGAAAAAAATGAAGATGGTTCTTATAAGTTAATAGATGGAGCTGAACCAAAAATAACAATTGCGGCCAAAGACCTTTTAAAAAATATTAAACCAGACGCACCAACTCTTGCCTTAAGTGGTGATAACATCAAAATCACTCCAAATGAAAAAGATACAGATGCGAAGATTATTACTGTTTCTTATAAAGATAAAAACGATAAGGATCAAACAACTACAGCTACAAAAGCTGATGATGGAACTTGGTCTATTACTAAAGGTGAAGGTTCCGTCGCTCAAAATGGAGTTATAACTCTTCCTAAGAACAAAGTAAAAGGCAATACAACAGTAACAGCTAAAGTAACAGACAAGGGTGGAGTAGCGGATGACGATAAAGATCCACTTACATCAGATCCTGGAACTTTAACTGTAGAAGAAACAAAAGCTGATAAAGTTGAAGCCCTTGGTGGTCTTGACCCAGTAGTTATGAAAAAATGGGTTGGAGATGAACTTGACTGGAAGAAAGGCGTAAAAGCTAAAGACGATGCAAAAAAATCTGAAGTTGAAGAACTATTAAAAGATGCAAAATTTGAAGATGTAACTGAAGAAAAGAGAAGCACTTCTAAAGAAGGTGACTTCAAAGGTAAAATTAAAATTACTTTTGATGATAAGTCAGAACTTGTAGTTGAAAAACAAATGCTATACGTTAGTAATCTTGTAACATCAGGAAAAAGAGAAAACACTCCTGATGATGCTTTAGTGGTTGAATTTAAATTAGGCGAAGGTACAAAAGTTGACAATACTGGATCTGGAGCAATTGAAGGAAATAAAGATAATCCTGTAAGCTATCAAAAATATAAGGTTAAACCGAATACGGATTTAAAAACTTATAAAAACCAAACTTTGAATGAAACTTATTACAATTTAATAAATACAAAAGTAAAAGCTATAGATAAATATACAGAACCAGTTTGGAATGGGGAAAATGGTTCGGTTACAGAAAACTTTGTTATAACTGAAACAAATAAAGTATTTACAGCAAAAGCAACAAAGACATGTGACATAACTTTTGATGCAAATAAAGGTGGTGGATCGAAAGATAAGGTAACTCAAAAAGTAAATACAGAGTATGAATTACCTGCAGCAAATACGTTCACAGCTCCAGAAAACAAACAATTTTCAGGTTGGCAAATTGGAGAAGACTCTACATTAAAACAACCAGGAGCAAAAATAAAAATTACTGGTGATACAATAGTAAAAGCTATCTGGAAACCAATCGAACTCAAGGTGAAATTCCAAACAGAAGCCGGTGCAAGTGGAACAATGGAAGATAAAACTGTCAACAAAGGCAGCAAATATGAACTTCCAACACCTACATTCAAACCAGAAGAAGGCAAAGAATTTGCTGGTTGGAAAGTCGGAGAAGGAACAGAGCTTAAGGCTGTAGGAAGTGAAATAGACATCACAGGAAATGTTACCCTAACAGCAGTCTGGAAAGACAAAAAAGAAGAAGTAAAAGTAAGCTTCAAACATGGTGACGGCGCAACCGGCACTATGGGAGATAAAATTGTCAACAAAGGCAGCAAATATGAACTTCCAAAACCTGAATTCACACCGGAAGAAGGCAAAGAATTTGCAGGCTGGAAAGTCGGAGATGGCACAGAATTAAAGCAAGTCGGAGCGGAAATAGACATCTCAGGCGACGTAACCCTAACAGCAGTCTGGAAAGACAAAAAAGAAGAAGTAAAAGTAAGCTTCAAACATGGTGACGGCGCAACCGGCACTATGGGAGATAAAATTGTCAACAAAGGCAGCAAATATGAACTTCCAAAACCTGAATTCACACCGGAAGAAGGCAAAGAATTTGCAGGCTGGAAAGTCGGAGATGGCACAGAATTAAAGCAAGTCGGAGCGGAAATAGACATCTCAGGCGACGTAACCCTAACAGCAGTCTGGAAAGACAAAAAAGAAGAAGTAAAAGTAAGCTTCAAACATGGTGACGGCGCAACCGGCACTATGGGAGATAAAATTGTCAACAAAGGCAGCAAATATGAACTTCCAAAACCTGAATTCACACCGGAAGAAGGCAAAGAATTTGCAGGCTGGAAAGTCGGAGATGGCACAGAATTAAAGCAAGTCGGAGCGGAAATAGACATCTCAGGCGACGTAACCCTAACAGCAGTCTGGAAAGACAAAAAAGAAGAAGTAAAAGTAAGCTTCAAACATGGTGACGGCGCAACCGGCACTATGGGAGATAAAATTGTCAACAAAGGCAGCAAATATGAACTTCCAACACCTACATTCACACCAGAAGAAGGCAAAAAATTTGCGGGCTGGAAAGTCGGAGATAGCACAGAATTAAAACAAGCCAAAGAAAAAATAGATATCTCAGGCGACGTAACCCTAACAGCAGTCTGGGAAGATAAGCCATCAAATCCAGGCGGAAACTCTGGAGGATACACTCCTGGTGGTGGAGGAAGTATATTTACTCCATCTAAACCAGACAAAAAACCAGAAGATAAAAAACCTGGAGATGAAAAACCAGTTGATCCAAACAAACCAGGTGAAGAAAAACCAAATACTCCTAGCGAAAAGAATCCAGAAAAACCAGGAGAAAAAGAACCTGGAAAGGAAAAGGACAAGAATGAGGAAGGTAAGAAACCTGGAGTAGAGGATAGGTTAAGGATTAGATATAATCCTAATGGTGGACATTGGAATGATAATTCAACTGATATCATAACTTACTACTACGACAGAGGCAATATCATTACCCTTATCAACCCACCTACCAGGGAAGGATATAGGTTCTTATATTGGAAAGGCTCAGCTTACCAACCAGGAGATAAGTACACTGTAGTAGACGACCACATGTTCGTTGCCCAATGGGAAAAAATAGGAACAAAAGCAAGTCGTTCAAATCCTAAAACCGGTATCGAATCAGTAGCAGGTGTAGTTTGCACCCTAATTGCTTCAACTGGCGCCCTATATATTGGTAGAAAAAAAGAAGATTAATAATTAAAGGAAAACTCGAGTAAGACTCGGGTTTTTCTTTTGGGAAAATTGTGAGAGGGGACTTGATTTTGAGATGAGCTTGACACCTAGACCATATTGACAATATAAATGTAGCTAGAGATCTCTCGACTTCGCTCGAGACGAGGGTGTGAGATTTGAGAGAACTTTGACACCTAGACATATTAATTATTTTAAAATGGCAAGAGGCTTCTCCAGTCTCCCAGAGCCGACGGGCTTGCCATTTTGCTCGGTCGAAGCGAGGGGAGGATGAGCTTCGGACTATTTCTCACAGTTTTAGAACTATATTTGTATAACAAATTCTGTAATTACCCCGGAACTCAACCCAAACCAACGCCTCGTTTCGACTAAGTGAGCGAAGAGAACGCACGGAGAAATCTCTGGACCAAATTAGGACTGGCTCTGGTCGGGACTTGGGATATTATAGAAATTTAATATATATTATTGATAAATAAAATATGGGGTATATAAATAATAATTAGAAAGGAGATATTATGGCAGCTTATTTTTATATACTAGCAAATGAAACAAACGAAGTATTATACAAAGGATCTACTACTGACTTAATAAGGCGCACATATGAGCATAAAGAACACCTATATGAAGGTAGCTTTACCGATATATATAATATAACAAGATTGATATATTATGAATGTTATGATGATATTCAAAGCGCAAGGGCTAGGGAACGCCAGGTTGGTAAATGGTCTAGAAAAAATAAAGATAAAATAATAAGTAAAATGAACCCAAAATGGATAGATTTATACTGGGGGTTATTGGGTTAGGAACTTGACTTTGAGGCGACATTGATACCTTGACCATATTAATTATATAAATGTGACAAGAGGTCTCTCGACTCCGCTCGAGACGAGGGTTGTAGGGTTGAGGTGGTCCTGACACCTAGACCATATTAATAATATGAATTTGGCCAGAGACTTCTCCGGTCTCCCTGAGCCGACGGGCTAGTTTTTGCTCGGTCGAAGCGAGGGGGGTGCGTTTGGGAAATTTGTAGACCTTACCGAATGTGAAGAAACCTAAAAGGCAAGGTATCTATATCCTTCGAAACAATATCCGAGCCCTCACCTCGTTTCTGAAGCCCTAACCCCATTCCTGAAAGGGATGGATGGTAGGTCTGATGCAGAGGCAGACTAAGTGAGTGAAACGAACGCATGGAGAAATCTCTGGACCAGACAAGGATTGGCTCTGGTATGGATTTGGGATTTTGTCTGTAAAATGATTCTTGATTTTTAGGCGACTTTGACACCTTTACCATATTAATAATATGAAAATAGCAAAAGGTCTCTCCTCTCGACCATGCTCGAGGCAAGCTTTTTCGCTCGAGACGAGGGGGGAGATTTTGAGATGGTCCTGACACCTAGACCATATTAATAATATGAATGTGGCCAGAGACTTCTCCGCTCGCTGCGCTCGGTCGAAGCGAGGGACTGAAGCCCCGACTTTTTTCCAAGTTTTAATATTATCTTTATAATAAAATCATATAATAATTTGAAATATAGTACGAATCCGCCACCCTTGTTTCGACTAAGTGAGTGAAACGAACGCACGGAGAAATCTCTGGACCAAATCGGGATTGGCTCTGGTCGGGATATGGGATTTTTTGTAATTAAATTTAAAATTTTGACAAACAAAATATAGTGTATATAAATAGTAATAAATATGAAGGAGAAGTTATGGCAGCTTATTTCTATATACTAGCAAATGAAACAAACGAAGTATTATACAAAGGATCTACTACTGACTTAATAAGGCGCACATATGAGCATAAAGAACACCTATATGAAGGTAGCTTTACCGATATATATAATGTAACAAGATTGATATATAATGAATGTTATGATGATATTCAAAGTGCAAGAGCAAGGGAACGCCAGGTTGGCAAATGGTCTAGAAAAAAGAAAGACAAAATTATAAGTAAAATGAACCTAAAATGGATAGATTTATATTGGGGATTATTGGGGTAGGGACTTGATTTGTCGATATACTTGACACCTTTACCATATATTGGTTTTATAAAAATGGCAAGAGGTCTCTCGACTTAGCTCGAGACGAGGGGGGGACGTAAGTCCCAACATTTTTTCTAAAGTTTTACATTAATCTTTATAATAAAATTATCTAGATTCATTGAGGTTTGGAACAAATCTACACCCTCGCTTCGACCGTAGACAAGCCCGTCGGCTCTGGGAGACAGAAGTCTCTGGACCAAGCAAGGACTGGCTCTGGTAGTGGACTTGAATTTTTGTTTGTAAAAATGTTCTTGATTTTTAAATTACCTTGACACCTATACCATATTGGTTTTATGAATGTGGCAAGAGATCTCTCGACTCACTGCGCTCGCTCGAGAAGAGGGGTGGGAGTTTGAAATGTACTTAACTCCTTACATTTAATCACAAATTCTTAATAAATTAATTCCCCACAATAAAAGCACCCTTTTTTGGGGTGCTTTTTCTATATACTAGGAGAGATTTGTTTTTTTAATTATTCCAGAATTTCTCTGCAATTTTTTGGCCTTGGGTGATTTTGGTCCATTGCTGGTCTTGGCTTAGTTCGTTTCCGTTGTCGCATGAGGCAAAGCCACATTGGTGGGAGAGGTAGAGTCTGTCTTTGTCTATGATTTTGCTTGCTTGGTCTAATAATTCTAGGGCTCTTTTCTCATCATCTAGGTCAGGAGTTTTTGATGATAAGAAGCCTAGGACGATTTCTGCGTCTTTGTTTTTCTCAAAGGCTTTTAATGAATTTAGGGATCCTGCTCTTTCGTCGTCCCATTCTAGGTAGAACCTGTCGTAGTGCTGTTTTTCTAGGAAAAGATCAGCGATTGAGTCGTAGGTGCCTGCTCCAAAGTGACGGGATGCGTAGTTGCCCCTGCAGTTGTGTGTGTAGACTTTTAGGCCTAGGTCATGACCGTAGTCGATGACTTCGTTGTTGATGGCTATATATTTTTCAGCTAGGGCAAGGTTTTTATTATCCCTGGCTTGGCCATCAAATTGGCTGCTATCACCTTCGTCTGCAAATTGTTCCCATAGGCAATCGTCAAATTGGATTATTTCCCCACCAGCATTTTTAAAATCGTCTAAAAATTCCTTATAAGAACGGATTAGGTCTTTTTCAAAGTCGGCTTCGTTTTTGTAGTAAGAATCTTCTAGGAAACCAAAACTAATGATTTCACCAAAAATATGGGATGGGGAAGGGATGCATTGTTTGATGGCTGCCCTGCCATTTACAAGTTTTTTAAGTCTTTTGAAATGGTCTATGAATGGGTGGTTCTTGCCTGAAAGTCTGTCTACAAGTCTTAGTCCTATATCACGTCTGGTCTCAAATTTGCCACAACAATCTTTGTCTTCAAAGAAATATCCGCTTTCTCTGATATATCTTTCTACCCCTGCTAGTCCCCAAACAAAGTCGAGGTGCCAGAGGGATTTTGAATATTCTCCGTCTGTAATTTCTGGAAGACCGGCTGCGATTTGTCTTTCAACCACATCTGCTACTGCCTTATCTTCGCATTCTTTGTAGCCAGCAAAGTCGTCGTAAAATGGATAGACAATATCGTCTCTTTTTTCAATTTCTCTTTTGTATTTTAATAATTCTTCGTTTCTAAGTAATGATCCAACTGTTAAAAATCTTTCTGTCATTTTTATACCTATTATATTTTTCTAATTTTTTCAACATTCTAACATTAGGCGCCTTAGAAAATATTCTATGTAGTAAAGTATAAAAAAAGCCCCGTCCTATAAAGGACGAGGCTTTGCCACGTGTTACCACCTTAATTTCAAATTAATTTCACAATTAATAACTCATCGGGTACCAACATACCCTATCGCTGTAACGGGCGATCCCGTCTTATCTTAAATATCGGATAAGAAACTCAAAGGCCATTTTCAATCTAATCTCACTAGGCTATTTTCACCAAACATAGCTTCTCTGAGTAGGTCGATTAAATCTACTTTTCTTCTCATAGTTTATTTTCTATAGTTCGATTATACACAGGAAAAATTTTCCTGTCAAATAATTTTTAATAATTATTCGTAAATTTCTGCATAAATGGCTATAAAATAAGGATTAAAACTTAAAATATTTTATATTCTGTGATAATAAAGTCCATTTTTATATCCCAAGGATCGGCAGGAATTTTTATTGACCTAAAATCTGAAATCATAAGACCGATTTTTGTGGTTTCATTTTCTACTAAGAATTTATCATAAAATCCACCACCATAGCCCAGTCTATTTTTCTCATCATCAAAAGTGAGTCCTGGGCAGATGGTAAGGTCGGGATCTTTTATAAATTCAAGGCTATTAGATGTTGGAATATCAAAGGCTCCAGCCTCTAGGTCTGAAATGTCATCTAATTTTGCAGCAATCATTTTATGGTCTATGATTTTTGGCACATAGATTTTTTTCCCATCAGCCATTGCTTTTTTTATAAAATCATGAGTTTCAACTTCCATATTTTTTGATACATAGACAAAGATATTTTGGGAATTTTTGTAAAAATCACTTGTTAATAAGTTTTCTATGATTTTTCCTGATTTTTCTTTTATTAGAGATTGGTCCATTTCTCGTCTGAGATTTAGGAAAAATCTCCTAAATTCACTTTTCATTTATTTTTCCTTTTATTTTTGAAACGATTTTATTCATAGGATTTTCACCATTATTATCAGGCTTAATATCCTTGTCAAAATACTCATCCCTATAGCCTTCTCTAAAGGCGGCTATGACTTCAGCTCCTATTATTAGTAGGGATGAGACTATCAAAAGCCAGATGAAAAGGGCAAGGATACCGGCAAGGGCACCGTAAATTAGGGATTTGTTTGAGAAGTTGTTTATAAAATATGAATAAACAAAACTTGTCACATAGATGGTAAAGGTTGTGAAAATCCCACCTGTGAGGGCCTGTTTGAAAGGAATCCTATTTGCCGAATTGCCTGGGGCATACTTATAAAAGATGCCCAGGGCTGCTGACATTATAAGAAGCGGTATGGCTGTAGTTAGGATGGTAAAGATTGGAGAAGATATGAAGTCGACGATGTATTCCAAATTTTTCCCCAAAAATTTCCCTGTTATATCAAGGATTTTGCTATCTAGGATTTTTAGGATGGTCGGTCCATAAATCTGAAAAATTAGCAAAAACATGATAAAAACTATAAAGATAATGGTGTAGACGATACTCATCAATCTTTGCTTGATGGCCTTAGATTGGTGACCTAGGCCGTAGGCGTGGTTTATAGCTGCAATTAGCTTATCTACACCACTTGTCGCAGACCAGAGGGCAAAGAGGATTGTGACTGTTGTGACAGTTGCAGATTGGCTCGAGGCAAACATGATGTCTAGGGCCTTGATTATTAAATTTGCAGTTGTCTTTGGCACTAGGTTTAAAAACTCATAAATAATGGTTTCATTGCCTTTTAGAACTCTTGATACTACAGACACCAGGACCATCATTAAAGGGATTGAGGCCTGGAGAAAGTAGAAAGATAGGGCAGATGAATAGGTCATTATGTCCTGGGTTTTTAGCCTATTTATGAAATTTTTTAGAAAATCCTTAAATTTATGCTTCTTTATTTTCATTTTTTAGATATTTATCAAACCAATTTTTGATCTCGGTTAGCCTTTTTATCCTAGCTTTTGGCTTGCCCGATCTTGATAGTTCGTGGTTTTCTCCATGGAATATTACCATTCTTGTGTCAACTCCGTTTAGTTTTAGTTTGTTATACATTTGGATACCCTGTTCTAGTGGGCAGCGGTAGTCACAGTCTGCGTGGATGAAGAGGGTAGGGGTTTTGGCCTTGTTGGCATATTTAATTGGGGATTGGTCCCACATTTTATCTAGGCTTTCCCAAGGATCTGCCGCAGTTTGGTCTGTTGCAAAGTAGTAGCCAATGTCAGATACACCGTAAAAACTTGTCCAATTTGAAATTGACCTTTGGCTTACAGCTGCCTTAAATCTGTCAGTGTGGCCGATTGTCCAATTTGTCATAAAACCACCGTAGGATCCGCCATAGACTCCCATCTTGTCGGCATCAATTTGTGGATATTTTTTGATAGCTTCGTCTACAAAATTCATCAAATCATCAAAGTCAATCTCCCCATAGGAGCCCCTGATGTCAGAATATTTCACACCTCTTCCGCTTGATCCGTGTGGATTTGTATAAATAATTATATAACCATCTGATGCAAGCATTTGGTGCTCGTGGTGGAAGATGTCAGAGAGCTCTGTCTTTGGGCCACCATGAACAGAAAGGATTGTTGGGTATTTTTTGTCTGGGTCGAAATCTTTTGGTAAAAGAACATAGCCCCTTAGGTCGTCACCATTTGAATGGAAATTAAATTCCTCAATAGGGAGGACATTTCCGATTTTGTTAGCAATTAAGCTTTTATCTTGTGATTTGTTTTTAAGTTCAGAAAGGTGGTCTCTACCCATTTCTAGGTAATAGATGTCCGCATCTGTTACAAAGAAATCTTCCACACAGCCAGAAATTTCAAGTCTTAAATCCCCCTTAAGGTTGATTGAGTAAAGCTTGGATTCTTCAAATTCTGTCACTAGAAAATATAGTCTCTTATCGTGGACTTGGAAGGTCCTGTTTCCTTCAGCCCTAGCATCTGTTCCGATTGAATTACCAAAGGACTTGTCAAAATCAGAGTCATTTACCATTTTTACATTGCCATCAAAGTCAACTTGGTAAATAAAAGCGTCCTCGTTGATCCCGCCTTTTTTCATGTCTGTGCCAACAAAAATTATCCTATCTTCGATGAAATTAAGGGTGTAGATTGAATAAGCTTTTTCTAGAAGTACTTTTTCTTCTCCTGTCTTTATGTCTTTTAGAATTATAGATTCTAGAAATTCCATAACGCCATTTGAGTCAGAATGGCCCTTTACATAGGCAATTTTATCTAGAGTTTCGTTAATATCTAGGCCATGGACTTCATTGTCCTTGTCTGATTTTAGGATTTCTGTAAGCTTGTCAGCCTTTAAATCGTAAAGGTAATAATAAATTGTTTCTTCCTTGAGGAAGCCAGCGCCATTTAGCCAAAAAGGAAGGGTGGTGACTTCTTCATAGGCCTCATTTTCTTTTTCGTTCTTTTTCTCTTCTTCGGTTTTCTTTAGACTTGCTGAGATTAGGTAAATATCACCTTTTAGGTATTTGATAGATTTAATGTCCTTATCAAGTTTAAAGGCTAAATCACCTAGGCCGTGGCCGTTATTTTTATAAAAATAATCAAAAGAATCGTCAGAGTCATACTTATAAATCAAGTTAGATTCACCGTCAAAGGTATAAAGGCTGGCTGTTTTTTTGTCTGTAATCCTATAAGATTTGCCGAGATTTTTTTGGTAAATATAAAGGTCTGTGTCGTATTTATTGTCTTTTAGATTTGCCTGGGTCTTTTTGTAGGCAATTTTATTGTCATCTTTAGAAACTAATATTCCGGATAGAAATTCATAGTTAAATAAGTCGTTGATTTTAGTCATATTTTCTCCTTATATATTAATAATATCACTATACCCTTTTGAGCTGAGGGATAAACTTGAATAAATCTGTAAATAGTCATATAATAACCTTAAGAGAAGCCACCTCTTATCCATCAAAAAAGCCGCAAAGCGCAAACTTTGTGATACAAAACAACAAGTATTTCCCATCGGGACATTGAAAAAGAGGAGCGGCCAGGCTCCTCTTTTTTCATTAGTCCTTGTTTCTTTTTTCTTTCCATAATTCGAAAAGAATATTAGATAACAAGGGTAATACAAAACTTGATACAATTATAAAAATTATATCTAACAAGTTTTTCCCCATGGGACATCACCCCCTTTCTAATGTGGGGATAATTTTATTATATCATAGAAATAAATTTTTTATTAATTAAGATTAGGGAAAAGGTTTTTGGGTATATAAATAATATAAAAGTTAGCAGCCTGCTAACTAAATATAGGAGGGAATTATGAAACTAAATATCAAAGCTAAAAATTTCACATTGACAGATGACATTGTAAGAGAATCTGAAAAGAAATTTGATAGGTTAGATAAGTATTTCCATGATGAAGAAAGTATGGACCTTAAGTTTGCTAAGGAGGGCATAGGCTACGAGCTTGAAGCTACTATGTTTTTAGATGGTGGCACAATCTTGAGGGCTGAAGCCTACGAAGAAACTTATGAGAATGCTATCGACAGGGTTATAGATGCTCTTGTTAGACAAATTAGAAAGCATAAGACCAGACTCCAAAGAGACAGACAAACTGGCGATAGTATCAAGTTTGAAGCCTTCGATTCTGAAGCAAAAGCTGATGAAAAAGAAGAAGAAATCAAGATAGCCAGAGAAAAAACTATTCCGGTTAAACCTATGAGTGCAGAAGAGGCTATCCTACAAATGGAATTGTTAAACCACAACTTCTTTGTATTCCAAGACGCAGAAGACATGGAAGTTAGGGTTGTATATAAGAGGAAAAAAGGCGACTACGGCCTAATTGTTCCAACCAGATAAAGTTAACATACGACACCCTTATATTATTCAAGGTGTTTTTCTCCTTTCTCCCACCCCAGCGGTGGGAGTTTTATTTTGCCCATAAAGCCAGAATTTTTATTTTATGTTATAATTATTATAAGAAAGTGAGGACTTATGTATTCTAAAACTAATACCACCTCCCTAATTGGCCTTGAGGGCAAATTAGTGGAAGTTGAAAGCGATATCACATCAGGGATGCCTGCCTTTAATATAGTTGGTCTACCTGATTCATCTATAAAAGAATCTAAGGATAGGGTGAGGGTGGCCCTTGTAAATTCATCCTATAAATTTCCTGCAGGAAGGATTACTATCAATCTTTCTCCAGCCGACCTAAAAAAAGAGGGCACTCAGCTAGATTTGCCAATTGCAATTTCTCTTCTAAGCTCTATGGGGGTTATAGATAGGGCCTACGATGACTACATATTTTTGGGAGAACTTTCCCTAGATGGAAGGATTTTGCCAATAAGAGGTGCCCTTGCTATGGTAATTTCCATGCGTGAACAAGGCTTTAGGAAATTTATCATTTCAGAAGAAAACAAGGAAGAATGTGCTATTATTTCCGACATTGAGGTCTACCCCTTCAATAAACTAAACGATGTTGTTGCCTTTTTGAATGGGGACTTGAAAAAGGATTTTTATAAGATAAATCCAGCCCTTTTGAAGGAAGAAATTTCTTATGATTTGGATTTCAAAGACCTAAAGGGCCAGGAAAATCTCAAGCGTGCCCTTCAAATTGCAGCGGCTGGTGGCCATAATTTGCTAATGGTGGGCCCTCCTGGATCTGGCAAGACTTTTTCTGCCAAACACTTGCCAACCATCCTCCCAGATATGAGTTTTGAGGAAAGAGTAGAAGTAACAAAAATTTATTCTATAATGGGTCTTCTTGATAGTGGCCACTTGGTAAGTGCAAGGCCTTTTAGGGCTCCACACCACTCATCAAGCCAGGTTGCCCTCATCGGTGGTGGGCATTCTGTGCCAAAACCTGGTGAGATAACCCTTGCCCACAGGGGAGTATTATTTTTGGATGAATTTCCAGAATACCAAAAAAATGTCATCGAGGCCTTGAGAGAGCCTCTTGAAAATAAGGAAATAAATGTGGCCCGTGCCCAGGCCAGTGTCAAATATCCTTCAGATTTTATTTTGATTGCGGCCATGAACCCTTGTCCATGTGGCAATTACGGCAATCCTCTTAAGGAATGTACTTGTTCGATAAATGAAATTAGAAGGTATCTAAACAAGATTTCTTCACCAATTTTAGACAGGATTGATATCCACATAGAGATAAAACCAGTAAAATATGACGATTTGAATGACGATACCAAGTCAAAATCATCAGCGGAACTGAAAAGCGAAGTGGTAAGGGCGAGAGAAATCCAAGCGGCAAGATACAAGGACGAAAAAATCAAGACCAATGCCTTACTTTCAACTAGGCAGATGAAAAAATATATAAAATTAAGTCCAGAAGTAGAGAAAATCGGCCAGATGGCTTTTAATAAATACAACTTTTCTGTAAGGAGTTATAACAAAATCCTAAAGATGGCAAGGACCATTGCTGACCTTGAGGCAAGTGAGGAAATTACAAGCAAACATCTTTTGGAAGCTGTGAGGTACAGGTCACTTGACGATAAATATTGGAGTGTATAATGCTTGATCAAAGGCAAATTGCTGTTGATATTGACGGCTTTATAGAAAATTTAATAGGAGAAGCTGTCGGCCTTTATGCATCTGACATCCACCTCCAACCTGAGGAAGATTTTGGAAAAATTAGGCTAAGGATAGACGGGTCTCTTGTTGATATTATGAAAATTCGCAGGGAATATTTTGATATGTTATCTTCAAAAATCAAACTTTCCTGTGGAATGGATATTTCCCAAAAAAGAATGCCCCAAGATAGGTCTATGCAATATGAGGTTTTTCCTGGAATTGACTTTAGGGTATCGTCTGTGCCTACAATCCTCGGCGAAAAAATCGTAATAAGGATTCTTTCTGTAGATATTTTTATGGAAAAGGCAAGGCTTTTGGGTTTTTCTGATGACAGCAAGGACAAACTTACCAAAGCCATCAGGAAAAAATCTGGCATAATTTTGATGACTGGCCCGACAGGATCAGGAAAGACAACTTCTCTATATGCACTTTTAGAAAAACTCAATAGGGAAGATGTCAATATAATCACAATCGAAGACCCGGTCGAATACAAGATTGAAAATATAAATCAGATTTCAATCAACGAAAAAATCGGCCTAACCTATCCAGTAATCTTAAAATCTATCCTACGACAAGACCCAGATATAATAATGATTGGTGAAATTAGAGATAAGGAAACAGCAGAAATAGCAATTAGAGCGGCAATTACAGGCCACTTGATTCTTTCTACTGCTCACACCCGAAATGCCTTTGCGGGCCTAATTAGGCTAAAGGATTTAGGAGTGGAAGATTATCTCATAAGGTCAGCTGTAAACCTCCTTGCCGGCCAAAGGCTAGTGAGAAAACTTTGCGACTGCAAAAAAGCAGACGTCATGACAGATTCTGAATATGAACTAATGTCAACCTACATAGACGTGGACAGGGAAGCTCTAATCTACCGCCCAGTAGGATGTCCACATTGCAACGGAGGCTACAAGGGCCGTCAGGCAGTAGAAGAAGTAATGCCAATAGATAATGAATTTAAGGATATACTTAGAATTTACGGTCTAGAAAGTGAAAAAATAGACGAAAAACTAAACAAAGACAGCTTTAGACCGATGATAGTAAACGGCCTAGTCCAAGTATTAGAAGGAGAAACCTCCTTCGAAGAAATTTTATCCGCCCTTGATTATTGAAGGTGAATTATGAAAAAATTGAAAATATTTTTAGGTCTTGTGGTTTCTTTAATAATTGGTCTTTCGATGTCCTATTTATTTAGACAGGATAATAGTCATTTTGACTACGAAATTGATCCAAAATATTATTCCGAAAACCGAAGTTCTTTTGAAAATGACTTTGACTACGCTTTTGATACTTTAGAAAAATATTATGCCCTTTTTTATAGGAATGGGACCTATGATTTTTTGAAAAATCGAGAAAATTATAAGAAAGAAATCAAAAATCTAAAGACCGATAAAGAATTTTTTGATAAGATGAATAGGATTTTAGAAGATTTGGGCGATGGTCACACCAATCTTCTTGATAATAATGAGTCTTATGATATGAAAGAGACCTTTGTCCTTTCAAATAAGGAAGAAAAAGGTCTGGTAAATGTTGATTTGATAAATTATTTATTTGGTACAAAAATTTCTAGTAATGAAATCATAAATAAAATTTTTAAAGAATCTAGGGCAGCTACCAAAAATTTGATAACCCAAGATATAAATAATGATATAGCCTACTTAAAAATCAGGGCAATGATTGACCCAGGAACTCCTGATTTTGAAGAAGATTTAGACCTTCTAAAGACTTATCTAAAAAAATCAAAAAATAAAAAAGCCTTAATTATTGACCTCAGAGGCAATGGTGGGGGCAATTCTGCCTACACAAATTTCTATCTCTATCCGATGATTTTGGGCAAAAAGGATTTTAAAGATACCCACGAATATATTTTATTTAGGTCAGATGAGGTCTTTAAATATGATCCCCAGTATCCAGAGTTGAGGGATTCTATAAAGAAAATCAAGGATTCGGATTTTAAATACTTGGAAGAAAATATTCCTTTCCTTAAAAAAGATAAGAATATGATGGATGATATTAGAAAAAACTACACCCACATCATCTTTAATCCAGGTCTTGAAAATCCTGGTGAATTTGGCGATGACTATAAATTTAATGGCAATCTCTATCTTTTAATCGATGAGGATGTCTATTCATCAGGCCAAATTGCAGCCCACTTTTTTAGGGACAATGACTTAGGCACAATCATAGGGGAAAAGACAGGTGGCGATGGGATTGGGACCACACCGGCCATGGTAAAACTTCCTAATACAAAATATATCCTAAGATTTTCCCACGAATTAGGCCTTAGGGAAACAGAATCAATGGAAGAATCAACCTACACAATTCCAGACATAGAAATCCCAAGAAAAGACCAATCTCAAATCCCTTCTAATGATGGGTGTGTGAAGAAAGTAATAGAACTAGAAGGTCAAAGTAAATAAATTAAAATAAGCGGTATATTTAAAATATCGCTTTTTTGCTGTGAACAATTTAAGTTAGCGATTTTAAATGGAAATTAAAATCTAAAGCCTGGTTATAAGTCTAGTTTTTTATAGAAAAAATCAGGGATTTTGGGTATAGTGGTTAGGATATAGAGAGGGATTATGACTGAATTAAAAATACCTGACCACATTGCGATTATCCTTGATGGCAATGGTAGGTGGGCAAAAAAACAAAATAGGCCTAGGACCTTTGGCCATAAGGAAGGTGCGGAAAATGTGATTAGGATAGCCAAGTCTTGCAAGAAGTTTGGGGTTAAGACCTTGACTCTTTATGCATTTTCCACAGAAAATTGGAAGAGACCAGCTACTGAGGTTGGTTTTTTGATGGATTTACTTATTAAATTTGTAAATTCTAAGCTAGAACAATTAATGGCTGAGGATTGTAAGATAAATTTTTTGGGAGATATTTCAAAACTTCCGGCTAAGACAAAAGACGCTTGTGATCTTGCCCTTGATAAGACAAAAGATAACAAGTCGCTTGTTATAAATATTGCCCTTAATTACGGGGGTAGGGATGAAATTGTTCATGCCTTTAAGGAAATTATGGAAAAAGGCTACGTGCCAGACGAGATTACAGAAGAATTAATTTCTGAAAATTTATATACGGCAGGTCTTCCTGACCCAGACTTATTAATCAGACCTGGTGGGGAAATAAGACTTTCAAATTTCCTAATCTACCAGCTTGCCTATACAGAACTATATTTTACAGATGTTTTGTGGCCGGATTTTACAGAAGATGACCTAAGGGAAGCAATCCTTGCTTTCACCAAAAGAGACAGAAGATATGGTGGCTTATGATTAAACTTTTAAATAGGGCCTTTGGTGGCATAGTTATTTTGACACTTTTAATATTAATCACCTATTTAGGTAGGATTCCTCTTGCCCTTGGTGTGGCGGCTTTTTCTTATATTGCCCTTCATGAGATGGATAAGGCTTTAAAGAAGATTGACCTACATTTGCCTATGAAGTGCCTATATTTCATCAATGGAATTATCATGGCAGCAGCTTTTATAAATAATTCTGATATTTATATAGCATCAATTGTGGTTTCGGTTTTATATTTATTTATGTATATTATTTTGACTGGGCATTACAGTCTATATGATGGCTTTGCTGCGGCTTTTGTCATGCTTTACGTGTCATTTCTGATTTCCCATATTCTTAGGATAAAAAATGTTTCCTACGTATGGATGCTTTATATTACTGCTTGGGGATCAGACACCTTTGCTTATATCATTGGTAGCCTTTTTGGCAAGCACAAGATGGAGTGGATGGCCCACATAAGCCCAAATAAGACCATAGAAGGTTCTATTGGAGGTATTGTTGGGGCGACAATTTTAAATATTGTCTATTGCCACGAATTTGGCCTTGATAATTATATCAGGGAGATAGTTATTTTTACAATTATAGCTGCGATTATGTCTCAAATTGGGGATCTCATCGCATCTTATATCAAAAGACAAACTGGAATTAAAGATTTTGGTAATTTGATACCAGGCCACGGTGGCATCCTTGATAGGTTTGATTCTATCATGTTTATTGCCCCTGTTCTTTATCTTTTTTCTAGGGTTTAAGGAGAATAAATGAGAATAGTTTTAGCGGTAGTTTTATTTTTGCTACTGATTGTTTTTCACGAATTTGGCCATTTTATTGTGGCTAAAAAATCGGGAATAAAGGTAAATGAGTTTGCTGTGGGCATGGGTCCCCTTATTTATTCAATGGAAAAGGGGGAAACTACCTATTCCTTTAGGGCAATTCCTATTGGTGGTTATTGTGCTATGGAGGGCGAAGATGACGAATCATCTGATCCAAGGTCCTTTGATAATGCCCCTGCCTCTAAGAGATTTTTGACAATCCTTGCAGGACCTGTGGCAAACTTAATTATAGCAGTCCTTGTATTTACAATAGTTGGAGTAATCGGCGGAGTTGTGACAACAGAAGTTTCTGACTTTATCGAAGATTCCCCAGCCAAGGCTGCTGGAATTGAAAAAGGTGATGAGATTTTAAAAATCAACGACCAAGTCATTGATGATTTTAATGACATTTCTAAGGTCGTAAATGATTTTTATAAGGATAAGGATTTTGATAAGGAAATCACAGTTCTTGCAAAAAGAAATGGTAAAGATCTTGATTTTGCCTTTAAGCCAAAGGTGGATGGAGAAAATACCTATATTGGAATAATCCCTGCTAGACGTACACCTGGATTTTTTGAGGCTATTGGCCTTGGTTTTAAGGAAACAGGTCGCAATGTCAAGATGATTTTTACAATCTTAGGCAGGCTTTTTACTGGCAAACTTGCCTTTGGAGCTCTTTCAGGTCCTGTTGGAGTTCTTAAGGAATTAGGAAACCAAGCCCAAAATGGTCTTGCAAATTTGCTTTACTTTTTGGCTTATATCTCAGTAAACCTTGCAGTTTTTAATCTCTTGCCAATACCTGCCCTTGATGGGTCAAAGCTTTTGACAAGTGGAATTGAAATTATTACTGGCAAAAAAATTAATAAAAAACTTGAAGAAAAAATTACCATGGTTGGATTTTTTATATTACTAGGTCTAATCTTGGTGGTTTCTATAAAAGATATAGTAAATTTATTTAGATAAGAAGGGAAATATGCGTAAAGAAACACGAAAAATTTTTGTAGGAGATGTTGCTGTTGGTGGCGGCTCTCCTATTTCTATCCAATCAATGACAACTGCGAAGACTTCAGATGTGGAAGCTGTAGTTAAACAAATTAAAGCTTTAGAGGCTGAAGGTTGTGATATTTCAAGGTCGGCAGTAAATACAATCGAGGATGCCAAGGCTATTCCTAAGATAAAAAGCCTTACAAATATCCCTTTTGTGGCTGACATTCAATTTGACTATAAATTAGCTCTTGCTGCAGTAGAAAATGGCTGTGACTGTTTGAGATATAATCCAGGGAACATTGGCGGCAAGGATAAGGTAGCCCTTCTTGTTGAAGAATGCAAAAAAAGGCAAATTCCAATAAGGATTGGGGTTAATTCTGGATCTGTTTCAAGAGAGATAGTTGATCGATTTGGTGGAGTTAATAAGGATTCTCTTGTGGCAAGTGCCATAGAAGAGGTGAAAATACTTGAAGATATGGACTTTTACGACATAAAAATTTCTGTAAAGTCTTCTGATGTAAATACCATGATTGATGCCTATAGGCTTTTGTCATCTAAGGTAGATTATCCTTTGCATTTGGGAGTGACAGAAGCAGGCCCACTTTACCAAGCCCTTGTCAAGTCCTCAATAGGAATCGGCTCCCTTCTTAAGGACGGGATTGGTGATACTTTGAGAGTTTCTATCACTGGTGATATTGTCGAGGAAGTGAGGGCTGGAAAGGCAATACTTAAGGCTCTTGGCCTTAGACGAGATGGTCTTGATATAGTTTCTTGTCCGACTTGTTCTAGGACAACAGTTGATCTTCCAAGGATAGTTGGAGAGGTTGAGGAAAAATCAAAAGGCCTTGATGTCAATGCCAAGGTTGCCATCATGGGTTGTCCTGTAAATGGGCCTGGCGAATCAAAAGAGGCAGACTATGGGATTTCTGCAGCTAATGGCATGGGCTTTTTGTTTAAAAATGGTAAGACTGTTAAGAAGGTAAAAGAAGAAGAGATAGTTGATACCCTAATTGAAGTTTTAAAAGAAGAGAAAAATGCAAATTGACCTGGCTAAATTAATAAAAGTTAAAGAAAATTTATATACTATAATTAGCGCGATTTATTACCAAAAGGAAAACCTCCTTGAGATCAAAATAAAATCAGAAAATCCTTTGGATTCTGCTCTCGAAGAGGATTTGAGGGAATATTTTGATTTTGTTGACCTTAAGATTTCCTATGAAAAAATTATTGTAAAAGACTTTGACGATTATATCCCAGAATATGAGGGCGAAGTCGAATACGAAGATGTGCCTGATGATTTAAATGATATAGTTTTTAGGGATGAGAATATTCCAGAGTCTAGGCCAATAGAAAATTCAGCTTATCATTCAGCTAAGGGAAATTTTGGGCAAGATGAAGATGAAATCATAGATATTGATGAAAATTTAAACGAAAATCCTTTTGAAGAAGACAGTGTAAATCAAGATGAGCTTTTAAAAGAAGAAGCGGAACTTAAGGAAGAAAGCCCAGTCTCCATAGAAAATAGCTTTGAAAATAGAGATTGCGATGAAGAAGAACTTGACCAAGACCTTGAAGAAAGAGAATTAGAAGACGAAGACGAAGATTCCGGGGATGATGAAAGTCTTAAAGATGAGGAATCTTCTAAAATCGAAGAAAGCCAACAAATAGATAAATCTTCATCTTTTGACGATTTAAAAAGGGCCAAGGAAGCCCAACTTCAAAGGCAAATTGCCCAGGCTTTAAACTATCAAAACAAGCAAAAGGAAAAGGAAGAGGCCAAGAAAAATACTGACGGCCTAAATTTTGGCAGAAAAATCAAGTCTGACCCTATACAAATCGAAGATATTTATGATAAAAAGGGCATGACAAATTCTCTAATTGGGACTATTTACGGCCTTAGTTGCCTTGAAACAAAATCTGGTTATTTTATTTATACCTTCGATTTGGAAGATAAAACTGATGCAATTTCCTGCAAACTTTTTGCCAATAAGAAAAATAATTTTAAACTTGAAGATCTTAAGGATGGTATGGATGTCCAAGTTGAGGGAGTTTTAAACTTCGATGACTATGCTAAGGAAGATGTCTTTACAGTTAATTCTATAACAAATGCCTTGATTTCAAAGAAAGTAGACTTGGCGGCAGATAAGAGATTTGAACTCGAGCTTCACTCAAAATATACAAACCTAGATGGTTTTGTGGACGATGGAGTTTTGCTAAAAGTCCTTAAGGAATGGGGCTGGGATACAATTGGTATCACCGATACAGAAAACCTCCAAGTTTTGCCTTACGTTTATGATTCCTACAAGAAAAACGGAATCAGGGTCTTAAATGGGGTGGAACTCCTCCTTGTGGAAGATGATTTGAGGATATTGACCAATCTTTCTGACAAAGATTTACCAAATTTCAAAAATCTTGAAGATGGGTCTTTTGTGGTCTTCGATATAGAAACTACAGGGCTTTTAAAATACAGGGACGCCATCACAGAAATCGGTGCTGTGAGGGTGGAAAATGGAGAAATAACTGAAACTTATAACCAATTAATAAACCCGGAAAGAATTTTGCCTGAAAAAATCGTTGAGATAACAGGAATCACAGACGCCATGCTTGCTGATAAGCCAAAAATCGACGAGGTTTTGCCAGGATTTCTAGATTTTTGTGGCGATAGTCTTTTAGTTGGCCAAAATACTGACTTCGACGTTGGTTTTATTAGAGAAAATGCTAAGAGATTGGGTTTGAAATTTGATCCAATTTACCTAGATACCCTCCCAATGGCCCGTGCTCTTTTTGATGATATGGGAAAATTTTCCCTAGATAAAATCGCAAGAAAGCTTGATATACCAGCCTTTAACCACCACAGGGCAAGCGATGATGCAAGGGCTACTGCCCAAATTTTCATCAAGATGTATAAGATGATTATGGAAGAAGAAGGCCTTGATATTTCAAAGATTAATAGTCTTAATACAGTTTATCCAAAGGCTAAACACCAGACTTTTTCAGCTCTAGCTTTTGCCAAGGATAAGACAGGGCTAAAGAATCTTTACAAGCTAGTTTCAGAATCTAGGATGAATCACATAGCAAATGGCGAAGCAAGAACGCCTCTATCAGTCCTTGAAAAATATAGAGAAGGCCTTGTTCTCGGAGCTGGTGGTGCGGAAGGAATGCTCTTTGAATATCTTCTAAATGAAAGAAATGACAGGGATATAAAAAGAGTTCTCGATACCTTTGACTTTTATCAAGTAGAGCCAGTTTCTATGTTCTTAGACAAGGTTGAGTCCGGAAAAATCGACTCTCTTGCCCAAGTCAAGGAGATAAACCAAAAGATAATTGACTTTGGGGAAGCTAATAATAAATTAGTCGCAGCAACAGGTGGTGTTAGATACCTTGAACCTGGCGATTACAAACTAAGAAACGTCCTTAAAAAAGGTTCTTTCTTTTTCTACAAGGAAAACAGACCGCTTTACTATTTGAGGACCACAGATGAGATGCTAAAAGATTTTGCCTATCTCGGCGATTCAAAGGCCTACGAGCTTGTTATTAGAAATCCAAAGAAAATTGTGGCGACTCTTGAAGATATTAGGCCGATTCCTCATGGGACCTTCCCACCAAAAATCGAAGGTTCAGAGGAAATGCTCAGGGAAACTTGTTTCAAAAAGGCCCACGAAATTTACGGTGATCCTCTTCCAAAAATTGTCCAAGACAGGCTCGATAGGGAGCTACATTCGATTATTTCAAATGGCTATGCAGTTTTATATATCATTGCCCAAAAACTTGTAAAAAAATCCAACGAAGATGGTTATTTAGTAGGTTCTAGGGGTTCTGTAGGTTCTTCCTTTGCGGCGACCATGGCTGACATTACTGAAGTTAACCCACTTTCACCTCACTATGTTTGCCCATCTTGTAAACATTCGGAATTTTTTGAAGAGGATTTGTTAGGTTCAGGTATAGATTATCCAGACAAAGATTGTCCAGAATGCGGGACACCAATGCACAAGGATGGCCATAATATACCATTTGAAGTATTTTTGGGATTTGAAGGTGACAAAGAACCTGATATAGATTTAAACTTTGCTGGTGAATACCAACCTACTATTCATAAATACACTGAGGAACTCTTCGGAGAAGGCAAGGTATTTAGGGCAGGAACCATCGGTACAATCAAGGATAACACAGCCTTTGGTTATATCAAAAAATACATGGAAGAAAACAACCTAGACCTCACAAACGCTCAAATTAGAAAGCTACAAAGAGGTCTTAGTGAAGTAAAAAGGTCAACAGGCCAGCACCCAGGCGGACTTATAGTTGTGCCTAACGATATAGAAGTTTTTGATATTTGCCCAATCCAATATCCGGCAGATGACCCAGCAAGTGGCAATAGGACCACCCATTTCCCATACAGGGTTATGGAAGAAACCTTACTTAAGCTTGACCTTTTGGGTCACGATGTGCCTTCTGTAATCAGAAATCTCCAAGACTTGACAGGGACAGATCCTCTAAAGATAAAGATGGATGACCAAGATGTAATGAAGATTTTCTCATCTACAGAGCCGCTAAAAATCAAGCACGATTTTTCAAATAATGATATAGGTACCCTCGGAATCCCAGAATTTGGAACAAACTTTGTCCGTGGCATGCTTAAGGATACCTATCCTAAGAAGTTTTCTGAAATGGCTAGGATTTCTGGACTTTCTCACGGAACCAACGTTTGGCTAAACAACGCCCAGGATATAATCAAGTCAAATACAGCTGGCTTTAATGAGATTATTTCAACTAGGGATGACATTATGAATGCCCTTATCCAGGAAGGCCTTGATAAGAAAAAGTCCTTTATGATTATGGAAAAAGTTCGTAAGGGCAAGGGCTTAAGCGAAGAAGAGATTGAATACATGAGGGAAAATGGGGTTAAGGATTGGTATATAGATTCTTGCCTTAAGATTGCCTATCTTTTCCCAAAGGCCCACGCTGTTGCCTATTGTTTGATGTCCTACAGGATTGCCTACTACAAGGTTTACTATCCTGAAGCCTTCTACGCCTCATATTTCTCAAGCAAACTTGGGGACTTCACCTATTCTACAATTCTATCTGGTCTTGAATCTGTCCAGATGGCCTTAAACGCCTACAAGGAAATGTTTAACATAAGCAAGAGAGATCAGGATTTGAGAACTGTCTTTGAAGTTGCAGAAGAGATGCACGCCAGAGAAATAAAAATCAGGAAGGCTGATATATACGAATCTGATGCGACCAAGTTTTTGATCAAGGATGGGGAAATTCTCCCACCTCTCGCTGCAGTTGATGATGTCAGCGAAGCTATGGCAAAAGATATTGTTGCGGAAAGGGCCAAGGGAGATTTCATCTCGATTGAGGACCTCACATCAAGGACTTCGGTCAATAAAAACGCGTTAAAGAGCCTAAAAGATTTGGGAATCATAGAAGGAATCCAAGAAGAAAATCAAATGAGCCTATTTGATGGCTTGTTCTAAGAAAAAAACTGTTGGAGAGAAGTTTTTGCTTCTTCCAACAGCTTTTTTTATCCATTTATAATTTTTAATTCCTTGACCATATCTATTTTTGAAATTTTTCTCTTTTCCAATATTTGGACTATGATAAAAATCCCTAAACTTAAGCCAATGGCCCCAAGAAAACTTGTAAGTGGAATACTAATTTCTACATAGGCATCTAATTTTGTGATGGCAAATCTTGTCATTAACTTAATAAGAAAGTCCAAGGCAGGAATCATTATGATTTCAAAGGCTAATAGGATTAGCAAGATAGGACTAGTATAAATCGCTGTACTTTCCCCATCCCTTAGTCCAAATACCTTTAGATAGGAAATATTTGTCTTTGACTTATCTATGATTAGGCTGGTTACCAAATAGGAAATGATGAGGTAAAAGGCGAGGGTTACTAGCAAAAGACTATCGAAGACTCCACCAAAGGAATCTAGGAAATGAGCCATAAACTTATTCATCTCTTCCTTGTCAATTTCGTTTACTAGGAGATTTTTGTCAATATCTTCTTTGTGGTTAGATCCGTAGGCATTGAAATATTCCTTATTTTGATCCAGAATTTTATTTATATTTTCCCTTTTGCCGAGGATTTGAAACTGGTTGTTAGTTTTATCTATTGATTTTATCTTTAGCTTAACCTCGCTATAATTGAAATTTTCTAGGGCATTAATCTCATCGCCTGCTTTTAATTTATAAACCTTGGCAAGACCATTTGAAACTATAACATCATTATTATACAAATCTTCAATGTTTAAATCCTTATATTTTGAATCGGCATCTACTCCTAGGCACTGGATTTTTTTGTTATTGAAATCTACTAATTCAAAATTCATCATAGTAATTTTATCAGCATTGATTTTAGGGTCTGGAGCTTTTACTATATAGGTGTGGTCATATTTCATCGAATCTTTAACTTTTTGTGCATAGTCTGTAAAAATTGGCTTTACTCCTAGGGAATAAATCAAAAGAATATTGGCAAGACCTATTCCAAAAATTAAGCTGATTATATTTGCCCTGTTGGCAAAGATAACCCTAAGTCTGAATTTATTTAAAAATTTAAAACTAGATAAGTTTATCCTCTTCCTTGATTTTGGAGTTTTTAAGGTATTTCTTAAAAAATCAATGGTTTTGTAATTAAGAGCCTTATTTATAACAAGGAAGTTTATTATTAAATATATCACAAGAGGTATTAGGCTTGTGAGGATGAAAGACCTTAGATTAAAGGAAACTACGAATTTTGGTAGGTCGTAGGACTTGTAGTAAAGGCTTGTGTAGGTCTTGTAGGCATAGGTGTAGGAAATGATATTGCCGATAAGACAGGCAAGCAAAGTGATAAAGATAGGCATGACCATATAGGATTTTCTTAGTTCACTTTTTTTGTAACCTGAAGCGAGGAGGGTGCCGATAATTGGTGCCTCTTCTTCAATCAGGCTTTTGACTTGGATGGCGCTGATAAAGGCGATAGCAAGGACTAAGACTACCATAAGGGCTGTCATCATTGGCACGTCACCACCCATATCTTCTATAAAATACCTCATGCATTGGTTGTCATACTTTAAGATTGAATCAGTGACCATATTTTTCTGGTTTATGATTTTTAATAAGTCCTTTTGCTTTTCTCTTGCCTTAGACTTTGACAAATCTTCCTTGTCTTTATAGGAATATTGGTAGGTGATTTGGTCTGAAATATCTTTTAACTTACCTTTTGCCACAAGCCCCACCCCAAAAAATCCTGGATCCATGACAAGGTCACTGTTGTTTTTTAGGAGGGTAGAGTAGTCTGGAAGGGCGATGAGACCAACAATCTTATAATCTTTTCCTTCTAGGCTAAGCAAATCTCCGATTTTTAGGCTATTGGCTCTGGCGTAGTTTGCAGAAATAGCGATTTCGCCCTTGGTCTTAGCAAGTCTTCCTTCTAGGATTGATGGAAGATTGATTTCGTCCCTATTTTCAAATACTCTTAGGGTTTTATTGCCGCCAGCCTTTGCTTTTACATAAAAATTCTCGTACAGGCTTATCTTCTTATCTTCTAAGTCTTTCTTTACATTGTCATCTAATTTATCTAGGCAGGTAAAATTTCCATCTTCAACCTTGCCCTGGTCAATTAGGTCGTAGTAGAGTTTTTTTGTAGAATCTTGGGCTATAAAAAATGATGAAGAAAAAATAATTATGAAACAAAGAGCGAGGAAAATCGGCAAGACCCTGGAAGGATGAAAGTAAACTTGCCTGTAAGCTCTCTTATAAATTGGGTTTTTCATTACCAAGTTACTTCCTTTGCTAAAATTTTTCTTTCGTTTTTTATGTATGATTTTACCTTGCCATCGTGTAGGTTTAGGATATAGTCACACATCTTGCTTATTTGTATGTTGTGGCTGGCAATAAGGATTGTTGAACCATAGTCCTGGTTCATTTTTTCAAGCAAGTCAAGGACTTCCTTGGCACTTTCGTAATCAAGAGCACCTGTTGGTTCGTCACAAATAAGGATTTCTGGTCTTTTTATAAGGGCCCTAGCAATTGAGGTTCTCTGAGCCTGACCGCCAGATATTTCATTAGGAAATTTATTAACCTGGTCTTTTATTCCCAAATCTTCCACAAGTTTATTTATATCTAGGGGATTTTTTGCCAGATACTTTCCGACTTCTATATTTTCAAAGACATTAAGGTCACTAATTAGATTGTAAAACTGAAATACAAAACCTAATTTTTCTCGTCTATAGTTTTCTAAGGCTTTTTTGCTCATCTTAGCAAGGTCTTCTCCTAAAACATGGACCTCGCCAGAATCGATAGATTCAATACCTCCGATAATATTAAGTAGGGTGGACTTGCCAGATCCAGAAGGTCCTAAAATGCAGATGATTTTGCCTTTTTCTATGTCAAGGTCAATATTTTTCAAGACTTCAACCTTTGCTTGGCCTTGACCGTAACTTTTATATAAGTTTTCAATTTTGATCATAAAAGCTCCTTTGAAATTGATAATCTATATCATTATTATATCACGATTGAAAATTACCCACAATAGTAAGGAAGCTGTTTTGAAAGAAAAAATTAAAATTTTAAAAGCTGGGAAATTATAAGTGCTAAGTTAGATAATTTTTTTATCTGCTTAGTTTTTTTCTTTCCCAGCTTATTTGTCTATGGACGATATTTGTTTTTTTATAAATTTCCCGCAGGCATTAGCTATGGCGCTTGCCTTGTCGATTTTTATGAAGTTTGATCTGTAAATTTCCCTGGCATTTTCAACATGGTCGCCACTTATGATAGCAGCAATTTTCAGGCCTTTTTTCCTGAGGATATTGAGGTTTTTCTTGGCATCTTCAAGGCCAACCTGGTCTTGGTAGGGCCTATTAAATTTAAAACCGTCAGTAATTAGAGGCTTTAGGTCTTGGGGATTGGCATCTGTGAGGATTATGGATAGGGTGTCTTTGATATTTTTATCCAAAATCGCCCTATAGGCACGAAATACAAGCCCGTCCCTGTTCCAGCCCATGGCCTTAAAACGAAAAATTTTCTTGATTTCGGCCTTTTCGTCGTAGTCTTTGAGGATGGTTAGGATTGTAAAATCGCCCACTGTTTGAAAGGAAATCACCCTAACTAAGATAGAGTTGTTTTCAAGAGATTTGGCCAGGATATAGGCTTCGATAGCGACTTCTGATTCCTTATCAAGGAGGGAGGCTGATCCGTCAACTAAAAGGTCTACCTTCATTGATGGGTCGGTCACCAAGTTTTTCTTCTTAAAAATCCTTGCTCTGTCGGTAATTTCGGCCTTGTAGGCAAGGTGGGAGACGAGTTTTCCTCTTTGAGAAATGTCTTCATCAAAAGATGAAGTGAGATTTAATTTAAGCTTTATCTCTTTGGATAAGACTGCAATGGCCCTTGTGTAGGCGGATTTATTTTCCTTAAATTTTAAGAGATGCCTTTGGATAGCCTTTTTATTAAGATCTTGGTCAAGGTCCCTATCATTTTCTGAAATACCCCTAGTATAAAAAAGTCTAGATTTTTTGTGACCGCCAGTGCAGAGATCTCTTTCAATTCCCAGCCTAATTTTTTCATCAAAAAGTCCTTTGCCAAAGGTTTTTTCTATGTAAGCTAGGCTTTCTTTTCTTTTTTTGATTTTAAAATCAAGGATGAAAGTTCCAAGACCTCTCGATTTTTGAGCTTTACCAGCAAAGTTTGCTGGCATATTTGACCTTTCAAGGCTAACCATGCCTGCACTTTCAAAGAGAGAAAGATTTAAGGATGGTAAATTTTTCAGGATATTATTTTCACTATATCCTAGGTAGGATTTAAAAAGATCTATGACTCTTTTTTCTAAATTTGACCTGTCAGTATCATCTGGCAATTTAAGATTTTTATAAAGTGCTGAATCTTTTTTGGAAACTTTCCCAGGATTTTCTCCTAAAATTTCCTTCATTCTAAGAACTTCTAGCCTGTAAATTTGATTTTGCCTAAGGGCAAGGTTTCTCCTTTGGAGGTCGTACTTGTCGTCAAGGAATTTTTGGGCATAGGTCCTTCTTAAAGACTCTAAAACTGGTCTTTGCTCGATTTCTTTATTGTAGGCAAAGTCTTCTAGGATATAGATTAAGGCGAGGTCGTACCTATCACGTCTTGGGTTATAGGCCCAGGCATCAAAAAGATTTTGAATTTCTTCTTGGCCCAGATATTTTATAGATAGGCCAATTATCAAATTGAGGTAAAAATCGGGATTGCCGTCAATATTTTCTCCTATGATAAAATTTTCAAAGTCGTAATTAGATGCCCCTGCCCATTGGAGGTTATATATTCTATTTTCATTAATTTGGTCTTGATCCCTAGTCATTTGTCATGTCTTTTTGGTAGATGTTTTCTGGGAAGCGAGCTTTTAGTAAGTCTTCAACGAGGTCGGCCTCATAGTCATCGAAAATCTTATTTACCAGACAAAGTCTCATTGCTTCCTTAAATTCTAGGCCTTCCTTGATTAGGTCGAGTCCGTCAAAAATCCCCCTTAAATCTGGGGCAGAGTCGGAAATCTCGTGAGCTGATGCCTTGTCTTTTAGGTCGTGAAAAAAGTTTGCAAGGTCGTTTATATAAGCTTCCTTAAGGTCTGGGTGATGGGTTTTTATAAGGTATTTTAAATCATTATCTAAAATCCTTGGCATTTTGATAATGGCAAACCTAGATAAAAGGGCTTCGTTTAGGTCACGAGTGCCCTCGTAGCCGTAGTTCATAGTCCCTATAAAGCGGGTGGCAGGGTGGACGTTAATTAGTTTGTAGCCAGGTACATCAATCCTTCTCCTGTAGTCAAGGACAGAGTGGAGGACGGCCATGGCTTCGTTTTTTGCCATATTTATTTCATCTAGAACAGCAAAACCACCATATCGACTGGCAAGAGAAATTGGTCCTTCCCTAAAGGTAACAGATCCCGATTTTAATGTGTCATCGCCAATTAGGCTTGAGGCATCAACGCTTACATGGAAAGAAATATTCCACATAGGTCTGGCAAAAAGATAGGCCAAATTTTCTGCAAGGACGTTTTTTCCTGTGGACTTATCTCCAACCAAAAGTATATTTTTGCCGGCAAGGATGGCTGCAATTGCCTCTTCCAAGATGGTATTTCCCATGTATAAAAATTTGGGATTGGGAATCCTGTCTTCTAGGTCCTTGTCGAGTGGATATTTATTTTTAAATTCTTCGATTTTTTTATGAAAGTTTCTCATTTTATCGCTCGATTGTGTTTATTTCATTTACTATATATAGTTTTTTAAAAGAACCAATGCCAAAGGCAGAAATTTCTATTTCTGTATGGTCTTTTACAAAGGAAAAGAAATTAGGATTGACGTAGATATCAATGCCTTCATCTGTAAATTTTTTGTAGGCTTCCTTATTTCCAAGAAGTTTTGTAGAAACATCAAAATCCACAGTCCCTATTGTGCAGCAGGTTTCCTTGCTATCAAGGTCTGGATTTATAAAGATTTCCTTAATATTTTTCTTTATGATATAGTCTTTTGCTTTTTTACTTAGTATAAATTTCATAGGTCCTCCTAGGATTTATTATATTTAAAAAGAGTGGCCTAAGCCACCCTTTTTAAAAATCTTAGTCTAGAATTATTGATTCAATTCTTGCCTTGTTTTTCTTACCTAGTTGTAATACACAAACTATATATAAAACTGTGATTACTGCTGCAACTGGATAGGCAATTGTATATGGTTGTCTAAGTCCAATTGGGTCTGCATTTATAATAAATGAGAATACTACGAAGCAGTAGAATGCGCCTGGTATTAGGGTAATTAAGTAGTTTTTGTTGTTGTAGATTAGGTAAACACTAGCAACTGCAAGAGCAAAGATAGCTACGAATTGGTTTGTAAATCCGAAGTATCTCCAAAGTAGGTTGAATCCACCTGGGTTAGTTTTTGCAAAGTAAAGGATGAAACCTGCTGGTATAAATAATACTGCAGCAAGCATAGCCCTTTTACCTGGGTTTCTTTGGTCTATATTCATTTCTTCAGAGATTATTAGTCTTAAAGATCTGAATGCTGTATCACCTGATGTGATAGGAAGGGCTATTACACCAATAATGGCAAGAAGTCCTCCAACATTACCCATAAAGTATTTAGAAATATTACCAACCATGATTGTACCAGGAGTGTCAAGAGCACTTTCTCCAGAAGAGAATAGGACCATAGCACCTGCTGCCCAAATCATAGCTATAAAACCTTCAGCTATCATTGTAGAGTAGAAAGTCATCCTTGCTTCTCTTTCAGATTTAACTGTTCTAGAAACTAGAGTTACTTGAGATCCGTGGAAACCTGATAAGATACCACAGGCAACTGTAATGAAGAAGGCTGGGATGAATTTTTGTCCCTTTGGATGTTGGGCAAGAAGTCCTTGACCTTCAAATGCTAGGTGACCAGCACCTTTTGTGAAGATACCGATTAAAACGCCTATAGCTGAAATAATTAAGAATGCTCCAAAGATAGGATAGATCCTACCGATTACCTTATCAATAGGCATTACAGTAGAAAGTATGTAGTAAGCAAAAATTACAGCATAGATAATCCAAATAACTGCACCTTCTGGGTCTTTTCCTAAAACGAATTTAGCGATTAAATCTCCAGGTGTATAAACGAATACAACACCTGTTAATAGAAGTAATATTGCGATAACAACGTTATAAAATACTCTAACGCCGCCACCAAGATACTTACCAACAAGTTTTGGTACTTGGCTACCACCGTTTCTCATAGAAATAAATCCTGTCATAAAGTCGTGAACAGCACCGGCAATTACGCAACCAATTGGAATGGCGATAAATGCGATAGGGCCAAATAGGATACCTTGGATAGGGCCTAGGATTGGTCCTGTACCTGCTATATTAAGTAGGTTTATAAGCCAGTTTTTGGTCTTGCTCATGACAACGAAGTCGACACCGTCGGCTTTTTTGACTGCTGGAGTTTCTCTATCGTCTGGTTCTAGTTGACTTTCAACATATTTAGAATAGAAAAATCCTCCGCCTAACAAAATTATAAGTCCAATAATAAATAGTGTCATTTTATCCTCCTTTATTTATTATCTTATCTCTATTATAAAATAATTCTAAAAATAAGGCAAGGATTATTTGTAAATTGTATGTAAATTTCAATACTGCAATCATTTTCATATATATTAGTTATAATTAAAATATAATACAAAAAATAGGAGAAGAATTAAAAACTATAAATTTTTAAAAAGATTGATATTTAATGATAAGAAAGTATAATGGAGTCAGTAAGAGTGGGGCGCAAATTCCACTTTTTTTTAATGTTAGGGGAGAATTGAGATGGATTTAATAGAAAAATTAAAAGATGCCTTAGAAGGCGAGATAGAAAATCTAGGCTACGAGCTTGTTGACCTTGAATTTATAGGCGGCAAAGACGGCCACAGATTGGTTTTCTATATTTATAATGAACAAGGTATTACAATTGATGACTGTGAGAGGGTTAGCGGATTTCTTGATACAAGGCTAGATGAATTAGACCTTATCAATACATCCTACTACCTAGAAGTATCCTCTCAAGACCTATCAAGACCACTTAAGACTGATAAGGACCTGCTTAGAAATAAAAACGAGCTTCTTAAGATTAAGCTTAAAAACGGAGACCTTATCCTAGCTAAGTTGAAAGATATCAAAGAAAATTCCATAATTTTTGCTAAAGAAGATGGCGAAGATATTGAAATAGAAAAATCAGATATCAAGGAAATAAAAATAGAGATAGTGTTCTAAAAGGAGATATTATGAACAAAGACTTTATGTTGGCCCTTGATGAGCTATGCAAGGATAAGAATGTAGAAAAAGACGTAATCCTTGACGCTCTAGAAAAGGCCCTTGTAAAAAGTTACCAAAAAAATTATGACAACCAAGAAAATGTTGATGTAGTAATCGACCATGAAACAGGAGAAATTGGGGTTTTTGCCCTCAAGGATGTTGTAGAACAAGTTGAAGATCCAATTAATCAAATTAGTCTAAAAGATGCTAAGGATGTTGACTCATCTCTAGCTGTTGGCGATACTGCAAGGATTAAACTTGTACCAAAAAACTTCGGCAGGGTGGCAGCTCAAACTGCTAGAAATATCGTAATCCAAAAGATAAGAGATGCTCAAAGAGAATCTTTATTTGGAGATTATCTAGACAGGGAAAATGAACTTATAACTGGCTCTATCCAAAGAGTTGATAAATACAATGTTTATGTAAACCTAGATAAGATTGAGGGCATTGTTCCTCTTAAGGAACAAGTTCCAACAGAATCCTATGTTCCAAATGAAAGAATGAAATTTTTAATCAAGGAAGTAAGAAATTCTGGCAAGGACCCACAAATTGTCCTATCAAGGTCTTCAGAAAATCTTGTAACCAGGCTTTTTGAACTAGAAGTGCCAGAAATAACTGATGGGGTTATAGAAATTTATTCTATAGCTAGAGAAGCAGGATCAAGGACAAAAATGGCTGTTTTCTCTAATGATGACACCATAGATGCTGTTGGAGCTTGTATTGGATATAAGGGAGCTAGAGTTAATTCTATAGTTGACTCATTACAAGGTGAAAAGATTGATATAATCAATTATTCTAAAGATATAGAAGCTTTTATATCAAATGCCCTATCTCCTGCAGATATAATTGAAGTTTATGTCAATGAAAGAAACAAGCAATCACTTGTAGTTGTAGAAGATGACCAATTATCACTTGCCATTGGTAAGGAAGGTCAAAACGCAAGGCTTGCAGCAAGACTAACAGGCTGGAAAATCGACATCAAATCAAAATTAGAATTTGATAACCTAAGCCAGGAAGATATAGACGAAATTCTTTCAATAAACGAAGAAGAACTTCCAGTTGAAGAAGTAAGTGAAATTGAAGAAAATTCTGTAATAGAAGATGCAGATGAAGATAAAGATCAAGTAAGTGAAGAAATTTCTGAAAATGACGAAGAAGTTTCAGAAGAAGTTGATAAGTAGGAGCAAGCTTTCAGCAAGGAATAAAAAATGAAGAAAACTCGCAAAATACCACAAAGAAAATGTATTGTGTGTGGTTCGTTAAAAGATAAGGGAGACCTTCTAAGAATTGTCAAAAACAAAGAAGAGGGAATCCTAATAGATGAAAGTGGAAAGTTAAACGGAAGAGGCGCCTATGTATGCAAGGATGAATCTTGTATCAAGGGCCTTAAGAAATCAAATAAGCTAAACCAAGCCTTTAAAATGAAGATAGATGACGAAATTTATGAGGAGTTAGAAGCTTATGAAGTAAAATGAGGTGATTAGATGGCTGATAAAATAAGAGTATACGAATTAGCAAAAGAAAATGGCTTAGAATCTAAGGAAATGATCAAAATTCTTAATGACGAATTTAACCTAGGTATTAAGTCTCATATGTCTATGATAAGCGGTGAAAATCGCAAATTAATCAATGAATTCTTAAGCGAATTAAATGATGATTCTAGTAAAGAAGTTAGCGAAGAAGAAATAGTAGAAAAGCCTAAAGCAAAAGCAAAACAAGAGAAAAAAAGAGAGAAGAAAGTTGATTTAAAAACTTTTGACGACGAAGAAGAAGAAAAACCAGTTAAGAAGAATAGAAAAAAGAAGAACAAGAAGAGAAAATCAAAGAAGAGCAATAGGCAAGAGAAAAATATGAAAGCTAATAAAGAATCAAGAATAGAAATACCAGAAACTGTAAGTGTTAAGGCATTTGCAGACAAACTTGGAGAAAGCCCAAATTCAGTAATAGGAAAACTAATAGGTCTTGGCACAATGGCAGGACTCAATGACCAAATAGATTTTGATACAGCAAATCTAGTAGCAATGGATTTTGGCAAGGAAATCTTCCCAGAAGAAGCTTATGATGCCCTTGAAGAGCAATCATATGACCTAGACTACGAAGATAAGGAAGAAAACTTAATTGAAAGACCTCCTGTTGTATCAGTAATGGGTCACGTTGACCATGGTAAGACAAGTATACTAGATGCTATAAGAAATACTTCTGTAACACGTGGAGAAGCTGGCGGTATTACCCAACATATCGGTGCTTATACTGTAAATGTCAATGGAAAGACCATATCTTTCCTAGATACACCAGGCCACGAAGCCTTCACAGAAATGAGAATGAGGGGAGCTCAATCAACTGATATTGCAATCCTTGTTGTAGCTGCAGATGACGGTGTTATGCCACAAACAGTTGAGGCAATTAACCACGCTAAGGCAGCAGGCATTCCAATAATTGTAGCGATAAACAAGATGGATAAGGAAACAGCCGATAAAAATAGAGTAATGCAAGGCCTTATGGAATATGGTCTTGTCCCAGAAGAGTGGGGTGGAGATACCATAATGGTGCCAGTGTCAGCCCACACAGGAAATGGCATCCAAGACCTACTTGAAATGGTACTTTTGGTTGCAGAAGTTAGGGAACTTAAGGCAAATCCAAATAGAGATGCAGTTGGTCTAATAATTGAAGCTCAGCTTGATAAGTCAAGAGGTCCAGTTGCGACTGTACTTGTACAAAAGGGTACCCTTCGTCAAGGGGATTATGTAGTTACAGGTTCAGCTTCAGGTAGGATTAGGGCTATGTTTGACTCAAAGGGTAAGCCAATCAAAAAGGCAGGTCCTTCTATCCCAGCTCAAATCCTAGGTCTATCAGACGTTGCAGAAGCTGGTGATAAGATTTATGCTGTTAAGGATGAAAAAGTTGCACGTGACTATGCAGACAGGGCAGCAGAATTCAAACGTGAAGAAAGATTAATTGCCAAGGCTAATACAAATCTTGAAGATATGTATTCAGACATCCAAGAAGGTGAATTAAAAGAACTTAACATCATTGTTAAGACTGACGTTAAGGGAACTGTTGATGCTGTAAGCACTTCACTTACAAAATTATCTAACGAAGAAGTTAAGGTATCAGTAATTGCTGGTGCTGTTGGTGGTATCACAGAATCAGACGTTCTTTTAGCCCAAGCATCAAATGCCATTATTATCGGCTTTAATGTAAGACCTACCCAAGGAGCTATGGAAAGAGCCAAGGATAATAATATAGAAATCAGGACCTATAGTGTCATCTACGAAGCAATCGAAGATGTATCAAAGGCTATAGTAGGTATGCTTGATCCAGAATTTAAGGAAAATGTCCTAGGTAGGGCAGAAGTTAGAGATACCTTCAAGATTCCAGGTGCAGGCACAATCGCAGGTGTTATGGTAACAACAGGTCTTGTAACAAGAAAAGCAAAAATCAGACTTCTAAGGGATAACGTAGTTATTTTTGATGGTGAAATTTCATCAATGAAGAGATTTAAAGATGACGCTTCAAAACTTCAAGCAGGTTTCGAAGGCGGAATCGGACTTGAAAGATACAATGACATTAAGGTAGGCGACGTAATGGAGGCCTACGAAATGGTTGAAACAGAAAGAAGTTTATAATGAATAAAAAAAGAACAGCGAGGATATCATCTGAGGTTAAAAGGGAAATATCCAAGATAATCATGGACGACCTAAATGACCCAAGATTAACCTCAGAAGCCATGGTATCAGTTACAGATGTAGAAGTTACCAACGACTTATCTTACGCTGATATCTATATATCAGTTCTTGGAGACAATAAAACCAAGGATGGAGTAATGGAAGCACTAAACCAAGCCAAGGGTTATATCAAAATCCTAATTGGTGAGAGAATGAGACTTAGGTCCATGCCAGAATTTCGCTTTAAATTCGATAATTCAATCGAACACGGTGCCTACATGGACAAGTTAATAGCAGAAACAATTGCAAAGGATAAAAAAGCAAATGAGTCTAGAGAAAATCAGTAAAGAACACTTAGATAAGTTTTTAGCAATGGTTGATGAGGCAGAAACCATCGCCATAGCCAGCCACGTAAATCCAGATGGGGACAATATTGGTTCATCCCTTGGATTAAGAAGGTCATTAGAAAAATATGGCAAAAAAGTTGAAGTAATCGCCATTGACACAATTGATGATTATTTACAATTTTTGCCAGAACTTGACCACTACAAGGAAGCAAGCCTTGAAAAGTACGATTTGTTTATAATCGTAGATTGTTCAGAATTTGATAGGATAGGCAAGGCAACAGAAATTGCGAGAAGGTCTGATAAAACTATAGTTATCGACCACCATGTTGGGGGTAAGATTAACTGCGACTTGAACATGATTTATGAAACATCTCCTGCAACCTGTGAACTTGTTTATGAAATAATTGATAGGCTCAACCTACCAATGGATAAGACAATCGGCACCCTTTTATTTACAGGCCTATGCACAGACACAGGTAGGTTTATGTATTCAAATGTGTCAGAATACACATTTAGAGCTGCTGGAAAACTTATTTCAAGCGGCATAGATTATGAAGATATTTACAAAAACCTCTACCAATCTCAACCAGTAGCTGTAATGAAGTTTCACAACGAAATCATATCTAAGGCTGAATTTTTTGACAAAAAGGCCTTTGCAGTTGCAAGCAAAGACCAAGTAGCAAAATACGGCGTACAAATGGGCGATGCTGAGTCTATTGTAAATAAACTTAGGGACCTTAGGGAAGTAAACGTGTCTATGATTGTAAAAGAATATGACGACGGCGAATACAAGGTTTCTATGAGAAGTAAAACAGCAGACGTATCTGCAGTTGCTAGAGCAAATGGCGGTGGTGGCCACATCAAGGCGAGTGGTTATTCAATTTTTGATGACAGCCTAGAAGCTGCATGCGAGAAGGCCCTTGCTGTCCTAAAGGAAATAGATGCTTAAGGGAATCCTTAACGTAAATAAAGAAAAAGGAATATCATCAGCCAGGGTAGTCAGTCTTGTAAGGCGTGCTCTTAATATGAAAAAAGTCGGTCATACTGGGACTCTTGACCTTGAAGCAAGTGGAGTTTTGCCAATTGTTATTGGCAAGGCCACCAGGGTTTCCGACTACATGATGACCAAGGATAAGGTCTATGAAACTGAATTAATACTTGGGGCAAAGACAGATACTCTTGACGCAGCAGGAGAGATTATTGAAAAATCTGACAAAGTTGTCACTAAAGAAGAATTTCTTCAAGCTATGAAGACTTTTAAGGGAGAGATTGACCAAATCCCTCCCATGTATTCTGCCCTTAAGGTTAATGGCAAAAAACTCTATGACCTTGCCCGCGAAGGAGTAGAAATCGAGAGAAAAAAACGAAAGGTCAATATCTATGACATAGAGCTTTTAGACTTTGCCTTTCCAAAAGCCACAATTAGGGTCACTTGCTCTAAGGGAACTTATATCAGAACCTTAGTTGACGATATAGGTGAAAAACTCGGGACTCTAGCTTATGTAAATGAGTTAGCAAGGGTGAGAGTTGGGGATTTTGATATAAAAGACGCTATAAAAAGCGAAGACCTTTTAGAAATTCCAAAGGAAGACTTAATTAAAAAACTCTACCCAATTGACACTGCCATTAAGGATTTTGACAAGATTATCCTTGATAGAAAATATTTGGACAATTTAGTAAATGGCCAGATTGTAGAAGTAGATAAAAATTATGGTAAAATTATAAGAGTTTATGCCGGAGATGATTTTATCGGACTAGGAAATAATTTTAGTCAAGATGGCAAAAATTTCTTAAAAATGGAGAAAGTGTTTTATGAAAGATCAGATAAGAATATATGATTTGAATAGCGACCTACCAGATTTGGAAAAAAAGGTAGTGACTTTGGGATATTTTGATGGAGTCCACCTAGGTCACCAAAAGTTAATGAAAAGAAATGTAGACTTATCTAAAAAATACGGACTCACTCCATCAATCCTACTTTTTAAGGAAAATACTTCCACAACTGTAAAGGATGAAAAGCGCTACTTATCAAGCCTTGAGGACAAGGTTGAAATCCTATCCCAGCTTGGAATTAAGACTTTTTGTCTGGTTAATTTTGACGAAAACTTTATGAAGCTATCCCCAAAGGACTTTATAAAGACAATAATTGCTGAAAAATTAAATGCAAAGATAATTATAGTTGGTGACGACTATCGATTTGGATACAAGGCAAGCGGAAATGTAGATACACTCAGAGAATATGAAGACATTTTTGCCTATAAAACTGATGTTGTTGACTTTGAAATGGAAGATGACCACGAAAAAATTTCCTCAGGCCATATAAGGGATATGGTAAGAGACGGAGAAATTGCCAGGGCTAATAAATACCTTGGCAGGCCTTATAAAATGCGTGGCAAGGTTATTCATGGGAAACAAAGGGGAAGACTACTTAATTTTCCTACAGCCAACCTTGAGCCAAGCTTTCCTTATGTTATGCCTAGGGATGGGGTTTATTTGACCATTACAAATGTCAGGGGCGAAAATCATTACGGCCTTACAAATATTGGTTCTAACCCAACTTTCGAAGAAGGCGATGATAAGAAAATCGAGACTTTTATCTTTGACTTCAACCAGTCAATTTATGATGAAAATATAAGTGTAGAATACATTGAGTTTTTAAGACCAGACTATAAATTCAATTCGGCAGAAGAATTAATTGCCCAGATGGATAAGGATAAGGAAAATGGTCTTAAATATATTGAAAATAACCTTAAATGATTTGGCAAAACAATATTTGGGGTGTATAATAAATGAGGTAGCTTTGCTAGGTATATGAAACCTCGACTAATACATGGCAAAAGCTGAATAAATTATTACGGAGGAAATTATGAACAAAGTAGAAAAACAAGAAATAATCAAAGAATACCAATTAGATGAGAAAGATTCTGGTTCACCAGAAGTACAAATCGCTATCCTTTCAAAGAGAATAGCTGACTTAACTGAACACTTAAAATCAAATACAAAAGACCACTCTTCTAGACGTGGATTATACAAGATGATCAGACGTAGAAGAGGTATGCTTAACTATCTAAGAGATAATGATATTGATAGATATAGATCAATTATCGAAAGACTTGGACTAAGAGGTTAATTTTTTGGCGGGGATTTTCCCGCCTTATTTTATATATAGGAGAGATAATGATCAAAAATTACAAATACACTTCAAAAAACGGATATGACTTTGAGGTAACTATCGGCAAGTATGCTGAGCAAGCCAACGGTGCCTGCTTTATTCAAAGTGGGGACACAAGCCTATTAGTAACTGCAGTTGCTAGCGAAAAGCCAAGAGAGGGAATAGATTTCTTCCCACTTATTTGCGATTTCCAAGAAAAACTTTATGCAGTTGGTAAGATTCCAGGAGGATTCCTAAGAAGAGAAGGCAAGGCAAGCGACGAAGCAACCCTTATTTCTAGACAAATGGATAGACCTCTTAGACCGCTTTTCCCAGAAAATTATTACAATGATGTGCAAGTTATAGCAACAGTCTTATCAATGGATCACGACCACCTTCCAGACCCACTAACAACTATAGGTGCATCAATAGCCCTAGGTATTTCTGACATCCCATTCAATGGTCCTGTTGGAGCTTGTATGGTAGGTAAGGTTGACGGCAAACTTGTTATAAATCCAAACGAAGAAGACAGGAAAAAATCAGACCTTCACCTTACTGTAGCAGGTAAGAAGGGCGCTATTAACATGGTAGAAGCTGGAGCAAATGAGCTTGATGAAAGCGAAATGCTAGAAGCTATGCTACTTGCCCTTGATGAAATAGGTGATATTTCTGACTTTATACAAACAATTATAGATGATATTGGCCTTCCTAAAAAAGAAGTTGAAGCTCACGAAGAAACTGAGCTTGATAGGCTAATTTCAGAATCTTTTGAAGAAGAAATCAAATCTTCAATTAGGACAACAGACAAGACTGAAAGAGAAGATAACATCTTTAGAATTGAAGAAGAAGCCAAGGAAAAATTCCTAACTGATTTCCCAGAAACAGAAGATGAAATCCACAGAAGAATTGACGACATCATGAAAAAAGAAGTCAGAAGGATGATTTCTATTGATAAAATCAGACCTGATGGTAGGGCTATGACAGAAATAAGACCACTTTCTGCTGAAGCTGGCGTTCTTTCAAGAGTTCACGGTTCAGGTCTATTCCAAAGAGGACAAACCCAAGTATTATCAATTGTAACTCTTGGTTCTCCTGCTGATAGCCAATTAATTGACGGACTTAATATCGAAGATGTAGAAAAAAGATATATGCACCAATACAATTTCCCACCATTCTGTGTAGGAGATGTTAGACCATTAAGAGGACCAGGCAGACGTGAAATCGGCCACGGCCACCTTGCTGAAAGAGCCCTTGTACCAGTACTTCCAGATGAAAAAGACTTCCCATACACAATCAGAGTCGTATCTGAAGTTTTATCTTCAAATGGTTCAAGCTCTCAAGCTTCAATTTGTGGTTCAACCCTATCTTTAATGGATGCAGGTGTTCCAATTAAAAAACCAGTTGCAGGTATAGCTATGGGTCTAATCAAGGAAGACGACTCAATTTCTATCCTAACAGATATCCAAGGTCTTGAAGACCACCTAGGAGATATGGACTTTAAGGTAGCAGGTACTCGTGATGGTATAACAGCCCTACAAATGGATATGAAAATATCAGGTATTACAGAAGAAGTCCTAAGACAATCTCTTGCAGATGCTAAAGACGCTAGATTTAGAATCTTAGATGTAATTGAATCTGCAATTGATGCACCAAGAGAAGAATTATCTGACTATGCACCAAGACTTTATACAATCGACATTGACCCAGAAAAGGTAAGAGATGTAATTGGTTCTGGTGGAAAGAACATCAACAAGATTATTGACGCCACAGGTGTTAAAATCGAAACAGAAGACGACGGCCACATCACAGTTGCATCTAATGACGGTGCTAGCGGAAAGAAAGCTATTGAAATGATTAGGGCAATTGTTACTGATCCAAAACCAGGCGATGTTTTTGAAGGTACAGTTGTAAGACTCATGAACTTTGGTGCCTTTGTTGAAATTGCAATCGGAAAGGAAGGTCTCCTTCATATTAGCCAAATCGCTCACCACAGGGTAAACAAGGTTGAAGATGAGCTAAAAGTTGGCGATAAGGTTAAGGTCCAAGTAACTGAAATTGACAGACAAGGAAGGATAAACCTTTCAAGAAAGGCCCTACTAGAAAAACCTGAAAAAGAGCAAAGACCAGAAAAGGCTGAAGCATGGCCAGTAGATGAGTCTCCATATAGAAAAGATAAATAAAAATTTTAAAACTGTCATAGGAAACTGTGGCAGTTTTTTTGTGGGTGAATTTCCCCAAATGACTTTTCTAGTTATTTTTTATAATATATTACGCTAGAAACCATGTAATTATTGTTGCAAAAATATCAAAGATATGATAATATAAAATGTATAAGAAATCGTTATTTTATTTGACGAAATAAGGAGAAGGAGGGAAAATCCATATCTTTTTAGGCAAAGGAGAAGATTGGGAAAAGGTAGACATAGTTTTGTATTGATAAATTTTATTTTACTTAAAAATTAATTTGTTTTTACAAGCTAAAAACTTTGCTTAAGATCAGAATCGGACCAACCTTATACAATTTTAAAAGTCTTCATTAATCGTTGGGTAAAATTCTGATATAGTTAATCGAACAAATGCTCAAAAAAATTGAGCGCTAGTTAAATTAAGAGGTTAAAAATGACAGTAAAAAAAGAAAAAATCACAGCGGCAAGGGTTATGAAGTTTGTAATCCCATCAGCTATCGGTGTTCTCTTACTTATGACACCTTTTAAAACAGCTGATGGCGGATCAACTGTAGCAGTTTCAGTAATATCAAAATTTTTAAACCAAGCTATTAACTCAGTTATACCAATTCACATAATAGCTTTGGCTTGTATTACAATTTCAACTCTACTTGCAATTTTATACACAATTTCAAAACCAGACTTTATTGAAAAATCACCAATCCTTAAGGAAGTATCAAACATCACTCCTTTCTGGCTATTTGCAAGGATTGCAGGTCTTATAATTGGCTATATGACAGCCTTTAAACTTGGTCCAGAAATGATTTGGTCAGAAAATACAGGTGGACTAATCTTATACGACCTTATCGGTGGACTTTTGACAATATTCTTAGTAGCAGGTTTCATCCTACCATTCCTAACAGAGTTTGGTATCCTAGAATTTGTCGGAATATTTTTATCAAAGGTTATGAGACCAGTATTTAAACTTCCAGGACGTTCTGCAGTTGACTGTTTAGCTTCATGGATAGGTGACGGTACCATTGGTGTTGCTCTTACAGCTAAACAATATGAAGAAGGAAACTATACAGAAAAAGAAGCTTCAATCATATCTACAACCTTCTCAGCAGTATCAATTACTTTCTGTATGGTTGTTTTATCAAATGTAAATATGGTTGACAGATTCGGAACTTTCTACTTAATCGTTGGTATTTCAGGAATCGTTGCAGCTCTAATCGTGCCAAGAATCCCACCTCTATCTCGTAAAAAAGATGTGAGATTAAAAGAACCTGAAAATCCACACGAAGAAATTGTTCCAGAAAACTTCACAAGAGTTGAATGGGCAACTCAATTAGCCGTTTTAAAGGCAGAAAAGAACTTAGATGTTAAAAACTTCCTAATAAATGGTCGTGACACTGTCCTAAGCCTATGGTTAGGTGTAACTCCAGTAATCATGGCAGCAGGTACCCTTGCCCTTGTATTATCTGAATCAACTCCAATCTTCACATGGCTTGGTATGCCATTTTTACCAATCCTAAAGCTACTTCAAGTGCCAGAGGCAGCTGAAGCTAGTAAAACAATGGTAGTTGGTTTTGCGGACATGGTTGTTCCATCAATACTAGCAGCAGACAGAATTACTTCAGAATTTACCCAATTTGTAGTAGCTGCAGTATCTGTAACCCAGCTTATCTACATGTCAGAAACAGGAGCAGTTATCCTAGGATCTACAATCCCAGTTGACCTAAAAGATATCTTCATCCTTTTCCTAGAAAGAACTCTAATTACTCTTCCAGTAATAGTAATTCTAACTCACTTATTATTCTAAAATAAATTTATGCGCCAGCCTAGCTGGTGCATTTTTTTATGGAAAAATTCCTTTAAAAGCTTTTATCCTAATAAAATTTAAATGGTTTATTTTTAAGTTTTTTATCATATAATATATGGGAGAGGTGTATATGACAAACAGGAATTCTGGGAGAATTAGAAAAAAGTCTAACACGAAGTCTCCCAACAAAAGTAAGCAAAAAAAATTTAGGGAAAGATCCTTTGACATCAAGACTTTTTCTATGGTGGTCATGGTCGCATCTGTCCTAATATTTATTTTTATTTTATCATCAAGCACTGGCCTTATCGGCGATGCCTTGGCGAGATTTTTTGAAGGTCTTTTCGGCAAGTTAAACTTGGCTTTTCCAATCATTTTATTTGCAAGTTTTTATTTAGTTTATAGGGAAAAGTTCAGGGAAAACCTAAGCCGAATGCTTTTAATTTATGGAATTTATTTTTTGACTTTGGCTATTTTGTCCAAGGACTATATCAGAAATGAACTTGCCTGGTCGGTTGAATATTCAGCCTTTAAGGGAAGTCTTGGTGGAGGTTGGTTTGGAGGTCTAGTTGGCTTTTATGTCCTAAATTTCATCGGACACGTCGGCCTTTATATCCTTTATGCCACTTTGATTGGTTCCTTTATTATAAATGTAAGTCCTTATACCTATAAGGAATTTTTCCTAAAATTAAGGGATGGACTGATAATTACGGGTCTTGGGATTAAGCACTTAAGCCAAAAGGCCATGGCAAAAATAAGTAAAAAATTAGAGGAATCTAAGGCTAGAAAGTTAGAAAAGGATAGAAAATCCGAAAAAATTCCAAGCCTTAAGATAAACAATCCTAAATCTGAAAATTCTCCTCGAAGGGCAGTAAAGAAAAGACCTGCAAAAATAGAGGCAGACGAGGATTTGATTGGAAATGATAAAGATAAGCAAGACGAAAAAGTTATCAGGGACTACAAGTCAAAACAAGTTGAGTTTTCTGACCTTAACGAAGATTTAAAAAGAGAATTTGCTAACTATTCTTATCCGCCAGTGAGCCTTCTAAAGGACATAAATGCTGACGGGGGGATTGATAATGACGAAATAAGAGAGAAGGCAGAAATCATTGAGGAAACCTTAGAATCTTTCGGAATCGAAGGCAAAATCGTTCAAATAGACGTGGGACCAACTGTCACCTGCTATGAGCTAAAACCAGCTAGGGGTGTTAAGGTATCAAAGATTGTAAACCTTGCTGATGACCTATCCCTAAGCCTTGCCACATCAGGGATCAGGATAGAAGCGCCAATTCCGGGAAAATCCCACGTTGGTATAGAAGTTGCCAACGATAAAAAAGAAGTCGTAGGCTTTAAGGAAATTATTTCATCAACTAAGTTTATCAAGACAAGATACGCCATTCCATTCGCTATGGGTAAGTCAATTTCTGGTGAACCAATTATTTCAGCTATAGAAAAGATGCCCCACCTATTGGTATCTGGAGCGACAGGTTCTGGTAAGTCAGTTTGTATCAACACAATTATCATGTCGATTTTATACAAGCATAGCCCAGATGAGGTTAAACTCCTACTGATAGACCCAAAAGTCGTTGAGCTTTCGGTTTATAATGGGATTCCACATTTGATAATGCCTGTTATAACCGATCCTAAAAAGGCATCGTCTTCACTATTTTGGGCGATCTCTGAGATGGAAAAAAGGTATAAACTCTTTGAAGAAAACCATGTTAGGGACATCAAGGGATATAAAAAAGCGGCTGAAACTGATGATTCTATGGAAAACCTACCATACATCGTGGTAATCGTAGACGAGTTATCAGACCTAATGATGACTGCAGCAAGTGAAGTAGAAGACTATATCACAAGGCTTGCTCAAAAATCTAGGGCCTGCGGTATCCACTTGATAATTGCAACTCAAAGACCAACTGTAGACGTAATTACTGGTACAATTAAGGCAAACATCCCATCAAGGATTTCCTTTGCTGTAACAAGCCAGATAGATTCAAGGACAATTTTGGATATGCAGGGTGCAGAGAAACTCCTTGGCAAGGGCGACATGCTCTATGCTTCATCAGATTCTATGAAACCTGTGAGAATCCAAGGGGCCTTTGTCTCAGATGAAGAAGTTTTAAGTGTAGTAGAATATATAAAAGGAAATAGCGAAACAAATTACAACGAAGAAGCCATCGAAAAGGTCGAAGAAAATGTTACAGCAGACCTTGAAGATGAGGACGAATTGTTGGATGAGGCAATAAAGGTGATAGTAGCTGACCAAACAGCTTCTGTATCTATGCTTCAAAGAAAATTAAAAATCGGCTATGCCAGGGCTGGTAGGATAATTGACCAGCTAGAGCAAAAGGGCCTAGTCGGCGGCTATGAGGGCAGCAAACCTCGTAAGGTCCTTGTTGATAGGACATATTTTGAAGATTTATAGGAGATAAAGATGAATATAGCTAATAAAGTTACAATGGTAAGACTTGTCATGATTCCAATCTTTGTCATAGCTTTTTATATCTATGGCACAAGCTACAATATAGCAGCAATTCTTTTTATGGTTGCATCTCTTACAGATGCTCTTGACGGTCACCTTGCTAGGAGCAGGAATTTAATTACAAATTTTGGAAAATTTGTAGACCCGCTTGTGGATAAGGTCCTTACTATGGCAGCCTTTATTGTCCTAGTTGAAGCAAATGTAATTCCAGCTTGGGCAGTTATAATAATTATTTCAAGAGAATTTATTATTACTGGTTTTAGGACACTCGCAGCTGACATGGGTATTACTATAGCAGCATCTATGTGGGGCAAGGCAAAAACTACAAGTCAGATGATTTCCCTAGTTTTGCTCCTACTTCACAACGACGTCTTAAATAAGTTTGGTATCTATGTTTTCTATGTAGCAGTTATTTTGACAGTAATTTCAGGACTTGATTATATTATTAAAAATAAAAAAGTTTTGGATTTAGAAAATATTTAAAAAAATTTTGGAGAAAATATGACAGATGAAAAAGGCAAGAAATTAATAACAATAGAGCTAATTCTGTTGGTATTTCAAGCCATTGCTGCTTTTTTTGGTGATTTTATCCACCAGAGATTTATGTCTGATGGTGCGACTATTACCATAAAAAGATTTAATTTCGTGTCACCAATGACTTGGGGCTATGGGAATTTCTTTCCTGTTTTGTTTTTAGCTTCCATCCTAGTGGCGGGGATAATCATGCTAAAAGCCCACAGGAAAGCTGCCTATATGGAAGATAAGTTAAGTTCCAACATAGTTATCTTTGGTGGCCTCTTGTTTTTGATGGTGCCCCTTATGATAAATGTCCAACAGATTAATCTTGGACTTATCCTGATGGTGGTAGTACAATTTGTAATCTTTGCCATGAATATGGTTAGGACAAGAAATTAGACTTTATTAAAAAAAGGTATATAATAGTAGTAAGACATTAAGTGTATAAGGAGTGTATATGGACGCAAATAAGAAAAAGGCCCTTGACCAGGCTTTTAAGCAGATAGAAAAGAAGTATGGCAAAGGTTCAATTATGAAGATGGGTGAGGCCCCAAGGGTGGCTATAGATGCTATTCCTACAGGAGCAGTCAACCTTGATATTGCCCTAGGTATAGGTGGACTTCCAAGGGGTAGGGTCATTGAGATTTATGGACCAGAATCATCTGGTAAGACAACTCTAGCCCTCCACGTTATAGCAGAAGCCCAAAAACTGGGGGATACATGTGCCTTTGTGGACGCTGAACACGCTCTTGATGCAGAGTATGCAGGTAACCTTGGAGTTAATATCGACGAATTAATTCTTTCCCAACCAGACACTGGTGAGGCAGGACTTGATATTGCAGAAAGCCTTGTAAGAAGTGGGGCTGTTGGTCTTATCGTAATCGACTCTGTTGCAGCCCTTGTACCAAAGGCTGAAATTGAAGGGGAGATGGGAGATAGCCACATGGGTCTACAAGCCAGACTTATGAGCCAAGCCCTTAGGAGACTTACAGGTATAATTGCCAAGTCAAATACAACAGTTATCTTTATCAACCAATTAAGGGAAAAAATCGGGGTTATGTTTGGAAATCCAGAGACAACTACTGGTGGACGTGCCCTTAAATTCTATTCTTCAGTAAGACTTGATATTAGAAGGATTAAGACCATTACCGAAGGTGATAACTCAATTGGTTCAAGGACTAGGGTTAAAATAGTTAAAAATAAGGTAGCCCCACCATTTAAGATAGTTGAATTTGACATCATGTATGGAAAGGGAATCTCAAAGGCAGGTGTACTTTTAGATACAGCTGTTGACCTTGATATTGTTGAAAAAGCAGGATCTTGGTATTCCTACGGCGATGAAAAACTTGGCCAAGGTAGGGAAAATGTAAAGACTATGCTTGAGGAAGATGCAGAACTTGCTAGACAAATTGACGAAAAAGTTAGGGCAGCCTTCAAAAAAGACCTCGCACCAATCGAGGAAGAAGATAGCGAAGAAGCTACACAAGAATCAATCTTAGATCAAGAATAAAACAAAACCCGTAAGTATTAGAATAATTTATACTTGCGGGTTATTTTTTTACAAAAAAGTCAGTTGGTTTACATCCCTAGCCGATAGGTTTGATAGGGAAATGCCTATAAGCCTGATGTACTCGCCCTTAAAGGCTTCATCTAAGAGATTTACTGCTTCTTCATAGATATCATCGGCTAGGTAAATAGGTTCTTGGAGGGTAATGGATCTGGTTTGGTTTTTAAAATATTCATCTTTTAATTTTATGGAAACTGTCTTGGCTTGGATGTCTTTTTTTATCATTTCAATTTCAATAAGGTCAGAAATTCTTCTCAAATATTCTTTTAAGACCTTAGCGTCGTTAGTATTTTGCCTAAAAGTCCTTTCCTTGCCAATAGATTTCCTGTCCCTAGTTGGGTTTACTGGCCTATGGTCAATTCCTCTAATTACATCGTATATATAATCTCCACCCTTGCCAAAAAGGCTTTCTAAAAATATCCTATCTAGCTTCAAAAGGTCAGAAACCTTATAAATTCCGATCCTGTTTAGCTTTTCGGTGGCACGCCTACCTATGCCGTGGACCTTATAAACAGGTAGGTCTGGGAGAATTTCATCAACATCATCTTCTCCTATGTATTTAATCCCAAATGGCTTATTCCAATCTGATGCGAGTTTTGCAAGAAATTTATTGTAGGAAATCCCGATTGAAATTGGAATTTGTGTCTTAGCTAGGATTTCTTCTTGGAGATTCTTGGCAAAAGTCAAAGGATCGTCAAGGTCTGCTTCTATGTAGGCCTCATCTATTGAAACCTGTTCGAAAAGTCTAGCGTGGGTCTTTACCAGATCAAAAACCTCTTGAGATTTTTCCTTATAATAGGGATGGTCAACCTTAACGAGGATTAGGTTTGGACACAGGTCCCTTGCAATGAAAACAGGCATGGCAGAATGAATTCCGAATTTTCTTGCCTCGTAATTAGCTGTTGTAATAATTGACTTATTAGTAAGCCCACCCACAGCCATGGGTCTTTTCTTAAGTTTTGGATTTCTGATTTCTTCGCAGGATGCATAAAAGGCATCGCAGTCGATGTGGAGGATGTATTTCATAAGACTACTATACTAATAATCGTAAATTTGGCTAAATTGCATAATAGGCCAATAAAAGTAAAGTTAGAGTATGAGAGTAGATAAATTTTTAAAAAATTCAAGAATTATAAAAAGACGACAAGTTGCCAAGGAAGCTTGTGAAAACGAGCGTGTAAAGATAAATGACAAGGTCGCCAAGCCAGGATCTGAGGTTGAAAAAGGTGATATTATCGAGATTACCTTTGGTAAATCAGTCCTAAAAGTCAGGGTCCTTGACCTAATCGAAGGCGCCAAAAAAACTACAGCAGACGGAATGTATGAGGTAATAGATGGCTAAAAATAGAAGAAGGGCGAGGAAAGATTCTTACCTTTCTAAGAGAAAACAAAAAAATAAAAGATTTTTAAGGGTTGCTGCAGGACTTGTAATTATAGTAAGCTTGGGCTTTTTCTACCTTAATTCTGCTATGAATAAGGAACATGCAGATATGAATAAGGATATCATTTCAGGTCAAAAAAAGCTTGAGGACATCAAAACTGAGATAGACGAGCTTAAGAATGATTATGAGATGAGAAACACTGATGAATTTAAGGAAAAAGTTGCAAAAGAAAAACTTGGCATGGTGAAAAAGGGCGAGGAAGATAAGGGTGAAAAAGAAGAAAATTCTGTAATTAAGCCTGTAAATCCTAAGCAAACAGACCAAGAAAATCCTGATAGCGGTGCCAACCAGGCCACTAACGAAAATGATCAGGCAAATCCAAATGATAATCAAAACCCAAATCCAAATGATAATCAAAACAACCAGTCAAATCCAAATGCAAACCAAGGAGAAAATCCAGAGAGAAATGAAAATGGAAGATAGGATTTACAAGACCCTTGTTGAAAATAAATTAATTAGCAGGGGGGATACTGTAATTGTTGGCGCCAGTGGTGGACCTGATAGCCAGTTTATGATTTATATCCTAGAAAAATTTAGAAAAGAACTGGGTTTTGAAATGGTCCTTGCCCACCTAAACCATCTTCACAGGCGAGAAGCAAATAAGGATGAAGAACTGGTTAGGAAAACTGCGGAAAAACTCGGCTTGGATTTTTTTTCAAGGTCCAGGTCCATGGATGATTTAGCAAGTAAGCTAAAAATATCACCAGAAGATGCAGGTCGCCGCCTTCGCTATGAGTTTTTTGGTGATTTAGCGAAAAAATACCCTACAAGTAAAATTGCTGTGGCCCACAACAAGGACGACCAGGCTGAAACTGTCCTTATGAGGATAATCAGAGGAACTGGTCTTGATGGTCTTAGGGCTATGGATTATAGGACAGGAAATATTATTAGGCCTATTTTAGATATAAAAAAGAAAGAAATTTTAGAATATTTAGATGAAAATAATATTGCCTATGCCATAGACCATACAAATTTTGAAAACGATTATACAAGAAATAAGGTAAGACTAGATATAATCCCAATCCTTGAAGAAATAAATCCAAACGTGATTGATTCGGTTTTTTCTTTGTCAGCCTTGGCCAAGGATGACCTAAAAATATTAGATAAAATAGTAGATGAAAAATTTAAGGAAATGGCAAGAATAAGCCAGGGCGAAATATCTTTTGATAAGGAAAAGTTTGACCAAGAAGATCCTGCCATTTTAAGAAGAATCCTAAGAAAATCTGTGGAAATCCTAAAGGGACAAATCAAAGACTTGTCAAAAGAAAATCTTGTTGATTTTTTAAAAATAAAAGATTTAGAGACCGGTAAGGTCCTTATAAAAGATGACCTAAGCCTAAGAAAATCTTATGATTCCTATATCTTAGAAGAAATTACAAAGAAGGAAAAAAATCTAACTGAAAAATATTTAGGAGACCAAGAGACCGTTTTTTATAATGGATTTTATATAAAAACAAGTATAATTAATAGTGATAAATACGAAAAAGATAAAAATGTAGGGTATTTTGACTATGACCTGTTGGATTTTCCTCTAAAAGTGAGGACAAGACGTCCTGGTGACAGAATTGTGCCCCTGGGCCATAAGAGCGAAAAAAAGCTCAAAGATTTTTTATCCGACCAAAAAATTGACAGAAAAAGGCGAGATAATCTTCCCTTGATCTTGTCAAAGGATAAGATAATTTGGCTAGCTCCTTTAAGGATGAGCGATGAATTTAAGGTCAGCTCTGGCACAAAAAAAATACTAAAAATCGAGGTTTATGATGAAAATTGACAAAGATAATCTTATTGAAAAAGTCTTAATAGATGAAGAAAGTCTTAATCTAAAGATTAAACAATTAGCAAAGACTTTAAACAACTACTATGCCGACAAGGACGAACTAATTTTAGTTTGCATCCTCAAGGGTTCTGTGATGTTTATGGCAGAACTTGCTAAGTATTTGAATGTTGAAACAAAGATGGAGTTTATGTCAGTTTCATCTTATGAAGATAATACCTATTCTTCAGGTAATGTAAAAATCTTAATGGACCTTGATATAGATATAAAAGATAAGGAAGTTTTGATTGTAGAAGACATCATTGATACTGGTTTTACCCTAAAGAAAATTAAGGAAACTCTTCTAAAAAGAGAACCAAAAGACCTCAAGATAATTACCCTTCTTGATAAACCAGAAAGACGTGAAGTTGAAATCAAACCAGACTTTACAGGTTTTAAAATTCCAAATGAATATGTGGTAGGTTTTGGTCTTGACTACAATCAATTATATAGGAACCTCAATTATATAGGTGTAGTAAAAAGATCAGTTTATGAAGATATAGAAGAGATGAAATAGGTCAGTAGACCTATTTTATTTGCTAAGATAAAAGGGAGAGAAAAATGCAAGGATTTGACAAAATTATACTTATTTTATATGGGGCAATTACAGTATTCTTTATCTATAGGCTCTTTAAACAAGCCAAAGATAAGAAATTGTTAGGAGAAAATGCTCTAAGCTTTAAAAAACCAATTTCATCTATGGAAATGATTTTATTTTCAATTCTTTTGGTAGTTGGCGGAGTAAACTTTTTTAATGGTTATAAATTAAACGACAAAAATTCCATGATGACAGCTGTTGTTATGGTAGTTTTGGCTTTTGTTTTTATGATTTTTTCCCTCAGCAAATTATATATAGCTGAAGAAGGCATGCTTTTAAATTCTGGCTTTGTAAGCTTCAAAGAACTCAAAAAATGGGGCTTTGATACCAATAGGGGCGAGCTAGTTATGGCCATAAAAAAAGACAAAAACACTACTCGTGAGACTGTAAAAGTTAGAAAAGAAGACATAGAAGAGATAAACGAGCTTATAAGAAAGTATAAACTAGGCAAATAAGCTTGAAAAAACAGCCCTTTAACCGTATCATATAAGAGTTAAATTAAGCAAAGGATGAATATATGTTACTGGTTATAGATATTGGAAATACAACCACCGTTATAGGTGTTTATGAAAAAGAAAATTTAAAGGCTAGATTTAGAGTGGCAACTGACTTGAAAAGCACCAGCGATCAATTGGTTGCTACTTTATTTAATATGTTTATGATCCACAATATAGATATCAAAGATATTGAAGATACAATGATTTCATGCGTTGTACCAGATGTTTTATATAATTGGGAATCAGCTAATAGGAAACTTCTATGCAAGGAAGCTAAGATTGTAACTTCTGATACCTACACAGGAATAACAATCGATTATGAAAATCCAAGTGAGGTTGGTGCCGATAGGATTGTAGATGCAGTTGCAGCCTACGAAAAATACGGAGGTCCTTCTGTAGTTGTTGACATGGGTACAGCCATAACCGTTGATGTAGTCACATCTGATGGTAGATATCTTGGTGGAGTCATTGCTCCTGGTATAAAAATTGCCCAGGATGGACTTTTTGGGAAAACTGCAAAGCTTCCAAAAATCGAGTTAAAACAACCTACTACAGCCATCACAGAATCAACCTCAGATGCCATTAATGCCGGAATTGTAATTGGCTATATCGGTATGATAGATAAACTCATTGAAACAATCGAAGATGAAATCGTAGAAAGAGTGGGTGTGGACAAAAGCCAAATCAATGTCATAGCAACAGGTGGTTTTTCGGAGTTGATTTCCCAATCTAGCAAGTATATCAACACCATTGAGCCTGATCTCATGCTTGAAGGCCTAAGGATAATCTATGAGCGAAACCTTGACAGGTAAGAAAATTATGCTTGCACCCCTGGCGGGTGTGACAGATACTGCCTTTAGGATTGTTTGTGAGAAAAATGGCTGTGATAAGACCTTCACAGAGATGGTTTCAGTTAATGCCCTAGCTTTTGATAACAGGGCCACTGCTGATATCATGTTTATATCTGACCTAGAAAAAAACGCCAATATCCAAATTTTTGGCTCAGATATAGACAAGATAAAAAAAGTAGTAGAGGAAAAGATAAATCCTCTTACCAATATCAAAGAAATATCCTTTAATATGGGTTGCCCTGCTCCAAAGATTTTCAATAATGGAGAAGGATCTGCTCTACTCAAAAATCCCCATCAGGTTTATAAGATTACCAAGGCCTTGAGGGAGTCAACTGACAAAATCATTAATATCAAATATCGACTTGGTGTTGATGATGATTCTATAAATTATATTGAAAACGGCCAGGCCATGGAAGAGGGAGGTGCGGATTATTTAATCCTCCACGCAAGGACCAGAAAGGCCATGTATTCGGGCCATGCTGACTGGCAGGCTATTAAAAAATTAAAGGATGCTGTAAATATACCAGTAATTGCAAACGGAGATATTTTCACTCCGGAAGATTTTATAAAAGTAATGGAGATAACAGGAGCTGATGGGGCGATGATTGCCAGAGGTGCTATGGGAAATCCCTTCATCTTTCGCTATATCAAGGAATACCTAGAAAAAGGCTCCTATGAAAAAGTTTCATTTGATGAAATAATTTCTCAAATAAAAGAGCATTACGAACTTGCCCTAAAGTTTAAGGACGAAAGGCTAGTTATAAATCAAATGCGCAAACATGTTGGATGGTACATCAAGGGTCTTTATATGTCTAGCGAATACAGGGACAGGGTAAATAAGATCCATACTAGCAAGGAAATTTTTGACCTGCTAGATGAATATAGAAAAATTTTAGGTGATTATAATGACTGAGAAAAAAGAAGTAATATTAACTAAGGAAAAATTAGAAAAATTAGAAGATGAATTAGAGTATTTAAAAACCAAGAAACGTCCAGAAATGGCAGAAAAAATCAAGATAGCAAGAAGCTTTGGCGACCTTTCTGAAAATGCTGATTACGATGAGGCAAAGAACGAACAAGGTGAAGTAGAATCAAGAATCATGAAAATTGAAGACATGATTAGAAACGCCAAGACTATCGAGGTTAACGAAAATGCGGACGTAGTTGGTGTTGGTAATACTGTTACTCTTTATGATGAAGAATTTGAAGAAGATGTTGAATACAAAATCGTAGGAACAGCTGAATCAAATCCACTTGAAGGGTATATTTCTAATGAATCTCCAGTTGGAGAAGCGATTATAGGCCATAAGGTTAAGGACAGGGTAGAAGTAGACACACCTAATGGCAAGATGTATTTTGTTATAAAAAATATTAAGTAAGGAGAAAAAATGGCTGATAATATTCAAGATTTAAATGAAATGCTTAAGATCAGAAGGGAAAAACTTCACGAACTTAAGGAAGAGGGCAAAGACCCACACCGCATAGTTAATTTTAAAAACAGAATTAGTTCAAAAGAAATCAAGGATAACTTTGAAAAATACGAAGACCAAACTGTAAGGGTAGCCGGAAGAATCCTTGCTAAGAGAGGTCATGGTAACATGAGCTTTATGGATGTCCAAGATGATCTTGGCCAAATCCAAGTTGTAAACCGTAAAAATGTTATCGGCGACGACTTTAAATATATCAAAAAATACGACATTGGTGATATCATCGGTGTTGAAGGAAAAGTTTTTAAGACCAACCAAGGTGAAATTTCTATAGAAGTAGCTGAGTCAAATCTTTTAACCAAGGCCCTTCAAATGCTTCCAGAAAAATGGCACGGCCTAAAAGACCCAGACCTTAGATATAGACAAAGATATATAGATTTAATTGTAAATCCTCAAGTAAAAGAAGTTTTTGTACAAAGATCAAGAATCATTTCTGCAATCAGAGAATTTTTGGACAATAGAGGATTCCTTGAAGTTGAAACTCCAATCCTAAATACAATTGCAGGTGGTGCGACAGCTCGTCCATTTATTACCCACCACAATACCCTAGATATTGATATGTACTTAAGAATTGCCAACGAACTTTACCTAAAAAGACTAATCGTGGGTGGTTTTGACAGGGTATATGAAATCGGTAGGATGTTTAGAAACGAAGGAATGGACGCAACTCACAACCCAGAATACACCGCTATGGAATTATACCAAGCCTACGGCGACTATGAAGACATGATGGAAATCACTGAAAACATGGTTGAGCACGTTGCTAAAAAGGTAAAAGGTACAACTGTTGTTGAATTTGACGGTGAGGAAATCGAGCTTAAGGCTCCATGGAAGAGAATTCCAATGATTGAAGCTGTAAAGGAATATTCTGGTGTTGACTTTAACGAAATAAAAACTGACGAAGAAGCGAAAGCTATCGCCAAGGAAAAAGGTGTTGAAGTTAAGGAAACAAGAGGCGAAATCATCGCAGAATTCTTTGATGAATTTGTTGAAGATAAGCTAATCCAACCAACCTTCATAACTGATTATCCAGTAGAAATCTCACCACTTGCAAAGAGAAAGAACGACGATAGGTCACTAACATACAGGTTTGAAGCCTTTATATCTGGAGCAGAAATCGGCAATGCCTTCTCAGAATTAAACGATGCTGAAGACCAAAGAGCAAGATTTGAAGACCAAGTTAGAAAAAGAGAATCAGGCGATGATGAAGCACAAATGATGGATTATGACTTTGTAAATGCCCTAGAAGTAGGTCTTCCTCCAACAGGTGGACTTGGAATTGGTATCGACAGACTAATAATGATCCTAACAGGCCAACACTCAATTAGAGATGTCCTACTATTCCCAACAATGAAGCCAATAGGCTTAGAAAAGGCAGAAAATGGGGGTTTGTCAAAAGAAACTTACGAAACTTACGACAAACTTACGACAGAAGAAATTGACCTTTCAAAAGTGAAAGTTGAACCATTATTTGAAGATATGGTAGACTTTGAAACTTTCTCAAAATCTGATTTTAGAGTTGTAAAGGTTAAAAACTGCGAAGAAGTTCCTAAGTCAAAAAAACTTTTGAAATTTACATTAGATGATGGTTCTGAAAAAGAAAGAGTTATTTTATCTGGTATTAAGGAATATTACAGCGCAGAGAGCTTAATTGGAAAGACACTACTTGCAATTTGTAATCTTCCTCCTCGTAAGATGATGGGAATCGACTCAGAAGGTATGATTATATCTGCAATTTGTGAGTATGACGGTGAAGAAAAACTTAACTTAATAATGCTGGATGATAATATTCCAGCAGGATCAAAATTATATTAAAGGACACGCTAATTATGAAACTGGGGTTTGTTATGAATCCCAGTTTAATTTTTAGGAGTATGTATGAGATGGATAATTAGAATAATTTTATTACCGATAAGATTAGTGTTGAGTTTGCTCATAGCTTTTTTAACCTTCATATTAAGTTTGAGCACTGCGTTGTTAAGCGTAGTTTCTACTTTGATTTTTATAATTGGAATAGCTAGCATTTTTCAAGGAGACAAGCAAATTGTAATTGAAGCACTAATATTAGCATTTTTATTTAGTCCATTTGGATTATCTAAATTAGGTATATATGTTATTGGATTATTAGAATTATTAAACTATACAATAAAATCAATTTGAAGAAAAATAAATATAAGACAACCGTAGACGATAGAAAGCAATAATTCTGTCGTCTTTTTTTATTTTAAAGAGAGGAGGTAGGAATGAATTTTGATTATTTTTATAATAGGCAATCTGAGATGTATAACTTCATTAGGTTACCTATGGTATTAATGGAAGATGAGATTTTTGAGAGCATTTCTACTGAAGCTAAAGTTTTGTATTCATATATGCTTAATCGAATGGGTCTGTCATATAAAAATGGCTGGATAGATGAAGATGGAAAAGTCTTTATTTACTACACAATTGAAAGTATAAAAGAGCAATTTAATTGTGCGAGTGAAAAAGCAAATAAATTAATAGCTGAACTTGATATTAAATCAGGGATAGGACTGATTGAAAAGAAAAGACAAGGACTTGGAAAGCCTAATAGAATCTATGTTAAAGACTTTATGAGCATATTTACTAATATGGAATTAAAAAATCAAGAAGTTCGAAAAACAAAATTCCAGAAGTTCGATAATCGAAATTCAAGAGATTCGAATATCGAAAGTCAAGATTTTCGAAAATCGGAAGGTAACTATAACAATATTAATAATAATGAGTTAAGAAATAATGATTTTAGTAAAGGTCAAAAGCCTTATGGAATATATAAAAATATATTTTTGACTGATGAAGAATACAAGGACTTAACAAATGAGTTAGGAAGTAGAATTAGTGAATATATTGATAGGTTGTCATCTTACATGAAAGCAAATAACAGAGTTTATCAAGATCACAAGGCAACGATAATCAATTGGTATCTTAATGATCAGGCGAAAAGCATTAATGACAAATCAACAAGAAAAATGAATTACGATATAGGAGAGAGTTTATGAAAAACTTAAAAGATTTTGTATTAAGAGAAAATGATATTGAAAAAAATGGACATATCTATTGTAAATTATGTGGTAAAAGAGTCGATGGAGAATTACTTGACCTTGGATTTACAAAGTTTATTCCAAGAATTAAATGTGAATGTGAAATAAAAAGAGATAAGGAAAATGCAGAAAGAGAAATATTAACGAGAATATCATCGCTAAAAAAAGATTGTTTTTCATCGCCAAACCAACACCAATATACTTTTGAGAGATTTTTAAATGAAAAAAGTCAAGCCTATAAGGTTGCTTACAACTATGCTAAAAGCTTTGAACAAATGAAGGAAGACAATGTTGGACTTTTATTTTACGGAGATGTTGGCAGTGGAAAGACTTATCTTGCTTGTTCTATTGCAAATGAATTAATTGAAAGAGAACAAGTTAAAGTTAAGATTATGAATTTATCTCAGGTTATAAACCAAATACAAAAATCAGCATTTAAGCTAGATTCAAATGAAATTATAAATAACCTATCAAATATTCCCTTGTTAATATTAGATGACCTTGGAATTGAAAGGGATACATCTTATGCAAGAGAACAAGTATATAACATTATAAACTCAAGATACTTAAAAGGCAGGCCGACAATTTTTACTACAAACTTATCATTGGAAATTATTCAAAATCCTAATATTGAACTTGAGTATCAGAGGATATATTCAAGAATACTTGAAATGACAATACCAGTTAAAGTTACGGGAGAAGATTTTAGAAGAAAAATACATCAGGAGAAGTTAAGAAAATACAAAGAGTTACTTTTATATGGAGGTGGAATAGATGATTAATGAAGAAGTATCTAGGTCAAGTCTTAATCTTGAAGTGAGACTTGCAAAAGCAACAAGTAAAGCAATTCTCGATGCCTTAAAGAAAGTCCACAAGCAAATAGAAGAACAAGGAGGCTTGAAAAATGTAATAAAAAATAACGGAGAAGAAGTAAAACTAAAAGATATGGTTAAAAAGGGACAGTTAGAAGAAATTAATCTAAAAGATCCTGAGTTAAAAGAACTAAAGAAAATTTTAAATAAACACGGAGTGAAGTTTTCTGTTATGAAAGATAAGGAAACTGGCAACCACTCTGTGTTTTTTCAATCTAAGGATATAAAGGTAATGGAACACGCCTTTAAAAAAGCAGTTAAGGCTTCTGAAAGAAAGGCCGATAGAAAAGATTCAATAACGAAGACTATAAATAAGTTTAAAGATATGGCTAAGGACACCATTAGTAAAGATAAAGTTAAAAATAAACATAAGGAGCAAAGCTTATGATAAGTAATCTAAAAACATTTGAAAATAAGAATTTTGGGAAACTCACTGTTATAGAAAAAGACGGTGAGTTTTTCTTTATAGCTAATGAAGTAGCAACGATGTTAGGATATGTCAATCCAAGAAAAGCTGTTTATGACCATGTAGATGAAGAAGATAAGGGTGTAACGAAATGGAACACCCCTGGAGGAATACAGAATATTTCAATAATTAACGAATCAGGATTGTATTCGCTTATTCTTTCATCAAAACTACCACAAGCAAAAATATTCAAAGCTTGGGTAACTAGAGAAGTTTTACCAAGTATTAGAAAAAATGGAGGATATATAGCAGGACAAGAAAAGAAAACAAATGAAGAGCTACTTGCAGATGCAATTCTGGTAGCCAATAGAATTATTGCCGAAAGAGAAGAAGAGATTGAAGAATTAAGACCAAAGGCAGACTATTATGACAAATTAGTTGATTTTAACCTACTTACAAACTTTAGAAATACTGCCAAAGAATTAGGAATACCACAAAATCAGTTTATAAGTTTTTTAATGGATAAAGGATTAATTTACAGAGATAAGAAAAAGAAACTCTTACCTTATGCAGATAAGAATAAGGGATATTTTGAAGTAAAGGAATGGGTTGATCCATTAGGTACACTTGTAGGAATACAAACATTTATAACACCAAAGGGAAGACACTACCTACTAATTTTATTAGATAGTGAAGGTTTCTACGATGAATAAGATATTAGAAGCCATTCTTTCTGATATTAAAAACTTAATTAAAATAGACAACCCAAAGAAATTTATATTATCAAACATTCCTTATTTATCATTTTTTTACATTGGAAATATCTTTTCTAAGCACATCAATTCTTATGTTGGAGGAGATATTGTTGATAGAATAATGGTGGGAATTTCTGATATAGGAACTTTATCTTATATACCAAGCCTTAATCCAAGGGACTTGTTAGTAGGTGTTTCAGTTGCTGCTCTTGTTAAGCTAATTGTTTATATTAAAGGTAAAAATAAAAAGAAATATAGGCAAGGTAAGGAATATGGTTCTGCAAGATGGGTTGCATAATATTAACTGAACAGGAGTGATATATAGACACGAGAAAAGGAGGATAATGCCATGATAGAATATCATAACAAAATCACTGCACTATACTCCCGCCTTTCAGTTGGTGATGAAGATAGAGACGGCGGCGAGAGTAATAGTATTGTAAATCAAAAAGCCTTTTTAGAAAGGTATGCAAGAGAAAAAAAGCTGATAAACATTCGCCACTATATAGACGATGATGAAAGCGGTAGGTTCTTTGACCGTTCGGCTTATACACAGATGATAAGCGATGTAGAACAAGGTAAAATCGGTATTGTCATCATGAAAGATATGACAAGATGGGGAAGAGATTATCTTCAAGTAGGAAATGCGATGGAGATATTTAGAAGAAACAATGTACGCTTTATCGCTATCAATAATGGAATAGATAGCATTGACCAAAATACATTGGAATTTGCTCCCTTTATCAACATCATGTCAGAGTGGTATGCAAGAGACATCAGCAAGAAAGTAAAAACAGGAATAAAGACCAAAGGAGCAGACGGAAAGCCTGTCGCAACAGAAGCCCCATACGGCTATATAAAAGACCCTGAGAACAAAGATTATTGGATAGTCGATAAAGAAGCTGCCGAAGTCGTAAAACTCATTTTTAGGCTATTTATGGAGGGAAAAAACAGAAATCAGATAGCCATTTATCTGAAAGAAAAAGAAATACTAACTCCAACCTTTTATATGAAACAGCAAGACAGAGGAACAGCCAAAAGCAAACCTCTCAATGAAGAAAACAGATACAACTGGAACAAAGCAACCATAACACGAATACTGAAAAGACAAGAGTATTGTGGCGATGTAGTCAACTTCAAAACCGAAAAGCATTACAGAGATAAGAGAAACCATTATGTAGATAAAAGCAAATGGCAAATAACAGAAAATGTGCATGAGCCTATAATAGATAGAACTACCTTTGAAAATGTAGAGCGTATGTTAAAAAATGCACCTGTAAAAAGACCAAACGGAGATGGAGAAATTCACGCACTTTCAGGCTTGATGTACTGTAAAGATTGCGGAACAAAAATGCACATTCGAACCATACACAAAGGCAAAAACACACAACATGTAACCTATTGCAGTGAATATGCCAAAGGAAAAGCAAAGCACCCTAAATGCAACTCCCCACATCGCATTGATGTAGACGAAGTTATGGAAAATATCGCAGAAGTATTGCGAAAGATAGCACAGTATTCCTTAGAAAATAAAGTAGAGTTTGAAAAACTTGTAAAAGAGAGTCTGTATAAAGAGCAGACCGAAGAAGTAAAGAAAAATCAAAAGCGTATGCCACAAATCACAGATCGAATGGAACAGATAGAAAGAGTGATGAATAAACTCTATGAAGATAATGCACTTGGAAATATGGATACAGAACGCTATGAGCAGTTATCAAGAAAGTATGCAGAAGAATACTACACCTTAAAAGCAGAAAAAGAAGAAATCAAAGAACGCTTATCCGAATGTGAAAATGCAAACCAAAGAGCAAAGAAATTTATCAGACTTGCAGAAAGCTATTCAAACTTTGAAGAACTTACTCCTACCATCATCAATGAGTTTATCAGTAAAATCGTAGTCCATGAAAGAGATGTAAAAAGAGCAAAATATGTTGTTCAGCGAATAGAGGTGTATTTTAACTATATCGGCAAATTTGAAAATGAACTCACAAAACAGATAGAGCCGACAGAACAGGAAATGCTACAAATGAGGGAAGAAATAGAAGAAGCAAAGAAAGAAAAATCACGAGCCTATCATAGAGAATATTCAAAAGCATACAGGGCGAAAAATCTTGAAAAATGTCGAGAGTATGAGAAATTAAAAGCAAGAGAATACAGAGCAAAAAAGAAGTTACTACAGGCAACAACTTAAAACTAAATATCAACCAATCGCAAAATAGATTTCCTAATCACAGGAAATCTTTTTTTGTGCAAGTCGAAAGGAGGAACTAAATGGCAGAAAATACGAACACTCAAGTAAACGAAACACACGAAGAAGAACAAGAAGAATCCCAAAAGCCTGATGGCATTCTTACAAAAAAGATAAATGGAAAGACCTTTGTAACAGAGATATATTTTGACAAAAAGAGCAAGGAAACATTTCAAGATAAGCTGTTTAAGGTAATACATTCTAAAGGGAATAGTAGCGAGTGAGTAGGAAATCTGGCAGTAGAAAAAAAGCCTTAAAAAGGCTATAATATAAGTTAATATTAACAAACAGAATTAGAGTTTGTGGAGGATATAGATGATTCACATTAAACATTATACTTTTATGATTGTAATAGTTTGTTTTGTGATGTTTCTTTCAGCTTGTAATAATTTTAATACCTCAAACAATAATAAGGATGAAACTAAAACGGAAAATCATAATTCCATTAGTTTTGAAAAAAACTCAGAAGAACAAGAAGAGGTTGTTTGGGTAGAAGTGAATAAAAATGACGTGAATGAAGATTTGCTGATAAAAAACATAGATGAAGAGACTCTCACATATATAGCTCAACAATTACAAGATGTATGTAAAGAAATCGATGAAAAGGGGCAAAAGGATAAAAATTATTGGCTGACAGGACAATGGTATGACGATGTGATGAATTCAAAACAATATAATAATGTCGTATCATTGGGTAAAAAGGCGATGAAACCATTGTTTCTAATAATATATAAAAGTGAAAAGGCTGGAATGTATGAATGGGTTTGTAGTAAAGTATTAACTGAAATATCTGGGTTTGATTTCTCTGAGGAAAATGATGGTGCTGGATGGAGAAATTCAAAAGAATTTTTAGAGATGTTTATCGCCAAAATTATTGAACAACGAAATTAACCGCCCCAGTTTGTTGAACTAACAACTTAATAAAAACTAACACAGAAACAGTAAATCAAAAAAGGTTTACTGTTTTTTCTTTGCTCAAAATTAGAAAGAGAGGAAAAGACAAAATGAAAAACATAGAAGAAAAAATATTAATGGCAGATGAAGAAATTAAGCAGTTACAAAACAAAAGGAAAAAGCTCATCAGTCAGCAGAAACAGGAAGAAAGAAAAAAGAGAGATAAAAGAATATATGAAAAAGGAGCAGTCTTTGAAAGTATCTTTACAGAAAGCAAAAATCTAACCAAAGATGAATTTTATCAGTTAATCACATCTTTAATTCGTAAAGAGGAAGCCAATCTCAAAATACAAAAAATTATAGAAAGCAGAGAAGAAAGCGAAGTTGAAAATATAGAAAAAGAAGATGAAGAAACGGGGATAGAGGAATAGTCCCTTGTTTACAAGGGCGCACTTATACACCCTAAAGGGTGTGTGCGTTCTCCGAAGGCTCTTGCAGAGAGCATATCAGCTAACGCTGATACTGGGGAGCTACACTCCCCTACGGAAATAAATTTCCTACCACTTGTGTACTTCCCAAAAGAAATCGGATAAAAAGCAATCCGATTTTTTTTAGTAAGTCTTTATCATCGCCATCGTCCCCACATTAAAAAAGAGAGGAGGTTTTTTCTTATGGCGATATATCATCTTAGTATAAAGATTATTTCAAGAGGAAAAGGCAAAAGTGCAGTAGCAGCTTCCGCCTATCGTAGTGGCGAAAAGATAAAAAACGAATATGACGGAATAGTCCATGACTTTACAAGAAAAGGCGGAATAGCCCATACTGAAATTCTATTACCACAAAATGCAGCACAGGAATTTGCAAACCGTTCTGTCTTATGGAACAGTGTCGAGAAAATAGAAAAAAGTAAAAACTCACAGCTTGCAAGAGAAATAGAAATTGCATTGCCTAAAGAATTAGACATGGAAAAACAGATTGAACTTGTAAGGAACTATGTGAAAGAAAATTTTGTAGATGTCGGTATGTGTGCCGACATTGCTATACACGATAAAAATGACGGAAACCCACACGCACATATTCTATTAACTATGCGACCGTTAAACGAAGATAAAACATGGGGAGCAAAATCGAAAAAGGAATATATCCTTGATGAAAACGGAGAAAAAGTAAAGCTGAAAAATGGAAATTACAAAACAAGAAAAATCAATACAGTGGATTGGAATGAGCAAGATAAAGCAGAGCATTGGCGAAAAGCATGGGCAGATATTACAAACAAATATCTTGAAGAAAACAGCATACAGGAAAAAGTAGATCACCGTTCTTATCAAAGACAGGGCATAGAACAAATACCGACCATTCATTTAGGCGTATCTGCCACCCAAATGGAGAAAAAAGGAATAGCAACAGACAGAGGAAATATCAACCGAGAAATCAAACATCAAAACATGATTTTAAGAGAAATATCAAGACGAATAAAAGCATTACTAAATTGGATAAGGGGAATTGGAAAAGAAGAAAAAACAGAAAACGAAAATACAAAATCCACCCTCCCACCCAAAGAAAATTTGCTGTCCGTTTTTGAAAATCTTATCCGTAAAAATGCAGATAAGAATAATGCAGACTTAGAAAAATATATTGAAAGCTATCAATTCTTAAAAGAGAAAAACATTATTTTCTTATCTGAACTGAAAGAAAGTATAGTTACTTTAAGTGATAAGAATTACAAGACCACAAGAGCCATTAAAGATACTGAAAAGAAAATAGATGGTAAAGTACAGCTTATTGACCAAGCTGAGAAATATTTGAAACATAAAGATACCTATAAAGCCTATACCAAGCTAAAGAAAAACAAACAAGATACTTTCTACAATGAACATACCGCAGAGATTATTTTATTTGAAAGTGCAAAGAAATATCTGAAAGAACATTTAGGAGATAGCAAGACCTTAGCCATCAGTAAATGGGAAACAGAAGTTACCACTTTGAAGAAAGAGAAAAAGAGCCTTTACAATCAAATATTAGAGATAAGAGAAGAAGTAGAACAAGCAGAAAAAGTTAAAACATGTATAGAGCAGCTACAGGAAAATTTAAAGGAACTAAAACAGAGCAAGAATAAAGATTTTCAACTTTAGAAAAAAGGAAAGTATACTTGACATTTTTGAAAATAATGATTATAATACATGTAAAGTTAGCTTGTCATTTGAAGAAGGTGGTTTAATCTGAAGAACAGACTTGAAGAAATAAGAAAAGAAAATGGAATAACGCAAGAGGAGTTAGCTTCTATTCTGGAGGTATCAAGGCAGACGATTGGTTCTTTAGAAAATGGAAGATATAATCCTTCAATTATTTTAGCTTTTAAAATTGCTAAGTATTTCGGTTTGACCATTGAAGATATTTTTATTTATGAGGAGGAATAAGATGGACAATAAAATTGAATATGAAATGAAGATTGGTAAGAAAGTAGCTATTCTATTTATTTGTATTGGTGTGTTATTTGCCTTACTTGGCGGAATACTATTTGCTAAGAAAGATATTTTACAGATATTTCCAAGAATGGATATTGCTTGGATTGGATTTTCTGTTGTTGCTTTTATTCTATGTGTTAGTGGGGTATGTTTATTTTCAATTTCTGGGAAAAAGCAAGAATGGATAAATGAAACTGATGAAAGGGAGTTACTAATTACTGCTAAGGCTCATATGGCAGGATATTTTATTCAAACAGTTTTATTGGGAATAGTTTTTTTTCTATTAACTTTTATGGGATATTTAAATAAAGCTTCAGGATTTTCTATAATCGGAGTTATTTTGATAAGTGGTATAGTGTCATGGATTTATAATTTATATTTACGAAAAGTAGAATAGATAATAAAAAATATTTTTAGAAAACGGTAAATTATAGGTTTACTGTTTTTCTTTGCCCAAAAGTTAAAATATCCTATAGAAAAAGCGTCCATAAATATAAAAAGGTACTTGACAAAACGCTTCCTGGGGAGAAAGCAAGGATATTGCTCCATATATTGACCCTAAGTTTGAAAACAATGTACTAATAACTAATACCGAAAGACTAACAATGAACTCAAGACCTAAAAACCCTAAATATGCTAGAAATAAAAATGTATTAGTAATAGGTGGTTCTGGATCAGGTAAGACAAGATTTTATGTAAAGCCAAATCTAATGCAAATGCACTCTTCTTATGTAGTAACAGACCCTAAAGGATTAACCTCTTAGGGACAGAGAAAATAATAAAAACTTGGAAAGGAGGTAATTCTCATGTCAAATATGAATAGAACAGGACAAACAGCCCTTTATGAGCGTTTAAGTCGTGATGATGAAATGCAAGGAGAAAGCAATTCCATCACAAATCAGAAGCAGCTACTTGAAAATTATGCTAAAAGAAATGGCTTTGTAAATATCTATCACTATACCGATGATGGAGTGAGTGGAACAACCTTTGATAGAGATGGATTTCAAAAGATGATAAAAGCAGTAGAAGAAAATAAAATTTCTACTGTGATAGTAAAAGATATGAGTAGGTTTGGCAGAGATTACCTCAAAGTAGGTTTTTATACCGAAATACTGTTCAAAGAAAAGGGAGTAAGGTTTATTGCTATCAATAACGGAATAGATAGTGAGAAACAAGCAGAAAGCGACTTTACACCATTTCTAAACATTATGAACGAATGGTATGCAAGAGATACCTCAAGAAAAATACAATCCATATTTAGAGCAAGAATGGAAGAGGGTAAAAGAGTATCACCAAGCGTTCCATACGGCTATTACAGAAACCCTAAGAACAAACAGGAGCTACTTGTCGATAAAGAGAGTTCAAAGGTCGTAAAACGCATTTACAGGCTTGTTATAGAGGGATATGGAGTAACACAGATAGCAGAGATACTAACCAAAGATAAAGTCCTTATTCCGTCAGCCTATGCAGAAATACATTATCCTGAAAATAATCATAGTTCCAAGAAAAGAGGAATAGACGATCCATATTTTTGGACGCCGACAACAGTTGGCTACATTTTGGAAAAAAGAGAATACATGGGACACACTGTTCTTGGTAAAACAATATGCCTTGATTACAAAACCAAGAAACGCAGAAAGGCGAAAGAAGATGAACTAATTATCTTCAAGAACACTCACGAAGCCATTATTGATGAAGAAACATGGAATAATGCTCAAAGGTTAAGAAAAACAGTGAGAAGAAGTCCAAAGTATGGAACAACATCAAATCCACTTACAGGACTTTTAATCTGTGCAGATTGCGGTGGTAAATTAAGTTACAGAGAGCCGGCAGAACATAAAGAAAAGAAATACGATTGTGATTATTGCTTTGTATGTCAACATTATAGACACAGAAAAGGAACTTGCAGTATCCACTACATCAAATTAAAAACAGTGAATGAAATTCTCTTAAAATCAATTAAAGAAATAACCAATTTTGCAAAAGAAGATAAGCAAGAGTTTCTAAAAGTGATGAATAAGTTATCTGATGAAAAAAGAGAAGAAAAGTATCAAGGAGATAAAGAGAAATTAGAAAAACTATCATCAAGAAATGCAGAACTAACAACCCTTATTACAAAACTATATGAAGACCATGCACTTGGAAAAATTCCTGTAAAACACTTTGATAGATTATTTAATGTTTATGATACTGAGCAACAAGATTTAGAAAAACAAATACAGTATTTTGAGCAAGAAATAGAAAGCTATCATCAGAGAAAAATTGACACAGATAAGTTCCTAAAAATGATAGAGAAATATACAGACATTGAGGAACTGACAGTACCAATGATAAATGAGTATATAGAAAAAGTTGTAGTCCATGAAGCCACAGGGGGAAGAAAAGGAAAAGACAGAAAACAACAAGTTGATGTGTACTTTAATTTTATTGGCAAGTTTGAAGTGTCACAAGAAGAACCTAAATAACTTATACAGGAAGAACTTGATGAAATAGATGGGCAACGAAAAAAGAAACACGAATACAATTATATATAATTGGAAGAGGTAAAAGAAAAGACGAAAATTGGTAGTATGTAATGATGGATTTTTGACGATTTTTGAAGAATATGATAAAATATTATAATATATGGAAAGGGAATTGTTATGAGAATTTATTTAAGAAATCATCCTAAGAACAAACTTAACTCTGTACAAATGAAACCGATGAAACATTGTACAGAGTATAGCAAATAAATTACATTTAAGATTTCATCGGGAAATACAAAAAATTAGGTCATTTAGTTGGCTTTGTTTTTGTGTGCATTTCTCGATATATAAATAGAATGTAAAAGGCTATAGGCAATGTTTTGTCTGTAGCCTTTTGTTTTATAAATTATTGAACAAAAGGCAGATACTATTTTGTATTTATGCCTTTTTTTGTTGCATAAATACAGAAAATAAAATATTGAGAAGTGGAGAAATTTTAAATGAACGAAAGCAGAATAAAAATTTTGAAGGAAGAAAATATTAATACAGCACTTTTTAAATTAGGTATGCCTAAGGTTATCAGTTTGTTGGTAGCTGCCTTATACAATGTTGTGGACACATATTTTGTGTCCGGACTTGGTAAAGAAGCAGTAGCTGCTGTTTCCGTTGCCTTTCCGATTCAACTTATTTTTTTAGGGATAGGATTAACATTTGGTGCAGGAGCAGGCTCTTATATATCAAGGCTACTTGGAGGAAATAATAAAAAAGAAGCAAGTATTGTAGCGACAGTTGCTCTACTAACAAGTGCAATTTTAGGGATAGTTACAGCTATTGTATTGTTTTGCTATTTAGATGGCGTTTTGAAATTTATGGGAGCCATACCATCTATTATTGAAATCTCTAAGTCTTATACAGGGATATTCATAGTAGGTGGCATTTTGGGTGCAATAAATGTAACGGTTGGTAACTTAGCTGTTGCACAAGGGGCTGCTAAAATTTCTTTGAAAGCCATGATTTTAGGCTCTATATCAAATATGATTTTAGATCCGATATTCATATTCGGACTTAATTTAGGAGTGAGAGGTGCAGCTATTGCGACACTCATAGCCAGAGTGATAACCAGTCTAATGTATCTCATTTACTTTGTAGGAGATAAAAATTTAATTGAGATAAAGTTACCTAACTTTAAACCAACAGTTGCAATTTACAAGGAGATATTAAAGATAGGTATATCCATGTTAATACTTCAAATTCTACAAACAATATCTATCAGCAAAATATCTTATGCAGCGTCCTTTTATGGAGAAGAAGCAATAGCTGCAATGGGTATTGTTCTTAGGATTGTAACATTAGGAACAAATGTTGTATTCGGATATATGAAAGGACTTCAACCGTTAGCTGGATTTAATTACGGAGCTAAGAATTATGAAAGAGTGAGAGAAGCTATAAAGGCAAGTGTTAAATGGACAAATGTATTTTGTGTAGTGTGGACTGTGATGGTTTATATATTTGCACCAAGTATATTATCTATATTTGGGACTGATGAAAATGTATTAAATATAGCAGTGCTGGCATTACGAGCAGCCGTAATTATGTTTATAACATTTGGTTTTCAGTTTACTTACTCTACCTTGTATTTGTCTACAGGAAAGGCGTTAGGGGGAGTATTTCTAAACTCATTGCGACAAGGAATTGTGTTTATCCCTATCATTTTATTGTTGCCTAAACTTATGGGATTAAATGGTGTTATATATGCTCAAACAATTTCAGATTTGATAACAACAATCATCACAATTCCTTTTGCTATTAGCATTCATAAAAAATTAAGATTAGCAATAAAAAACAATTTGTAATTAGGAATTACATCTGTTGATTAAAAAATAAGGAGGCATCTAAGTGTAGAAATAGCTAAGGAGGTAATGTGAATGAGCGTATATTCATATTTTTTAAATAGATTATGGTTGATAATGCCTTTTTGGTTCGTTTTTATATGAATATTTTCTTGAACAATTAAATAATCTAATAACAATAAGAGTTAATTTAATTGTTATTTTCGGAGGACTTTTTACGTCAAAGTGTAGAAGTCCTCCTTTTTTATTCTCAAAAAGCAAAACAGAGAACTTAAAAAAGGAGGATAACTAAGTGGCTAAAGAATATTACCTTTATGTGAAAGGCAAAGCCGTACCTGTAAGCGAAGAAGTCTACAAAGCCTACTGGAAGATAACAGAGCATGAAAAGTATCTCCAAAGAAAAGATTGGAAGTATAATGTTATATCATTTTCGGTACTGGATTATGACGGACACTTTGTAGATAACATCATAGATGAAAAAATAGACTTAGAAAAAATTGTAGAAGTAAAAATGCAAATTGAAGAACTTCATAGAGCATTAAATACTCTAACAAAAGAAGAACAAGAGTTAATGGAAGCCATCTTCTACAGAGAAGAAAGTCTAAGGTCAATCGGTAAAAAAGAAAAAGTAAGCTATCAAACAATTGGAAAAAGGAGGGATAAAATTTTAGAAAAACTGAGAAAGATTTTAAAAGATAAAATCTAAGAGTAGAAAGAGAAAGGCTATTTACCCATAAAAAGGTATTTAGCCTTTTTCAATACAAAACATTAGAACGGAGGAAATGACAATGAAAGAATTAGATAATGTAATCAGCCAATTAGAAAAAGAAACTAAGAAAAAAGAACAAGCAGAAAATAAGATTAAGTTATTAAAACAGAAAAAAAGCAAACTGAAAAGAAGTGCAGATACAAAAAGAAAAGTAGAGAAAGGTGGAGTATTTGAAAAGTTTGAAAGACAAATAACAGGTGCAGAAGAAAATACAGATAATGATTTAATCTATGCCTTTTTAGACTATGTATTTTCAGATAACAGATATAGAGAAAAATTAAAGGAACTAACTGAAAAGCATTTAAGCGAAAAGGGAATATCTTTAGAAGAAACTTCAAATACTGAAAATGAAAACAATGGGATAGACGATGAAGAAACTGAAAAGGACTTGGAAGAATTTGAAGATGAGATATAAGCAATCGGAAAAATTAAATAAGAAAATTAGAGCATAGCAGAGTGAAATCATTTTAACACTTTGTTTTTTTGTTGATTTGAAAAATCTACAAAAAACAAAGTCCACAGGGGTTAAGGGGGAGTAGCCCCATTGAACAAATAAAAATGCTTTAGCGTTTTTGTTTCCTTAGCGGAGCGTATAGCTTTCTGAAAGAACGCAAAGCACCGAATGTAGTCGGTGTATCTTTGCGCCCTTTGAAAAAGGGAGCGAAGATACTTCCGACATATAGAGATAAGAAAACAGTTAAATAAAATATCGAAAGAAAGCAAATGAGCAGATGAAAGTAAGATAACCTATCTGCTAATTCTAAAAATATTAAAGCAGAAAGGAGCATACCATAAATGGAAGCAAAAAGTTTGCATACCCATGTAGATATAGTTACAAGGTCAAAAGGAGCAAGCGTAATTGCGAAAGCTGCATATAACGCAAGAGATAAATTGAATGATGAACACTATGGAAAAGTTCATGACTATTCTAAAAAAGAAGACCTTGTATTTTCAAAAATATTTCTGCCTGAACATATCCCTAAAAAATTTTCAAACAGGGAATATCTATGGAACAGTGTAGAGAAAATAGAGAAAAGCAAAAATTCACAGCTTGCAAGAAATTTACTTTTTACACTTCCAAGAGAATTAAATCAAGAAGATAGGATAAAACTCATCAGTGAATTTATTGAAGAAAATTTTACTTCTAAAGGAATGATAGCGGACTGTAATATCCATAATCCCTTAGCAAGCGATAACGAAGAACAACCACATGCCCATATCCTACTTACTCTTAGAGAAATTGATAGTGAGGGAAAATGGAAACCCAAATGCAGAAAAGAATATATCCTTGATGAAAACGGAGAAAAGATAAAACTAAAAAGTGGAAACTATAAATCAAGAAAAGTAAATTTAAATGATTGGAATGAACCTGACAAGGCAAAAAAGTGGAGAGAAGATTTTTCTAAAAAGGCTAATGAATATTTAGAGAAAAACGGAATTGACAAAAGAATAGATCCACGCACCTTTGAAGAACAGGGAAGAGAAGAACTTCCACAAATACATTTAGGAACAGCAAGCTATCAGATGGAGAAAAAAGGAATTAAAACCGAAAGAGGAAATCACAACCGAAAAATCATAGCTTTTAATTTGGAGTTTAAGAAATTAAAAGAAGAACTATCAAAACTTACTTTTTGGATAGGATCATTAGTTGGAAAACTTCAATCCAAGTATGATGAATATAAGCAAGAGAAAAAAGACGAACTGGAGAACAAAGCAGAACTCTTTAATCTCTATGAATACATTTCTATCTATCACGACTTACAGGGAGAAAAAGCCAAAGAATTAAAGCCTTATGCAAGCAATAAAAAGATGGCTGCTGACCTTAGAAGATTTTCAAAAGCAATCTATTATCTTAGAGATAATAAGCTACAAACCATAGCAGACTTGCAAGAAAAAATAGGCACTCTTCAATCAGAAAATAAGAACATCCATCAAGAAGTTAAAGTTAAAAGCAAAAGAATAGAAAACTTAAATAAGTGTTTTACTTATGCAGATATTATCAAAGACAACAAGGCAACCTACGATGAATGGAACAATAAAACTCTATTCAAAGATAGCTTTTACAATTCCCATAAAGAGGAAATAGACAAATACAAAAGAGCAAGGGCAATCCTTGAAAAAATAACAGGCTCATCTGCGATTAAGAGCAAAGATTGGCAAAAAGAAATGAAAAGCCTTGAAGATGAAATTACTAAGCTCAATAAAGACTCTCAAGCTATCAAAGAAGAATACGAAAATATTAACCATATCAAATATGCGGTAAAGATAGTCAATGATGATTATGGAATAGATTCATCTATAGAGATAGACAAGGCAATTAAGCGTGGAGAGAAACCAAGCGTAATTGCACAGATTAAAAAGTACCAAGAGCAACAGGAAAAATACGAAAAGAAAAAAGAAAAAACAAAAGATTATTATAGAAATGAGGAAAGGTAGGATATTTTAACTTTATAGGTAACTGTCAAGTGGCATATAAAGCTAATATAGAAAAAAAGGCGTAAAAATGGTATAATATTAGTTAATGTTAACAAATAAATTGCAGTTACGGAGGTAAGTAATGTTGAGATTAAGACCTTATAATATAAATGATGCAGATACAATTCTTTCTTGGAGTAAAGATGAAATGTCTTTTTACAAATGGTCTGCTGGTGTTTTGGGAGAATATCCAATAACAAAAGAAAAATTTGATTTTGTTAATAATCTAATGGCTTTTACAGCTATTGAAGATGATAATATAATAGGTTTTTTTACAATGAGAAGACCTTTAGAAAACTTTGATGAATTGAGGTTTGGTTTCATAGTTGTTGACCCTTCACATCGTGGCAAAGGATATGGGAAGGTAATGCTTCAGTTAGGTTTAAAGTTTGCATTTGAAATCTATGGAGCAAAAAAGGTTTCATTAAGCGTTTTTGAAAATAATGAACCAGCATATTTATGTTATAAAGCAGTTGGTTTTGATGATGTAATTCTTGATAAAACAGAAAAATATAATGTTTTGGGAAAAGAATGGGAATGTAAAGAATTGATGATTGAAAATAGGTAAATCCAATTTTGTAAATTGAATAATTTAATAATAACTAACACAGGAACAGTAAATCAAAAAAGGTTTACTGTTTTTTCTTTGCCTAAAAAACGGAAAGGAGGACTTATGGAAGAAGAAAAAAGAGAAATAAAAGCACCACCTAATAAACAGTTAATTATGGATATTGGAAAGACAAAATACACTGTAAACCTACATTTCAAGCAAGGAACAGGCGAAACATACAAAGATAAAATACTAAAACTAATTAATAGGGAAGCGGAAAAGATATAAATTTATCAAAGAAATTTTGTTTATGTCCTTGACAAATCTTCCCAAAAGGCACGCTTGTGTTAGAGTGCGGAAAAATGCTTTATGAAAATGGATATGACATAAAGATTTTAAATACAATAAACTTTAAAAAATCTATGAAATACAATCCCTTTGCATACTTGAGAAGTGAAAAAGATATTTTAAAGCTTGTTCAAACAATTATTGCCAACACCAAGGGAGATGGAGAAAAGGCAGGAGAAGATTTCTGGGTAAAGGCTGAAAAGTTATATTACACTGCCCTTATCGGTTATATCTATTATGAAGCACCAGAAGAAGAAAAGAACTTTAAGACACTTTTAGATATGATTGACGCAAGTGAAGTTAGAGAAGATGACGAAACCTATATGAACCCAATTGATAGGCTCTTTGAAGCTCTAGAAAAGAAAGACCCAAGTCATTTTGCGGTTAAGCAATATAAGAAATATAAGCTTGCAGCAGGAGTAATAGAATTAAGGAGAACACTTAATCACTGTTTTAGTGAAACATGTACTTCTTAATTCTTTTTTATTTAAGAAATTAAGAGGAAGGAGGAAAAAGTGAGGAATGTTGAAAAGATAACAGCACTCTATGAGAGATTAAGTCGAGATGATGAACTTGAAGGAGAGAGTAACTCAATCGTTAATCAAAAGAAAATCCTTGAAGAATATGCAAGTAAGAATAATTTAACCAACATCATCCATTTTACAGATGACGGAATAAGCGGGACACAGTTTGATAGACCAGGCTTTATGGAAATGATGAATGGAGTAAATACTGGAAATATCGGTTGTATCATCGTAAAGGATATGAGTAGACTCGGCAGAGATTATCTCAAAGTCGGTCAATGTATGGAGATATTAAGACAAAAGGGCGTAAGATTGATTGCTATCAATGACAATGTAGACAGCTTTTACAGAGAAGATGATTTTACCCCTTTTAGAAATATTATGAATGAATGGTATGCAAGAGATACTTCAAGAAAAATACAATCTACATTTAGATCAAAAGGAGAAAGCGGAAAGCATACGGCAAGCACTCCACCTTATGGCTACATCAAAGATGAAAAAGACAAAGATAAGTGGGTTGTAGATGAAAAAGCAGCCGAGATAGTAAGACGAATATTTAATCTTACAATGGACGGAGCAGGACCATACAAAATAGCAAAGATACTGGAAGCGGATAAGATAGATATACCCGCTTATCATCAGAAAAAATTGGGATATGGATTACATCAAAGCAAAAACTTTGAATATCCTTATCGTTGGTGTAGCTCCACAATTGCAAGTATCTTAAAGAAAAAAGAATACTTAGGGCATACAGTTAACTTTAAAACAAGAAAGCATTTCAAGGATAAGAAAAGTAAATATGTATCCGAAGATAATTGGCTCATCTTTGAAAATACTCACGAAGCCATCATAGACCAAGAAACCTTTGATAATGTGCAAAGGATAAGAGGAAATGTAAAAAGGTATCCTGATGGTTGGGGCGAATATCACCCACTAACAGGACTGATGTATTGTGCAGATTGTGGAAGCAAGATGTATGTTCATAGGACAAATAACTATAAGAATATTCCTTATTATGTTTGCAGTAATTATAAGAAAGTACCTTGCGGAACGCTATGTCCATCAGCTCATAGGATAAAAGCAGAAGTAGTCTTAAACCTTATCCAAGAAACATTAAAAGATATAAAAAATTATCTTGATGAAGATAATGAAGCATTTATTCATTCCATTCAAAATGAAATGGAAGAAAAGGAAAAGGCACATATAGAAAAGAAAAAGATAAGATTAACAGAAAGCCAAAACAGGCTTCAAGAGCTGGAACGATTGATGTGCAGAATTTATGAAGATATGATTTTAAATAAGATACCGAATAATCGCTATGAAATTTTAAATAACCAATATGAAACTGAGCAACTCACGTTAAGTAAAGAGATTAAAGACTTAGAGCTTGTAATATCAAGATATGAAAAGGAAACAGATAAGGCAAGAAAATTCATATCCCTTATTAGTCGTTATGAAAACTTTGATAATCTCACAAACACAATGATAAATGAGTTTGTAAAGAAGATAATCATTCATGAAAGAGATAGGAAAGGCAGTCAAACATCAAAGCAAAAGATAGAAATATATTTTAACTTCATAGGAAATTATGAAGTGCCAAAAGAAGAGTTAAGCGAAGAAGAACGATCAAAACTTGAGGAAGAAGAACGAAAAATTAATGAGAGAAGAGACAGACTTCATCAAAATTATCTAAAGCGTAAAGCAAATGGAAAACAACAGGAGTATGAGGAAAGGTATAAGGAAAGGAGAGAACAGAAAAAACAGGAGAAGTTAAAGGTTTTGAAAAGGGCAGGTATACTGATGAAGGATTATAAAAACAAGGAATCATTTAAAGAGAGCGTGTAAAAATTACACGCTCTAAATTTATGTTTTATAATATTGGGATAAATTTCTTTAGTTAAGCATACTTCTATATTTACTTGGTGTGATACCATAAGTTGATTTGAATATTTTAGCAAAATGTCCTGTGTGTGTATAGCCAACTTTTTCTGCTATCGTAGATATTTTATACTCGGGATTTTTCAGCAATAATAATGCCCTATTAAGCCTTAGTTCTTTTAAGTACTCGTAGGGAGGAACACCGTAGTATTTGCGAAAAGCTAATTGAAATCGTGCAGGACTCATTAAAGCAATTTTAGAGAGTTCAAGTCCGTCAATATGAACCGATAAATCTTTTTTCATAGCTGATACAGCCCTTTTCAGATTTTGCTTATCTTTTTTAGTTAAGACAACGGATATATTTTTTTCCTTTTCTTCTAACTCTGTAATTATGATAGATAATAGTTCCATAACTTTGCTTTCCAAATATAAAGGCAAAATCTTTCCTTCAGCTTGGGATTCTCTTATCTGTTGAAATATAAAATTCAACTGCGGAGAATTTTGAGTTTTTAACAAATAAGAATTAAGAATCTTTGCTTTTTCATATTCAAAATCATCATATTTTAATTTTAAGAAAGTATCAAAGTATTCTTTGGTTAGGATTATTTTCGTAAACTTTACAGGCTTATTTGCCTCACAATAGGTATAAGTTTTCTTTTCTGTATTTAAGTAACAATATATACCTTTTTCTACATTATTTAACTTTCTGCCACCGACTTTAAATGAACTGCTTTCTGTTTCAAATTGGCTAATCTCTAAATACTTTTCAGATACTTCGGTTATTTTCTCCATTGTTTCATTTGGAGTAAAGTTAGCAATTAAAATTAGAATTAAACGGCTGTCAAATTTTAGTATGCGAAAAGTACCTTTGCCAAAATGGGGATCTATTTTAAAGATTTGTTTGTTTTCAGTTGATAAAGTTGGAACAGGAATAAAAGGAGCGTCATGTACTAAGTTTGTTAAATAATCAATAACTGTTCTATCCATCAATTCTACTCACCTCTTTTAATATCACAAATTTATTTTATTATATCACAAATTTATAAAAATGTAAATAGAAATACTGATAAAAAGCTTATAAATAAAGGGATTACAAGGAATATCAAAATTCATAGTTAGATTTTGAGTTATAAAAAATTAGCTTTATAATGAATGTAGTTAGTTAGATACGGCTAACAATTATGAAAGGAGATGGAATAACTAATGGAAAAAAAGAAGACAGGGATATCTTATGTATTCCAATTAGCAAAAGATGAGAGAAAAAAGCTACATTTAGGAATGTTTTTATCTGTCATTTCTGCGGCTTTATCATTAGTTCCTTATTTTGTAGTTTATAAGATATTACTAATGATATTCCAGAAGAATATTTCGTATACAGAAATTTTAATGTGGGCAGGTATAGGAATTATAAGTGCTGTTTTGCAAGCAATACTAATGTCCTTTGCGGGCATTTTATCTCATACAGCAGCTTTTAACACAATACACAGAATTAAGCTGAAAGTTGTAAATCATATTTCAAAATTTAATTTGGGATTCTTTCAAGAGCATGCCCCCGGAGAAATTAAAACATTGTTGTTTGATGATGTAGATAGAGTTGAAAATTTTTTGGCTCATAGCACTTTGGAATTAGCTCAGGCAGCAGTTGTTCCGGTTATTATGTTCATTTTCATGTTGAAATTAAATTGGATGATGGCACTTGTTATGCTTATTCCTATGATTTTGGGATTAGGAATTCCTATGATGCTAATGAAAAATTATCCGGATATGTCAACGGAGCTATCCGAAGATATTGCTGATTTAAATGCTTCGGCAAACGAATTTATAAAGGCTATGCCTGTAATAAAAATGTATCATTTAACAGCAGAAAAATTTGAACAATATAGAAGCTCATTGAATGCGTATATTACTTGTTGGAAAAAGATGTGTATGAGCTCTTGCTATCCTTTATCAATAACCTTAGTGGTTTTGGATTCAGCAATCTTATTTACATTGCCGTTCGGAGGATATTTCTTTTTGAGAAATTCTTTATCAGCAACATCCTATTTGCTATTTATTATGCTTACAATGTGCTTTTTTGTTTCGTTCTTAAATATGGTAACAATCTTTATGCAATCTATGGAGCTTGGAAGCGGATTGGATAACATAAAAAAAATAATGGATATGGATGAATTGAAAGACGGAACAAAAATCATAAACAAGAATGAGTGTATGAAAATAGATTTTAAAGACGTTACTTTCAGCTATGACGATGAAGAAACAAAAAATAAAGCATTACAACATATAAATTTATCCTTAAAACCGAATACAATAAATGCTTTTGTGGGACCTTCCGGTGCAGGCAAGACAACTGCTGCACAATTGATTGGGAGGTACTGGGATGTAACAAGTGGAGCAATTAAAATTAACGACATACCGATCAATGAATTAAAAATAGATAATTTGATGGACATTACATCATTTGTTTTTCAAGATGTATTTCTTTTGGAGGACACTCTCTATGAGAATATTCGTATGGGAACAGATACAGATGAAAATAAGATTATTGAGGCTGCAAAAGCAGCACAAATTCATGACTTTATTATGAGTTTACCGAATGGATATCAGACAAGAATCGGGGATCAAGGGGTGAAATTGTCAGGTGGACAGCAACAAAGAATCTCAATCGCTAGAGCAATACTCAAAGATTCTCCAATTATTATTTTTGATGAAGCAACTTCCTATTCAGATATAGAAAATGAGTACCAGATACAGTTAGCACTTCAAAACTTGTTGAAAAATAAAACAATCATTATGATTGCTCATCGTTTGCATACTATTAAGAATGCAGATCAAATTGTTGTATTTGATGAAGGGGAAGTCGTAGAGGTTGGAACACATAAAACTCTTTTAGAAAGAAAAGGGGTCTATGAAAGTATGTGGAACACATACACAAAAGATTACTTTGGAGAGGGGGTAAGTGCAAATGCTTAAGATTATTAGAACACTTCTGAAAGATAAAAAAGAAAAATTGTATTTACCGATTTTTCTAATGGTTATTGATTCGATAGGAAGCATTGTTTTGTATTTAATGCTCTATTTTACCGTTGTTAATATATTGCAAAATACATTAACTAAAACCTTAATCATAGAATATACGGTAATATGTTTCATCAGTATGATTGCAAGGATACTGATTTATAGGCATGCATACTATTTGAGCTTTTCAAGAGGAGCTGAAATGTGTGGAGATATGCGTTTGGATTTAGCAAATCATTATAGGAGTTTGAGCCTTGGTCATTTCCAAAAAAATAGTAGTGGTTATCTATTATCAACTCTTACAAAGGATTTGAGTAGTTTTGAACTGATCATAACGCACACTTTACCATCGGTTATTAAAACGGCAGTTACAGCAATATTGATTTTATTAGGCACATTTTTTATCGATTGGAAGCTCGCATTATTAGAGTGTTTAGTATTGCTTATCGCATATCCTATGTTGATATGGGGCAACAAATTGATAGAAAAATACGGGGCAAGAAAAAGAAATTTAAATTCTAAGATGATTTCTATTATTTTAGAGTACATTCAAGGTATGAAAGCGTTTAAGTCAGCTAATATGACAAGTGAACATTTTGAAAGAATGATAAATACACTTGAAAATGTTAGAAAGACAAGCGTAAACGCAGAAAAGAAAATGGCGTTACCTACAAGTATGTACTTTATCACAGTTAACTTTTTGCTTCCGATAGTTCTTCTTATAGGAGGATATTTGCTTATAAATGGTAGTGTTAGAACTGAACAGTTTGTGGCTTTTATGCTTATGAGTTTAGCATTATCTGCACTTCTTATTGCCTTTCAACATTCCTATGGACTATTGAAAGATTTGAAATTAGCTGCAAGTAATCTTGAGAAAGCTTATGAAACGAAGCCATTGCCTTATTCTGAAAATGAAGTTGAATTAGAAAATTTTGATATTCAATTTAAGAATGTAAATTTTTCTTATGATAGAAATAAAACGATTCTGAACAATATTTCTTTTGAAGCAAAAGAAGGAACTTCTACAGCTTTAATTGGTCCTTCCGGTGGAGGAAAAACTACAATCGCTAATTTGATTGCAAGATTTTGGGATGTAAATAGTGGAGAAATTATAATTGGTGGAAAAAATATAAAATCCATAAAACCTGATGTGTTGCTTAAATATGTTAGTCAGGTTTTTCAAGATAATGTACTGTTAACCGATACTGTTTATAACAATATCAGGGTTGGAAAACCTAATGCAACAAAGGAAGAAGTTTATCAAGCTGCAAAATTAGCTTGTTGCCATGAATTTATTTTGAAAATGAAGGATGGATATGAAACGGAAATAAAAGATGGAGGAAGTACATTATCCGGCGGTGAACGACAAAGGATTGCTATTGCAAGAGCGATTCTGAAGGATGCACCAATTCTTTTGTTGGATGAATCTACAGCTTCTCTTGATCCTGATAATGAAGCTAAAATCAATAATGCTTTGGAGCATTTAATGCAAGGAAAGACAGTTTTTGTTATTGCTCACAGATTGAATACCATTAAAAACGCTAATCAAATTATTTTGATAAATAACGGAAGAATTGAAGAACAAGGAAATCATAATGAACTTTATGGAAAAAAAGGACATTACTATGAAATGGTAAATACACAGGAAAGAGCGAAAAAGTGGATGATAAAGGAGAATAGTTATGGAGAGGCTTAGTACTTTGAAAGAAAAGACAAAAGGTAAAGTTGTTGAAATTATTGGTGATACACATTTTCAAAGCAGAATAATATCTATCGGAATAACTGTCGGAAGCGATGTTGAAGTTATCCAGAATTATAAAAAGCAACCTATTCTCATTTATTGTAGAGATACGATGATAGCTGTCAATAAGATAGAGGCAGAGAAAATAATGATGGAGGTACTTTGAGATATGAAGAAAATAACGATTGCTTTGCTGGGGCAGCCTAATTCTGGAAAATCGACTTTGTTTAATGGGTTGACAGGCTCAAATCAACATGTTGGAAATTGGCCGGGTAAAACCGTTGAGAAAAAAGAAGGCGAATTTTCGTATAAAGATACCAATTATACGATTGTGGATTTACCAGGAACTTACGGATTATCAGCAAATTCAGAGGAAGAAGTTATAACAAGAGAATATATAGAAACCGGGAACGCAGACCTAATTGCTATTATGGCAGATGCTTCACAATTAAATCGAAGTCTATTTATGCTCTCTGACTACATTGGAATAAATATTCCGGTTGTCTTAATCATGAACATGATGGATGTTGCTACAAGTCAAGGGAAAAATATAAATATAAAGGGGTTACAAAAATCCTTGAATATACCTGTCATTCCTATCGTTGCGGCAGATAAAAAGGAATACAAAGAGTTTTATGCTTTTCTGGAGCATTCAGATAGAGGAAAAATTTTATCTGACGAAAATTTAGAAAGGGCATATGAAAATATTGTTGGAGATAACTATAAGCTATTAAAAAAACATATCCCTGATAAAGGTATAGGTGTATTTTCAAAGTCGTGGATTATCGGAAAATTATTAGATCAGGATGCAAAAGTAATTGCGTTAGTAAAAGATAATGTTGAAAAAGTCGAATTTGAAGAAATAGAGAACGTATTAAAAAGCATAAAAAATGGCAATTTAATAACCGGTAATTGTAAATTTGAATGGATAGATAAACTTATCAATGCAAATGTTATTCAGAAAAAGAGAGTATTTAAGAGAAGCAAATTTGATCGTATAGCCACAAGTAAAGCTTTCGGAAAACCTATGGCTATCGGAGTTATCATTTTAGGATTAGTTGCTTCTATGCTCATCGGATTTCCGCTAATGGGGTTATTTGGGTTTGTTATACCTAAAATATCAACATTGTTGGCAAAGGGGCTTGTCGCCATTGGAGTATCAAATTGGCTGATTTCACTTTTGTGTGGAGCCGTAATGACTGCAATTACTTTTGCATTGCAAATGGCAAGTTATGTATTGGGAATTAGCTTAGTATTTGGATTCTTGGAAGATGTAGGATATATGGCAAGAGTTTCCTATGTCTTTGACAACACTATGTCGAAATTAGGATTGCAAGGAAAAGCAATTATGCCGTTCTTGTTAAGTTTCGGCTGTAATATAGGTGGAATCACAGGAACGAGAGTAATTGATTCATGGGGACAGAGGGTTATGACGATTGCATTATCTTGGGTAGTCCCTTGCGGGTCAACATGGGGAGTAGTCGGGCTTGTTACAGGAACATTCTTCGGAAAACAGGCAGTATTTGTGATATTAAGCCTATTTGCAGTTGCTTTTCTACATTTACTAATCACATATAGGATTTTCAGAAAATCGCTTTATGAGGGAAGTGAACATTTTGGAATGATTATGGAACTTCCACCATATCACAAGCCACATTGGAAAAATTTACTTTCTTCTGTAATGAATAGGATGGGAAATGTACTGAAAAGGGCATTGAGTATCATTATCCTTATTTCTGTTATATTTTGGATTCTTGCCTATACGCCCTGATGGAAATATAGCTAACAGCCTTATTTATAAAGTAGGAACATTTATAGAGCCTGTAACAAAATTGTTTGGGTTACCATGGCAATTATTTATGGCTTTTGTTGCTTCTGCAATGGGAAAAGAATCGGCATTAGGAGTAATGGCATCATTATTTACTTCTTCAGGAATATGGCATGCAGTTGAGGTTAAAGGGACAGTAGATACCGCTATTCTAAGCAATAATATGTTGACAATGATTTCAAAGCCGGAAGCCTTAGCATTTACTTTTGCCTTTTTCTTCAATATGCCTTGTTTGATGGCTCTTGCAGCTACCGCACAAGAAACACATTCAAAAAATGGACGATAAAAATAGCACTGTATTATATTATCGGCTCTAATTATATCTTGTGTTGCATATCATATTGGACTACTGATTTTTTAAGGTGTGATAAGTATGCTTATACAACTATTAGAAGTATTGAAAAAGAAAAAGACTTGCACTTTGCAAGAACTTGCTGAACTGACAGGTGAGGATTTAGATAGTGTAAAAATGAAATTGAATATCTCGAAAATAATGGATATTTGGTAAAAACTAAAAGGTCTGCAACAAGTAAATGCCAAAGTCAATGTTCGGGATGCTCGAATTGTGTTGTTAATCAAGATGATATTTGGATTGTAAAAGAGTAGTTTGGTTAAGTACAGAATCAAAGAATGGAGGTTAAAATGTAGCTAAGCAATGGAGGGATAAATAATGAAAACACTAAATTTTGTTATTCACATAAGATATATTTATCATTTTTTATGCTTGGAATTGCTTACACGTAGCAATAACACTTTACCAGAAACAACAAAATAGAAAATCATATAAAATATTAGTTTTTAAGCCGAGAGGACTTTTACGTCAAAGTGTAGAAGTCCTCCTTTTTTATTCTCAAAAAGCAAAACAGAGAACTTAAAAAGGAGGATAACACAATGCCTAATAAGGAATATTACCTTTATGTCAAAGGGGAAGCTATACCATAAGTGAAGAAGTCTACAAAGCCTATTGGAAGATAACAGAGCATGAAAAATATCTTCAGAAAAAGGATTGCAAGTATGGAGTTATTCCATTTTCATCATTAGATCATGATGGACACTTTGTAGATAACATCATAGATGAAAAAATAGACTTAGAAAAAATTGTAGAAGTCAAAATGCAAATTGAAGAACTGCATAAGGCATTAGCTACACTGACAAAAGAAGAAAGAGAGTTAATGGAAGCCATCTTCTACAGAGAAGAAAGTCTTAGGTCAATCAGCAGAAAAGAGAAAGTTACACATCAGGCAATCGGACAAAGGAGGGATCAAATTTAGAAAACTAAGAAAGATTTTAGAAGATAAAATCTAAAAAATGATGAAAGGTTAAGTATCAAAGAAAGGTGCTTAGCCTTTCTTTGTTTGGAACACAACAATATTGAAATGGAGGAATGAAAAATGAAAGAGTTAGAAAATGTAATGAGCCAGTTGGAAAAAGAAACTAAGAAAAAAGAACAGGTAGAAAACAAAATTAAGCAACTAAGACAAAAGAAATCACAGCTAAAAAGAAAGGCGGACACGAAACGAAAAGTAGAAAAAGGAGGCGTGTTTGAGAAATTTGAAAAACAGATAACCGGAGCAGAAGAAAGTACCGACAATGATTTAATCTATGCCTTTTTAGATTATGTACTTTCCGATAATCGAAATAGAGAAAAGCTAAAAGAACTTACAGAAATTCATTTAAAAGAAAAAGAAATCTCTTTAGAAGAAAATCCAAATCTTAAAGAGGAAAATGCAAATGATGATTTTGAAGAACTGACAGAGGAAGAATAAGGAAAACAGAAAATGTATTAGAAACTGAGATGGAGCAAAGTGGAGAACATTTTAACACTTTGCTTTTTTGTGGATTTGAAAAATCTACAAAAAACAAAGTTCACAGGGGTCTAAGGGGGAGTAGCCCCCTTGAACAAATAAAAATGCTTTAGCGTTTTCGTTTCCTTAGCGGAGCTATAAGCTTTCCGCAGGAACGCAAAGCAACGTAGTCAAACGGTGTATCTTGCGCCCTTTGAAAAAGGGAGCGAAGATACGACCCTGAACATTAGGATAGTAAAATCCCAAAATTGAAAACAGATAAAGG